>JAUWGP010000040.1 GCA_030606335.1 Caldifarciminota bacterium
AAACTTGCTTTGTAACTTGCGCCCTCACACTCACCTATTACCGACTGCCCTATTGCATCCTTAAGCCTGTAAGATGTCGATATTGCCTCTCCAACTTTACCACCACCATCTAAAACAGACCAGGGTATAACATAACCCCGTCGTTTGGGTGTCCTTACCTCTGCCTTCCCTTTGGTCAAGGCAAAAGCCGGTAAGCAGAGCACTAGTAGCAAGAAGCTAGTGCATCCAATAATTAATCGATAGTTAAACATTTTACCTCCTATCCAATCATTTATATCTCTGATAGAATAAGTCTGTGAACCTTATCACTCTTATCAACGCCATACCATCATCGCTGTCCCAAATCTTTTACTCCTTACGAATTGTAGCGTCATAACCTTTAAGAGTAAAAGGGTGATCTATTACGAGCATGCCTGCAGAGAAGGTATTATCTGAACCAGCCTTGAATATCAGTGTCGCATTATCGGGTGCCTCGTTGATTGCCTCTTCAATATCCTCATATGGGTCGTTCGGGGAGCCATCGCCAGGGTTGTCATCTCCCACAAACTTCACAACATTCAGAGGTGCAATGCGGGTAAGATGCTTCTGGTAAAGGTTAAAGGAAACACTATCACAAGAATACCACAGGCTATCACTACCAGGACCCCCTCCCATATTCATTAAGAATTGTCTGTCTGGATCAGTCCCTTTGTTGTAGCCATATACAACAAACATATGGCAGCTATTGGGAGCACTACAACCGCTGAATGCCAATGGACGAAGCCACTGGATCTCTTCAGTCATTATGTTGATATCTGGAACACCGTAGGTGTTATCTGGATCATATCGAAAATGGTCCACTATCCCGGTTTGAACGATATAAAGAGCACATCCAGATGCCCAAACACCGTAATCCATCTCACTGGCGATACCGATATGGTAACAGAGTTTTGCTACCTCAGCATCCCCGACGTCTGGTGGGTCTGAATGGACATCCCCGATGAGGCTCCAATCGTAGCTCGTGGTGCCGAAGTCCGCATAGCAGGTCGTTGTTGCAGAGGTGAGCCTGTTCCAAAGAGCATCCAGTGCGTTAAGATAGTCAGAATCCCCACTAATATTTATCGCTGCAGCATGAACACTCCCGTCCCAGTAGCCAGTCATCCATAGCCTTCCTCCATAATCTGGAGTCCAGTCAAGGCGATCATTCCCCCACCCGCCTGGAAAGTAGTGAGTATCGGGATTAACTGCAAGATACTGAAAGTCCCAGTCAGTCCTCCAGCGATAGTTGTAATACACAGTGTCATTTCCAACGCCAGTATTCGGCCATTTCCAGTAATACATGATCTGAGCTGCTCCTGTTGCACCACAACCGACAACTGTTCGTTCATCGGGAGGAGTGAGTAACGGGCATTCGTCATTATACGGTGAGCTCTGGCGCCATTTACATGTCAGAGGGAGTACCATCATCATAGGTTCAATACGAGCATACTTATCCACTATTCTTGGTGGAATACGTCCAGCAATAAGCTCTTGCCAGAACGCAGCTCTCTCAGACAAAGCTTTTTCATACTGGAGCACTTTTGGGTCGCCTTCCTCCAATCCTTCACTCAAATACTTCAGTCTGGTTTCGATCTCCCAAAGGATGTATTGATAGTTTGGATTTTTAGGGTTGTAAGTCCCTTTTGGGTTATAAAGATATACAGGGAGAACCAGGTCGTCGGCACCGCAAAGGCAGAAACCACTACCCCCGAGATAAGCAATGTAGGCAACTGTTTTGCCTTTAACTTTATAAGGTTCCATTCTTTCGATGACGGCATCGGGTCGTGCATCTGCAGTTACATAACGCACCCATGTTTCAACGGCAGCACGAACCTCGTACTCACTTAATTCTTTTGCCTGAAGATACGGAGATATCAGAACCAGGCAAAGGACCATGAGCGATGCTTTTAAAATTTTATTTATAATCCCTTCCATCATTACACCTCCTTCCTATTGCAGCGCAACCAGGATAAGAACCAGACCTTTACCTTTATCGAGCGAACTCATCGCTTTACCAATAACTGCGCCTTGTGCTCTCACATAGTCGGTAACTTTCATAGAATGTCCGGGAGTCTCTGATGTGGTCAGTAGGTCTCCAGGCTGGATGGGTCCATTTGAAGCATCAGCCCAGCAATAGACGCGGCCAGTCAGTGCCACAGGATACTCTCCATCTGCGGCAGAGCCCGACTGACCCATTAATATTCCGGACTCGATGCCGCCGCCGCCACTAATTATACCGGCAACACAGCGATCATATGCCCTTTCAGAAATTTTTAGTTTTCCTGTATTCTCTGGATCAATTGTCAAAACCATACCTGCTCTAATGCCATCTGTCTCTTTAATATCAAATGGTTCAGCGATGTCTGATCCACCTGTGAGCTTGAGAACTTCACATTTAACTGTACCCACGACATGAAGCTTTTCTTCGGGTACACTCGTGCCAATACCGACTTTGCCATCAAAACAACCTGCTATTGCACTCGCTATTATCGAGGTATCTGCCTCGCCATAAATTCCAATAACGCCTTTTCCATAAACACCATATCCAACTGATTCTCCTCTTACTCCTGTTAGTCCAGCAGATCCATACACTCCTATCCCTAAACTACCACTAGCTTTTATAGAACCATCGACATCTAAATCATACACCGGAGTCATTATTCCGATACCAACTTTGCCATCTGTTTTTATCGTTAAGGCATTTATCCAAGAAATTGGGTTTGTGCCAGCATCTATGGTTCTGAACAGCACATCTCCATCAGGCTGAACTTCCTGCAAAAAAGCTCCAGAATTTGTATTAAACCTCTTCCAAGCACCATCGTAATAGCAATTCTTGGCCAAACTTGCATATTTTGATGTTGCCGAATGTAATCCAATCTCTGAACCTGATGTCCCTCCACCGTCCACCAGGACACCAAAATTGTCTGAAACTGCCTGAATGTGAAGTTTGGTTTCATCGCTCGGGCTTGACGTCCCGATACCAACATCGCCATCCGGTGTCACTAAGAACTTTACTCCACCTCGACCTATTACGAAGTCGTTTGTATTGCCCCATGACCCAACTCCTGCCACCCAAATATCAACACCACCAGCATCGCTTCCCTCTTTGAACGCGATGGTTGCTTCATTATCACCGGTATTGGAATTTTCTATTAGAAGCATTCCATAAATTGAAGTTGGACTCGACAAATGCAGTTTTTTCTCCGGACTCGAGGTCCCAATGCCAACGTTGTCTGTTGGAATAGAGTGCATATTATTGCCATCAACCTGCCAGTCATTATCACTGGGGGCAGCTATTGCATAATCTGCTGTATCTGCACGAAATGCATAACCTATACTGACAAGCTCCTTTCTTGGTGACAGTATCTCTCCTACTATTTCAGTCTGCAGCCAGCAAGCCGGGTTACTGAATACACTACTCGGTATCGGGGTGACACTGCCCAACAGCACATTGAACAATCCATCTATTACAGCCACATCGGTTTGTGTCTCATCCCACAACTGGCTTCCAACACTGGGCGCATCCCATATGCTGAAGGTCATCCCAAGCGTGTCGGTGATGGCATTTTCTGAATTATCTGTGAGATAACCCTGGTAGTTAATCTGGTGTGGAATGCCAGTTTTATTTCGTACTTTTAATTGGGAAGTCTCATTGAACCTGTTAGGTCTTGCCCCTATGGCAGCAATTGCAACAACCAATGCTGCTATACTCAACAATACTCCTATTCTACGCATCGAAACCTCCTTGTTTAATATGGAAAGTGGAATATAACATAATAAGTCATTTTGGCGCTATGTTGTTATGTAGTCTTTTGAGATTTTTTAGAGTATAGGAAGAGATTTTACTTGTAACAGGAATCTTTTCTACAGGAGTTTTAAGATAAACAGTGGAAGTTAGTCTGGGGAAAAGTTGTTTTAACTTGCTATATTTGTGCGAATTTTCTGTTCAAGTTGTACCAGTAATGGTTAAAAACAAAGAACACCTTTCTACTTCATCCTCTCACCTCCAATATTTTAAATTACTGAAATGAAAGTGTTGTTATAAATAATCGTCTGTATATATTATAATCAAAAAACACCCTTTTGTCAAGTTATTTTGTTATTTTTTTAGAAAGTATTGTGTGGAATAACTAAAGTTGGATATTATAGATGGTTAAAATGTGGTCTGATACGAGGTTATAAGGTTTTAAGTTCCTTCCAAATCAACTAATCAACTTTCTTTCCTTTAAACATTTAACATTTCACATTTAACAATTCAACCAATTAACCATTCAACTAATAACTAATCAACTATTCACTCCATTTCTCCTCCATGCACTCCCGGTCATATGATACTATTAGAGTAACACTAACTTCCCTTTTATTTAGGTCATAGAACTGGCTTCCAATTCTCTCTTAAGATTACATTTTTCTGCAAATGCTGCAATTTCAGCCTCAAGGTTTGGAAGTTCTGATTCACCAAACACTGCTGTTAAATAGGGTATTAATCTTGATTTATGTTCCTTATCTGATATACGCTTATTCTGGATTAAAGACTGGATTTTTGATGTTGCAGTTGTCTCCTGCATACAACCAAAAGGTAGGACATGATAGATACCACATGTTGGCACCTCTGTGTTTATATGACCATGTATGAATTCATAGGCTTCACCAATGGAAATCGGAGATTCCCCTTCAATCTCTATATGATATATCATATCGCTTTGACACCTTCTAATCAAACCCAGAATATCGTGTGGTTCTCTTCCTGATAGATATATTTTAAATGGTTTTGATAATCTCTTTTTAACATAATTCATATAATACCCTTTAATAAAAGATTTCAACAGCTTATTATATTTTTTATCATTTAAGAATTTTCTTTTCGAATTCTGATTTATATAATAAAACCAGTCAGATGACATCGGTAAATAGACTTCGAGACCCGTTGATTCAAGCATCTTAAGAGAGTCCTGATTAGCCTTTGGATGTAACCTCACAAAAATTTCCCCAATCATATCAACCCTTTTTCTCACTGTATCTCTATATTTTGGTATGTCTTCGAAAATATTTATTGCCTTCCCCATGAATCTATCTAATTTCTTCATGCTGCAGCCATCTATGGTTATACTCAATAATTCTCTGTGCAGCTCTTTATAGGTTCTCTCTGTTTCTCCTTTATTTATTTCATAAGGTCTTGTTCGCAATAAGGCATTCTGTAAAGTATCGTTACATGTCAGAGCTTTAAAAAAGTTTCTTTTTAATATGTTTAACTTATTTCTTGAAACAGGCACGTCATAATAATCATCTTGTGAGGCAGGAGATACAATCGGTACTCCTGTAAAACCATCACTATCACAGAAATTTCTTAAAAGAACATGATATTGACCAAATCTACATGGACCTGCTGCCTGAGGCATGAAAATCGCTAAATCCCTATTAGGAATAAAACCTTGTTCACTTTTTTCATAAAGCCATGCAAGGCTGTCCCCTGTTACAAAAGACATTGGTTCGCAGATATTAGTATTTAAAACCTTTCTTGCAAAATATCGTGATTTTTCTGTTCTTGAAGGCATTAACTCTGTTTTATAGCCAATAGATTTGAATACAGCTACGAGAATCTCGGTATTTTCTCTCCCCATATCCGGGATACCGAGGATACGTTTTTCTAAATCATCCATACCTGGTTTAATGACTTTAAAGTCATCGATTCTTAAATCTGTTCTGGATTTATGTGTTTTCACTACTTCGTTATTAGCCAGAGTCCTTGTGCCAAATTGTGCATTACTGTTATGCCCGTCAGTCTGTAAAACCAGATAAGGTTTTTCAGCTATTTCCATAACCCTCTGTTCATGATATAGTATCATAGAATCTGTCCCACAATTGAAGTTTGTTTCTCTAACTCCATAGAGTTTTGGGTCAAGTGCAACTCTTATAACTTGTTGTATTATGTTCTGTCCCTGATACCAGTACATATGATGTGCTATATTACTGATGTCGATATCCTGCCTTCTTAAGAAGAATGATGGGACAAAATTAAGGCCATATGATATAAATAATTCATGAATTTTTGAGCTTGCTTTATCATCCAGAACAGTGTAACCTCTCCCAATCCCTATGAATATTTTTTCACCCTTCTTTTTCAACTTCTCTATTATACTTTCTCCCCTGGAATAAATTTCTTCTAAAAATTCTCTTTGTGCTTTTTCTGCATACAGCACTGCCTTTTTTACTTTATTTTTGCTAAATTTCCAGCCATTTCTCTCACCTTTGTATATTCTTCTTAGATCTTTGTAAATAGCGTCTTCTATTCTGTAATTGGGGTCTTCAAAGTGAAGTACAGGGAGTAAGACATCTTTATTGTCCAGACCAAGAGCATCTTTCGCAACAAAACCCGCAGCAGAAACATAAGGACAGAATTTTTTCTTGTCCTTTGTAACACTGATGGTATTGACCAGTAATAACTTATCGATGCCTTTTCTCAAGTATCTCGTCAATAAAGCAGCATGTCCATTTGCAAGTTTAGCAGGATAGCAAGCCTCTGAATGAGAATGAGTATTTCCAAGATTGGCTATATAATCATCTGATTCCGGGGAGATAACAACATCAAAACCAAGGTAATAGTACAATGCTGTATAAAAGACTCCCTTTTCGTTTAGATAGGTGAACGACCTTGGAATTAGTATTTGCGGTTTTTCTCTTCTGTTTCTATTTCCTCTGTTGTCTACAATTCCAATTTTGTAATCCACATACTTTACATTGAACGCATCCAACTTCCTTTTTAGCATCTTCTTGTACAATTCTACATAATTTTCAGTTTTTTCGACCAGGGATAAATCGATATTTCCCTTTGGACATAAGCCCCCTGAAAAAATTTCGTCTTTATCAAGTTTATAGACCTGTAATTTACAATCTCTACCACAACTGTCTTCAACAAGATTAGTACAACTCTCCACTCTCTTTTGAAATTTCATGTCTGATATATCTAATCCCCTGAACTTACACTCATATTTTTTTCCACTTTTCTTCATCTCTTCAATCCGTTTAAAGATTGCAATTGCTGCACCGAGGGCACCAAATAATTGTCTGTGAGGAAACGCATGAATTTCTATATCTGTATGTAATATCAGGGCTGCCAGACATTCTATCCCTTTAAATGGTCCTCCTTGTCCGGATGCAAAATCACCGAAGCTCTCATTTCCAACAAACTTATTTGCATACCCTCCCATGAATCCGTATGCAGTTGCTGCCGCAAGCTCCTCTTTTGAAAACCCCAATGCAAGTAGTTTTAGGATTCCAGCTTCAGTAAAAATAGCACAGGTTTCATCAACAATAGGTGTTCTTGTCGCTTTAAGTGCGTATCTTCTAAAATCATTAAAATCAAATCCAAGCATATCAAGCATATTTTTCATCGATTGACCTGTTCCAGCCATACAACTTAGATTCATTTTTGCCTTTTTAACAGTTCCATCCTTATTGAATCTCGTATACTTTGCATCCTGACCACCACATTCGAAGATTGTGTCAACCTTATTATTAAAATGCTTAACACCAAATGCATGACAGGTTATTTCATCCTTTACAATGTCTGCACATTCTACTTCAGGATTTATTTTGAAATCTGTAAATAATCTGTGATAAAATGCTCCCGAACTTCCTGTATAACATATACCATTTATTTTAATATAATTTCCCATTTGGGTTTTAATCTCTCTAAATATTTTCTGGGCAGTTTCAAGAGGTCTTCCTTCTGTATCAAGACAAATTTCTGCAATTATATCTAAATTATCAGCATCTGCTATTAAAGCCTTGGTTGTTGTGCTCCCACCATCTACTCCTATGACTATATCTGTAGGTTCCCTTAACTGTTTATAAATGACCAGTCCATTTTCTGTTATCCTGACTGCCTCTTCTTCTGGATAAATATGTACTCTATTTAATACGGAAGATAGAGAAGGGGCATATTGTATCTCCCGCCTCTGCGATTCAATAACTAATTTTAGATCCCCAACATTAAAACGTGATTTCTCTTTACCTCTTAAAGCCTTTAATGCTGCACCCACAGCACCGATTTTCTCGAAGTTCACAGGCCTTTCTAAAGATATACCTAATTCTTTTGAGAGAGCATCTATCATAAATTCATTGAAAAATACTCCCCCTGTTACAATAGATTTTTTTTCTCTATCAAGTTGTCTTGTTTTAATCACATCACTTCTATAATTTTGTGTGACTCTCACATACATTCCCTTTAAAATATTTGGTATCTGTTCACCTGAATTCTGTAGATGTATCATGTCAGACTGAATAACAACACCACATCTCCCTCCGACATCAATATCCTTAGAAGAGCACTTTATGGTTTCAAAAGATGTTCTATGCATATGCTCTAATTGCAATTGAAGTTTTTTTCTGTTCTCACTTTTTATTTTTTCGGATTCGATATCCTCAAGTTCTACGGGATGTTCTTCTACAAAAAATCTCCTTACTTGTTTATTAATAAGAATACCACTACCACCTCCGCATTTTGTTCCGGTAGCATGGTCAATAACAAATGATTTACCCTTAAGTATCCCTTTTTCAAAGAAATAAGGGTCTTTCGAACCCATATGAAAAATATATTCTGCAGTCGGTGCAATAATCTCTGCTCCTGTTGGGATTGATATTGTATCATAGTAAAATGTAGTGTTTGTTACCTCAGCAATTAATTTTCCCGCAGAACCAGTGAAGGCTGTTGATACGACATTATTTTCTCCAACGTGATTTGTTATATCTTTATAAATCTCTATAAGTGCGTCTATCTGATTACCAAAATGCATGAGTGATTCTGGGGCATAGATAATATTTTTATTTTCATCTAATACTATGGCATGTACTGTATCCGAGCCTATATCGAAACCTGCAAAGTAGTTTTTAAAGAATTTCTTTGCTATCATGGTTTATTTTGTAATATTCAAATAATAGATAAATTGGTTTCCTGACATCCGTTAAATCTTGCTCTTACTAATCGTGACCTTTATTAAACTTATCTTTTGTTTTTAAGAGTTCCCACCGGTCGCATCGATAACCGTACCTGTCAATCAACTTACCGTCCCTTTCTATCTGTACTATCTCGCATATATTTGGACAGCCTTTGCATTCGAATACTTTTGTTTCGAATTCCATTTCCTGTATCTCCATCCCGATAAAACCACCCTTCTTTCCCTTTCCTTTATTTTCAACGAGGTCTTTTATAAGCAGGGACACTCCGATAGCACCCATAATTCCAGCATGACCAGGAACCGTTACCTCAGAATCTAACACTTCTTCGAAGGCTGCTTTGACGCCAACATTATAAGCAACGCCCCCCTGAAATACAATTCTAGGCTGTATTCTCTTTCCTCGTGAGAGGTTGTTCAGATAATTTCTGACAATTCCTTCACATAGACCCCTAATTATATTTTCTGTTGGTACGCCAAGTTGAGCTTTATGAATCATATCACTTTCTGCAAATACAGTACACTTAGAGGCTATGTTTACTTTAGATTTCGCCCCAAGTGCAAGTTCACCAAATTTTTCTATAGGAATACTCAGACGTTCAGCTTGATGGTCGAGAAAAGACCCCGTGCCAGCAGCACAAACAGTATTCATCGCAAAATCAACGACAATACCATCTCTAATTATTATTAACTTCGAATCCTGACCCCCGATTTCTAAAACTGTACATGTATCGGGGTAGAAATGCAAAGCAGCAACAGCGTGTGATGTTATCTCATTTTTTATAAGATCAGCACCTACGAGTTTTCCTATAAGTCTCCTTGCAGAACCTGTGGTACCCGCGCCCTTTATCCTGCAATCTGATTTAAGCCTTGTTTTCAATATTGAGAATCCCTTTTTAACTACCTGGGTCGGATTGCCCTTTGTTCTCAGGTATAGTGTATCCAATATATTGCACTCTTTATCCAAGATTGCAAAATTCGTTGATACCGAGCCGATATCAATTCCTAAATATCCCTCCATACTTTTTCCTTTTTTCTGAAAGCATATCGATAAAAGCTTCAAGTCTAGTTAATAAACCTTCCTCTGCGGTATGCTCATCGACTGTAAAGGAGATGAAAGGTAGACCGTGTTCATCTGCAACGCGATATAGGATTGTCTTTGCTATTATTTCAGCCATGCAGGTAAAAGGCTTAAAATGAACCACTCCGTCGTATCCTCTTTGTTTTGCTATCAGATAATAACCAATAGTATTTTTATCTTCACCGCCGACATTATATTTTAGATACGGAGTAGCGAGTTTATGTGCGTGATTTTCTCTGTATCTGCCTCTTTTCCCGAGTTTGAAGGGGTGCAAGAACCACCTATGTTCTGATATGAAGTAACTTACCTCAGCACCCATTTCTCCTAATTTATTTTCAATATTGAAGTTGAGTAGTGGTTCAAGAACAAGATATACCTCTCCAAGAACCATTATTTTGAGAGGTTCAAATCCCTCTTTAACATCAACTCCTTCGAACATTCTATCTATCTTTTTCTTGGCGACTCTAAGTGATGAAAATGACTCAGCCTTGTCAATTATCTCTATGCCCTTATTGAAAATGCTCTCTGCCGCTCCTTTTGTTTCTTCTCTTGGTCTAAGCCATCGCGTCTTTTCCTGAAGTCTTTCAAGTAACTCTCCTTTTTTATTAGCAAGTTGAAATGCCCTCAAAAATAGCCATACTACCTTCGTAAGCCCACATCTATTCACTTCCTTAATCCTTTCAGCAATATTTTTAATACTCTCTTTAGTTCCTTCGATGATTATGCTTTCGAATTCGTACCCCAAGTCGTGGAGGATAAGATGATGTAATTTAGAATAATATCCAAACCTACATGTCCAGTCTCCATGTACACCCACCAAAGCATCTACCCCCATTTTCAGTGCCTGAATCAGACATCCCAGATTTGCCTTGAACGGCACGCATATCTGCTCAGGCGCGTGCTTTACACCCTCTATAAGTGAATTATAGGAAGGACGAGGTGGGATAACTGTCGTTAAACCAAGTGCCCTCATAAACGCACCAAAGATAACATACACATAACCGATATGTGGAAACCCGACTCTCATTTCTGTGCTCTTATCATATCTACGAAAGATTCTATTCGAGTAATAAATCCTGTTTCTCCTGTAAGTTCGTCTATCATAAGAAACATTATAGGCTTGCTACTCTTATTTTTGATTTCTCTGATTACTAACTCGCTTAATACTGCGAATGGACCACAGCCAAAAGAAGTGAAATAAATTATTCCATCTACAGCGGGAATATTTGTGAAGTAAGAAATCGACCCGAGAATTTCTCGCTCATATCCCCACGAGATCTCAAAAAACCCCTCCATACTCTTTTCGATTTCTTTTTCGGGTACAATAAACTGTGTAATCACTTCAACATCCAGTTCGTTCAATTTTCTAATAAGTCCAATACTTAAATAATCATCAAATATAAGATAAGGATGACCTACGACTGCAATTTTTAAATTGTAGTTTCTGTGGTCATCTTTCATACTTAGCATCTTCTCGTATTCCCTCTGTTTTTTAATTGCTACACTGATTGCGTTCTTTACATCCCTTTTCCCCTTCCTTAGGTCTTTTCTGGCAAAATAAATCATTCTGCTTTCCATTCTCTCTTTTCTCTCGTCTATCTCCATTTCCAATATCTTAGGAGTAGTGTTTTCACTCAGATTAAAAATAGCCCTTACGACATCAGGCAGAGCTATAATTTTAGGGCAGGTGTAGTAGTACCCGCTAATTCTTCTTATTGTTAATACTCTCGGGACAAAAAGGTAATCTATATCCTTTGAAAGGAGTTCGTCTACATGACCAATAAAGGCTTTGACAGGCATACATGTATCATCAACTGTAAGTGAAATACCCTTCTTCATTATAGATGTTGTAGTTCTTGCCGACTCTATTACCATAAAACCAAGCTGTTTAAAGAACTCCTTCCAGAGATAGTATCTATATGAGAGAAGACCATGTGCAAAACCTATTTTTGTATAATTATTCGTTGAATATTTCATTTCACTTTAACACTTCCTTTTATAACTTATTTCTGTCTCTCTTATCTAAATGGATTAATCCTGTAATAGGTTTTTTATTACAGAGTTAACTGATCTAAGTATACCTTATAAATATACTTACTGAGTATTATACACCTAACACTTACTTGATATTTGGGAGAAAGTATATAAACATTATTATTCCTCACCTCTCTGTTTAATTCTGTTTAGTGCACCAAAAAACCCTAAAAAATATTACTATTCACTATACTATAATATAAAATTTCCATTTTGTCAAGTAATATATATATTTTTTTGGAAAAATACTTTGGCTTGATTAGGATTGGAAATTGTAGGGATTAAGATTGGAAACATAATGGATTTATTTATCATTCTTTTTTTAATAGAAAACACTCTTTTTAAATAATATTTATCCTGTCAATCTTGCTTGCCCTATGAAATGTGTCTTGCCCTGCTTGCCATACTTGCCCTGTGAGATGTTTAAATTATCTAACGGGGTGTAATCAGGTTTTTTATATTACATTGTGGCTTCTCCTATAGCGATAAGCGTATAGGGTGAAATGCTTCTCGCCCCGTGGAGTGTGTAAACTACTCCATGAGGGAGCTATTTCTGCAGGAAGCTATTCAACGGGGTATCTATTTCATAAGGGGCCTGCCCCGTAGTGGTAATGTACGGGGTAAATCCTGTCAAAATGTCTTTTTTCAGACGGGATATACAGGATGAACTGGATTTAATTATTTTTCATACCTAATCAACTAATCAATACCTTTCTACTTTTAGACCTTCGACTCTTAGACTTTATCAATTACCAATAACCAATAACGGATAGCTAATAACTAATAACAATTACCCAATCAACTATTTAACTAATCAACTTTCTTTCCTTTAAATATTTCACATTTAATATCATTTGAACTTGTTTAAGCGAAGCGTAATCCGTTCACGTCATATCGGGTTCCCCCGCCATAGCGGGGTGACGCCTCAATTAGGACACTTGACGGAAAGGCTGGGGAGGAGATTATAAGGATGTAAGTCTTCGGACCTATAGATATATAAATAGTCAATATCATTTTTTTGGTTATTCGGTTTCTTCAATTTTTTTAATACATTCCTTTACCAGGTAGATTTCTTCACCTGTTCTCGCTACGTATCGAAGACTATCTGATAAATAATCAAACGAAACCCATTTTTTCCCTTCATATATTCTGTCATATTGCTTTCCCTCCTCTCCGTCGACTACTACAAACCATCTATTACCCCCCCTTCCTTCTATAACCACAGAAAGGGATTTAGCCTTTACTGCTATATATGCTACATGATTGCCGTCAGGGCTGAAAATAGGTGGAAAAACAGCATCGTAATGTTTTCCCTCTTCTCCATCCACGACTTCAAACCACTTGTTGCCCAGCCCAGCTGGATAAGCCACATGATTGCCGTCAGGGCTGAAAATAGGGCGACCAACACCATCGTAATGTTTTCCCTCTTTTCCATCCAGGACTACAAACTGCTTGTTGTCCAGCTCAGCCGGATAAGCCATATGATTGCCGTCAGGGCTGAAAATAATGTAACTAACACCATCGTAATGTTTTCCCTCTTCTCCATCCATGACTACAAACTGCTTGTTGTCCAGCCCAACCGCATAAGCCACATGATTGCCGTCAGGAGATACTGTGAACGATTCTTCAATAAATGAAGAATAATCCACAAGGGCAATAAGTGATGCTGTAATTGCTGTTTTCTCTGATTTGGACTTTTTTGCTTCCTGCTCTTCGGATGAATATAATCCTCCCGAAAGAAGTGCAACAATAATTGTTATTGATATAATCTTTCTCATAATCTACCACCTCGTATAATAAGTTAAGTGAAATACCTAATAGAAAAGTAGTTTTGGAGTTATATTAGATTATGTATTCTTTTGAGATTTTTTAGAGTATAGGAAGAGATTTTACTCGCATCAGGAACCTTTTCTACAGGAGTTTTTAGATAAACTACGGAAATTAATCAGAGGGGAAAGAGCAGTAACTTGCTATATTTGTAGGAATTTTCTTATCAAGTTGTACAGGTAATGGTTAAAAACAAAGAACACATTTCTACATCATTCTCTCACCTCCAATATTTTAAATAGAATGAAAGTTTTAAAAAATACCTATATATATAATATAATAGAAAAACACCCATTTGTCAAGTGTTTTCTTTGAGATTTCTGAAAAGTACAGAAATCTCTGATTACACAGATTTTTTTCCTAATCAACTAATAAACTATTTAACCAATCAACTTTCTTTCATTCAACATTTCACATTCAACATTAAACAATTCGTATATTTCCCCAATCAACCATTTAACTAATCAACTGATCAACTAATAACTACTTCATCATAACAACCTTCCTCGTTGCAGTATATGACCCAGCCTCCAGTCGATACAGGTATATACCGTTACTGACTTCTTTACCTGCATTATCCCTTCCATTCCATCCAACTGCGTAGTAACCCGGCTTCTGTAGCTCATTCACCAGCGTCTTTATTAACTGTCCATATATGTTGTAAACCTTGAGCCTTACCCGACTCGCTTTGGGAAGAGAATATTTAATCGTGGTTCTATATCCCATAGGATTTGGATAGTTCTGTGATAAGTTGAAAACCTGAGGAAATTCATTTAAATCAGTAAACTCTTCTTCTATTCCTACCGCTCCCCCTTTTGTCCATGGAGACCAGAAGCCCAAACTTGCTTTGTAACTTGCGCCCTCACACTCACCTATTACCGACTGCCCTATTGCATC
>JAUWGP010000042.1 GCA_030606335.1 Caldifarciminota bacterium
GGTGTCGGTTCTTAATAAGGCTCTATAATATATAGACTTACAAGGACACTTTATTTTTATAGGATACTATTTTAGTGAGTAAGATAAGTATATGGAACAAGAGTATCTCTTTCTTTTATACTAAATAAATCCGTTCTTTTACATTCATAATATCTTATGCCCCTCGAATCAGAGGAACTTTTTTCACTAAAAGCTGTAGAACTATTCAAAATCATTTCCTACTTTTTCCCTTGACTTTTTATACTTTTTATCCATTTGATATTATAATATTGAAATTTATCTACAAAATAACTCTTTTTCATATTATAAGAGGAGATATAATGCTGAAAAATAAGATAGTGATTGTAGTTCTCTCACTTGTGGTTGTCCTTATGGCTGGATATATATCAGCAAATACATTGCAATCACATTCCTTAATACCATTGGAAAAGTGGCCAGAAAACCCTAAGATCAACAAAGAAATAATAAATATAGTAGATGAAATGGACGAAATGTGTATAGAGACTACTGAATTGGCTGGTTTGCCACTAAAGTTTGATTTTCTTTGTGACAGGGTTTTAAACATAGGTATACCTGGCTTGCCAGAAACAATTAAGCAAATTGAGAATAAGGACAGAGACTGGAAAACAAGGTTGACATTGGTCAGTTTAATTCCTTATTTAAATGATATAGACAGTATAAAGAGTGTTGTAATCCAGCCGATGGCAAATGTACTACTTGACAAGAACGATAATACAAAGGTTAGGTCTGCTATATGTACATATGGATTCAGTAAGTTAAAAGATACCACTGCAACAGATGCAATAATAGAGACAATGATGGACAAAAGTAATCCTGAGGAGCTAAGATACAGTGCAACACATGCCTTTGTCTTTTTACATGACGAAAGGGCTGTGCAATCATTACTGAATGTATTTGACACCGATAGTTCTATTGATGTTCAAAAGATAGCTGTTGCAGCATTGGGAGCTATTGGTAGAGAAACCTCTAACAAAGATATGGTACATCCATTACTTGAAATTGCAAAGGACAGTGGTAATCCTGTTCAAGAAAATGTAATTTATGCACTGGGAGTTATAAAAGCAGAAGAAGCGCTCCCTCATATTTTAGAAATTGCATACGGTAAGCAAGGATACCACAGGTACGCTGCTATATGGGCGCTTGGTAATTTGGGAGGAGAAGATGCTAAGAGAGTATTGTTTGATATCGCATTTAATGATAAAGAAGAGTGGATTAAAGTAAGAGCTATTAAAGCATTAATAGATATAGGAGATGAATCGATCACAACACAGATACAGGACGCAATAGATAGAATAAACAATCCTGGAGGTAAGAAAGTACTATTAGATAAATTCAATAAAAGCTTCATTGAAAATAAACAAGAAAAAGAATGAAGAGGTTACTCGCGGTATTATCACTTTGCTTACTTTTTAGTATAATATATGGTCAGGAGTTTCCACCTGGAATCGAGATGGGTGACGCTGTATTTAGACCTCTTTCTGTGTTCTACCTCGGAGACTGGTTTCCTTTAGGGCATGTAGCTCTTTATAGGAATAGTGATGCGAGCGGAGACTGGGACCCTGAATTAGAGGATATAATAGATACAGATTTGCAGCATTCAGTTATTCAGGCAACAGGTGAAGGCACTACTGTTAACTGGCATTCCTTCGACTTTTTTCTGAATGGTCATGATATTCAATTTGGTAAAGGTTACACTGCACATAGAGTAGTCACGACAGGAGACAAGAAAGAACTTATCAAAAATGCGAGAGAACAATATGGTGCTGCTTACCCCTGGCCTCGTAATACCCAATGGTATTACCCCAAAATAATGACACCTAACAGTTTCCCAGGTTCAGGAGATGGTTGCTTTCGCTGTGATGGTCTCGTTGAGTACTGCTATGAACAGATAGGCATTGAATTCTTCTCGGAAGCAGAAAAGCATCGTTGTTGGTTTTTACTGCCAGGTAGTCTTTTGCCACACATTCCTATATTTTATCCTGCTGCTCTCAAAAGAAGGATGTCAGAAAGTATTCCAAATCCACCTGAGCTTGACATAATATCTCCACAAGAGGGAAAAACTTTTAAAGATTCACTACATATTAAAGTTACTATATATGATGGACCTATTGGTTCCGGAATCGATTTTTATCGTGTATATTTAGATAATCAACTCTTGTTGGAAGACGATTCAGATTGTGACACGATGAAAATGATTGATACTACAATCAACACTGAAGAATTAGCGTATGGTATGCATTATATTGGTTTAGGTACAATAGATAGAGCAGCAAATGTCAGCCAAAAAACAATCAATATCTACAAAGGCGATGCTCCAATTGTTTCATCAACAAGTCCGAGAAACATTGAGAGAAATGTTCCATTAGAGAGCAATATATATATTTACTTCTCAAAGGAAATGTATCAATCAGTAACCGAAGATGCAATCACTGCTAACTTTGACTTTTCTTCATCCTGGTCAAACGAGAAAACAATTGTTCTAACTCCGTCCAATTACCTTGACTATTGTCAAAGATATAAAGTCACAATTACAGATTCGGCAAAGGATACATCTGGAATTCATTTAGATGGTGATGGAGACGGAAAGCCAGGTGGGGATTATCTCTTTTCCTTCTATGCGGAAAAACCCAAGGTTCCGACTAAAGCGAAGCCTTTTATTTCTCATATTGAAAGAGGTGAGAGTGTTACTTGCACTCTATTTGTTTATGGTGATAGTCTAAAAAAACCTGTAAACTGCTTACTTGAGTTTTATAAGGACTACACATGGGAATGGAATGTCATGGGAGCTAATGATACATGCTTTACCCTTAATCCAGAAGCTGCAATTGAATATCACTTCTTAGTAACAAACTCCTATGCCACAGATGACCTTACTATATATTATGAACTAAAAGCAGAATGTACTCTGAAAGAGGGAGAATTCTATTTCTGGACAGCGGATGGACATGCTAACGACCATCCAGATGACAATGAAGGTTCTGAGACTGCAAGTTATCCTACACCATGGTTATACCAAACCCCATCAGAATCAATGCACCCCGAGATAGGAATAATGCTCGCCGGTTGGAGTGACGGCATTGGTTATATTCTTGGAAGATATAATATATCTACTACTCCGGTTAAGCCAAATTTAAAAACTATAAACCATCCAGAGATAGAACTTAATAACTCAATAAAACTTCTCGTAATAGGTTCAGCTGCACTTTCAGGTTTCGACTCACCAACTTTAAGACAGAGGCTATCAGATTTTGTGTTGAACGGAGGTGTGGTGTTCTGCCTTACTCAGAAGCTCGGAAACGATTTTGAAATCCTTCCTGGTAATCCATCAGGATATGGCTGGGAGGAGGACCAATCCTGTTTTATAAATGCTGCCTATATTAGTGAATGGCATCCCATCTTTTCTGGTCAATCAAATGTCACCTTAAATTGCAATTTAGACGGATATATATCAGATTTTCCTTCCTATTCCCAGGTTCTACTACGACGGACATCTACAGGCATGCCAGCATTACTCTACTATCCCTATGGTTCTGGATATGTTATTATATCAAGTCTTTATTCTGATTGGGGATATGGACACAACCATGTATCTTACTGCTCTGAACTTCCTCTAATTCGTGACCTCATAACATGGGCACTTGAACCATCAAGGATAATCCCTGAATACTACAGTGGTGATAGCGTAACCACAACAGTCCAACTCAATTATTGCGAACCAGAGACTCTTGTTGCCACATCTGCTCTTCTTAAAATTTATACACCTGATAGAGAGCTTGTTGAAACACGCAACCTACCTCTATCGCCACTTATGTATCCTGGTGAATGGAGAGAATTAGAATTTACTGACTTTATAGCCCCAGATAGTTCGGGAATCTGGTCTGTTGGATATATCCTCCTTTCAGAGACCGGAGATACAGTTCAAACTGAAAAGACAGGAGGAAGATTCACAGTCAAAAGAGAAATCGATGTAGGTGGATATGAACCAGGTGATTTCATGTTATGGACAACAACTCCCACAGAATATGTCTTCCCAGATACAGAAGTTGATTATACTATTTGGGTCAATAATACTACAGATGAAGAATTCCATGGAAAAATTATGATTGCAGTTCACGAAGAAGATGGTGCGGGATGGTTAATAGTTGATTCACTTATAGATTTAACAGTTCCAGCGGATTCATCATGCTCATTTAACTTTACAAGAATTCTTAATCGTTCTACTTCTACATACTTCGGATTATACAATCCATCTTCCTATTCCTATTCTCGATTCTTCAGCAACGCAATAGTGTCTTGCCAAAAAGGAATCTGGATTATTAACTACTTAAGTATGACTTTTAATATATGGACAGATACAACCCATTACCTATATCAATCTGAAGAGGAATTTGTACACATCTATAGAAATATATCAAATAATATACTTTTTCCCTACCAGATCGAAGCAAGAATTTATCTTCATGGAGCTACATATATATTTTCAAGAGAGGATACCTTTGATTTTGCAGAGAGCTCATTCTACTCAATTCATGATAGTATACCTTTAGGAATCTTAGACGTGGATGGCTATTGCTTGGTTAGTGAATTATCTCACAACGGTGATTTACTAAAAAGAATATATACATATTTTTATGTGGCATATCCACGTGTATTCCTTGAGATGATTTCTGTTGATAATTTTACAATCGGTAACAACTCTATTAACATAAGTCTAAATTCAGATACACTCTCCCTTCCGTCGGGTAGATTAGATATAAAATTTTATAAGTCAAATGGCGATACTATCTGGCGTGATTCAGCGAGTTTGGACTGTGTTTTAAACGGTGATACTACTCTAAATTTCAATCTTAACACCAATTCTATACAAACAGGACGTTATGACCTTTTTTCACAATACCACTACGGCACTCATAAAATTACTGCTGGAAAATACTTCTTATCGATGTTCCCTTCAATCTATCTTACACTTAACAGAAGTTCTTATAAAGTGGGAGACACATTGGAAACCTATTTACGACTTATGGGTTATGGTGGTTTTTCTCTCCCCGCATATTTCAATGTCACAATTCCATCTACAGAGGATGAATTTCAGGATTCATGTGTGATTGTTCCTGGTGAGGATACACTATTCAGTTTTATCTCTATTATTCCTGATACTCTCAGTCATGGACATTACCCTATTAATGTTTCTCTCACTTTCGCAGACACTACTCTCTATAAGACCTATACCTATTCAATTCTTAAACCCATCATATTTGCTGCTGTACGGGACTCAATCTATCCCTCTGAAGGTGAAATTCCTATCATATTTGGAAACTCTGGCGGAGTTACAGGCGAAATTGATATAAATAGAATCTCGCTTTGCGACCTGTCTAATGAATTTCAATATTATGAAACGCCCGGACTCCTTACTATTACTCCTGGTGAGACTGTTGAATACGATTTTGGAATTCCGTCAGTTACTACAGGGACATATAAACTAAAAATAACTGGGGATATTGAACCCTCTGGAGAAAGGTATGTCAAAGACTTTACTGTAAACATACAAGGAATCGATGCATCAATTGATTTAACGACAGATAAATATTTCTATTTACCTGATGACAGCATAAAGACACTATCTCTTATTAAAAATCAAAACTATCCACTCGATGGAGATTTATACCTTCATATAACTCCGTCCCTTCTTTTGCCTGAACCTGATACGCTAACATCTGATGATTATACTCTCTTTGGGTGTCGAAGAGAAGGACCATGGATTGTTATTGACTCAATACCCTCATTATATCCCTTATATATTTCTCAACTTATAGCAGATAATAAAAACAGGGAAACCAAGTCTTTTCAAGAGCAAATTGAAGATTATCTAAAACAAGAGGATAACAGAGATACTATTATTGAAATGCCTCTTGCCATTAACTCTTTTGGTGATGTATATCTAATCACAAATGGAAGTTCAATAATTCTACGTAAGTATAACTCACATTTGGAATATTTATTTGAACAAACTTTGTCAGAAGAATGTGGTTCAATAGCTGATATTGAAGTTGAAAATTTCATATATCTGAGTGACAATGATAGTGGTCTTGTGCGAATAGTAGGCTTAAATGGCAATTTGGTTGGTTCCTTTGGTAAGCCATCTGGACAATTTAATGACATATGGGGTATAGGTCTGGGTGAAGATAACAATTTATGGGTCACCGAACGGGGAAATAGTAGTATATGGCAATTTTCACAGTTGGGTGACTCATTGTCTTGTTGGATTTTGGATTGTGTTCCACAGGATGTAGCATTTTCAAATGGATATGTCTATGCATGCTGTGGTCGAAAGCTTATAAAATTTACCACCACCGGCGTCCTTATAGACAGCTTTGGTATGGAAATAGCCGATTCTTTGGGATATAGTTATGAAAAACTATCTATCGACGAAAAGGGCAATATTTACATCTGTGGAGATTGGACACCATTACTTCGTTTTTCGCCAGATGGAATCTTAGATACCGAACTTCGGGCCCCCAAACGAAATAGTTTTGCAACAGGCAATGATTCTTTGTTTTATATACTTGTAGATATGCCATGTAGAGGATTCTCCTATATATCAGGATATGAAGTAATTGAGGACAACAAAGGTATAGCCGACTGTGGACGTCTTTTATTGCAACAAGGATGTCGAATTATATCTATAAATCCTTTTGAACAATTAAATTTTGGTTGTATAAACTATGACTATCATACCTCTGGAGGTTTTCGTCCGATAAGTGAACTTATAAACCAAACATTTGAAGAAGAAACATGGCTTCAAACGAGAGCAGTCCTATGCAAAAACGATAATCAGTCACCAAAATTTGGTGGCTTAGAAATATGGATATCAACGTATCAGGATTCCACTATATGGGCAGATACAAGTAGTATATCAATTGCTTCCTTTGATAGTCTTGCCCTTTACAATACAATCGCAGGTATTGACCCAGGAAATTATATACTCCATGCAGGAGTGTCTACATCACAGCAGCAGAAAGTAGATAAGGACTTTCTACCCTTTTCCATACTCTCCTCAGGTAATGGACTATTCATTAGTAAAGATAAGGCTGTTAGCTTACCCGGTGACACCATACATATCACTACAACTGTGGTCAACTTAACTGACTCATACTTTGATAGTGTACGACTCTTTCTTTACAGTGATACCCTTATGACATTAAATGTTGAAATTGATAGTGTCTTTCTCGATACTATTTTTTCTCTCCAAACTCAAGATACTATTACTTATTCTTTCACAATTAACCCCCATAGTTCATTTTTCTTCAGGGGTGAACTCACAATTCCCCAGATAGATACTATAAAAGCCAAAGAGGAGATAAGAATTGCTCTCCCAATTCTATTCTTAGATGTTGAATCACCAAATATTGTAGACCATAATTCTTTTACTGTCACAACAACCGTTGAAAATTCAGGAGATGTAGGTACACCCTTTATCCTTTCTCGCGAGCTTACTACCATCTTTATAGATACGCTCTCTCTTTCACCCAATGAAGCAGTGAGTTTCGTAGATACATTCATTATAATAAAACCTGAAACTCTGACGGTCGGTATTAGTTCTGACTGGGTAAACGATAGTCTATTAATACCCGTCGGTTTTGGAGAATCTCTTGAATTTTCAATAGATAGTAGTATGAAATTACCAGAAGACTCAGTAAGTGTGAATTATGTGATTGAAAATACTGGTGCTTTTATGGTTTCACCTTATGTTTCTCTATTACTCAGAGATTCTCTGAATACAATAGTGGACTCAACTTATAGGGAATATATCATTCAGATCGGTTCACAGTATAGCGATGATATAAACTACTACAATCTGAATCCTGGTTATTATGAAATCCAATGGCTATGTGGCATTCCTTCCTCGAACTTAGTATTCAATGAGGGAATTAGTCACTTGAATGTAATATCATCTAGTGATATTGAAATCGATACGATAATAGTTGCCGATACAGCAAATATTGACTCAACATTCTTTGTCGAGATAATTATAAAAAACCGCAGTCTTAATACATTTCTCGGTAATATTGAATTGAGCACTCCCTTCTGGGAATCAGATACCATACTCAATCTTATAGAAGTTGAAGACACAATCGTCTTTACACTTGATGCTGAGCTTCATGAAGATATCTATCCATTTCAGATTAGAGTGAGTGAGGGTGGTAATATCATTGACAGTAAATTATTGTATCTTTCTCTTTCACCTCTATTTCGATTTTCAGACCATCTACAAGTTATCAATGCGTTTATAGAAGACACTGTAAATATTATAATCGAGGTATATAATGTTGGTATAACTGCAGGAGAAGTAGACATAGCCTTCGAGTTTGGTGACATCGCCGATGTCCACGATACCTTAAGTCTTAAATCAAGAGAAATAAAAGAGGATACTATAAGTTTTATAATTCCTGAAGACCTTCCTCAAGGTGAATACTGGACATGGCTTTATCTGGGGGAAGAAAGAAACCTTATAAAGATCAGGATTGAAGGATATGGTGTTAATGCAACTGCAAGTCTCAACAATTCCTCTTATGGGGAAGGAGATACAGCCCACCTATTTATCGAGGTTGAAAACCTATCCAATTTAGATGCTGAACTCATTGGTGTTGTCAATTACCACGATTTTAATGAGGACACGAGCTTTCATCTATCTGGGTCCTGCTTGGGAGTAGACTTTATTGATTCTGTAGTTACACTCATAAATGTGGCAGGACTTTACTCTGATAGTGGGTTTTATCTTCTACCTACTTTTAATTTTGACGCAGATAGCATCTTGCTACTATACGATGCAACTATGCCTCCTCAGACTTCTCTCTCGTTTTATCTAAGGTCTTCCCAGGATAGAAAACACTGGGGAAATTGGTATGAGATTCTTGATTCCACAAGTTATGGAAATTTAGACAACTACATCCAGCTCAAGACAATTTTAGCAACCGAAAACCCCGACACTACACCTCTTCTGAACTCCATAACACTCTCTACATACACCGGTGGGAATTGGTCTGATACTCTTATAAACAATTTCAAATCACCCAATGCACTGTTACATTTTGAAATCCCAATACAAACTAACGGTACAGATGACAAAGCGGCATACGGGATTTATACAATGAGCGGTCGTTCACTTTACCTTAATTCCATTTATATATATTCAAGAAATGACACACTTAATTTAACTTTGGATAAACAGGTCTATGACCCTGGCGATACCGTGAATGTTACTGTAGAGAGTATAGTATATGGAGATTCAGTTTTGCTTACATCGAGGATATATTTTACTGCAGGTGAGGAAATTATTGATACTATATCCATTGACTCCTGTCTAACCCACTTTTTCTTTAATGTGCCACCGCATGTAGTTGCGAGCACATACAATCTGGAATATATACTCCATGTTAATGATACACAATATCTGGTTGGAGAACGTCCCTTTGATATAGATGGGATAATAGGATATTTTCTTGAATCAAACTTAGACACCAACACCTATTCTCCTTGTGATACTGCTACTCTTATGCTATTTATTCATGTGAATATGTCCTTTAATGGTAGGCTAAAGGGTTTGCTTAAGAATCTTGGAAAGGATATACCTTTAGTCTTTGATACTGCTTTTGCTCTCATAGATACACTACCCAACCAAATAGAGGTTGCCTTCCCAATGAATCTCGAAATTCAAGGGTGTGCTCAGGTTGTATATACGCTCTTCTGGGACAGTCTTCCCATTTGTGGAGGAAGCGAATCCTTTGATATTTTTATAGATGATAGTTTGCCTCCATCGATTCAGTTGATAAAACTCCCAGAAGCTGGATATGTGAGCAATATGCCCTATGAGGTTACTACCGTCATTCAAGATGATAATCCATTTTATGATACACTATATTATTATATAGACTTCTTAGGCTGGACTTATACTGAAGGGTACAACTGTCTGGGAGATACATTTGTGTTCTCTATACCACCCCAGCCAAATGGAACAGAAGTAGAATATTACATAGCAGTTATAGATACTTTTGGAAATAGAACAAGAGAGCCGACCGTACATAACTACTCCTTCTGGATTCATAAACCCCTGGCACCAAATAATATATCCATATCACCACTCGAGACAACGGCTGTTAATATCAACTGGGAACATCCTGTAGAGGAAATAAATTATGATTTAGGCACTCCTTTAGAGTCGTATCTATTACCTCCAGGCGAAATTGGAGCCGTGCGATTTACTCCACAGTATTACCCGTGCCACATTAAAAACACTAAGTTATATATACAAATTATAACAGGCAAAAATGTCACAAAATTCTCTCTGAATGATTCTGAGAGAGATTATGAGGTACAGCTTTATGTGTTCGAAGTAGACTCTTTTGGTGAACCTGGTAATTTACTTATGGGACCCTATTCTGCAGTAATTGATGGTGGTTGTGGATGGAAAATAGTTAACCTTGACTCATTAAACTTAACCTTAGAAAACGGTGAATTCTATCTTAGCATAGCATCTTCAAACCCACAAGCTCAGATTTATGGAGATGCCAATCAAACAGGTATAATGCGGTCAAGATTTTATGACGGTGAAACCTGGCAAGTTGATTCTACAATAGGTAACATTCTTATCCGAGCTGAAGTAGAGTATACACCAACAAGTGGAAAATCTAATTCTAATCTTATTGGTTATCAATTACTGAGAAGACATCAGGACGATTCAAGTTTTGTGGTTGTTCGAGATACTATTACTGTTAATACTGTTGTAGATACAGAATTAGTCGAAGAAACTCAATACTTTTATAAGATAAACGCTGTTTACAACCAACCTGATAGAATTGTTGGGTCAGATGAGGAAAAACTCTGGGTGGACTGGAGTTCCCCAATTTTTGAGAATGTAGAAATTTCTGAGAGTTCAGATACATCCGTAGTAATCGAGACAGAGATTACCGATTGGTCTGGTATATTGTGGGATTCGCTTTATTACAGGAGTGAAGAAGAATCACTATTTACAGGTAAAACACACGACTTCGTTGACTCAGCCTATTACTACACAGTTCCCTATCAACCTGAAGACTCGCTCTTTTACTGGCTTTGTGCAGTTGATTCGTCATTGTGGCAGAACTTTGCGCGTTTTCCTGATTCTGGGTATGCCTTCTATTACTCTCCTTCCACAGGGATAGAGGAGGATATCCCTCGAGTCTTCTTCCTTTCCCAGAACTTTCCTAATCCATTTAGGGGTAAGACGGTTATCAATTATCAGTTGCCAGTTATCAGTAAAGTATCTTTGAAGGTTTATGACATAACAGGAAGATTGGTGATAACTCTTGTGGATGAAGAAAAGGAAGCGGGATACTATACTGTCAAGTGGACGGGAAAAGAAAATAACCTTGCTTCTGGGATATATTTTATTCGTCTACATGCTGGAACATTCATAAAGACAAGAAAAATGATATTGATTAAGTAGCGAGTAGCCAGTAGTGAGTAGGGAGTAGAAAAGGGATAAGAGAAAAAAATCCAGTTCATCCTGTATATCCCGTCTAAAAAAAGAATACTTCTTGACAAGAGAATTCTGACAGGATTTACTGGATTTACAGAATGTATTTTTAGTTAAATAAAAAGATCATTTGATCATTGCTTAATGTTAACATTATGAAATAGTCAAACAGGAGGGGTGAAATGAAAGAAATAAATAAGAGACGACCCATGCCTGAACTTCTCTATCGAAGCTGTAGGGTTGCAGGTGCATTTGGGCAACCTGCTAAATTTTCTATCATAGACCTACTTATGAAAAAGGGGCCTCTGACACTTTATGAGATATCTGATGCCATTCATCGCTCCAAACCTACAACCTGTCAACATCTCTCTAAACTCAAGAGTCTTGACATCATAAGGTTCGAAACTAAAACAAAGGGTACCAAATACTGGATAAAATATCCTGATGAGGTAAAGTTGATACTGGATTCAATAGGAGCATTTGTCAACCATGTTATAACAGGCGTAGATGCAAGGACATAAAATATTCATTTGATCATTGCTTAATGTTAACATTATGAAAAAGTCAAATTAAGAGGAATAAAGCATTATTTTTTACGACCCTAAGAATCTAAGACTCCAACCATGTAGTTCTCACCTAGCTATCCCGCCAGAGTATTTCCTAAGATTTTTCTTGACAAATTAGTGTTTTTTGATTATAATATATATGATAATTTATAATAATACTTTCATTTAAATAATTTAAAATATTGGAGGTGAGAGAATAAAGTGGAAGTGTGTTCTTTGTTTTTCAACAATTACCTGTACAACCTGAGCAGAAAATTCCTACAAATATAGCAAGCTACTGCTACTTCTCCCCTGATTAATTTCCGTAGTCAATCTAAAAATTCTTATTGAAAAGGATCCTGATACAACTAAAACCACTTTTTCTACTCTAAAAAATATCAAGCACCTACATAATCCAATACAAAACCGAAACTGCTTTTGCATAAGTTATATTTCACACAGCATATTAAAAAAGGAGGCTATGATGCGTAGAATGGGAATATTTCTTGGTGTATCAGCTTTAGTTGTTGCAATTGCTGCCATAGGGGCGAGATCGACCAGGTTCGATGAAACTCCCCAATTAAAGGTACGAAATAAAACTGGCATTCCACACCAGATTAACTACCAGGGATATCTCACAGATAATTCAGAAAATGCCATCACCGATACACTTGAGATGACCTTCAGCATATGGAATGATCCGGAAGTTGGTTCCTTACTATGGGACGAAACACAAACCGATGTGGCTGTAATAGATGGGTTATTCAATGTACTGTTAGGTAGTGTCAACCCCATAGCAAGTAGTGTATTCAGTAATCCAATATGCTGGCTGCAGACTGAAATAGAAGGAGAGATACTATCACCAAGAAAGGAGCTTGTGAGTGTGGGTTATGCATTTCGTGCAGATACAGCAGACCATGCAACAAATGCGATAAATGCAAATTGGGCTTATAATTCTGAACATGCTATCCACGCCGACACAGCCGCATGGGCTGCAGGCACAGGTCCGGTTATCTATGCCGATACCGCTGGGTTTGCCCATAAGGCTGATTCTGCTTATTATGCTGCCAGTATGAGTGTTCCCTGCACTCTCTCTGGCTCAGTACACTCTCCAAATGCGATACTAACGGTTGAGAATACTGGAACAGGTTATGGGATCAAAGTCACTAATGCTGGCTGGGATGGTGTTTACGTGGACAGTGCTGGCGACGATGGTGTTCATGTGGGCAGTGTTGGCTGGTATGGTGTTTATGTTGCCAATGCTGGCGTCTATGGTGTTTGTGTGGGCAATGCTGGCTGGGATGGTGTTTACGTGGACAGTGCTGGCGACGATGGTGTTCATGTGGGCAGTGTTGGCTGGGATGGTGTTTATGTTGCCAATGCTGGCGTCTATGGTGTTTGCGTGGGCAATGCTGGCTGGTATGGTGTTTACGTGGACAGTGCTGGCGACGATGGTGTTCATGTGGGCAGTGCTGGCTGGTATGGTGTTTATGTTGCCAATGCTGGCGTCGATGGTGTCCGGGCTACGGGTAAACGAAGAGGTGGTGTCTTCTATAACGATAGCACCGGAATAAATCATCCAGCACTCCAGGCAAAAAATTGTGCAACTAATGGTAGCGATGGTAGGATTGCTAATCTATACTCGGCGAATTATCTTCGTTTCCATTTCGACTGTGATGGTACAGCTTACGCTGACGTCGGCTGGAGCACTTTCAAGAAGAATGGTAAAGGTAAGTATGAATCATACTCAGCAGTAGAGTCACCCTACAAAGAAATCATTGCCCATGGAACAGGAAAGCTTATGAATGGGCAAGTGTACATAAGTTTCGACAACTCCTTCTCTGAGTTCGTATCCTCCGATGTACCCACCCAGATAACGGTGACACCGAAATCGGGTACTGGACTTTATGTCCCCGAGCGTTCCACCAGAGGCTTTACTGTGAAATCATGGGGTGGTGACCCCAACTGTGAATTCGACTGGCTCGCTATCGGAAGGGAAAAGGGGCATGAGCAAAGGACTGTCCTACATGACCTTGATGAGGAGATGAGGTTGGCAGCGCTTGAGGAGGAAAGAGAGATGGCAGAGCGACAGAGGATGGAAGAGAGAAGAGGGAGGAGAGAAGAGGGAAGGAAGAAGAGGGAAGAGAGAGAAAGAGAGCGAATAAAACTTGAGCGTCATAAGATTGAGAGAAAGACCACGAAGTAAAATGCAACAAAGGGGGATTAAATGTTTAGCAATCGATTAAATATTAAGGCTACTGTCTCTTTGTTACTTGTGCTCTGCTTACCGGCTTTTGCCTTGACCAAAGGGGATACGGAAGTAAGGACATCCAAACTACGGGGTTATGTTATACCCTGGTCTGTTTTAGATGGTGGTGGTAAAGTTGGAGAGGCAATATCGACATCTTACAGGCTTAAGGATGCAATAGGGCAGTCGGTAATAGGTGAGTGTGAGGGCGCAAGTTACAAAGCAAGTTT
>JAUWGP010000023.1 GCA_030606335.1 Caldifarciminota bacterium
GGATACAGAAAAATGGGTGAAAATACTGGTTCTAATACTCCTATTGTCATTGAGATGGACAAAGAAAATAGACATAAAAACATAGAAAAATTAGATATTTCCATTCCAGTTTTGACTCCAAGAATTTATAGAGAATACAAAAAGTTAGAAAACATAGATATTTCAAATCTTGAGTTTAAACCTGTGACAATAAAACAGTTTTCAGAAGGGGAAAAAAGAGAGATTATTTTTGAAGATTTAGATCGCATATTTTCTCATAAAATCATTTTTGATAGAACCAATTTGAATTACAGAAGTGTAATGGCTTTCTTTACTAACTCAATCTTAAAGGAGAGCAGACTTTTTAGTGGTTTTGATATCTTGTATCCAAAAGTTAGAGATTTCATCAAATATCATCTATTTGGTGAAGAAGTGAGTGTAGATGACTTAAATGTTTTAAGAAATCTATCAGAGATTGAAGCCAAAAAAACTATTTTCAACACATTTAAGAAGGCAATTGATAATCTTACAATAACAGATAAGGGTAGTGCTGAGGTGAAAAATTATATCAAATTACGGAAAGTAAAACCTATGGTTGTTAATAATCAAAAATATATAACTCCTAAAAAGTCTGTGTTTAACAGGATTATAGGAAATCCTTTTGAGCTGGAATTTGCAAACTTTTTAGATAATTGCCCTAATATTATTTCTTTTGCAAAAAATGGTTATAATATTAAGTTTAAAATGGAATATCAGGGAGAAGATGGCAACATCCATGATTATTATCCAGATTTCATTGTAAAACAGGACGAAAGAAACATTTACATTATGGAAACAAAGGGAAGAGAGGATTTTGACGACAGAAGAAAGATTGAAAGATTAAAAATCTGGTGTGCAGATGTAAATGCCAATCAAGACAGATTTGTTTATCATCCTGTTTATGTAAAGCAAGAGGAATGGGAGAAATATAGAAAGGATATTAAGGCATTTAAGGATGTGATAAAAGTTTTTAAACTAACTTTTTAATAGAACGATATTAAGATAAATTGAAAATGGTGGATTTTAAGGCTCTCTCATTGGAGATTCAAGAAGTATATCTCGGAGATAACATTCCCTGGGTTATTGGTTTTTCTGGTGGTAAAGACAGTACCACTGTGTTGCAAATGATATTTTATGCGCTTTCTGATTTGCCAAGGGAAAAACTCTCTAAAGAAATACATGTATTATGCAATGATACGCTTGTTGAGAACCCTGCAATCCTAAAGCATGTGAATGAACAGTTAAAAAAGATTAAAGTAGAGGGAAAAACAAAATTATTCAAGCATAATCCAGAGTTGTTTAATGTGGTGCAAGTTACACCAAAGCTTGAAGACACTTTTTGGGTAAACCTCATTGGAAAGGGATATCCTTCACCTAATCGTTGGTTTCGTTGGTGCACAGGACGACTGAAAATCAATCCAACAAGTAATTACATTTTGAACACAGTAAATAAACATGGAAATGCAATTATCATACTCGGAACGAGAAAAGCGGAATCGGCAAATCGGGCCGCTGCAATGGATAATTACAACAATGGCAAACAACTTCGCAAACATACTTTACCCAATGCCTTTGTCTATGCTCCAATTGCCGATTTGTCCAATAATGAAGTGTGGGGTTATCTTCTGCAATGTCCAAATCCATGGGATGGTAGTAATAGAAAATTACTTGCACTTTACAATAATGCCTGCTCTGGTGGTGAATGTCCTTTTGTCATTGAGACAGGAACACAAAGTTGTGGCAAATCACGGTTTGGATGCTGGGTTTGTACCGTAGTAGAGAGAGATAAATCAATGGAAAATTTTATTGATAACGGCAATAAGTGGATGGAGGAATTATTGAACTTTCGAAATTGGCTTTATAATATTAGACAACAGACAAATCAGTATGTCCCTGGTCGACTTGAATCAAAGGTAAAGTTCGGTCCGTTTCTACTCAAAACACGAGAAGAAATTTTAAATAAATTGTTAAATATGAAAGAGCATTTACCTGTTGAGTTGATAACTGATGATGAGATAAATTATATTCATGCATTTCTCGAAAAAGAGTCTGAAGGCAAAGTAAAAGAAGGCTTGAAAAAATTCGTATTTGAATTGCCCAATGACAAACGAGTAAATACGATATCCGATTTCAATATCCTCTTAACACCACGCAAACGTCTTGGTCCATTGCACTTGAAGCAAGCAAAGTTGGTTACATCACGAAGCGTATCTTCGAATTACTCAGAGTCAACACGAGTGATGTATTATTAGGGGCAAAAATGAATGATATTGAAGTTAAAGATAGAGGCAACATCGTGGTTTCTGGTATTACTCTTGCTCATTTGAGTCGAGGCTTATATCGGAGCACTGCGACTGTTTTCAAAGAACTTGTTAACAATTCCTATGATGCAGATGCTCCTATGGTACGAATTAACACAAATTATCCTGAGTTTGACTTTATTTCGTGTGTTGATAACGGCAAAGGAATGTCATTAGAGGAATTCCTAAGATATTTCAGTGAGCAAGGAGGTATTGGTAGCTGTATCAAACGTAAGGGGAAAAAGGATACTACAGATGGATATAATCGTCCCATTATTGGAAGGTTAGGCATTGGAATGCTTGCTATGGGGCAATTATGTCATAGTTTTCAAATCGAATCGCATTATAAAAATAAGGAAGGGAAAGGAGAGGCATATAGAGCTGAAATTATCCTTGAAGACATATTTCCATTCCCCGATAAAGAACAGGTCTTGCGCAACGAGGACAAAGAGACTAAAGAAATGAATGTTGGCACATGGGGATATGAAAAAATTGAGTATGACAAAGCAAAAGAAGGATTTCGTATTTACTCTTCAGATGTACGTGCTACATTCCGACGCGAAATGAAAGACGGTATTAAATATATATCCAAACGGAAACGCAATAAAGCATTATTTAATCAAGCACTTTTACACTCTGAGTTTTATGACAAAAATAAGTCGATCAGCGATTGCAAACCATACTTGGAAACCCTTTGGGAATTATCCATCCTCTGTCCCTTGCCTTACTACAATAAAATAGGGGAGTATCCATTTAACTTAGTATTTTTTGAAACACAGAATAACGAAACTGAAAAATTTAAGCAGACGACGCAATTTATAAAGGAACGTCAAACAAGGTTCTTAGAATATAAATTTAGGGTTGTTTTTGATGGGATAGAACTTTGGCGGCATATTCAATTTCCAACGAGAAAAGGTTCAGTTCCAAAGTTATATTTTATTAAGTTTAAAGAAAAAGTGTTTGGTTCTACTTTAGAGTTTTACGGTTATTTGTTTGCACAAATACCATACCATATTAGCCCTCTGGAGTTAAATGGCATACAAATTCGATTGCGTGGCGTCGGTATAGGAGGATATGACCATACATTTCTGAAATACTACAGAACCATACCAACTATACGTAATAGATGGATTTCTGGAGAAATCTTTGTTGATGAAGGACTCGAATCAGCGCTAAATATAGATCGTGATAGTTTTAATGAACATAACGAACACTTTAAAAAACTCCAAACGCTTCTTCACGATAAACTCGAAGTGGTTTTGAATGAAATAAACAATGAAGCCAGGAATATTCAAGAAACAAAAAAGGGAGTAACGAACGAAAAACTCAAGGAAAACAGACAAACAATGGTTATCAAAGAATCTAATGGAAAATTCAAACTTACACATAGTAAATTGGGCAAGAATTTCCCCATTGTTACTGTCAATAAAGAAAAAGGAGAAATAATTCTGAATGAATCTTCACATCCATTGAAAAAGAAAAAAGCTAATATGATTCTTGAGACCGTTGAGCTTGCCTATTTTATTGCAGAGAATATAGCAGAAACTGAAAAAGAACGTCACGATATATTCTATAGAATTATTAAGGAAACATTGGATAAGCTGGTATAAATAATAAGAATTATGATTTTCGCCGATTACTGCGGGAAACACTGTGCTCGTTACTATGGTTGGTTGCGTGCAAGCAAGGAGTATAAGGAGCAATTTCCAAGTAAAGCTCTTAAATATTTTACGCTTTGTGCTAAAGAAGCAATTGATATTTTTATGTTAGAAAAAGAAGGTGTACTTTCAAGAGATGAAAACGGGAACTTACCAAATGTTATTATCTGTGAGAGTAAAAGAGAAGATGCAATAGAAATTTTCGATGTTGTTAAACCTCCAATGAAAGGAGCAATAATAGTGGGAAAACTTGAAGAATTAATTATGCATGAGGATGATGATGAAATAAAACAACTCTTGAAAGAAGGAGAGAGTGCTAAGCCAAGTAAAGAACAACGTGCTAAATTATATATACATGAAAAAGCGTATCAGCTTAAAAGTCAATTTCCATTTGAGATTATAAATTTCGATGCTTATGGAAATTTTCTTAATCCAAATAATCCAGGGAACAAACTATTATATCTATCGTTCAAAAAGATTTTTGAATTACAGAAACCTACCAAATCTTTTTTACTCTTTGTAACTACACCTATTACGCATATTCATATTAACTTTCAAACCAGCTTTAGAAAAAATTTTGAATCCAATGTTTCTACACATACCAAAATAAAAGAGGCTTTACTGTCATCAATTGGTAAAATTGATTACAAGGACATTGATTACAATAAAAAAATAGCTCTTAACTTTGCAAAATCTATTGTAATGCCAGCAGCAAGAAAAGAAGGATGGGAGAGTGAGCACAAAGGCATCTACATTTATGAGAATAGAGACTCACGCAAGATGCTAAATTCAGTGGTTCAATTCTCCAGGAGGAATATCACATTAAGCGAATCTGTCTATATAGAAGATGTTGTTCGAGTAATTGAGAAAATGCCAGAATATTATTCATATAAGGATGCATTAAACAATGCAGTTGTTAAGGGTCATTTAAAAGAAGTACAAAAATATCGAGAGAAAATTCAAGATGAATTCCGAAATAAACCCAGAGAAGAACCATAAATACATTTTACTTTGGTGATTTTAGACATACCATCAAATTTTGCAATGGAATAGCGAAGATTGTTTCTACAAATAGAGATAGAAAGGTTGATATTGCGAGAAGGGACATAAAGTAACTATGCTACAAGATAAAAATAGCCTATCAGAGAAGGAAAGGGAACAGGTGATAAATCTGATTAAGGAGGGGAGGGTTGTTCCTAAGGAATTGTTGTATAAGCTTGCAAGGGATGATGAGGATGTGTTTTTATTCTGGAACGGGAGGAGTGAAGAGGTTACTAATGCTGTCTTGCCATTTCATTGTATTGAGCATATTGATGAACCAAGAAAAGAGATAACAGAGAAAGGAGAAATGGGAGGCCTCTTTTTAGACCATAGGGGCAGGCAATTAAAAGGCTGGATAAATAAACTTATCTGGGGTGATAATAAATTAATTTTATCTTCTCTTGTTAATGGACCTTTACAAGAGGAAATTGAGAAAGAAGGCGGAGTGAAGTTGATTTATATAGACCCACCTTTTGCTGTTGGGGCTGATTTTTCTTTTGATATTAAAATTGATGGTGATGAGGTTACAAAAAAACCAAGCATAATAGAAGAGATTGCTTATCGTGACACCTGGGGTAGCGGAATTTCATCTTATCTTACTATGATGTATGAAAGATTAAAACTGATGCACGATTTATTAGCTGAGGATGGCAGTATTTATGTACATTGTGATTATCGGGTAAACTCTTATTTGAGATTGATTTTGGATGACATATTTGGGAAAGAGAATTTTAGGAATGAGATTATTGCACGGAGAGTCAACAAAAATTTAACAAAACAATTTGATAAAATTACAACCTTAAATGTTTTTGGGGATAGTGTATTTATTTATTCTAAAAGTTCGAAAACAACATTTAACAAACCACTTAAGGAATTCTTTAGAAAAGGCTATTGGCATAGTTTCAAGCAACCAGCTAATAGACCTACAATGAGATACGAATTATTAGGTGTAAATATTTCAACAGGTCAATGGATGTGGGAAAAGGAAAGAGCATTCAAAGCGGTCGAAAATTACAAACTATATGAAGTGAAATTTAAAGATAAAATGAGTTTAGATAAATATGCATTGAAAAATAAAAAATTTGATTTTATAAGATTAAGTGATTCAGGAATGCCTGAATATTTTCTTGCTCCAAGAGAATATACAATATGTGATAATCTGTGGGATGATATAGTTGCTTATGATTATAAAAATGATTATTCCACAGCTAAAAGTGAAAATTTTTTAAAAAGAATAATGGAAATGGCTTCTAATGAATGTGATTTGGTAGCTGATTTCTTTTGTGGTAGTGGAACGACAGGGTCGGTTGCAGAGAAGCTTGGCAGGAAATGGATTTGCGCAGATTTGGGTAGATTTGCCATCCATACTACAAGAAAAAGAATGATTCAAGTGCAAAGGGAATTAAGAAGAGAAAACAAGCCTTACAGGGCGTTTGAGATTCTTAATCTTGGTAAATATGAGAGAAAATATTTCCTTGGTATCAATACCGATTTACCTGAAGAAGAGCAACAGCGTCAGCTTGAGCAAAAACAGGAGCAATACATAAGTCTTATTTTAGAAGGCTACAAAGCAAAAAGAGTTGAAGGATTTAAAGTTTTGCATGGGCAGAGAGGACAGCGATTTGTTTATGTGGGTCCAATAGATTTTCCTGTTACCAAAGCAATTATTGATGATATTTACAAAGAGTGCCGGGAAAAGTTAATTACCAATGTAGATGTTTTAGGATTTGAGTTTGAGATGGGATTAAAGCCTTATATTGAGCAGGAGATGAAGGATGCAGGAGTAAACCTAAAATTAAAGAACATTCCAAGAGAGGTATTTGATAAACGAGCTGTAGAAAAAGGACAAGTAAAATTCTATGATGTTGCTTATCTTGAGGTTGAACCAATTGTAAAAGACAAAACAGTAAATGTTAAACTAAATGATTTTATTACCTCTTTTACTCAAGATGATTTAGAAGAGATTGAGCAAGCTATGAAAAAAGGCAGCAATAAAGTTGTCATTGAAGATGGGAACATTGTGAAACTCACAAAAGATAAGGATGGGATTTTAAAAAGAGATGTTTTAACAAAAAAATGGACAGATTGGATTGATTATTGGGCAATAGATTTTGACTATCAGAGCAAGAAAGAAATTATCAGAGTGGGAAGAAGCTGTGGACAGGCGGGACGCCTATCCCACCAAGCAAAAGAGGTTTGGACAGGGAATTACATTTTTGAGAATGAGTGGCAATCATTCAGAACAAAGAAAAACTCTGAATTAGAGCTTGTCTCTGCACTACATACTTATGACCGACCTAACAAATATAAAATAGCAGTAAGAGTTGTAGATATTTTAGGTCAAGATACTCTACAGACGGTAGATATTGACATTTCAGATAAAGGCTAACCAGCATTCCTTCCATAAACTCTAACTGCAGGACCTAACCACACCATTTCACAATTGCTTAATGTCGAAATTAAGAAATGCTCAAACGATAAATAGACCCTATTACTATTAATTATTATCTCATCCTGCTGTCAGGATTTAACTCCTGACAGCACAAAATAATTAATTTCCTTTCCCCTTATTCTTTTTTAGACAGGATGAACTGGATTTATTAATTTTCCTTTTTGATAGAAAAAACTATTTTCTTTTCAAATAATATATATCCTGTCAATCTTGTTAATCCTGTCAAATTATTTCTTTTTCAGACAATATTTACTTGATTTATTTTTTATCTCTCCTTCTTCTCCCTTTCACCTTATTTCATCCTCTCTCCTCGTTTTTTCCCCTTGACTTTTAATGCAAGATATGTTATAATGAGTCTGCATTTTCTCTTCCTTATGAAATACTTTTGGTTCCATCTGTAAGTAAGAGAAATTTTGATATTAAAGGTATAGCTATACCACATAGACACCAAGAGCACAAAGGTCACAAAGAAAATAAAGAATTTTGGTGCCTTCGTGCCTTTGTGGCTAATCTTTTCTTGATATGATAGGTATAACCATAGGAGATCCAGCAGGTATTGGTCCAGAGGTAGTGCTTAAGGCATTAGATACACTAGATACCAAAGAAATCCTACTCATAGGACCATCTACTATTATCCGTAGAGAGAAGGAGAGACTTAGATTATCAAATATTCCAGATATAGTAGATGTGGAAGATGGAATTAATATACATATAGGTAAACCATCAAAAGAGAGTGGGGAAACGGCCTACAGAACCATTGTTCAATCAATTCAACTAATAAAGGAAAAGAAAGTTTCCTCACTTGTAACAGCGCCTGTAAGTAAAGAGGCAATAAATATGGCAGGACACAAATTTTCTGGTCATACGGAGATGCTTGCAACTGCTTTCGACATTAAGAAATATACGATGTTCTTTTACAGTAATAAGATGAAGGTAGCACTTGTAACCCGTCATATTGCCCTTTCAAAAGTAAGCAAAGAATTAACCATTGAGAAGATATACAATACCATACAGCAGACAAATGAGTTTCTTGTCAAATATTATAAGATTTTGCAGGGGAGAAAAAAGCCTGACATTGGTGTCATCGGGCTAAACCCTCATGCAGGAGAGACAGGAAATATCGGGGATGAAGAGATAAGATATATACAACCTGCAATAGAGATAGCCAGAAGAAATGGAATACAGATCGATGGACCCCTTGTACCTGACACAGCCTTTAGAGGAAATTTTGACGCCTTTATCGCAATGTATCACGATCAGGCACTTATTCCACTTAAACTCCTGTATTTTAAAAGTGCTGTTAATATCACACTTGGACTCCCATTTATACGCACTTCTCCCCCACATGGAACTGCCTTCGATATTGCAGGAAAGGACATTGCTGATTCTGGAGGTATGAAGAAAGCAATAAGAATGGCAATAGTATTGGAGTCTAACTGTAAAGGCAATCGCCGTAAGGCGTAAAGCGTAAGGCGTAATCTAAAATCTGTAATTTGCAATCTGAAATCTATGTGTTTTTGGTAGAACAGGAGATTGGATGAATATTAAAGAGAAAATAGAACGGTTGAAAAATGAGAAAAATGCAGTAATACTTGCACATAACTATCAGGTTTCCGAAGTACAGGAAATTGCAGATTTTCTTGGTGATTCATTGGATCTCTCAAGGATTGCTCAGGATACAAATGCTCGAATCATAGTATTTGCAGGTGTCAGGTTCATGGCTGAGACAGCAAAGATATTATCCCCTGAAAAGAAAGTTCTTCTTACAAGGAAGCTTGCTGGATGCCCTATGGCTAAGATGATAACTCCGCATCAACTCAAACGCTGGAAAAACAAATATCCTGATGCTAAGGTGGTCTCATATGTAAACACAACTGCCAGGATAAAGGCGGAGAGTTATATATGTTGTACATCTGCAAATGCGATAAAGATCGTGAACAGTATCGATGCACAGAGAATAATATTTGTTCCTGATAGGAATCTCGCAAACTGGGTATCAAGATATACAACTAAAGAGATAATACCAATTGATGGATATTGTTACGTGCATGAGAGATTTCGCAAGGAGGATGTCCTGAGGACAAGAGAGAGGCTTCCAGATGCTGCAATTATAGTACATCCAGAATGCAAAAAAGAGGTAATTGACCTTGCAGACGAGGTATTCTCAACAGGTGGAATGGTTAAATTTGCAAGAAAAACTGATAAAAAGGTGATAGTCGTCGGAACAGAGGAGGGGTTAATAGCAAGGCTTAAACGGGAGAATCCAGGAAAAGTATTTTATTCACTTGGTCCTCCAAGGATGTGCAGAGGTATGAAGATGACGAGAATAGAAGACGTTTTACGCTCACTTGAAAAGGAAATTTATGAAATAAAAATACCAGATGATATTATGGAGAGAGCAGGTTCTGCTCTTGAAAGGATGCTTAAGGTGTAATAAGGATATTAATGAATGAGATTGCCACGCTCCCGCTCGCAATGACAGACTCTTTCTCGTCATTGCGAGGAGTCCGTCGATTGACGGACGACGAAGCAATCTCATATTAAGAGGACTGGTTATACAGGAATGAGATTGCCACGCTCCCGCTGGTCACTCGCAATGACAAATCAAGCGTATGAAATTGCAGCTTCCTGACTCTAATTAGGAGTCGCATTGACAGGTGTCCTCTTGTCTGTCATCACGAGAGTTCGGTAGACAGGAAACAATCACCAAATAATTAGCTCAACGAAGAAGAATTAGTTTCTTTGTGATGCTTGACCCACTTGCTTCAAGTCGATAGAAGTAAACCCCGCCTGGTACTAATTTCCCTCTATCATTCCTTCCATCCCATAACACAGATAACACAGATTTTCGGGGATTACACAGATTAAAAGTGCGGACGAGACGACCCGAGAGGTCGTAGATGCGTAAGGCGTAAGGCGTAGGGTGTAAGTAGTCTTCACCGATAACCGATAACTGATAACTAATAACCGTCTTTTTGCTGAAAGGATTTGGATAGTTCTGGAAAAGTAAAAATTGCAATTCTTCTTCCTCTACTCCAAGATATGTCGGCTGGACTAATACATCATCGATATACCATCCTTCTCCACATCTCGAACCATTCGAGATAAATCTGAATAGTATTCTTATCTCTGTTCCCGCTGGGATGAATGAAAGGTCATATACTGATTTATACCAGTAAGGGAATGAGTTATAAACTGAATCAAGAGCACCTCCTGAGCCAATGAAATCCAAGAGATAGAACTCAGATGAGTCTATAACTCCAATATAAAGACCATCGCAACCAGGGCATGCGAGGTCTTCAAGTCCAGCCATATCAAACCAGTGCCAGAATGATAGTTCTGAGTTATCATCTATATAAAATGGTGGGGATAAGAGTGAATCACAGACAAGTGTACTATACTGCCTTGTCAGGCTGTCACCACAATAGAATGAGTGAGAAGGTGAAAAACTCCTATATTCATCTATATGCCAGTCTCCTGTGGTATACCATACGGTATGTCTTTCAAAATCATCAAATAATCCATAACAACCTATGGAAATTGTAAATGTATCAATAATTCCATAATCTACCATACACTGTGAGAGGTATGGTGATGGACAATCAGGAGAAACAGTAAAATCAAAGCCTAAGGTAACAGAACTATCAGGGAGCACCGAATCAATATATGTCTCACTTCGGTCAAATTGAACAAAACTATCAAGAGAAAAGACATTCACTGTAATTTCCCATGCTGTTCCAAAACCAATATTTTTTATACCCAAAAAAACCATTCCAGAATCACCTGCATCCACAGGACCATCCTTATGTACACCTGTAAGTTCGAGTATTGGCTTCTTTACAATCTCATTAAACTGTCCAATCTCGGAGAGTGAGAATCTTATCAAATGACCGTTTTGAGCAGATTCTGATACCGAGAATGTAAATATTACAGTATCTACTCCAGATGGGGTTAGCTGAGTAAGAGTATCCAGCCCATTAATTATGAATGTGAGCATATCATCTGTAGTAAGAATAACCTCACTTGCCTCTGATGCAGAACTCCCATAGTTTCTAATAAGACAGATAAGATTAACTGTGTCCCCCGGGTTTAGTTCCGTATTTGTATAATGGGCTTCGAGCGAGAGATATGCACCATCATTAAACACATAGATTGAATCCTCAAAGGGAAGTATATTTGTACCGCTGACTGTGATATAAGCATAACCAACAGTGCTTGTGGATAGACCAAGCTCTACCTCGCCACAGGAATTTGTCAAACCCCTCTTGTAATCATCACCCTCATAGGTTATCATCACCCCCTCTATGGGTAACCCTTCAGTAGATAGCACCTGGATAAAAAGCGAAAATTCACCTGCAGGTATAGTATCCGGGAATACAGCTATAACCTCTTCGGGAGTATCTGTCCAGATTGGCATTTCCGGGTCTCCAAAAAGGTTTATCTGATACTCACACCACCTGTATACATTCCCATAACCCGCAAGGCCTGCATAGTATGCCTTTGATTGAGCAAGTGCTATACCAATGTTTATAATAGAATCGACAAATAATGCCTGAAAGAACTTATTATCAAATATATCCGAGTAGCCATATCCCGGATTCCCGGGGGAACCCCATCCGTATCTTGAATTCCCTAAATAGGCAATACCACCCCCATCTGTTGCATTCATGAAATGTTCACCTATACAATCATAGTCAAATGCACCTGTCCAGCAGCCAATTGAATAAAGAATACCTAGTTTGTCGCCATTGATAAGACCGTCCATGTCCCAATTCCTTATCCATCCTGGATGCATTGAAATGATATCAATCCAACCGTGCCCATCATGGTTCATTATGTGCTTCCCCTCATTTATTGTATCTATAACACCCTCTGCACTACCAGTTCCGTCTCTCTCATATAGTTTAGTCACAATAAAGTTAGATGGTATAAATTGACTATCTATCATATCCTTATGAACGGCACCATCAGTAATAGGGTCATCCCACAGAACCATCGCAAAGAAGAGTGCCTTAGTTAAATAGTCTGTAGGAGGTGACTTTTCATACATCAATAACTTTGCCACAAAATTCTGAACCTCAGGAATGCTATTAACAGGTGCTCTACCAACAAATACATCTGCCAACATATCAATAGAATCCTCAACCTCACCAAATATCCCGTCACCATCAAGGTCCCAGTCTCCATCGATGTCCGAGTAATAAAGGTCACAAGGTATACTGTCCTCATCAAACTGCATACCAGCACCACACTCAAATGCAAATGCAAGTCTCGAGGGAACTACATCCGCATCCCCACCAAGTAAAACCCATACCACGCCAGAGTCCTCATTCTGACTTTTAATAAACTCTCTAATCTTCTCCTGATTATCCCTTCCCTGACTGGTGCTATATATCTCCTGTGTTGTTACCACCTTCGTAGGAACTCCCTTTCTGGTTTTCCATTCTCTTAGTGGTTCAAAATAAGGTGCAAGATAGTCGTTTGTTATAATGAGATACTCATAACCTGCATAGTCATTCTTAAAATCCTCTACTGACACGAGTTTATCATCTAATAATGATACATCACCCTCTATTATTACATCCTGGTAAAGAGTAAGAACCCTATCTACTGGTCTGTATTGAAGTGGATAAATGAGAATAGACTCAACCCTCTTATTACGAGTGTTCCCTCCCTTAAGCCTTTCGAATCCTTTACCTGGATACTCATTATTTGCCCTGTACACATTGACGTCAGGCTTAATCAGTTTAATATCCTTCTGTGATAGTATCGTGGGGGGTTGTAATGGGGGTATATAGAATTCTCCAAGAACAACAGGGTTCTTATAGTTTACCGATATATCTCCATCACCCCTGATTATAAGATGAACTACATATCCTGGAATGGCTGGTTCACCAACATTAAGGGTTAAAACACCATTCTTTAGGTAGGAATAACCATCTCCTCTCAACTCAACATCAAGAGGAGAGAAAGAAAGGTGTTCAACTGTAAGGAGTGTAATTAAAAGAAAGATGTTCATTGAAAAATATTATAAACCCAAAAATAAAAAATGTCAAGGAAAATTTTAAAGATACTTAGTTCTAATCTGAAACAACAATCATTCCGCTTGACACAACCTTGATTATGTGGTATAATTAATCAACTTATTATCCACTACAAGGAGTTCTAATTGACATACGAAGATGCAATAGCATATTTGTACTCATTTGTTGACTACGAAAAACTTACCTCACCATCATACGAGAAAAAAGAGCGCAGCCCTGCGAAGTTTAAGAGATTTTTAAGTGATATTGGTTCACCTGAAAAGTGTTTTCCTGTCATCCATATAACAGGAACCAAGGGTAAGGGCTCTGTGGCTTTGATGCTTACAAGTATATTCAAAGAGATGGCTCTTTTGGTTGGAACCTATATCTCTCCACACTTAATCGATGTAAGAGAGAGGATAATGCTAAATGGTCATCCTATAAGTAGAGAAGATTTCTTAAAACTATTTGTTAAAATATTACCTGTTATAAAAAAAAGAAACCGAAATAGATCATACAGAACTGTGTTTGAAATACTTACAGCAATCGCATTTTTATATTTTAAAGAATCCAAGATTGATATAGGAATGATTGAGGTTGGACTCGGTGGAAAATTGGATGCTACGAATGTATTCGAGAGAAGCACCGTGGTAATAACTAACATATCACTCGACCATACAAATATTCTTGGAAATACTCTTAAAGAGATAGCAGAAGATAAATCAGAGATAATAAAACCAGATTCCCTTGTTGTCTCGTCTCCCCAAATAGAAGAGGTAATGAGCATTATAAGGGAAAAGTCACTTGTAAGAAACTGCAAGTTTATAAATACGGGAGATTATGGTTGCACTATAAGGGAAAAGAACGAAGATGGAAGCGTATTTGATGTGACGACAGATAAGGATGAGTATAGAGATTTGGAACTTACATTACTCGGAAGTTTTCAGATAGAGAATGCAATCACAGCAATAGGGGTAGTGCAGGAATTTGAATATTCAAACATTCAAACATTCGAATATGTAAACATAGATGTTTTAAAGCAGGGGCTGGCATCTATATATTGGAGGGGACGACTTGAGGTGCTTCATAGAACCCCGTATCTTATAGTGGATGGGGCACATAATCCCTATTCAATGGAAATACTTGCAAAAGAGATTAAAGATATATTTAATTATAAAAGGCTTATCCTTATTTTTGGTGTAAATAGAGATAAACAAATCAGAAAGATGCTGGATGCTATAGTTCCTATATCAAATGAAATTATTTTCACCAAGATAGATTTTCCACGAAGTGCAGAACCCGCTCTTATAAGGAATATGTTAGTGGGGAAGTCAACAAAGATTTCAAAAGATATAAAAGAGGCACTAAAAATTGCCTATAAGACAGCAAACAAAGAAGACCTGATTTTAGTCACTGGTTCTCTGTATCTTGTTGGCGAAGCTATTAAATATGTTGAATGTTAGATGTGAAATGTTAAATGTTGAATGTTTAATGTTGGATGTTATTGTAGGAGTCCGTCGTTTGACGGACGATAATTAGAGGAAATGTTAAATGTTGAATGAGATAAGAGTTGATTAGTTGATTAGTTAATTGGTTGATTAGGTTAAATGATATTGGGAAGGAATAGTAAATCGACAATTAAAAGTAGGAGTCCGTCGTTTGACGGACGATATGTAGGAGCGACTTCCCAGTCGCGATAAGAAGGAAATGGAATGTTGAATGTTCTAAGGTGGTAGGTAATTGAATTTTTCTTGACATAATTCTGTTTATATGTTATAATACGACCATGATTAAACTTCTTAAAATAGCAGGTCTGTTCCTAACCTTTATGGCGGGGATTTTCCTTTTAGGCTTTTTAATAGCAAATTATATCATTATGCCCATATATGTAAGGTCATCAAAGGAGGTTGAGGTTCCCGACATCTGTGGATTCGAACTTGAACATGCAAAAGAACTTTTAAATACAAAACATCTATCAGGAGAACTGGATATTGAAAGATTTACTGAGGGAATTCCACCGGGGATAGTTGTCTCACAGAGACCTACTCCTGGCAGGATAGTAAAACAGGGTAAAAAGATATATCTCACCGTCTCCAAAGGTGAGGAATCAGTAAGGGTCCCGTATATAATAGGACTTGATATAAACCAGACAAACAATATACTTGCAAGTAGTGGTCTATTCTTTGGAGAAATTTCTAACAGGCATTCCCCATTAAAAGAGAATACAGTCATTTCCACCAACCCTTCAGCTGAATCAATCGTACCAAGGGGTAGTAGGATTAACCTTGTTCTCTCACGTGGACCATTAACTTTCAATATACCAGACCTTACTGGATTCAGTCTGGAAAATGCAAAGAGAAAGATAGCTCGTCTGGGTCTCGAACTGGGTGATATCACCTATACTACAAATTCTCCAATGTGCAACACCGTTATTCTACAATCCCCTATCGCAGGTGAGGAAGTAAACCAGGGAGATAAAGTAAATCTTATACTTGGCGAGTGACTCTGAAAAAATCACGAGCCTTTTCCTTCTTAAATTTCCTTAAAAAAATAATCAGTTCAGCTCCATTTTAGTTGATTCAAATACAGAACGCTGTCATTGTGAGGAGTCCGTCGTTCTTCTTATCGGACGACCTTCCTGACACCTGCCTGCCGGTAGGCAGGGTAGGCAGGCGAAGCAATCTCCAAAACCACCTCGTCTTTGCGAGCCGTAGGCGAAGCAATCTCATATTTAGGGAATTAGTAGTAAGAATAGGATTGCCACGTCCGTCAAGAAGTGCGACGGACTCGCAATGACGCATCCTTTTTTATGTCATTGTGAAGCAATCTCGTATTTGGAGGGAGTATGTATTGCAAGGCTTAAGCCTTGCAATTAGAGATAAACCAAAAGCTAAATAGGGATTGTAATTCATGAAGTATGAATAGTAAGAAGATACTGTCTTACCAGTTGCAACACCTTCTGAGCCGACATTTCTTTAATCATTAATCTATTACCTTTAAAGATATTTCTCTCACATATATCTCCTTTAATCCCGCTTACTGCGGTATATACAAGACCAACTGGCTTTTTTATAGTTCCACCTTCCGGTCCCGCTATACCCGTAGTCGATGCACCAATATCTGAGCCTGTAGTCTTTCTTATTCCTTTAGCCATTTCCAGTGCTGTCTCCTCACTAACAGCCCCAAACTTTCTTAGTGTCTCATCCTTCACATTCAGCATAACCTTTTTCAAGTCATTTGAGTACACAATCACTCCACCAAGAAAGTATTTGGAACTCCCGGGGACATTCGTTATTCTATGCATGACAAGTCCCCCTGTAAGTGATTCTGCAAAAGCTATTTTAAAACCCATCTTATTTAATAGTCTACCTATAATCACCTCAAGCGTATCCTCATCTTCTCCATAAACTGCATCACCAAATTCATTCTTAAGAATATTTCGAACCTCCTCTATGTCATTCTCATCTTCTCGGGTTATCCTTATATCCACTCCTTCTTTTATCCAACCAGTATCAATCTTATGTCCATCACATTTGTATTGGTTGGACCAGTAATTATAAGGGAATCTATTCCCTTTAAAAAATTATACGAATCGTTATTATCCAGATAAACTAAGGGGTCTAAACCCAGTTCGCTTGCCCTTTTCAAACTATCTCCATCTACTATCCCTCCTGCAGCATCTGTGAGACCATCGGTTCCATCAGAATCAACACTTAATATAACCATGTCTTTAATACCAGTAATATTAATTGCTGCGGCAAGAGCAAACTCCTGATTTCTCCCTCCCTTTCCCTTACCCTTGATAGTAACTGTTGTTTCACCACCGGTTATTATACAGGCTGGAGGAGATAGAGGATTGCCTGTTGTTCTTATCTCCCGGGCAATCGCTGCATGTACCCTCGCAACATCTCTGGTTTCTCCTTGTATGCTGGAAGATAATATCAAAGCGTTAAAACCAAGGGCTTCAGCACTATATTTTGCAGCCTTAAGTGCGTGAATATTACTTACCACTACGTAGTTATATACATTCTCAAAGACCTCATCCCCCTTTTCGGGAGTATCTACTATTTCATTAGACAATCCGGATTTTATTCTTTCAGAAACTACAATAGGTATCTTATCCCACAGGTTGTACTTCTCAAACACATACGCAGCATCACTAAAAGTAGTTTCGTCAGGAACCGTTGGTCCTGAGGCAATCGTGTCCAATCTATCGCCAATTACATCTGATACAATTAATGCTAAAACTGTTGCTGGATATGCCGCCCTTGCAAGCTGTCCTCCCTTAATACCAGAGAGATGTTTCCTTATGGAGTTTATCTCGATTATATCTGCACCACACCTCAAAAGAAGTTCAGTGACCTCTATTTTATCCTTTAGCATAATATTACCAGCAGGTAGAGGAAGGAGTGATGAACCACCTCCTGAAATTAGGTAAATGATTAATGTTCTTCTGTTCGTTTCATTTAGGAGTGATAAAATCTCTTTTGTGCCCCTCACACTATTTTCATCGGGAATAGGATGACCTGCTTCGATAATTTTAACTCTCTTTAGAGTCTCTGTATAACCATACTTCACACTTATAATTCCAGCAGTAATTCGATCTCCAAGTATATCCTCTACTGATTTAGCCATAGCCGCGGCAGCCTTTCCTGCACCTACTACAAATATCTTATCGAAATCTCCTAAATTAAACATCCTCTCCCTACCAAAGCTATTTTTTATCCTTATATAATCACCCTCAAGCAATAACTTGTTCTTTATGGCAATAATGGGATCAACAGCCTTAATGGCTTCATTCATGATCTGTATTGCACTTTTTTTAAGTTCTTGTAACTTCATAAGTTATTACAGTCAGCCTGTCATTGCGAGTCCGTCGCACTTCTTGACGGACGTGGCAATCTCATTCTTATTACTAATCCCCGAATATGAGATTGCTTCGTCGTTTACTCTCCTCGCAATGACTGGGAGGAACGTGTCATTGCGAGACTGAACGAAGTGAAGTCGTGGCAATCTCATATTACAAGTCTCATATCCCTTCCTGTTTAAAAAATAGGTAGAGTGTAAAATCTAACCACAGATTCACCCTGTTAAATATTTACAAAATTAAGTACAACTAATCACTCCTGGTACTTTATTTAACAGGGGAGCCACAGAGAATCTTTAGTATTAAGGGATTATAAAAGATTTTTATTCCTCCCCTCCCTGCCCTGTTAGATGTTTACTATCTAACAGGGTGAATGACCTCTTATTAATCTCAAGATCCATTCCACAGGATATGTATGGAAAGGATACGGAATCTCACGGATAAGACTAATCTTTTATCACATCTTTTAACCTTTGTACGTTGAATGACATTTAATAGCACGGGCAATTATCTTTTCTATTATACCATTCAGGAGAAATTCTTTTGGAGAGCACAGAGAATTAATTTTACTCCCTGCCCTGTTAGATGTTTACTATCTAACGGGGTGAATGACCTCTGTGGTTTATTTCATATTATTTTTTATACCCTATACTCTCGCTTTCCTCTTAATCAAAACCCAACGACGTGAATACCTGACACGCCATTCCTGCATCTCCACCATCTTTACCTGGAATCATCTTCAAACCATCACCTGGCATGAAGTAACCACCGGAAAAACCAAAGGCAATAGTCTCCATGTAGTTGTAGATTAACGTCAGTACAATCTCATTACCAATCGACTTTTCTGCATCCCCAACTACCTTGTTAAAACTGTACATAAAGTAATCAGCTCTCAAGACAAGTGGTTTAGCATAGTATAATACATGCGCATTAATAACGTCAAGATTGCTTGGATCAGTACATAAATTATAGGTCATCAATTGATTATATGCAGGTCCAAAACCAAAGTAACTATTGAAGTAGTCATCGAATACATATGGTCCCATCAATACGTTATGATATTCGTTTTCACCGCCGTAAATTGTATCGCCAGAGAATGATACATAGGCTCCACCAAATGTCAGAAGTATACTGGGAATTGTATATTTCAACTGTGCAATAAATGCCTTTCCATTATAGTCGAAGTCATCACCATTTGAACCCATCATCTTTACAAACTCGAGCTTATGCCCAAGATAAGGTATAAAATAACCAGTCGTTCTCACACCAACCCAGATTGGTTTATCATTAAAGTAAGTCCTGTTGAAGAAATATGCACTTATATCAGTATACCCACCCATAATATGCGTTGTAAGATATGCTCCCATAATATTCTCATCCTTATCAATCGTAGCAGGTGGATGTATGAAACCACCTCCCTCAATCAATCTATATGCAAAGATATCGGCATTCATTATATTAGTATTTATAGAGACCTTTATTCCTGTTCTTCCTTCAGCACCCCCATCCCAGGCAACCAAACCATCACCATACAATACGGGTTGTTTCCCTACTCTTAAAGAAATTGGTGAGCCAAACATTTCAGCAACATCCAGATAAACATGAAACCAAGCTGGTGTGGGGTCTCCACTTACAGATGTTGATAATTGGGGATTTCCAAAGTTACCAAATGAACCTGGTCTGATGAAAGCTGTTATACCATGTTCAAATTCTGCTTTTACATCCGCCCATAAAGATAGTGCATGGTAGGTATCAAAGTCCAGGCTGTCGTTTTCACTTTTAAAGTCAGAGTTTCTCCACATAAAATTCCAATAACAAACACGCCCACCAACACTCACATCTGCTGCACTAACTGAGGAAGTTAAAATTAGCAATACCCCCATAATCATAACTAATGCTATTTTTCCCCTCATTTTACCTCCTTTGAATTAAAAAACATTGTCAAAAAACTTTTGCCTATTTTCTTCTAATTCGTTAGCTAACGAACAACCTACAATTTTAAAAGCAGTTATCTACTTTTTGCTTGCCTCTCTCTGATACTTGTAGGGGTCGGATTCCCGTCTGCTTTCGGGCGGGTATCCGACCCGTTTCTTTTACGGGTTCGATAAATCGAACCCCTACATTTTTGCTTTCATATCCTTTCATATTATTTTTGACACTACCATTAAAAATACTAAGTTAATTTTACCTCTTCAGATTATCATATAATTCTTAAGTTGAAGGATTATAAAGGAGATGGCAAAAAAATATCAGTAATCCTCAATTTCTATCAATAGTTTATTAATAATCCTATCCACACCACTCCTCATTATATCAAAAAATCTCAATTTTGTCAAGAAAAAAACCACTGTATTATACAAAAAAGGGGGTAGAGAAACTCTACCCCCTTTATTCGCATCATATGATCTTAGAAGCCCTTGGAAGCAAATAAATACCCACCAAGACAGTTCCCAATGTCCGCGTCTTCACCAAACCATTTATCCCAGTATGCTCCAGGCATCAACATACCTGCAGTCGCTCCAAAGGTGAGGGACTCGTTGTAGTTATACAGGAGCAGAACAGCAATTTCGTTCCCCATAGCGCTTTCCCAATCCTCTGGAACTTCATTGAATGAATACATAAAGTAGTCTCCTCTGATGGTAAACGGACCATTGGTAAAGCCAATGTTTCCATTGATGACATTGACATTGGTGACCAATGGATCACCGACCAGTGAGAATCCCCAGGCAGTCATCATAAGGTGAGCTGGACCAAAGCCAGGCCACCACTTATAGAAGCCAAATGTATAAGGACCCCCTGTGGGAGAAAAGTATGCGTGGCATTCTTCATCATCATTCTTATCTTCATCATATTTGTCACCGCTGAAGTAAACATATGCACCGCCGATAGTTAATGGTATTCCATCAGGTGTGTATCCAAGTCTCGCCATATAGTGCATACCAGTGTAATCTTCTGTATATTCTGTTTTGTCATACTCATATTTATAGCTGCCCATCATCTTCGTAAATTCTCCCGCAAAGTTAAGCCCGGCTACTGGTGAACCGTCAATCCTTACTCCAAGCCACATGGGATTATCAGTTGATTCATATCCTTCCGACTTGCCATATCCACAATAATCACTATGCATTTTCAGGAAAGCATATGGACTAAACCTCATAGCCCCATCCATAAATTTGAATGTCGACCAAAACCCGTGAATGTCCCAATCATCAGGAACTACGCCATAATCCTTCCTCCACCAGGGAAAACCAATATATCCTGGTCCTCCTTCTTCTATAAACCTGAAGCTGAAAAGATCTAAGTCGAACATTTCGGAAGTATAGGATAGTCTTACACCCATAATGCCATCCTCACCGCCATCGAAGAACTGATCCCCATATAAGACATGCTGTTTTCCTAATTTGAGTGAAAGTGGGGTATCAAAGAGATCCGTTACATTAAGATAAGCTTCTCTCAGCCAAACCAGCGGACCAGGACCTGCAAAGGTTATGGGGTCCTCACCATAGCAACCAGCTGCGCCCGCCAGTACATAGGTGTTCACTCCCCCTCCGAAATCTGCATTTAATCCTACAGAACCACGCATATAGTAATGCTGGTCGCCGTCCTGAGGAACACCATCTTCAGGATTTATAAGATTTACGTTGTTCCAAAAGAACGAATATGTGTACCATGTTCCATGCCATGTCAAATCAGGTGCGCCTGCAAAGGCGACCGTGGTGACGAACACCATGGATATTACTACCAATAGTGCTTTCTTAAACATACATCCCTCCCTTTCTTTTAGGGGTTTACACCCCTATTAACACAATAATGAAGCAACACTCAGGACAAACAATGCATTTGTCCTTATAATGTTAACTCCCTAATATTCTCAACTACAACAATGGATGTGACCCCACTACCTAACTCTCATCCCTTTTCCTTCATCCCAGTGTAGAGGTTTATCCGATTTGGGCAGAGGTGCTCCAGGAACCTCTACTATAGAGACACCATACTCCCAATCAAGTGGACATATTGCTATATATCTCGCATATCCACCAGCTCCACCCATGGGCTTCGCAAAACCTACTGCGATGAGTGCTCCTGCCTCAGGAACCATCCAGAGATTGGCAACACCCTCCCCCTGACAGTAACCATTGTGCATTAACCAGTACTCACCCTCAAGTGTGGGAGTGGTATCAGTATCAAGAGGCTCATGTCCATGGAACAGGATGTTCCTCTCCAGATGAAGGAACTTTATGGCGTCAAGGGACACACCCGGGAAGAGGCCAGGGTCTGGATTGGGCCACTTCTTACTCCAGTCAGAACGAACCATAACAATAGAACCCTCAGGAATCATGCCATACTCTACCTCCCACGCCTCTATATCCTCAACTGAACAATGATAACCCGGGTTCTCTGCACACTTCTCATGAATGTCTATTACAACCAACGGCCTGATACAGTATGTTGCAGGCAACTCGTCTATCGTTGGATAATAGGCATCCCAGTGAGCAGGTGGGTCTAACTGTGTTCCATATTGATCCGTGGGAATGTAGTAAGCCGTGGCAATAAACCCATGGTCCTCATAGGTATATACATCCCCTTTGCTTGCGTAAGAACCCATGTCCTTACCAGCTTTTGCAGGTTCAAATATAGCATTGCCAAACCCAGGCCATACAGGCTGAGCAGGCATAAATGCATGGGTCAGATCCACATACTTCGCATTCACCAGATGTGCATTATAAAATTCCCACAACGCTGGCTTTCCAAAGCCATAGGCTGCTATGGCGACAAATAGTACCACTGCTACTAATGTCACCTTTCTAAACATACTCACCTCCTTTCTTTCGCAAATTATTACAAACTAACTTATATATGTATTTTACGCACACATCACCTCCCTTCATTTTTTATATACAATTTAATTCTAATAAATGTAACATATCTCCACTTCTCAATGTATCTATGTCACTTTAATGACTATCAATGATAGACATGAAGACACACTGTTCATTACAACTTATATTTTATCTTTGGAAAAACTTTCTATAATTATAACATTTTTTTTTAAAAATGTCAAGAAAAAAATTTACATATCTGAAAAATTATAACTCGCTTAGTTTTACAGCAAGGTTAATCTTATTTTTTTCCCCAAATATATTTGATATGAAATCACATTTAGTTGTGAAAAGAGAGAATACGTGCAACGGTAAGTCATCTTTGTGTTCAGAGAGAACGCAAAAGTTTGCCTGTCCCTTCGCAATGATAATATCAACATTACCTAATAATTTGCTTATCTCTCTTGTTCTATCCTCCCATGAAAAACCAAGGGTATCCGAATCCTCAACCACAATCGATGCTCCTGACAAATTTAGACCTATTAAATTAGCATCTTTAATGGTTACATCACTGGTAATCGGTCCTCCTCTTACAGAGGCAGTAACCGCATTTCCGAGTTTTACTAACTCACCTATCAGAAGCCTATCCAACGCAATCTCACCAACGTTGTCTAAAATGTAGAATACCCTTTTTCCTCCATCTTTTATCAGGTCATATAACATCATGGTATGGTCTACATATAATCCTTTTTTAATGTTATCGTTTAGCATATTTTCGATTGCAGAAATATCCAACCCATAACCCGCACCAACTGTTCGAAAATCAAGAAGATTACCTGCAATCGACCACTTCACCAACATAATAAATCTCTCTAAATCTGAAAGTTTATCAACCTGACCAGATAGATTAGAAGCCAGTTCAATCCCAACTCTGTTACAACTACCCCTTAAGTTCTGGAATGGTATATCAATACCCGATAATCTTTTCAAGATTCGATGCACTTTTGTGATATGATATGTGGGGACATATTTAAATTTGCTACCTTCACTCAAGTACCTAAGGGCTTCATCCAGAATTCGCTTGGTTATTGGTTCTGTTAGATTTAAAATTTTCGTTGCCTCTACAAGGTCATCTAATATGCAAGGTATACACTCTATCCTGGTAAGCATAATATCCCCGGTGGATAATCTAATATAGAAAATTATAAACCACTTCTATCATTCTTTAGCATTCCCATTCCATGTATATGTCATTGCGAGACTGAACAAAGTGAAGTCGTGGCAATCTCATCTTTTGCTTACTGACCCTCCCAAAATGCGATTGCTTCGTCGTCCGTCTATCGACGGACTCCTCGCAATGACAATTACCTGTTTTCTGTCGTTCGCACAACCCCGCCTTTGGCGTGGTGCCCCGAAGCCTGCGGATACCATTTTTTAAAATTATGGAGTGCAATAACCGTGTTATTGCTTACCCCGCCTTGGCGGGGTACTCCAAAAAGCTGTCATTGCGAGACTGAACAAAGTGAAGTCGTGGTAATCACAACTTTTATTACCTAATAATAATACAAAAGAGACAACCTGTCAAGAAAAAAATTAAAATTTTAATATAATCTCTAATAATTTTTGCTTGACTTTACCCTCACATTATGTTAAAATAAAACAGAATAAAAAGAAACGTTTATAATAAAAAAATTACATAGATGGACAATATAGATAACAATATTCTTATAGATAAACAAATCAGAAATAATCTTCCATATACCTGGTCACCCTTTTTTAGCAGATTTGGTAAACTCACAAATATCCAAAGATTCACAATACCACTTATACTCAATGGTTCAAATGTTGTAATTTCGTCACCAAAGGCAACAGGGAAAACAGAAGCAGTGCTTGCTCCTGTTTTAGAAAGACAAATAAAAAATCCAAGTGATACCCTCTCCATAATCTACATATCCCCTACAAGAGCCCTTGTCAATGATATATATACAAGGATGAAACCTGCCTTTGACTATCTTGGAGTGCGTCTATCAAGAAGAACTGGTGACAATCCAGAATTTAAAAGAGATCGAATAACTCCATTTTTAATAACCACACCAGAGTCGCTGGATTCACTTATCTCGCGCTACCCTCCTTTATTCAAAACAGTAGAAGCTATCATAATAGACGAAGTACATCTCTTGCATAACTCCTATAGGGGAGACCAACTGTGCATTCTTCTGCGTAGATTAAAGAGAATAACGTACACTCAACCAAATATGTACGTTATGTCTGCCACAATTTGTGATCCACAGAGTATTGGAAAAAAATTCATAGAAGGTGATTTCAGGGTAGCAATAAAAAAAACTTCCCTTTCAATTGACTACTATCTCGTGAAAGGAAGTAACTTTATACAAAAGTTAGAAAAAGAGGTAAGATTAAGAAATCTAAAGAAACTTCTATTCTTCTCTAATTCAAGATTCGAGGCAGAAAAAACAGCCAAAATCCTCTCTACTCTCTCTTTCGGTAGAAACATCTGGGTACATCACGGAAGTATGTCAAGAAGAGAGAGGGAGGACACTGAAAAACTGTTTAATAAGACAAAAACAGGTGTATGTGTAGCTACATCTACACTCGAATATGGAATTGATATAGGTAATATAGATGCAGTAGTACTAATAACACCCCCCCCAGATGCAGCATCCCTCTTACAAAGACTCGGAAGAGGAAACAGAAGAAAAGAAAATTACATACTTGCTTATGGGATATATCTTGATGAGATACAAAAAATTATTTTTGAACAACTCTTTAAAGATGCACAAAACGAAAAACATATCTCGTTGTATCACCCGTTCGATATGTCCATAATCTGTCAGCAAATCTTCTCCTACTTACATCAGAAAGTACGAGTTGGTACATCTGAAGATACACTAAAGAGACTTTTTAAGGGTATAGTCGATAGTGATGATATAGTGAAAATTCTAAGAGTTCTTATTGATAAAAAACTAATAAAAATTGGTAAAAGTGAACTATTATATCCTGGTGAGAAGATAGGCAATGCAATCGTATATGGCTCTATTCATTCGAACATCCCTGATAGAAAAGAGTTCGAAGTTTACAATATCGCAACTGGGAAGATGATAGGTAGAGTTGAAAATCCATTTCCAACTTTTACACTTGGTGGGAGGGATTGGGTAGTTGCGTCCTGTGAATCCAAAAGAGTTTGGGTAAAACATGTGGGAAGAGGAAATGAAGCAAAAAATGTATTCTTGGGAAGACGACACGGATTCTGGGATTTTAAATTTGGGTCAAGAATGAAGAAAAAAATTTTTCCTAATATATCTGATAACGAGATACCTTATATGATATCAGACAGTTATTTTCATATATATCATTTTGCTGGACCGATATACAGTTTTATATGGATTTATGCCCTGAAAGAGAAAATAAATATTGAAGATGTTGGAGACATTATTTTTGTAAGTGAAAGCATGGATATAATACCATCTTACAATGACATTGAGAACGCAGTAAAAAATACATATTCTGTATTGACAAATTTTATGAACATAGGAAGATACTATGGACTCCTGCCGCAGGAACTTCGTGAGAAACAGGTGCTTTCATTCTTAAGAATAGATGAGTTCTCAGACTGGCTGTCAAATATTAAATTGGTGAACGCTAAAGACATTTCCTTTAATCCTTTGCCTAACTGATTGTTAAGGATTTTCTATGATGAGCATGGCAATCTCATCTTTATTATAAATAACCCTAATATGCGATTGCTTCGCCAATGGCTCGCAATGACAGTAAAAGTTGATGCCATTGAGAATTCTGATTGTAACCAGGAAACAGCAATCTATTACTTAGAGTCGTCATTGCGAGTCCCGATGACAATCGGGACGTGGTAATCTCATTGTATATAATAATCTATGCTAATACTCATTCTATTATGTATATCACCAGTGTTTACTGACCTTCCATTCGCCATGAAAGAACTGATGATGACATCCCCCTCCAACATCATTGCTTATGATGTAGAGGAAAAATATATTGAGGATATCATAATAAAAATACCTGGATTATCAATAACTGAGGAAAAGGTATATTTTTATGGTTTAGAGGTTCTTGTCACAAAAGATGGGATACCCATTAAAATTGGTGATGTAGTACCTCAGTCTATACAAAGAATTGAGTTTCTTGGAGAACCATCTATTGCCTATCATAGTTATCCTGTACTCAACTTTATTTCGCAGAGATTTCATGGAGGTTTGTCCGAATCAATGGTATGGGTAAGAACTGGAGATACATTGGGATTTGAACTTGGAAGAGGTGTATTTGAAAGCGGAGATATATACATATCGGGTCGTATTTGTGAGACATCTATATACGAAGGAAATATAGGATACATCCTTGGGAAATGGAAACTAAGGGGATATTGGTACCAGGAACCCTTTCTGGAACTCTCAAGCGAAATAATTAAGCTCAGGTTGTCGAGAGATTATCAGGACATATGTACATACATTAAGACTAACAGCGTTGATATTGGATTCGGCGCTGTCATAGATTCCAGTGTTTCTTTACATATATCCTCGAAGATTGAGTTAATTCCTTTGCTATATCTTATCCCACAGATTAAATATTGTAACGACAGCTTATCTCCAAAATTCTCAGCCGGCTTTATTCCCTATTACGAAGTAATCCTATTTGGCTGGACAACATCATCTCACTATGGTAGTGGTGTAAGGTTCAGGGAAAACTCCATATTTTTCCAATCCCCAGATCAGTTTGGTCTCCTTCTTCAATATAATTTCAGAGACAATATAAATATAGGAATGAATTATGACAACTACGACGATAGACTTTGTTTCTTTCTAAAAACCAGATATCCATTCATGAACAGTAAAATAGTACCTCAGATATATATCACGAATAATTTGACCGAGCTGAGCCTAAGATTAATTGATGTCGACATTTCTGCAAGAATAAAGGGACCCTATTTCCCTGTTTTTAATCTATCCTGGCGTTTTTTAGATTGAATTATGAAGACTATTCTATTTCTCGACCACTCAACTGTACTTGGTGGAGCAGAAAAGAGCCTTCTGGATATAATCGAAAGGTTGATTCAATACAGATGTATACTAGTCGTTCCAGCGGGAGCAACAATTAAAGAAGCAACGAAGAGAGGTATTGAAACCCGCTTACTGAAGATACCAGAGAAAGTATTGAAAATTTCTCGAAGCCAACGAATATTAGTCAGAGATATTTTTCTTCTACCTGTCACAATACTCAGATTTCTATCTATCGTCCTCGAAGTCCATCCAGTACTTATTCATACCAATACATTAAAGGCTCATATTATAGGTTGTATTGCATCAAAAATAGCCAGAACTCAATGTATCATACACATGAGGGATATACTCACAGGACACAAACTATACATGGCTCTGATTTCTATGTTTTCAACAAAGATAATAGCCATATCAGAAGCAGTTAAAAAGAACATAAGATATAGCAAAGAAGTATATGTTGTCTACAATGGAATAGCCGTAGATAATAAGCGAGACAATAGAAGAATGGGTGATACGATAAACATTGGCACGATAGGTCAGTTAGCAAAATGGAAAGGTGTGGAGTATTTTATAAAGGCTGCAGGTCTCTTGAGCAGGCAACACACTAAAAGATTCAAATTCTGGGTTATAGGTGATGCTATATTCGGAGATGATGATTATAAAAGATACCTTCAGGATATGTCAGAAGAGCTTGGGTTATTAAAATCTATAGAATTTACAGGATGGGTTCAATCTCCGCTTGATTTGATGGAAAAGCTGGATATAGTCGTTCATACTCCCATACATCCTGAACCCTTTGGTAGAGTTCTTATTGAAGCAGGTCTTTTAAATAAACCCGTTGTAGCCACGAATATAGGCGCAATACCAGAGATAATATTAGACGGTAAGACAGGACTTCTTGTCCCCCCAAAAGATGCAAATGCAATCTCTCATGCCTTGACTAACCTCATAAAAGACAGAAATCTAATGAAGTCAATGGGCAAGGCAGGTAGAGAAAGGGTAAAAAATCTCTTCTCTATTGAAAAAACTACGAGAAATATATCAAATATTATTAAAGATACAATCGGTGAGTAAAATTTTCTTGATTTTTTCAATTTTTTATGTTATAATTACCAGAACGCAGATGCTCGCAGACAAGACGTTTGTGCCGTCGGGAGTTACCTCCCGATGGCGACACAGCTGTGTCAGGAGGTAACTCCTGACACTACGATTCTGACTCCAATCTGAAATCTAAAATCTGTAATCAGCATAAATATGCGAAAATCTGCGTCTAAAATAATTAGTCTGTATCAGCGTAAATCAGCGTTTCGGGGGGTGGCGCAGTTTGGTAGCGCGCCTGGTTTGGGACCAGGAGGCCGCCGGTTCGAACCCGGCTCCCCCGATATGTAATTAGTTATCGGTAATCTGTACATTAGGCGCTTATCTGTTAACGATTTCTGGTCACTGATTACCATCATTTTACATTTATTAGATATCGGAATTTGGTCATTTCAATACAGTTTGTTCTTTCCCGTATTTTTAAACCGATGACTGATGACCTGGTTGCCGATTACTTGTATTTTCTATGGGTAGAATAGATATCATACGAGATAGGATAGATGTACAAACTTTAATCGTAACCAACCTTATCAATATCAGATACCTGACAGGCTACAGGGGAGACTATGCTATTCTGCTTATAACAAAACAAGAAGCAAAGCTTCTAACAGACTTCAGATACGAAGAGTCAAGCAAGAGGGAGGTAAGAGATGCTGAAGTAGTAATAGTTAAGGATGGTCTTTATAAAGAACTCATCTCTATGTTATCCAGTCTCAAAGAAAAAAGGATAGGTTTTGAAAAAGAAAATATAAAATATGTCCATTATGAAAAACTAAAAAGTTCCCTTCCTAATAAAACCCTTACCCCAATATCGAACATCATAGAGGAACTCAGAATGAAAAAGGATAAAAAAGAGATAAAACTTATAAAGAAGGCATGTGCGATAGGTGATAAAGTTCTACAAGAGAGCATAAAGAGGGTAACACCTTACTCTAAAGAGAAAGATATAGCTGCAGAGATAGAATATCTCATCAAGATATATGGGGGGGAAAAGCAGGCATTCGATGTTATAGTGGCGTCCGGGGATAACTCTGCCCTTCCCCATGCAATTCCAACCAATAGGAATATAGTGGGTCAAAATATACTTCTGATTGACATGGGGGTATACTATAACGGTTACGCCTCTGATATGACAAGAACCTTCCTAATAAAAGAAGGGGAAGAGGAGAAAAAGATATACAGGATTGTATATGAAGCGCAGAAACGTGCTATTGAGTCTATTAAACCAGGTGTAGAACTAAAAAAGATAGACACTATCGCAAGAGATTATATAAAGGAAAATCAATATGGTGAGTATTTTGGTCATGCCGTCGGACATGGCGTCGGGCTGAATGTACATGAGCTGCCAGGAGTTTCATCAAAAACAAATTATGTCGCTGAAGAGGGTATGATATTCTCTGTTGAACCGGGTATATATGTACCAGATTTCGGTGGGGTCAGGATTGAAGACCTTATCCTTGTTACAAAAAATGGTTATGAAATCATTACAAAAAGCCCAAGCTCACTTACAGCCAACATTAAAACACTGTAGTCCAATCTTGATTCAAATTCATACCCTAAAAAACAATAACCCACAGAGGGCATTTCTATAAAGAGAACCTGGTCTTTTATTGCCCTACTCTCTTCGTAGCTTTATAATAAGTGCGATTGCAATTGAAAAGAGGAGAAAAGTATTTGAAAATCTAAGATATGCATCAGGATGCAAGCCAAAGAGTAATTCACCTGTTCCTATAAGTAAAAGCCCTTTACTCAACATTCCCATAAAACATGAAATAGCTGCAATAATAACCAGGACTATAACCGATTTCATATATTCTCCTTATTAGAATTCTTAAAACTAATCAAAAAACTTATGCCTGGCTCGGTTTTTCCATTTTCTATGCCCCTAGAAGGAATCGAACCTTCATCTCAGGTTCCGGAGACCCACGTTCTATCCGTTGAACTATAGGGACGATAAATAATATTGAATGTGAACGCGTGGTCTTTCCTACATTATGTCGGAGTGCCCTATTCCGCTGAACTACGGGTATATTACCTGCTTTTATGTCTCATTAATTTTCTTCTCTTCTTCAATTTATGTTTCTTGACCTTCCTCAATTTTCTCTTCTTACCACAAGGCAAATTATCACCTCCCTTATAATTGAAATTAACCCCAATATTTTATAATCCCAAATACACACAATTCCTTAAGAATTCTGTTACACCCTTATATCTTTAGCATTGTAAAAATAGCCCTGTTAACCTTTTTTTAATGTTTTTTTAAGAATCCTCGAAGGCTTAAATACAGGCATAATATATGGTGGAACCTTAACCTTTTCTCCAGTTTTTGGGTTTCTTGCCACCCTTCCCTTCCTCTTCCTCGATGTAAATACACCAAACCCTCGGAGTTCTATTCTCTTACCTGTCATTATCCCTTCAATTATCTTTGACATAAATGCATTTACCACCATCTTTGTTTCTATCATGGATAAGCCTGTCTCTGAAGCTATGTCTCTAACAATATCTTCCTTTCTTATGTTCATAACTCCCCCTATATTCCTGTGTAACTATTTAAAATATTTAAAGTTTGATTTAAATGTTTTCTATTATACATTTTACTATTATTTTTGCAATTTGTCAAGAAAAAAATGATTTTACTTGAAATTTTTCTTGACAAACAGAGAAAAAAGTTTTATAATAGCCTATTATTCATGTAACATTAATAAATCGATGCAGTGAAAAATATTATGTCCGAAGGATCCGTATGTAAAAGAATATGACAGTGAAAATGTAGGGGTTCGATTTATCGAACCCACAAAAGAAACGGGTCGGATACCCGTCTGCCGTCGGGCAGGAATCCGACCCCTATATTTGATACTGTGAAAAATAATATGAAAGAATATGAAAAACCACAGAGGTCACAGAGGTAATATTAAATATAAAAAATTAAATATTAAAATTACAAATCAAAATTCAAAAATTCTCTGAGCTCTCCCTGCCCCGTTAGATATAGAATCATCTACAGGTTGAACATGCTCTGCAGTTTAAAAGATGGAATAAAAAGATTTATTATATTGAGAGGTCACAGAGGGGACGAAGGAGAAGAGAGATGAGTGATGAGAGAGAAGGGATAGAGTATTTCTCAACCTTCGCTTTTCCCTCTTCGCTTTTCACAAACCGCTCTCTGTGGTTAGATTTTGCACACTACCGAATATTAAACCAGGAGGTTATATGAAGACACTATATCTAATAGGTCTAACCATCATTCTCTGTTCAACGATGGCACAGGGAAAGACCGTTATAGACCTTGAGGAGAGAGCAGCATTCTTTGATACAGCAACAATCTCAGGTAATGAGGTCGCAGTCGTAACAATGATGAATGATAGTGAATTTAGAATAGTGTTCTTTCCTGATGATGCACCAAATACAGTCAAGAGCTTCATTTATCTCACTCATGTGGGGTTCTATGACTCACTCTCATTTCATCGTGTAATAAAGGACCCTCCATTTGTAGTACAGGGAGGGGACCCCAGAGGGGATGGTACAGGTGGTCCTGGTTATACAATTGATGCAGAATTTAACGATAGACCCCATAAAGAGGGAACCTTGTCGATGGCAAGGTCATCTGACCCAAATTCTGCAGGTTCTCAATTCTACATCTGCCTTGCATCTCAACCACACCTGGATGGTAATTATACCGCCTTTGGGGAGGTAATAGAAGGCATGGACATCGTAAAGGATATAGAGCAGGGAGATATAATGAAATCCATTAAAATAGTAACGCCCTCTTTAGAAAAAGAAAAATAGTATAAAAACTGATGATATTTATTTAATCCGTTTAATCCGCTTAATCCGTTGACAATTTTCTATTGAATCCGTTGACATTTTTTTCTTGACAAATGTCAAAAAAAGTGCTATAATTAATATACAATAATTTCATTGTTATTCATTACTTTACTGACGGCAGTCAAGAAATAATAAAAAGTCACCTAAATTACTGAAATAGCAATAGTTTATATAAATTTTTAAGCCGAGAAAGGGGGTGATGGAGGGAACCTTATAATGCAAGGGTTACCCAAGATATGGTTAAATTGAAGGTGATGGGGTTACCTCTAAGTACTGTCACCTTGAAATATATCCTAAAATAGAAAGGAGGTGATGCAGGTATTGTCAGGTGTAGATCCGGGAAGCCTTGAATTATTTTCATCGTTCCCGGGTACCTGGTTGTTTTTGACTTATTAAACTCCTTGAATAAAAAGGGAGGACAAGATGAAGGGCATAAAGATATTGCTCGTAATACTACTCGTTGGTTCTATTGCGAGTGGCGTATTTGCAAAACCAGTTGAGGTTTTCCTGGGACCATCAAGTCCTGGAGAGCCAAGTAAAATTATGCCAGTAGATAAGGATTGGGCCTGGTGGCTCCTGCAGTATGATGGCGGTGTAAGCAACTATTACTTAAGTGGACTCTATGATAATGATTCACTTGGTGTATTCTTTTTACCACCTGCTGCCTGTACTCTCGTCGAGGTGCACTTCTGCAAATACATGTATGCTGATAGTGGTCTTTATACCTACTGGGGAATTGTTGCAGACGTTCCTGATGGAGTAACATTAGGTGACTATGGTGAGTATCACGATAGTTTATCCACGCCTGGGCCAAGTGCTATTGGAACTATCTTGGCATCGGGAGAATTTGCCTTTCCATTTAGCGAAGATTGGCAGTGGGATACACTCGATGTCCCTGGTACCCCTGATATAGGAACAGATTACTTCTGGGCTGGAACTGTTATACGTGACTCAGCAAGCCATTCATTGAGGATAGATGCAGGTGTCGATCCACCATATCATGCAGTAGGTTATAAACAGGGTGGTGCAGGACCAGCAGCGAACGGTCCTGGATGGTATTCCTCATGGCACCTCTACTGGGTAAGGGCACTCGTGAAGGTATATGAGAATATAGGTCCAGTTATCGAGGCAGAGGAGCTTTTAGGAACATATGATACAGGTAATAGAAGAGTAGATATCTACACAGAGGACTTTGGTCCTGGAGCTGCTGGAATTGCTACATTGACACTGCGCTACTATGTGGAGGCTAAGGCTGAAACCCTGGATATCACTCCAATTCAGGATTCTGTAGATACCTCAACTCCAAGCTTTGAATATGCCTGGTGGCATGCTGAAATACCTGGTCAGGCACCTGGTTCTACAGTCAACTACTGGCTCGAAGGCGTTGACAACGAAGGTGCTGATGGTGACACACCCGAATTCTCATATCGGGTAGGTGCAGGTTTCGGCGATAACGGTCTCCTCTATATGGAGGGAGATGAGGCACTTGGTGTTATGGGTATACATAATGCATTTGAAGGCCTACCCTGGGATCTATGGTGGGAGGCTGAAGGCGGCGTTGCAGATAACACGGTAACAGGCTTCTATACCACAGGTGACGGTGGAAGGGCTATTACCTGGCTTTCCTTCTCAGGTCTCACCTTTGCTGCTGATGATGTTGGTTGGTCTTACTCTCAGGAGTTCAGGGACTTCATGGATGCTGGTGGATGTATCTTCCTCGGTGGACAGGATATTCCTGGTGGCGGTTACGATCTCGGTTATGGTGACTGGGTTGCACCTCCATCACCACATCCCTTAAGAGATTATCTAATGGCTTTCGAGGGAACAGACGATTACATTTTTGATTCTGAATTCCCAATATTCGTCGATAACACACAAGCCGTCACGCTGCTTATGGATGAAGAGTTAACCGTTGACTTGGCGGCTATTATGCAGAGCGCCTGGGTTGGTATATTCACACTCCTTGATGATGGTTGTGTACCTCTGTTCTTTGATGGTGAGGGTAACATCCTTGGATACATGTATGAGTCAGCAAAGGGATTCAAGGTTGTATTCCTCTACTTCCCATTCCATGCGATAACCTGTACAGATAATCAGGATACATTTATTGAAAACATAACAACCTGGTTTGGTGTTGGAGTGGAAGAGGAACCAGTAGAGTTTGTATACGACCTTCCCATGGTCAGCCCGAATCCAATTTCAAGACCTACTACCATCAACTTCACCATATCGAAGAGCGAACACGTATCTGTGAAGTTATACGATGTAACAGGTTCACTTGTAAGCAACCTTGCTGACGAGAACCTCAATGCTGGCACACACTACCTCACTATTGAAACAGAGAATCTGTCATCAGGTGTTTACTTCTTGAAGATGGACACGGGTAGCTTCTCCGGAACAAGGAAATTCACTGTAATGAAGTAAGAGCTTTTTATAGGGGGCAGTTAAATTAGTAACTGCCCCCTGATTAAATCCCAATTTCTAAGCCCTGTATGGATTTTGTTATCATTAATTCTCATCAAGTTCACCCCCTTATACATTGACTGATTTCTTCAATAGGGTACCTGGAACTTGGAATTTATCAAATCTGTTTACCGTTTCCTATGGACCCGTTAACTTTTCATTGATTTTCATAAGTTCCATAGGAAAAGAGACAGAAAAAAGGAGGTTGCTATGCGCAAGATTTTTGTAGTAATGGTTCTACTCCCCCTCCTTGCATTTTCACTCTCTGCACAGGTCTCAAGTAAGATATCAGGCAGGATTATAGATATTCAAACCGGTGAACCACTTCCTGGTGCAAACATCTTTATACAAGGCACTACAATGGGAGCGGCTTCTGATCCTGATGGTTATTACTTTATTATAAATGTGCCTGTGGGAGAATGGACAGTGCGCACCACTATGATGGGATATGACCATGTCACGATTGAGAATGCGCGAGTAAGTGCAGGATTAACTACGACCCTTAACTTCGAACTTCGTCCCACTATAATAGAGGTTGAGGGTGTAACAGTAACTGCTGAAAGACCTCTTGTAATACCTGATGCTACAGCCACCATACACATAACTACATCAGAGGATATTGCTCGCCAGCCTGTCCAGACCTATCAATCAGTTGTTGAACAACAGGCAGGTGTAGTACAAACGACTGGAGGCGTTAGCGGCGTAACAGATGGTATACACATAAGAGGTGGAAGGGGAGACGAAATTGCATTCATGGTGGATGGCATGCCAGCTACGGACAGATTGACTGCAAGGGCAGGAGCCTCAATAGACATAAATCTGAATGCAATAGAAGAAATTTCGGTAACCACTGGTGGATTCAATGCAGAATTCGGACAGGCAATGTCTGGAGTTGTCAATGTAATAACCAAAGAGGGCGGAACAAATCTTGAGGGAATGGTAAGATATACTACAGACGCCATGTTTGGAAAAGACAGCTACCTCAACGAGGGTAGACACAGGTTTGAGGTGGGCCTGGGTGGTCCTGTTCCAATGTTAAGGAATATGTCTTACTTCTTCTCAGGAGAGGTGAACAACAGAGATCATCTTACCAGATATTTCCCTATAAGCGATAAAGAGGCATCTTTAACTAACTCCGATAATGAGTTCTACTCAGTTCAGGGGAAGATATCATATAAAATTACCCCAGGCATTAAGACATTCTTCTCAGCCTTTCTTTCAAGGGCCCAGGGTGGTAACTATGGAACCTATGCAGGACTCCCAGGTATGACAGATATGACACAGGGTAGGGATGAACAATCTGATAGATACAAGCCACCGTATTTCAGACGCGCCAACTTTAGAAAATCCTACCAAATTCAGGGAGCCCTAACCCATACCATCTCTCCCACAACCTTTTACAAAATCCAGTTTGGTAGATTCTACACAAAAAATATTCCTGTCGCACACAGAGATCTACAGGTAGAAGAGGATAGGAACTGGTGGGAGGATGTCAAGATGAGAGACTGGTGGACATATGGAGAAAGTCAGGGACCCGACGCCTTAAGAGCAGGATTCGATGCGTTTAATAAGGATGATAGTACTTACTACTATCCTTATGGCGTACCTGGTGCTGGTTTTCAATTTGGCTCTCATGGTTGGTGGTCAATGAGAGAATTCAGTTACTATGGTGGTAGATTTGACATAACCTCTCAGCTTGGTCCCCATCACCAGATAAAGGCAGGAGCAGAACTTAGAAAGAATAACGTAATTCGTGAAAGCGCCCAGTACATACACACGATAAGCTCGGTTACTTTTAGCGTCGGTGATACCATTTGGAGAGTGTATAATGACGATTCCATACAATACATCATTCAACCGAGATGGCCCGGTGATACCGGTACGATAGAATGGGTGGCGCCTGAACTGGCAACTTGTGATAATGATATAACGAATGCACTCTACTGGGACCTCTATGGTCCAGGTTATGAAAAGTTAGGTATAAACCCGGTAGAACCTCTTGAGGGCGCCTTTTATATCCAGGATAAGATGGAGTATCCAGGATTTGTGGTGAATCTGGGCTTAAGGGTTGATTACTTTGACCCAAGTTACTATTCATTCAGGGACCCTGCAGTACCCAGAGATTCTTTGGGAAACTGGGATACTACAGCCGCCGGCGAAAAATGGCAGGTATCCCCAAGGTTTGGTCTGTCCTTCCCTGTAACAGAAAGAACTGCATTCCATCTCGCATACGGACATTTCTTCCAGATGCCCATTCTTATAAGATTGTATGATGGAGCAAATAATCCATTCATAAGGAAAAGGGGAGGATGGGGTCTTATAGGAAATCCAAACCTTGAGTCAGAGAAAACAATCCAGTACGAGATAGGTGTCTCTCACCAGGTTGCGGATAATGCTGCTATATATGTGACAACCTTCTACAAGGACCTTTATAATCTGGTTACTTCAAGATTTATACCCGCTACCCCTAACCCATATACAAGTTATGTGACCCAGGACTATGGAAATGCCAAGGGAGTTGAATTTACTCTGCGTATGAGAGCTACTAAAGGACTATCAACCCAGTTTTCTTATACTCTACAGGAGGCACGGGGTACCGGTTCCTATGACAGAGAGGCATACTATGACTATATAGCAAATGTTCCAGTAGACCCCTATACAGGAAGACCGTATGTGCTTCCAAGGACAGATTATCCCCTGGAGTTTGACATCCGCCACAGCATGACCCTGAATATCGATTATTATATACCTGTAGGTGAGGGTCCAGTTCTTGGAAACTTAAGGCCTTTTGGGGGTTTTGGTATCAACATGCTTGCAAACTTCTCAAGTGGGTCACCCTATACCAGAAGAACCGATGTAGGAAGACTACTTGGGGTTGTTAATGCGGAGCGTATGCCCTCAAGATGGGAACTCGATATGAACCTGACCAAGGACTTCACGATATATGGTATTGATATGTCGCTCTTCCTGGCAATTACCAATCTTCTGAATCTCAGAGGTGTGGATTGTGTATTTCCTAACACAGGTCTGCCAGATGAAAATAACTATGTCCTTGATAGGTTTACATATCTTGATCAGACCTTCCCCTCAGCATATCGGGAAGAGGGTGAAGTACCAGTTGGAGTACTTATAGATGGAAGTGCCGATAAGAGAAGGGACTTAGATAATGACGAATTCATAGATATGGACGAATGGTACGAATCATACAGGAGAGCTGCCACAGATTATATTGATGACCCAAATATGATTATCAACCCACGGCACATAAACTTCGGTATCTCTCTCAAATTTTAGAAGGAGGCACATATGCGCAGGATTAATACATTTATAATGGCGGTAGTCATTCTGCTCTCATTTCAGTTGGCTTTCGGTAAGACATCAGATAATGGCTCAGGCTACAGGATGTATAATAAAGAGATGATGGATGTTAATAATGTGGAATGTTGGATAACCAACTGGGGTGACTACGGACAAAATCCAGCCCGTACAGCAGGATGTTACTTTCCCAAGGGTTCCGGGGAACCATATATATATGGTGCTGGAATATGGATAGCTGGTTTTGATGAGAAGGAGTACGATAATGGAGACGATAGTTTGGCACACACATATTTATTCCCGGGCGGTCCTCTACCAGATACTCTTATAGGTATGCCTCTTGTAAGCTCCGGATACAACACTGTTGGTGCTGGATATGACTACTGTCCTGGTCCTGTTGATTCACAAACCATGTGGGACCAGTGGTTGGATCCTCAGTCACATCCTGAGTACAGACTTTTCTTCTCTACAAGTGCAGAGGATATGGAGGAATGGCCTGTTAGAGACAGTGCAGGAAATGCAATTTCTTCAGTGTTCGGAGTTGCTGACCGATGGGCAGACCTCGAGGTCTGGTGTGAGTTCCATGATATGATGGATTCTATCCATCACGAGCGGGCACCATTTCCCACCTATCATCTCGGACTACACGTGAAACAGACCGCATTTGTATGGAACACAGAGATAAATAAAAATATCATCTTCTTACTCCGTGTGTTCGAGAATGTAATCGATGACACAATCAGACATATGTATGTTGGCCATGCCTCAGATATGGATGTCGGAGATGCAGATAATGACCTCCTGGGTTTAGATGTAGGAAGATCACTCGGGTGGACCATGACACCTGGTCAGGAAATAGGTTGGAGCAGTTCACCCCCCTACTATGTTGGTATTAAATTTCTGCAGGGTCCAAAGGCAGACTTCGACGTGGTTCTACAGGGATACGATGGTATGGGAAACCTTTTGATTGACACTGTAATACATGAAGGCGAGAGACTCCCGCTTACATCATACAATAAGTGTACCAGACAGGTTGATGCTGATGATGAGCGGAAGAGATACATGATGCTTGCCGGATATGACATAGTAACAGGTAACTACAGTCCATTTGGCAGTGTTCCTGATTTAGCACCTCAGGATAAGAGAATGGTCATGGGTTCCGGACCGTTTGAGCTCGCTCCTGGCGAGGTAGACACCTTTCTCACTGCTGTTATGTTCTCAAATGGTGATTATGGAGGGTTAAATTTTCTTAAAGCCCAGGGAGATGTTGCACAGGTGATGTATGATAACGATTGGGCATTTCCTTCACCTCCACCCGCACCAAATGTTACTGTTACGCCTGGCAATAAAAAGGTGGTCATTGTCTGGGACAATTATTCCGAAACAATTCCTGATCCTTTCTATAACGCTATGTCCACACCAGCACCCGGGGATACTGTCGTAGATACCCTTTACAGGGAATACGACTTCGAGGGATTCAAA
>JAUWGP010000010.1 GCA_030606335.1 Caldifarciminota bacterium
TCATATCCTCCCTGATAATTTTTTCGTATTGTCAAAAATCTAACCACAGATTCACCCTGTTAAATAGTTCTAATATTAAGTACAAGTAATCATCTCTGGTATTTTATTTAACAGGGGAACCACAGAGAATTAAATTTACTCACTGCCCCGCACCTTTGTCCCACACCTATTCTTTTTAATACTCCAATTAAGAGCGGTTATCCCATTCTATTTGATTTTTACTATCTTTCGGGTGACTTGAGACTTATCAGTAGAGAGTAAGCAGAAATATATTCCAGCTGGAACCGTTCGTTTGTATTTATCCCTTCCGTGCCAGGTGATTGGTGAATGTTCATTAGTTATGTTTTCGAATGTTCTTATTAGTCTACCTGATATATCATATATTTTGAGATTGGCTTTTATATTATCAGGCAAGGAGTATGCAATATTGACCTTGGACCTCATAGGACTGGGATATGCTGGAAAAACCTCAAACCTTTTCGGTATTTCTTCAATACCGGTCTCAAGAATAACAAGGATACAGGGCTCATTATATACAGGTTCATCAGGGTCATTGGACATTATTTGTAGGGTATCATAGTAGACACCACCAGTAAGACCTTCATTTGAAGCAATTACAGTGACCTGAACAGAATCTCCCTGAGGGACATTAAAGGACTCGGGAGTCACTTCCTTTATCCATGATTCATTCCATGTTATGTCTGTAACTGACAATATCCCGCTCTCAATATTTTTTACCCACATAAAGGAGGTATCATGAATTATTCCGACTCCACCAATAACAGCCCTTACTCCAAATGCATATCCATATCCATAGTCAGACATCGAGGTCCAGTCCCCTGGTTCACCACTAAGATTCCCAAATGTATGAGTATCTACAGTATTCTCGTCATAACCTATTCGCCAATCAGGGGAACCAGTTGAACCGATAATATTATATATTACTCCAATCCAGAATGGGTTTGGCACAGGGATTGTGTCCAGAGAAAGAGAAAACCATTCGTTTGGTGTTGGAGCCACCACTTCCATATCAACCCATATTGGTGTCCCGCCAGAATTGGGTACTCCTCCATTATCATCCCAGACATACAACCTGAAGGAAGAACCTGCGAACTCAGGAAAATAGAGCATCGTACTATAAAGATTTGTAGGAGTATGGGAAAACTTAGTTGCAAAACCATAGGTCTCACTATCATCTGGGGTAAACCCACCTGAGCTTGTCAGCCCTATACTATTTTCAAAGCTGCCATCATCATAATATAAAGTCTCCGGCTCAGAGGTTGGTGGGATTGGATGATAGGTATCCTGTACTGGAATTTGTATACATTTTACAGGACTTACCTCTATTTTCATATCCACAACTCTCTTTGCTTCTTTTACGTATTGTGGAGAGGACCCAATATGCTTTATGTTTTTATCTTTACCCCCTTGAATCTCAAAATATAGCGAATCAGGATATACAAAGATGTCTGGTTCTGCACCTGTTGGAATAACAAGGGCTCGTATCATCCAGTCAGCATAGTCCACGTTTGTCCAGCCATCTTTCTCGTTGAATTTTTGCTTCTTGCTCACGAGAAGTTCGTCGTTTTTTTCGTATCCAACCTGGCAGAGTGTGGTCTTTGCAGATGAATACCACCAGGATCTCTCATCACAAGGGTAATCATAATCTGCACCTACCCAGGGATGGTCTGGTGAATTCGAAAGCCAGTGGAAGACAACCCAAAAATCTTCTGTTGTATAAAGTGGATGTGAGTATACCTTTTCTACCCAAGCTGGAGCAGCATGAGAGGCAATAGTATCTGGACCGAGTTCAATACGACCTGGAAGTCCACTCGAATCACTGTTTACGGATATAGCAAATAGATTACTGTGAGAAACATAAACCCTTGCACTGGCAAGTGTCATGGGTGTATCTATAACTGGAGTAAATCTCACTGCAAACTTATTGTCATTATATTCAGAGCTAACATAATACCACATATCTCGAAAGCCATCATCATATATTATCTCATATGTAGATGAAATAGATTTTGAACAGATACTATTCAGGGAGTCATAATCTTCACCGGTATAAGCATTTACATAAATTGAATATTCCCAGACATCCTCTGGAGTCCAATCAGAGAAATGTAACTGAATGGATTCATCAGGCGAAAGTAGGGTTTCAAGGGTGTCTGAATATACCAAAACTTCATTATAATCGAAGATAGTGGCGATTGCTATTATTGAATCCTCATAGGTCCCATTGTTTTTTATCGTTGCCACGACAGGAGTGGTTTGGTGGACTGTTACCTCATAAAATGGGTTATTTATACAATCACAGGCAGCATCATGCCTGCACCAGGCAGCAATCGAAAGTGTGTCATCGCCAGCATAGCCATCATCGTCAAGGGCTGTCCAGGTTGTCAATCTATACCAGCCATATGAGTGTGGTGTAAAATCTACAAAATAGGCTGTGTGAGGAGTGCCAGGAGACAGGTCTATTACCTCTGAGGAATCGTAATAGATACATACCCCAAGAGAATCATCTATATTGAAGTATGTCCAGAATGTTGCAGAGTTCTCTCCATAATTAAAACAGGTCATCTCTACTGTATAGGTACTGTCTTTTATCAATTTATCAGGTGGTGAGTTCATGCTCGTAACTCCTACATCACTTGATATTGTCTCTCCTATATGAATGCAATACACCTCACCTCCATTACCAAATTCATATGACCTTACTGCTTTGCCTGATGCACATGCCCAGTCACCAGAGTCTGATATAGCAACAGATAGTATCGAACCCCTTTCACCTCCTGCAGCCTGACAGTCTGATATAGAGAGTATTGGGATGGAATCTGACATATCGAATACAGAAACAGCGTCACCATATCCATTCACAACATCCACATCTCCCTCGCATCCAGCAATCCCCATTCTACCGTCTGCAGATAGGGCAACTGACTTTATGCCATAGCCGTACCTATGACATGTCCATCGTGGAACATTTGAAGATGTGTCATAACAGGCAACACAGTTATTACGATAATTAAAATCCATTGTGCCCGCAAGGATAGTTGAACCATCTCTTGATATGGCAACAGCAGTAACCCAGTCATAATAGCCAGATGTACCAAGTTGGGCTGTCCATTTCAGGTCATAGTTTGTACCACCCCATTCATAAAGTCTAAGATTTTGGTGATAGTCTCCAAAGACAAGAAGATTTCCATCGCCAGATAGAGCAACCTGAGATGGCCATTGAGCTCCCCGAACCCAGAGTGCATGACCTCGCTGTCCAAATTCATCGAATACATGACAGGAGTCATATGTCAGTACTGCTGCTACAGAACCATCCTCTGAAAGGGCAAGACTTTGTGATGGTCTATCAGGCCAGTCATAGGTCCAGAGAACCTCACCTGTCTCTGCAGAAAGCGTATAGATATGTCCTCCGGATGCAGCAAGAGTAAGAAATACAACCTTTGAACCATCATGAGATACAGATGCTGCCCTCATTTCTTCTCCGAAATCATACTCCCACACAGGTGAAGATGAGAGACGTGACCATCTGTATCCAATATTGCCATCACCGGCTGCGAGAACAGATGCATTCCATGATTCACCGATCTCAAGAACGAACTCTTCAGGAGCATTATATGTCCATATGGGGACATTAGTTCCAGCTGAGAAATAGAAACTTAGTCTTTCGTTATTTAACTGCCAGTTGGTGAAGATATGCATACCTTCACCAGAGATTGCTGAATATTCTGCAATGGCATTCAGGTGAGCTCTATCCACCCAGACCACTGTGGTCTCAGGGTCGTCCTTATAGAGATAATGTGTGGGTGTTAGTGGTATGGATGAAATGGATTCTAATTCATCTGATATTTCTGGAATATAGATAGTTCGTTCCTCAAAAATACCTAATTTAGTTTCCCTTACCTCTTTACTTATTCCTGGAGTTATTTCATCAAAGGCATCTACCTTTACAATGCCTACAATAAGGAGCAGTGATAATAAGAGTGCTAATTTATTCATTGTGTCCCTCCTTGTTTGGTTTTATTATTGTCAAAAATTTAACCACACCCCGCCTTTGGCGGGGCAGGGAGAGCACTTTTCGCAAAGCGAAGGGTGAGAAAGCCTTTGTGGTTTCTCTCATATCAATTTTCAACTTCAATCTTCCATGGTTTAGAAATAGGTCTGCTTTTTACCTTTATCTCGAGGTGTTTCAATTCTTCAAAGTATTTATAACCTGATATAGATGTTGTTAAATTATCAACCTCCTTGATATCCTGATTGTTTAGCCTTATATTTATTGGTTTCTCTATAAAGTTTAGCCAGATTTCAAAAGAACGATAAGCAGGCATATTTCGGTATGTACCTTTGATGGATTTAACAGATAAGGTGATTTTGTTGTCTTTATTTTTTAAGATTATTGGCAGACGAGAAAACTTTCCCGAGCAATACTCAAGACTCTCACCATCATCCTCATACAGGTCTATCTGGTCGTTTGCACCCGGATAGATATCAAGAACAAGAGGATCTGGAACTGAAAAACCAACCCTTTCTATAAATTTTTGGCGTGGGATAATAGACCCAGTCTTAATGAATATAGGAATCTTATCAAGTGGAACGTACATATCTAAATTTTTTGGACCATCATAAATTTTATAGTCAGCAAGAGAGAAAAACTGACCTTTGGGTAGATAGATAGACCTTATATTTCCAGGTCTGCAGACTGGTGCCACTAAAATTTTTCCTCCAATAAAATACTCTAAAGGGTAATTATATGCCTTTTCATCATCAGGATAATATAGGTAAAGTGGTCCAATGATCGGAATGCCTTCATCGTAAGTAGTCTTTGAGAGATGATAAAAATATGGAACCAAACTAATATGCAACTGATATGACTTACGAACGATTTCTAATACCTTTTTACCATAGTTCCATGGTTCTCTAATCCCATGATGACTGTGTATACGCATTATAGGGTTTAAAGCACCAAACTGCATCCAGCGAATATATAACTCAGGATCGATTAAGGCAAAATCTTCCTCAACAGCGCCTTTAAAACCTCCAAGGTCATGGGATAGATAGCTTATACCTACATTTCCACACCTAACACTTGTGTCGATTTCATGCTCGAGAACCTCCCATTGAGATGCAGTATCACCTGAAAAAAGCGCAGGATAGCGGTGAGAACCTATTCCACCATAACGGCTTAAAATGAGACCTCTCTTCTTCAAATCTCTTTCCATATGGGTATGAAAGAGATGGTTTGTCCATAGAACTTCGTTAACTTTTACTGTTTCTGTTCTATTTTGCCAGATATCAAGCCACCAGAAATCAACTCCCATTTTTTCATCAGGCTCAGGCATAGTTTTAAAAAATGCATCAGCTATCTTTCTCTTTGTAAAATCAAATATGTAAGAAGATTTTTTACATTTATTGGGGTCAATTCCAATTTCTTTACAGAAAGGAGTAAAATGGCTGTCATTATTTGGTATACTTTCACAATGAAGGTTAAGTGTGATCTTTAGATTCTGATTATGAAGCCAGCTTATGAATTCCTCGGGTTCTGGAAAATTTTTTTTATTCCAATCCCAGCCATCCCAACCATTGATGTGCCAATCCATGTCAACAACAAGGACATCAAGAGGTAGTTTATTTTTGTGGTACTGTTCAATCAACTCTTTATAGTCAGAATCTCGTAAGTTCTTCCAAATTGAATACCAACTGCCAAATGCCCATCGTGGTATAAGAGGAATTCTGCCGCAAAGAGAAACAAAGTTTTTAATACCAAGGAAATAATTCTTACCATAGGCAAAAAAATACCAGTTCTGGTAATTTCCTGAAGGAGGTGAGTCAATCCACTGAGTATCGGGATCGTAAATTGCTGATTGAGATTCATTTAAGATAAAATAACCTGCCTTGCTTAGAAACCCGGGAGGAAAGCTTAGACGATTTTTTATATCTTTTTTTATCTTCTTAGGGAGTTCTTTAAAATTATATTTTATGATATACTCAAGTGAAAATTGTGTTTCTGAAAAATCTATTCCCTGCTTTTTGGCGATAGATAGTTTAGAATTTTTCCACGTGGGCCAGAGATTAAATTCACCCAATCTATCTTCATTATTCAAGCCTGCAGGATGAACCCCATTAGCAATTATACCTCTATCAACATGATCCAGACTTGTAAACATGCCACCAAGGTTATTGAAATCATCATCTCCGGGTTTCCACTCATCCTGCATACTCCCTACATTCCATGAGACGATTAGGTTTTCTGCTGAAAATTGGGCATCACCTGGGAGGTATTTTATTTTAACATATTCTCCTTCTAATATAACCCAGTTGTTTTCATACCCTAATGTCCTTATTTTTATAGGCTTAGAAAGATTAATTGCACGGATTGTTGGTCTATCTTCAAATTTCTTATCTTCACTGTATTCCAGTCGAACAAGATATGGAGTTATGAGACTAAACCTTGCATGACCGATTATTATCTTATTTCCGTCTTCACGGATATTATATTTTTTGAACAGTTTATCTTTCATATAAGTAATTCATACCTTGCACGCCATAATCTTACTAACTTTTACAGTTTCTTGGAGATTTGAACTATCTAATGATGACTAACTTTTTTGTGTTGGTAAATCCCTCAGAATATAATTTTACAAAATAGATTCCAGGAACAAGTTTATTTCCTTTGTCATCCCTTCCATCCCATAACACAGATTGCACAGATTTACCTGACTGCCTGCTGGTAATGCAAGGATTACACAGATTAAAGGTACGTATGAGACGACCAACAAGGTCGTAGATTTTTAAAGTAATCGGTTTGTGGTTTTTACCGATAACGGATAACTGATAACTGATAACCGTCTTTTCTTTGAATGGGTTTGGATAGTTCTGGTATAGAGCGAATATTTCAGGTGATGAACATGTCTCCTCTATTCCAAATTCCAGATCACTTAATACCTTCTGGGCAAGCAGTGCAGCATCATCTTCTTTCATAAAGTATAATGGAAAACCAAAGAATACAATATTGTATGAACCACTTAGGTTTCTTATGGCACAGGGTTTATCCTGAAAGGATGTATCACCTGAGGCAGAGTTAAAGGAATAAATAGGTTCTGAATTATAGGGTGTAAATATATCTATGTATTTCATCTTACCATCCCAGGAAGAAGGGATTTTTGAAAAATCAACGGATATATTGGGGTAACCAAGAAATCCATCTGCAGAAGAGAAGTCGTTCGATGTAGATTCGTTTGCATTCGAAAGTTTTAAATAATCGTATGGGAAATCGCCTTCACTGAATGTGAACGGATAGAACCCATACCCCATAATCGACATAATTGGCTTCCACCCACAAAGCCATAACCTACCTCCTACGCTAAGATAATCCTTAATATCAGGAATTACCGAGGAAATTTGTATGGATGCATAATCATCTCCATGCCATATTATAGGAGAATAGAGACCAAGATCATATATGGATGGCTTACCAAGTGAATCTACATCCCATTCCGTAAAATCATACCCCGATAGTATAGTCCTATAAAAGTTATCAACTTGTGCATCATTGGGACTCCCTGGTGCGCCTGTTCCATTTCTCGTTTCATCGACCACAAGTATTCCCTGGTCAAGAGATATGGGACATGCAGATATCTCAAGGGAGTAATTACTTTCTAAGTCCTGTGTATCAACTGCGGTTACAACATAATAATACCAGGCACCTTCAAGAGATGTATCACTATAAGTTGTACTCAAAATGAGAGATGTATTCAATCTCTCGTATGGTCCTCCAGATACATCTCCACGATAGATATTATATCCTGCAATATCAGCTTCATAATTTACCGTCCAAAAGAGGTCTATTTCCATATATCCAGGAGATGCTGTAAGGTCTTTTGGTGGAGAGGGGGGACCTTCGAGGCTACCCGGGAAAGTTACAAAGGGATTACCTATAAAGCAGAAGTCCCATACAAAGAAGTTAGGCGCAATATCATCGCCGAACCATATCCTCACCCAGGTCGTATCATAGTTGTAGCACATATAGTCAAAGTATGCCTCTCCAAGGGATTTTCCATATGTAAGGGAGTTAAAGAAAGTCTCCTGTGCATTTCCTGTTCCTATACTCCTCACTACACCAAGTGAGGCAAGTCCCGAGGATTCACCCATACAGTAATTGATAGCAAGATTATGAGATGGATGGTCTTCAAAGTTTGCACCATGACACGCCCACAGGAGATAAAACCAGGAGCCTGGTTGAATATCCTTAATGTTGTGCCAGTAAACCCATGGAGATATGTCGAAACAGTGAACGTCACTTCCTGAATGGCACCAGATATGGGTAATCTCTGAACCATATGTAGAGAGATAGTCGAGATACTCATCTCCACTTACCCTCCATTCATCACCGCCTATTGTATCAACTGCATCACCATACATATGGGATAGATTTATGTATAATGGCTTTGCTGCACCTCTCCAATCATAATTGATACACTCAAACGCTTGCATGGGTACATGGAGGTTGAGTTCGTAATATGAGTGGCATTTTTGAAGAAAATCAGAAAGGGCAATGGGATTGTCCTGAGGTGGTCTCATCCAGAAAACCCAGATCTCTGGTTCTAAATTTTCTCCCCATTCATGGTAATCATAATATCCATTACCTTCACTATCTATAAACTCACCATCCAGGTCTTCGTAGAAGTAGGGAATAGGGAATGGTGGTTCACTCCATACAGGTTCCCACATTGCGTAAGGTATAAGTCCAGTAAGTATTGCCCCTGTAATGCTGTCGTTATTATATAGGTTCTGCAGGTATATTCGAATGGATTCAGGTGTGACATCAGGAGATATGATATATGTATGAATTTCAGCATCGAAATTTGATTCAACATCAGTTTTATACTGCATAAGATCTGATTCAATATTATCATAAACATCCTCGTCAACTAACATTGCTACCTTCTGATGGACCTGCTCAGGTGGCATATTTATATAATAAGAAAACCATGTCCAGTAATCACCGTAACCCACTCCAATCCAGTATTCATAGACATAGAAAAATGAATCAGGAAGAGAGTAAGAGAAACTCACACTCGTATCTATAATAGGACATGAAATTTCTATATCCTGTGAGGTTATAAATTCGAAATTCCAGTTGCCTTCTGTAGTCCTTCGGTAGATTATTATCCCAATTTCATCTTCTCCAGGTGGAACTTGTGCTGTAAAATGAATGGATACTGTTATATTTTCTCCGATAGAACTATAGGATGGGTAATCGAACCAGACTATATTGGGATAATCCTGTCTCTTTCCTGTATGGAGAATTCTCCAGGCATCGTTTCTTGTGATTAGTTGATATGAAAGTCCAGATTCTATAAGAAGAGAAATTTTTTCTCCTCTTAAAAAGGCAAGTCCACTTTGCTTATCCATCCATTCCAATCCTATTTCAAGGTTATCAAGGAGATTAACATCCTTTTCTTCAAAAAAGACCATTACAGGTTGCCCTTCCCCCCATTTCCATTGAGGGGGTGGTTCTTTTTGTCCACTAAAGGCTATAGATGAGATAAAGAGGAATGATATGATGGGCATAAACCTTTGCAGCATATTTTAGCCTTGTTTTGATTGTTAATTATAGTTTTTAAATTGGGGACGAAGAAATACCGTTCCTTTATACCAATCCCTGATATAAGATTGCTTCGTCGTCCGTTAAGAAGAGCTACGGACTCCTCGCAATGACCGAAATGAGTGTGTCATTGCGAGTCCCACAGAAATGGGGGACGTGGCAATCTCATCTTTTAGTTTTGTGTAAAGTCCAATAATTATACCATATTTTTACAGTTATGTCAAATGTTTTATAACCACAAAAGGATTTAAGTGTAACTGTCTGCTGATGTGCAGATTAGACAGTGATAAAAGTAGATTATATAGATATTATTAATCAAGGGAAATAAGTTATATGACGCGTTTTCAATTATAACCAAAGGGGGGTGGATTTCGCCACCCCCCCTCTGACCCAGTCTCTATCTCAGGAGGACAAGTTTTCGTGTAGAAATATAGTTTCCTGTTTCTATCCTGTAGAAGTAAACACCCGCTGACAAACGTCTCCCATTCTCATCTCTGCCATTCCAGTTTGCTGTGTATGACCCTGGTGAAATCTCATTATCAATAAGTGTCTTAACCCTCTGACCTGCTACGTTATATACTGTAAGGTTTACATACTCTTTCTTTGGAATTGCAAACTCGATCGTAGTGGCTTTTAGCATGGGATTAGGACGGTTCTGTGATAGTCTGTATACTATTGTTCTACCTTCCTCTACACCAATACCATATCCTGGCATTATTGCACGGATAAGAATGTCACCAACTCCCCAATCTGAGGGATGAGCCCACCACCATCCATCATAGTTCAACCAACTGCGGTCGCAATCACACATTTTATCAGCACCTATATAAGGGCTAACATGTAGTGGGAATTCTATACGAACATGAAAGTCTTCAACAGGTACAAATACATCCTTTGCAACTATATCTACATCAAACCATTCACCACTATCAGGAGCTACAGCCTCGATAGGAGTAATCAGGTCTGTTTCATAGTCTGGTTTTCCGGTCCCATCATCGGGATTTAAATGAAGTATGAATGTATCAGGATTTGACCAGATGAAGAGTTTTACCGTAGTTAGTGTTTCGACGGCAGCCTCAGTTGGAGAAAACATAACAGAGATAAAACCATTTTCCCATGGCTCATTTAATCCATCTATAGCTATTCCATCATCATATGCAACAACTCCTCCAGGTAAAACGAGTATGGAATAACCAGCATCGAATGAACCTGGCACCATAACCTCATTTGCATCTGTATCTTCAATCTTAACCCAGTATTCTATTTTTGAATCTATGGGTTGCCCGGGAATTCCAGCCTCGTATACATCGCCGCCAACATTGACCATGGGTATAACAGTTGAATCTTTTCCAAGAGAATATATGAGGTCAACTGAAAAACCTGCTTCATTATCCTTGACACTTACCTGTATTACATATGGCCCAACTTCATCGTATGTATTTCCATATGCAGTGACATTCCAGACCATTGGAAGGGTACGATGTACTGCAAATACCGAGTCAGAACAGAATTTTATAAGTCTCAGAGAATCCTCAAAACCTTCCCACCAACCCAGGGGTTCATACATTACAAGACCTGAATCTCCAACTATTGGAGCCATTTCTGGTGCCATTGTACGTTTAAGACCTGAACCAATACGGAGGGGATACGTCCAGTAGTGACCTTCATCTGAAGAACCTATAACAAAGATATTATAACCTGGGTTCTTATCGAATCCCAGTGAATCCTTATCCTGATATGCTGCATAGATGTTTCCTGCAGCATCACAAGCAAATGTAGCACATGCTGCCTCACCGAACATATCTCCAGAAGGAGCAGCAGCGATTGGTCCATATTCTTCAAATTCATCGGTAGAAAAGCGGTACCTGTATCCCACAAGTCTGTTTTCACCTGCCTTTGCGAGACCTACTCCTGTATATACCATACCGTCTCTGGCAACACCATAGAAAAGTCTTGCCCACCAGTTTTCAGCATAAGTTCTACCCTCTATTCCAGGCAGAACTGCTGCATCGGTCCATGAAGCACCTAAGTTTGTGGATGCAGTATAAATCTTCTGCCATTCCTGACCTGGATAAAGTACAATATCCTTTGCAAGTGCCTCAACAAATATGTTGCCATTCTCTCCTAAGTGTATACCAGGACACTCAGCAACATTACCATCGTCTGATTCAGTGGGGAAATCATCACCATTAATTATCACAACCATAGGATCGAAGAAAGTTCCACCATCTGTGGATTTGGTGAAGAGGATATCATGTATTGTCGTGTCATTCCTCGTGTAGTTACCCTGTGCTACTATGACAATTGTATCACCAGAAGGATCTACATCTATTGAACCGAATCTCATCGAGTAGAAAATTGTGTCGCTTATTATCAAAGGTGTAGTCCATAGACCAGTTGCGTATGAGTCATCCCTTATAAAGCATAGAGCCCTGTTCTCACCCGGTCCATGGTCAATTCTGTCATTGAAGATGATATACGGTGTGTGAGTCCCATCCATAGCCATGGCAGGATAACCGGCTCCATATCCCCAGTCAAGGGGACCCATCTCAAGCCAGGTGTTCCCGTCATCATTTGAATACGCCCAGTATAACGTATGTGCATCATAAGGTGACGGAATGTAGGCAACCTCTGCTATGTTTGATACCGGGTCATAGACTATATTCTTGCCGGTCAGGGGAATGGTTGAATACCACGAATTTATAGGAAGTATGGGGAATTCCCTCACCTGTCCAAACGCCAGTCCAACAACAGCGACCAGAGCAAGTAACGCAACCTTTTTCATAACTACCTCCTTTTATGGCTCCCTTTCTACCTGTAACCTATCCGTCAGTGGACGGAATAGACAGGATAGGGATAACCTGTTTGCATAACTTTAAAATAACAACTGTCTATTATTTTGATGCATCACCCCCTTTCATTTAAACGCAGATTTCACGCTACTAATTGCAAGCCACTGATTTCACGGATTATACAGATTCGCATTCATTAATCAGTGTAATTTGAGGCTCAATACACAATACGTTTCCATTCCAGACTACTTTTACCAAAATTAAGTAAAAGGCCTACCTGTAACTTAGTAGCTTTAAGATAGTTAATCATTTGAGCATCATCATTCTCGGTTAATCCATGTGTTTCTTTTAATTCGACAAGAACTTTGTCATCCATGATAAAATCAGGTTTATATTTTTTATTGAGTTTTTTCCCTTGATAGTAAATATCGAGTTCAACCTGGTTTTTAAATATAATACCAGCTTTTTGTAGTTCTATAATCATAGCCTCTTCATATGCGGCTTCAAAAAATCCTGGACCCAATTCTTTATGTATTGTCATTGCAATACCAATGATTTTATAAGTTAGTTCCTCATAAAGAAACTCTTCTTTTATTCGTTTCATTAATTTTTGATTGTATTAATTTAATAAGTCAATTCAATCTGTGTAATCTGTGGCTTTAAAAAGCGACTCCCAGAGACAATCTCTCTGCCTTGTTAAGATATCCAAACTCCGAATATGAATAATCCAGTTTTAGGTGAATTGTACCTATCTCCTTTTCAAATCCTACTCCAGTGGACCAGGATTCTTCGTCATAGCCGAATTTATATCCCCCTCTTATTGCGAACATATCCAAAATTATGTATTCTACCCCAAGGGATGCCTTCTCCTTTGAATCGGTTGGTTTATCGAATACCAAACCAAGTGTTAGATTCTCTACAGGTTCTGTTGAGACACCAAAGGTAAAAGTTGTTGGAAGGGGAGAGGATTCCGTTATGAATTCAAGGTTTGGTCCAAAATTTGATATCTTCATTCCAAATCGTGTATTCATCAAGTTAGTTCGGAAGAGGGTTCCGATGTCACCACATAAAGCCTGAACACTATATGTCCACCAATCCATTTTTATGAATCTTATGGTTAATCCAAGGGATGCCATATCAGTGAGGGAACGGCTAAAACTTAAACCCATAGTATAGTCAGTGCAATAAAACTTCTCTCCTGTTCCCTCGGGTAGAAGAGGTGTTGTCACATCCATTGCATCAGTATGGAGGATGGTAAAGGAGAAACCTAAAGTTCCCCATCCTTGAAGTCTCTGGGCAACACCTAAAAATTCATAATTAATTCCAGCAAACCAGGATATATGAGTAACGATTATATCTATTCCTTCTATCAATGAAAGACCAGCTGGGTTATAATACAAAGCACTGGCATCATCTGCAATGGAGAGATATGCCTCTGCCATACCACATGCACCTGCATGAGGGCCGATCCTTAATGATTGACCGAGAGTAGTGCCAGGTCTCTCATACTGAGAGAAGAGAATGCCAGGAATCATAAGAATTGCAAAAAGGAGATACCTTTTCATATTACCCCCATAGTAATATTAAAAATTAAATATCAAATATCAAAAATGTTCTTTAGGACGCAGATGAACGCAGATTATCAAGATTATTTAATACTTTTTTTCTTTGATTATTAAAATTCTTTCTTTTAATTTTCAGCTGAGATTCAAAATTAAGCAGAAGACCTACATCAATGTCTGTTGCTCTTAAAATTTTTAAATATAAATTCTCTATCCTGCTTTTCTGCGTGAATCTGCGTCCAAAAGTTTATTTTATCACCACAAATTTACCAAGTTGTATATCTCCCGAGTTATGATTCTCAACAGAGAATATATAAATCCCTGATGAGATTGCCTGATTTGCTCTGGAGATTAGATTCCAGTCCTCCCATCCTTCCAATTCATTGTCATGTTCAATGGTCTGAACAAGATCACCACTCAGTGTATAAACCCTTATGGTGCAGTGGACGGGGAGATTTATAAACTGAACTCTTCTATCTCTCTCTGTCCAGCCCGCTGTTGGGGCATATGTTGGAACCTCCCATCCATCTTCTGTATAATCAATGTCACCACAATATGGATTAGGCACAACCGCAACCTTCTCCCTTCTCCCCGCAGCAAACCCCGGCATAGCCTCTATCAGACAAGCAAGTATGCCACACTCCTTGGGTCCAGTGAGTTGTACGGTGTCCGGCAGGTCATAGGATGTTACTGCATAATAGTAATAGATACAATTTACAAGTCCGCTGTCAACATATTCGTGCTGTAATCCTGTATTGCGTCCGTACCAATCTATCTTATCAAAATCTGCAATCAATGTAAAGGGACCGTCCTTGTTTCTGGATTTGTAAACCCTGTATCCTTCAAAATCCATTAATATATCATCGACCCTCAGGGTATCTTCAAAGTATTCTGGACTGTCATCCCATGAAAGCGTAATTTTGTGGTTGTCAGGTATTATAGTAACATCTGGTGGTGGTGGAGGAGGAGAAAATTTCAAATGCCTCTCATTATAATAATAATGCGCATATTCTACATTTTCGTATAGGTCGATTTCATGCTCACCCCCTACCATTGCACATGCCACAATAATCATAGAATCTGGCTCAAGAGTATATGGACCAAAGGCAAGAGCCCACTGTACATCTCCTACCTTGCTCTGAGTCTCATCTGGTGGGTCTATCTCTCCCACAGTCATAACCTTGTATGCATATTCATCTGGTCTTTCCTCTTCCTCGGCTACCCCATAGTCCCAGTCCCTGGCTGCCTTAAATGTAATCACTTTATTATCTATATCTGGTGCATTTAAGATAGTCCAACCTATAATACTCTCTGCTGTTCCATCCTCACCACCTGGTGCATCTGCTAATACTGCTACTCTTCTTTCCTCATTATACCAACAATGGTCGTCCAGTGAAATTTTATCTCTTTTTTCCCATATTGAACCTGTTACATTATCTAAATCACCGGTCTGGAGGTTGCATTGATAACCTATATAGAAGTTCTCAATTGTGTTACTGAAGGTATTCTTTATGTAGAATTCAAAGAATATTATATCATCGATATCCGGATAGCCCCACGCATAATTTAACTGCCAAATATCTATTCCCATTGCACGGTGTACATGCATATATGGAAAGGTATCTCTATCAGAGTAATGTGCCAAAAAATCCATTTCTGATAATGGCTGATATCTTTCACCAATTATTACTCCACCCGTTCCACAAATTGCTGGTGCATAGTGTTCCTGGATTAATGGGTCTACCTCTTCACCCATCTTATATTCCCATAGGCTATCGTAAAGGGCGCTATCTGGCCACAGTTCGTGCCAGGGGTCTGCACCAAATCCCCCTCCACCGTTTGATACACAGGTATCATTATTCACGACACCTCCGTATACAAAGTGAAAGCTATCAAGAAAATCAATGTTTGAACCTGCTGGATACTCACAGCGATTTTCCGCCACAAAACCCCAGAATGAACCTATCATTCCCATATTGGTAACCCATACTTTAATCTTAGCAGCTTGTTGAAGTTTCTTCTGGATGTTTTCTCTTTCCTGAGCAAGACTTGTAGTAAATGATACTATTATAAGTAATAGGATAAATTTACGCATAATACCCCCATAGTCATATCAAATATTAAAAATCAAATATAAAATATTATAATTATTAACCTTGGAGTGCAGTAGCCCCGCCAAAGACGGGGTAAACTTGCTACTGCCTGCATTACCAAGGTAATGTCTACCTCGCCTTGGCGAGGCACTCCAATGATATAAATTTTCCAAATTAAAAAATAAACTTAATTCCCAGCTTAATTTGCCTTGGAGCTTTTAACCTTCCTGGATCCATCAAATATTGCATTCTTGACCAGGAGTATATCTTATGAGAACTGCCATCTGCATCACCATATTTATAGGGTTCACCTGTAAATGGGTTAACCGAATTTACATTTTTGTTATTCCACAGATTTAATATATCAACAAACAACTGGAGATTACTCTTTCCTATAGAGAATTCTTTCTGAAGATGAACATCGACTGTGGATGTAAATGGTCGGCTGCCCTGGTTTTTGAGTGTGGGGTCATCTTTTGGAGTATAGGGTAGACCTGAACCTAAATTCCATAGGATATCTAATCTCCATCTATCTGGTAACCTATCAAACATGTGCTCACCTTTTGATGCCTCAATGCTTATATTAGCAACAATTTTATGGTGTCGGTCCCAGTCGAGTCTGGTTCCACGAACTGGTATCCATTCCCAGCCTTCGTAATATTCCATAAATTCCCATGAGGAATAGCCAACACCATTCTGGTAGGTATATGAGACACTTCCTGATGTATATTGTGAGTAACGTTTCTTTAATTCGAGTTCTATACCACGGGCTCGACCATATCCACGATTAACCCATACCCATATTGGTGGCATACCCACATTCATCAATCCTACATAATCATACATATCTTTATTAAATAATTTTATATAAGCTGCAAGGTCAGGAGCAAATTGGTGTGAGAAACCAAACTCATACTGGATTGTTTTTTGCGGTTTCAAGCTCGGATTACCACACCATGTTCCTGTCCATGGGTCCCTAAAAAGAAACTGCAAATTAGGAATCTGCTGGAACCTTCCATAATTGAAATAGAGAGTGGTCCTCTCAGTAATAGGATGTGATATTCCAAGCCTGGGAGAGAAGAAGAATGTTGGTTCTAATTCCCATTCCAGTCCAGTTGCCTTCTCCCACTGCTTTTGGTAGAGCGTATCACCAAGAATTGCCTCACCTGGAGTAAAGTAATCAATTCTTCCCCCGATGTTTACAACAAGACCAGGAAGTTCAATTTTGTCCTGTAGATAGACAGCACCTAACCATGGATGACCATGCTCAAAGACCCATCTATATAGTCCATATTCCGAGTATGGTCCTGGTCTCTCTGAACCTGGAGAACGGAATGAACCGTAGTATTGAATGTTTGTGTATAGGATATCCTCATAATCTATATTGAATCCAAATTTTATGAGATTGCGGGGATGAATCTGTGATGTAAAGTCAAATTTTGCAGTCCATACCCAGGACGAATCATCGGACCAATACTGGTATACACCCTCGTCAATGAATCCATCACCATTTATATCATTGCCCCACCCTGTGTTTGATACATATTCACTATCAGCAATTACAGAGTCGATAGCTATACTATCAATAACAAAACTATCAATAACAGTACTGTCCGGTAAAAGCCACACATTTCCCCATTCATATTCCCATAGAGTGTCTTGCCAGTAATATTCCCAGTGCCAGAATTCAGGTGGTGTCCTGCCCCATAAGTCGTCATGAGAATGGGTGAAAAGATGACCAAGGTGGATGCTATAAAATGTATTCTCTGAAAGGCTATGAGTAAAGGATAACACACCCTGAGAGGTCATTTTGTATGTGTTGTTTGTTGAGTCAGGCAGGTTTTTCCATGACCAGTTAAATGGTGAATACCATTGATATCCTCTGCGGTAACCCAGGCTGAGTTTATAATTGGGAGAGATATTATATGTTAGCTTGAGATTGAAATTAGTGGAGTTACTCTGACGGTCATGGTATTTTATCCCCATAAATTCCCGTTCCTCTCGTGTTCTGTGATTGTCAAGATAGCCATCAGTAAAGCTCCCACTACCGGAGAAGAAAAACCTTACATCAACAGGCAGAAAAGGAAGAGTTCCCCCAAATGCGAATGCAGCATAATCAGTATTAAAAGAGCAATCCTTCGGAGATAGATTATCTGTTTTATAGAGTAACTCACCTGATAACTTTTTACCACCTTCCCTTGTTATTATATTCACAACACCAGATTGTGCCTGACCATATTCTGCATTGAATCCACCTGTAAGCATCTCCATCTCCTTAATCGCCATAACATCTAAATCTAAGGCTGCAGTTGATCCGTATATTGGATGTCTGACTGCAACTCCGTCTATATAGTAGACAGTCTCTGATGTTCTACCACTCCTTATATGACTACCAGTTACACCTGGTTGGAGTCTTACAAGCTCTGTTGACTTCTCAATATTGGGTGTTCTCTCTATCTCATCCCTTGATGCATATCTTACAGATGCTGTTACATCGTGCTCAATCAATGCCCTCTCGGCAATAACTGTAATACCAGGTACCTCAATCATTGTTGGCTTCAGCTCAAAGTTTACTATAGTTGTTCTATCAAGCTTTATTCTCACTTCCTCAAAAGTTACAGACCTATATCCCATCATCTCTGCTCTAACTGCATACTCACCGGGTGGAAGTTGAATGACATAGTACTCACCATAGTCACTGGTAGCAGCTCCAAATCTTGTATCAAGAATGAAAACATTAGCGCTTGGTAGTGCCTTTTTAGTTTCTGAATCAATAACCTTTCCAGCAAGCTTACCAGTCACCCCGGCATAGACTCCTGTTGTAAAAAGGATGAAGAAAAATATTGCCTTTTTCATAACACCCCCATAATAATATTAAATATTAAAATTCAAATATCAAAAATGCTTTTCAGGATGTCCCGCCGATGGCGGGATCCCGCCAGAGACGGCGACAGATTTTCGCAGATTATTAAGATTTTATATATTTTTTTCTTTAAATTTGTTAAATACATAAATCTTTTATCCTGTGTTTCTGCGTTTATCTGCGTTCTGACTTAGAGTGAATCTGCGTCCAAATATAGTTTATTCACCTAAATAATCCAGAATATAATCACAAAGTCCTCTTGCCCCCTCTTCCTTTGTATAATAGAGAGGAAAGTCGAGAAGAACTGCATTATAGGTTGTGCCCTCGTATCTTGTGCCGCAGGGTTTCCCCTGGAAGTCTGGATTGGAAGAGGAGGAAATAAAAGAAACAAGAGAATGAGTCCAGCCGGTTCTCCCCTCAACCACTCTTATATTGGGTAATCCCTGAATATAATGAAATGCATATAATTTTAAAGAATCTAATACAACTGTATCTCCTTGTCCCCATATACCTCCCTTAAAATCATTATTACTATTGAGTTCACTTGATTTTATATGAAGATGATCATATGCAAAATCCCCTGAACTGTATTCCACGTGAACACTGGAGTTAAATGAGTGCAGGATTCCCCAACCTGAAAGGCAAAGATTTCCACCAACCACCAGATAATCCCCTATTATGTTTGTATGGTTGGGAAAATTGTGGTTGCGATCATCTGAATGCCATATAACAAGTCTATATTCTCCAATCTGTGTTTTATCAGGACATCCTGAAGTAGTGTAATCCCACTCATCATATGTATGTCCTACAAGGATATTTCTGTAGAATGCATCAACATCCTCGTCAGTTGGACTCTCGGGAGCACCAGTTCCGTCCTGTGTTTCATCTATAATAAGTATTGAAGAGTTAAAGGATGGAACAAGTAGGAAGATTTGAATCTGTGCTGGCGTATCATCCTCTACATTTGTGTTATCTTTTGATTTAACCTCAAGTGTATGAAATCCTTCATATGGTTGTTCAAAGAGATTGGGATTGACATATATTGAGGTATCCATCCTCCAGGAAGACCATTCACCTCCATCTACTCGGTAAGAGAAACCTATTATCTCACCCCCTGAATCAGGGTCCCATCCAGTAAATATAAGGGGTACACCGTGATATGTATCTGTTGTATATGAGAGGAAGAGAAGGGTGTCTCCATCATTGGGTGATTGAATCTCTGTCTCAGGTCTCTCAACCTGTTTGGTGTAATAGAGTCTTGTATCAGTAGGTGACCAATCACCCCTATTATCCTTTGCCATTACCTCGAACTTCTGTAAATTCAGCGTATCAGAGGATTCAAATGCAACCAGAGCCTCGCTCTCCTCTGTTTCTATCCAGTCTTGAACAATGGAATCTCCGAGGTAGAGATGATATGTAGTATACCTGTATTTATAGAGAACAGGATATCCGTCATTGTCACCTGCATTCCAGGTAATCGTCAGAAGTGCAAAGTATGAAGTTGTTGAGTCATTAGCTGGTGGTAGTTTAATCTCAATCCATGGAGGTTGATTGGGTCCAACTGCACCTTGTTTGCGTTGACATCCGATAAATATAATAAAAATTGTAATTACGACAATAAGAATCTTCTTTCCCATCATTACCCCCCATTAAAATTAATAAATATCAAAATTAGTCTTGTTATTCTTTTAGGTATTTACTATTCTGCCCTGAATGTAGGAATAAGTTCGTAGGTATCGAGTTTCCTCTTTAGAGATGATGCTGCATCAAATATAAGTATTACATTGGTAGTATCATGTTCTGTAATATTGAACACATCCGGAACTGTGATAATGGGGCTTACTGTATCAGACAGCTCTACTGGAAACTCCATACCACCAAGAATCAGAATATTTGATGTTGTTGTAGTTGTGTCAGGTTTATAAGTTGTATCACACACAGCAGTGGTATCCCATGGAGTTTGTGTCGTATCAATCCAGATTTCAGTAGTCTCTATTTCAGCAATAACAGTATCTACAGTCGTATCTATGACAGGTGAAGTAAAAACTGTTAGACTGATTTCTATAAACTCTTCAGGTGGTAGCCAGGTTCTGCCTATCTCATAGATAATAAAGGAGTCACCTGAAGACTCGAATGTATTGATGATACGGTTTTCGTCTCTATAAGCACCGAGTGTATCATATATGACTGCATAGTCATCATTTGCCCTGTAAGCCCTAACATCATTAATCTTTATAAAAAGGGCATCTCCATCAATAATACCAAGAGAATCACGTGCAGAAGGTTCGGTAGTGACCTTTAGGGCGATAACCCCTGGATCAGGTGATGGAGAAACAGGGGTTGTACAATCGAGCAGAAATGGCAGGAGAAAAAACGGAATAATTTTAAGAAACCTATTCATTCTATACCTCCTAATTATAGATATTTTCTAGAATATCAACCACACCCCGCCTTTGGCGGGGCAGGGATGTAACAGATTTTTTTTGTATTCTCTATACTTTCTCTGTCCCGCCAAAGGCGGGATGTGGTTTATTAATCTAATCTTTCTTTTTAAGGAGTTGGTTTACTTCAAGAGTTATATCTTTTACTGTTTCAGAAGGATTTTTTTTATCAAGAAAGAGTTCTTCAAGGTGTTGATTAACAATATTACCCATTTCCTCCTATTTACAGGACTCCCTTATTATTAATTTTGTTGACAAGGATACATTTCGAGGCTTTTCCCTGTTAAGAATTGAATTTATTAGAGTTTCTGTGGCAAGAGAACCCATCTCCTGTTTGGGTAGGGCTACTGTTGAGAGAGGGGGAGAGGTGAATGAGACTGTATCAATATCATCAAATCCTACTATAGCTAAATCTTGAGGAATAATAATTCCCATTTCGCTGCATGCCTTGAGAGCACCCATTGCCATAACATCATTATACGAAAAAACTGCATCAGGGAGATTACCCTCAAAGGATTTCATAGTCTTATATCCACCTTCAAAATCAGGGGATGCCTCTTTGATAAGAGAGGCATCAAAAATAATCTGGTAATCCTTTAATGCCAGTTTATAACCCTCAAATCTTCTATAAACCGTATCCTTCTCCATTATACAGGTAATATAAGCAATTCTACGATACCCTATTCCGATTAGATGATTTATTGCTTTATATGCCCCGCCCATGAGGTCTGCCATTATGGTGCTTACCCATGGTATATGGTACTCTTTTTCAATCACCACAATTGGCAGTTTCTTGGATGATAAAATCACATCTCTTTTGACCACGCCGCCAATTAAAATTATACCATCAACCTGTTTTTCTATGAGAAGGTGAAAATCTGATAATCCGATTTCAGGGTCATCATCTGTATCGCACAGAATCGTATTATAATTATACTCCTTCGCCTTGTGCTCAATTGCCCGAACAACCTCAGGGAAGAAGGGGTTTGTTAATTCTGGTATGATAACACCGATAGTATCGGAACGTTTCGTTTTTAAACCCCTTGCCAGTCTGTTTGGCCTGTAGCCTATTGCCTTACATACCTCAAGAATCTTCTTGTAGGTACTCTCTTTCACAGGAGCTGTTCCGTTTAATGCTGCTGATACCGTGGATACAGAGACTCCTGCAGCTTTTGCAACATCTTTTAAGGTAGCCATGATAATCGAAACGTTACGATTTTCTTTTATATATTATAATATAAAAATAGAGGTTTGTCAAGAAAAAAATAAATTTTTTAAATTGGAAATATCTGGAGAGTAATCACGGAAATTACACAAGTTACTGTGTAAAATGATACTACAGTGATTTCACCTGTTTTAAAGTTCCCCTTTCAGCAACTGGTTTACCTCAAGTGTTATATCCTTCGCAGTCTCAGAGGGGGTCTTCTTGTCTAAAAAAAGTTCTTCAAGGTGTTGATTAACAATATTACCCATTTCCTCCCACTGTGGTGTAACGGGTTGTAATTTCGCATAGTTCATAGTTTCTAAGAATACCTCACTATTTTCAGGTAGTTCTTCAGGTGAGAGAAAAACGGATGAATTCGCTATATCAACCATAGAGGGAACTGCTAAACCAAGTTTTCCAATAACGTTATTTCCACCTTTACCTGATAGAAATCTTACAAGTTTGTAAACCTCTTTTGGGTGTTTACACTGAGAGGAGACAACAAATGCTACTGTAAAAAGAGGGGATACCCTCTCTTTCTTTTTAGGTAATGGGGCAACACCCCAGTTAAAATCTGTTATAGTTCTATATCTTGGAACCATCCATCTTCCATAAATAACCATACCAACCTTTCCTGTGGTAAATAGATCCCTCTGAGCGGTCTGTGCAGATGTAGGTGCAACTTTGTATTTATAGGTTAAATCATATAAAAACTGTAACGTTTCTATCACCTCTGGTGAATCCATAAGACATGTCTTTCGGTCTTTTGATAGAATACTTCCTCCATTTGACCATATCCAGGGAAAGGTCCAGACCCAGTTTGAAAAATTCCAGAAACCAAATATATCAGGTTTACCATCTCCATCTTCATCAGTTGTAATCTTTATTGCGGCATTAAGGAAATTATCCCAGGTCCAGTTCTCATTCGGATATGAAACTTTAACCTCATCGAATAACTTCTTGTTGTAATATAAAACAAGAGGACTCCAGTCTTTCGGTATTCCATATAAGTTATTGTTGTATCGGAAGCCATTTAAAAGCTCTGGAAAATATTCACCAGGATTCCAAGTTGCATCTTCTTGTAAAAATGGTTCAAGATTCATAAGTGAACCCCCGGAGACATATGCTGGAAAGTTCTCTATACCCATATAGAATACATCAGGTGGTGTGCCGCCACCAATCATAATCTGAAGTTTGTCAAGATATCGATTAGAGTGAATGAGCTTCAGACAAATGTCAGGATTCTTAATCTCGAACTCTTTCTTCATCGCTTCAACAATCCTTATCTCTTCAGGACTTCCCCAAAAGAGAAGAGATAACTCTACCCTTTCCTCCTTTTTGCCGCAACTGATGAGTAACAAAAAGGACAGTAGGAACAATAATTTCTTCATATATCCTCCTATTTAAGCTATTAGTTTATTATAAAGCAGTCAACTCCAATGAAATAACTGCGTGATTCGGAGTTCTTACCTATAACTTCGAGTATCACTTCGTGCTTACCCGCATCGAGGAATATCCTTCCAAACTTTATTTCTTTACTCCTTATGACCTCCGGGTTGTAACCATCAAAGGCTTCACCAAGTGATTTTCCATTTATGTATAACTGAAATATTCCATAATCATTTGCCTTTGTAAAATAACCTGATATTTCATAATTTTTAGAGTCCTTTATATCAAGTCCATACGCAACATAATCACCAATAGAGTCTGAGGTATAAAATAGCTGTTTATCTCCGCTCCAGATACCATGCCACTCCTTACCCCAGCTTCCAATATACTGTACAGATACCCTGTCTCCAGAGGACATAAATGGAGGTATGTTGTCCTCACCCTCTATTGTTCCCTTTGGTTTTACCTCAAGTGGAATTATTTTGGTAATTGAATAAGGTCTATCAGTGCGTAATGCCTTTACCTTTAAATCATATCTTTTTGGATGTAATGATTCAAAACTACCCTCAAATGTTCCATCCTCATCAGGGTCTAAAAGTATTATACTGTCTTTTTCTGTATTTGCACTAACTTTAACCTTTGTAACAGGTTTTCCACTCTCATTAAAGACATCCGCAGTTATTTCTATATTCTTATCTTCTATGCCTGTATAGTAATCTTGTGTTGCAAGGTCCCATCTATACTTACAAAGGAGATCGATATATATATTTGGAATTTTAAAATCCTTTGAGTATGCTATTAACTCAACTGTATGCATACCAAGGCATAGTTCACTGAAACTACCCCAGTGTGTTCCTAAATTATCGGTATTGCTAAGCAATATTGTATCTGTATCAAGAACAGCTTTTACATTGGCCTCCTTTATGATATTCCCTTTACTATTCAATGCCTCTTCTACTACCCTGCAGGTTATAGTAGGACTATCTCTCATATCCTTCTGGACTATAATAAGTGGTGGTACATCTATCATTCCAAGTTTTGTAGGAAGTATAGAAACCTTTATAGATGCCTTTAGATTACCCTTTTTTGCTGTTATGAGAATCACTTCCTTTTCATTGAAATCTATAGGAATGGAACAAGAGTAAAGAGGGAAAGACCATAGAGGGTTATCATTTCCTTTCCTTGTATCCTCACCCCTCTCAATCATTTGGCAGACGAGAGGAATATTTTTTCCACGGAAATGAGCCATTACAATTCCATCTCCTACAGGAGTTCCAGCGGAGTCATAGAAAAAGACTGCAAGATAAGCTAAGTTACCTTTTGCTGTAGTAATATCTCTATATAGTGGGATAAGCAACTTTTTCTCCTTTGGTGTAATTTTTCCATAACGTGGAGCGAGTTTGAACCATGTCTCTTCTGGTCGATTGAGAATCCACTTGTAGTATATTTCCTGATGTTTCCATTCAAAACCATATTCACCCCTTTTTTCAAGTTCTGCATTCTCAATCATCTCCTTATCTGTAAAATCTGGCAGGAAGGCTCCTGGTAATTCTTTTAGAAGCAATGGCATATTGTTTGCCATATGGTCTCCATGCAGCATTTCAGTATCCATTTCGCACATATAGAACATTGCATCAAGGTTATGTGTGAACTCATGTACTGAAAATCCACTCATATCAGGTCCCCATGTAAGGGCAGAAACAGAGAAGAACCCAGTATTTCCCGGGTCTCCTATGAGTGAAATAGAGGTATCTGGTCCCATAGCTCCACCACCATGAAGCTGGAAGGCATTCCATGGTGGAACAAAGTTTCTCCATGAATAGTAGAGAATCAGTGAACTGTATTTATTGTCAGGTATTCCTTTACTCTTAAGGTCCTCTTTTAGAGTTTCATTGGGAGCAAAGTATGTCCCCCCACCAGGCCTTACCCCAATCTCTTCGGGAGAGAGTGTACGGTCGATTTGAACAAAATCGATATTCAAATTCAGCCAATCTCCGAGATTATGATCGTACCAGTATTTGAACTTGGCTATCTCCTGATGGTATATTTCAATTTCAGCAGGTGTAAGAGACCTTGTAAACGTGCTTGTGTAAAGTACACCAAGGACATCCATATCAAGTATATTTTGTTGAGGGCTGAGAAAGATGCTTAAAGTAAGGATAGTACAGATAACACTCATTATACACCTCCGATTTTCAAATATATCAACCACAGAGTTGCCTTACGGCGACCTTCGGTTCGCAGAGAACACATAGATATTATAACATTAAGAATTTAGTAAAGACTCATCTCATTCCCTTCCCCGCCCAACAGTAGGCAGGTATGAACTCTCACAAAACCAATCCTTTTATCCCATCTTTTAAACAACAGAGAGTAAAGAGTTTTTTTTCTTCGTGCTCTCCGTGTCCTGAGCAATTCCCTTTCTTTTCAATTTAAAGTGATAATTTCGATCTTTATGGGGAAGGTTTCCTGAATCCAGTTTACTTTTTTACCTCTTCCTATCTCCTTCCCATCCGCCACAACCTTTATATCTTTCCCAAGATAATCTCCATAGAAAGTAACAGCTAAGTCTCTATTTTTTGCTGTTAAGAGGAACCCATCCTCTAATACATCGCATCTTATGCCTTTTCCAAGTGTGGCTACCCTCATTTTATTAAATCCAAAGGTGTACTCTTTCAATTTTGTATGACAGAATACTCCCATTTTTTCTGTTGTCATCTCCTCAGAGGAGATAGGACAGATAGTGAGGCACTCCTGTGTGTCAAGAAAGTCTATTCCTCCAAGAAGGGATGTTATCATATCCGTCACAAGCCCGTTCCATCCAAAAAGATAGGCATATCCATCCTTTGATTTCTTCCCGGTCTCAGGGTCATAGTTCTCAGCAAATCTCTCTCGACCATATTCTTCCTGTGCAGAATTTAATACAAGTTCTATTGTCTTATTTATTAAAACCTCTGCCTGGTTGTAATACTGGTGTCTTACAAGTCCTCTTGCAAGCCACCAGTTGACACACATCCATACGGGTTTACGCCAGCATACCGCTCCCCATCTTGTTCCATATGCTGGGTCGTCTTTTGCAACTGTTGGTATAGGATATGGTGTCCAGAATTCATCCGAATTTAATAGATGTTTTACAAGATTCTCTTTTTTTTCATCAGATAGATTGTCTAAAAGGAGGGGTAGTAGGCATTCAAATGTCTTTATCTTTATAAGCTTATGTGAGTCACTTCTCCTCGGGAAGAAAAGACCCGTTTCTGGATCGTAAAACTCTTTAATTATTTTTTCTTCGATCTCAAGTGCTTCTCTCTCGATTGGCTCATACTCCTCGCCGATTAGTTTTGCCATCCTAATAAGATATCTCTTATCGAGTACAAGAAATATATTGAGTGCAAGGTCCTCGACAGCCTCTCCTCCCGCCTCATCCCAGTACGGTGAATCATCTACACCACTCTCATATGAGTAGTTGAATCCATATAGATTCCTGGAGGTATATTCACACAATCCATCTTTATCTCTATCCCTTTTTTTGTACCAGAAGTTATTGAAATTTTTAAGTCTTTGATATACCAATTTAAGAAAATTTATTGCCTTCTCTTTATCTTCGAAGTATTCCTTTGCCTTATAGATGATAAAGGCATCCATAGAGAGAAGCGGGGGCTGGGATATCTTCGGAAATAGTGGTTGTTCTCCATTGGATAATATACAGATTGGGATAGAAGCATCCTCCCGTTGATTATCAAGATGAGTGAGGAGTGCACCTTCACATATTTTATAATCAGTGGTTGGGATAAGTGGAACTGATAGATAGGTGGTATCCCATATCCACACTCCTCTATAACATGGTTTAGATGGAAATATTGCAGGATGGTTTATTCCTGGTGGGTTTTCTACGGTTGGTTCAACCTCGTTTACCTTTGCTATGTACATTCCATAGTAGTGTGTCTTCTTTAGATTTACATTATCCGTATTAAGCAATTGAAAAGCAAAAAAGTCGTTCCATTTTTTCTTTATTATACTCAGGATTTCATATCTCGACAGGTCTTTCCAACTTTTTATATGTTTTATTACCCTTTCCTTTTCTCTATCAATGGATATAAGCATGGGAGTATCTATTATCCTACCTTTCTGGCAGAGAAGACGATATGGTTCTTTTTTTTCTCCAATGAGAGCAGAGTGAATATCTGAAAATATATCACAGGTATCAAAAATCGTTTTAATACCTATCCAGATACCAGTTTCCTTATCTAAAAAGAGATATATTCCATCCTTTATCTCTTGCTTTAGTGTTTCATTTAAAAAGGTAAAGATGGCTATCTCCCTATCGCTCTTTATACCGTTATCTGTATAACTCACAAAAAAGGTGTTCGCATCTATCATCGCTCCTGTGGCAGTTATTTTCGTTTCTTTAAAGGAATGGGTCTTTGAGCATCCAAACGGCATCCAGGTTATTTTATCATACTTTCCATAATTTACTTCTTCTCCATTTACAGTTGCTAATTTTGCTGCACAGTGGAGAATAACCTCATTACCGTATTCCTTTACCTTATATATGGTTGTTAACCCCAGTCCTGCCTGCTCATGACGATTCATATCACCGAGATAGTGTGATGGTTCAAAAGATACAAGAAGCCAGGGGTCCCTTCCTGAAGATGAGTTCTTTACAGTAAATGAAAGAAGGTCACAGATATCCTCCATATTTACCTCACTTATTTAATACAAAGACTAACTCTTTCCTTTCGTATTTTTCTTTGGTGAAGACCATACGAACTCTTATTATTCTGTTTTTCTCACCAATAATTTTACCGCCCTTTATTGATGTTATTTTAAATGGTAGAGATATGCTAAATTCCTGATCTCCCTTACCATCAACTATTATGTGGAATCTATCGTTTTTAATAAAATAATCTACCATTTTAAGACTTAGAGTTTCGTCACCGATGTGGGGATTGGTAGATGGTATGATGATATTAATCCCTGGTTTATACTCTATTATAATCTCAGTCTCTTCTTCAAGTAGTATGTCCATCAGGCAGTGTACATCGTGTGGTGTTCTCTCAACATTGAATTCGATACCCTTTCCATTAGCGAGAACCCGTAGTATCTCTGCGCCAATTCCAAAGGAAGGAGAAAATTTAAGCCTGTATATTTTATCCCCTTTATTCTTCGCATTTAAACAGAGTATACCATTATCTCTCTTAATGGAGAAGTCAAAGAGAGTTTTTCCGATCTTGACATTTTTTATATCTGCATATTCCCATTGTGGAGGTAGATGGGGAGTGAAATAGATAATTTTCTCAATTTCATCTCCCTCAAGACCAAATAATCCCCTTATGATTGGAAGTGTAATACCAACAGAGGAGAATATCTGATGGGGGACGGATTCATCAAGTGGTATATAGGTGTTACCGGATAGAAGTTCAGGTGCAAAACCAGGTGCATCAATAAAATTAAGTCTCGAGTTTGCTATCAGATGTTCAAATCCCGCATAAGGTCTATGATACTTGTATTCAGCAAGTGCTGCATATCCTGTAAGAAACGGCCATACAGTGCCGTTGTTATAGCTGAGTGGATCATAGAATCTGCTCTCATTTGAGATAGACCTTATTCCCCAGTCTGTACTCATCTTAGAAGAGGAAAAATTGCATAGCATTTTTTCTGCCTTAGTTTGCTCTAAGAGTCCAAAAACCATAGGAATAGATGCCCAAACAGATACCTCATCAATGAATCCTTTTTCAAGTATAGCAAAATTGAAAATTTTCTTACTTTTATTCCAGAATTTATTATTTAAGTTTTGTATTGCTTTTTCGTACAATTCGTTTGCATCTTCTAATAACTCCTCATCTCCAATAATCTTAGATAGACCTCGTATGGTCTCGAGTGCCTTTGTCCATATTCCAGCAAGGTATATATCAACCTTCATCTTCTGTCTTAACGGACCTGTTTCGATCGCAGCAAGACCTGCAATAGTATTTTCCATAAGTCCATCTTCGTCGGTATCTGCATTCTTACAGTAATCATATGCCTTCCTGACTGATTCCCAGATTTCTTTTAAAAAAGTTGTATCTCCTGAACATCTAACATAGTCACCAATCGATACTATGTAATAAGGAGTAGTTTCACCATGATAAAAACCATATCCATACTCCTCAAACCATGGAATTATTCCACCACTCTGCGATAGCTCATGCATGATCTTACCATCTTCTCTTTGATATTTTTTGAGAAAGAGAAGTGCATTTTTGCTGGTCTCAAAGTCACCATATGAATTCAATGCAAGAGAGGCAAGAAGTGCATCACCACCAAAGAACCATGCAAAACCGGGTCTTTCACTCCTTCCAGATGTGTTATAACCCGCTACAAGCCCTGAACCAAGATGAGGATTTGTAACAAAACCCTTATCAATTGCAACCTTTGACCATTCAAAGGATAGATTGAGTAGAGAATCAGGTGTGTTGATAGACATAAGTTCGTTCTTTAAATTCTCATAATGTACTTTTGTTGTAGAAAAGAGGTCATCAATATGAGGTAGTATATCCTCGTAGATCTTCCTCGCCTCTTCTCTCCCGTTCACACTGGATGTTACTATAATAGGTATCCTGTACCTCTTTTTGGGTTCTATTTGAAAGGCAATCCTGCTTGGCAAGTCTGGAAGGTTATGAGCAGGACCAGATGATAGATTTTTTGCATATGGAGAACCTATAATTGCTCCATATCTCCCTCGTGCTTCACCTATAACAAAACCGGGTATTCCCTCATCCCAGTATGAATATTGACCCCCCAGACCTGCAGGCCACATAGGTAAAAGGTCGAGATAAAATCCAGCAATCACTGTAAGGGGTTTTTCTGATATAATATCAAGAAGTACAATACATGCCTCTTCATCGAGTGGAACTAAAAAGGTCTCTTTCATCGTAAATGACTGGTGTGCATATGTTATGGTTGTAGCCTCAGGTGAGCAGGTTATTTCTCTTGCAAGTTTTAAACCAGGAATCTCATATCCAAATTGGGGCATATCAAATGAAAGTGTAAAGTCATGTAGAATCTTGAATGGATATATCCACATCTCACACCTTCCATCCTGGTAACCAAGAATTGAAGCCTTCTTACCTGTGGCATCAAAGAATGTGCTGGGATTTACCACACTTGAGAGGGATATATCTTCAATACCCATTATTAGGAGGGGTAAAAAAAACATCATAACTACCTCCTGCCGTTATTAAAAGTTCATTTAAAAAACCCTTAATTATTTATATTTCTCGTTTAGCGTTATCGAGACCCATTTTAAAGTTCAGATAGTAAGTAAGTGTATCAGCCAATCAGTGTATCAGTTGGAAGGTTATCAGCAGACCAGAGCATCAGATTCTGATATACTGATAATCTGATATTCTGCCCACTGATTTGCTGGTACCCTGATCCGCTTTGGGATTTGCCATTTAACATTTTAATTGTTTATTGCAACCAGGAGGTTGCTCCTACATTAAACATGTAACATTCAACATTTCATCTATTACCCCCACCTTCTACTCGCTACTTTCTTATCATTCGACAATCATCAATTGAACAAACGAGTATTGCTCAAAAAGTGTCGCCCAATTCTCTTTATCATTGTCGATATTTTCAAAATATATCCTGAATGCAGGGGTTTTGCCAATCTCTGTTACAAGACCTATCATATCATTTCCTGGTATGGCAATCTCAATGGAATATATTCCATTATCCTCTTTACCTGAGAAGAGTATGTCGGATTCCTTTATAAGCCTTTCCCATTTTTTTAGATAAAGTGGGTCATTATCCCAGAGCTCAAAGTCGTGTTTCTCGCCAGGATGCATATTCTGGTTATATCTCCGAACTTCATCTGTGCAATCGAGTATCTTTACAGAAGAAAGTGAGTCCGGGGAGAAACAGATTTTATAATTATCTCTTGAATGCCACCAACCGTCTCTTTTTGCATCTATATACAGCTCAATATCCGAATATCTATCAAGTTTAAACCCTATATATAGACAATCCTCATTCCAGTTCATATAGACCTTTGCAGACATTTCTGTATTCTTAAAATTAAGTACATCTGTGACCAATCCCCACTCATCTTCAATCTCTCCATCTATAACCCTTGTCCCTTTATGTATTACCTCATTTACTGCATAAAGAGGTAGGTTATCTACATTATCAGATACTCCATCTCCATCAGTATCCGAATATAATGGATCTGCTCCTGCATAGATACCTGCTGTAAACTCATGGAGGTCATTCAGTCCATCTGCATCCGTGTCCTTTTCAAGTAGAGAACTGCCAAATCGTTTCTCATCCATTGGAATCCTTTCGTCCATATCCGGGAACCCATCACCATCTTCATCCTCTGTCTCTATTATCTTACCCCATGGGGACTTAATGCAATCCCAATCCTTGAAGTCTCTCAACATATATGCTTGATAATCAAAATGCTCTCCATGGGGTGTTTTAAGGTCAAGGGGACGGTCTCCATGGGCCATCTGTGGACATCCACTCATAGCATAAATAAGGTCAAGATTATGCTGAAATTCATGGGTAAATATCCATGTTATAGGTGTATACACTGTGTCTGATTTATCAGGATAACGTACACCTGTTCTTACAGGGTAGGGTCCAAGGCAGTATGTAGACTTTCCAAGTATTTTCATGCCACCATAACTGGTTCCTCCACCTTCTGGAGGATACACATATGAACAAAAGAAACCCCCGTACTCATTTTCCAATATACCATATTTCTTAAGGTCAGGTTCGATTATATCTGGCCATGGATAACCCTCACCTTTGAAGAAGTGTTTGTCCCTGTACTCAGAAATCACCATATATTCTACATCATAGTTTATTCTGCAGGATGAATTTCTCCAGGTAAAGAGTCGACCCAACTCAATACCCCTCTTTATTTTTTTAATTTCTTCTTCACTCAACCTTCCTCCAGACGTATTTGTGTATATTACTGCAAGGACCTTTATATTTGTATACTCTGTATATCCAGTAGATGGTTGTAGTATCTCAACCTCTATCTCCTTAGATGGTATACCCTCATATCCATTTATATCCCTGCATCTAACAGTATATGAATATTTACCGGTGATAAGACGGTCATCAAAGGCAAATGTGTCCCTTACTATAGCGATGGGCTCTGCCAAATCTGTCCTGTATACGCTATATCCAGATATATTCTTATATATAGAAGGTTGCCAGTAGAGCATACAGTTTCTATTGAGAGGTTTTGCACTGAGGTTTGTAGGACCTGGAATCATAATAGCTCCAGCTTCTGGAGAGGGTTCACTTATATCATTTTCCTCTATCTTCAATACTGAATATAAGTAAGAATTTCCATATTTGACATCTTTATCTATGTAGAATGTATCATTCACGGTTGTCAAATATTTTCCATTTCTCAACAACTCGAATCTGTTGCCAACCTTATTCCAACTTATGTGTATATAAGAGTCGCTTACATTAACATCTGGTCCGGGTGGGGGAAGCGGATGATCAAATACAAGTTTGCTATGTGCACTCATATTTCCGTTTTCATCCATACATACAATAGTATATATATATCTTCCAGAAGGTGGATTATCAGTAAATATATTTTCCGTACAAATACCCACTTTTATAAAAAGACCCTCATCACAGGACATATCTCTTCTATATATAATGTATCTTTTTCCAAGAGACCCATCCCATTTGAGAATTCTTTCTTTACCTGTCTTTAAGATTGTGACGTTATTAGGTCTCCCGGGGTCGGAAAATGGGAAAAGTGAGAGAGGGTTGTGAATATTCCCATTGTCTATGTCTTTCTCGCTTACAATGAATGATAGTACACCCTGTTCATTGGTTGCGTTACAGGTAAAGATAACCGTGAAGGAATCCTGGATAAGGTCAGTACCAAAATTCCCGAGTTCAAATCCATAATAACCATTTCCTGGTATTGGAGGGTCTTCACGTGGGCTCCACTTGGGGGAGGTTTCAGTTACTATGGTATCAATATCCCTGAATGCTATAAAACCACACTGGGGTGGAAGGTGCGTGCAAGAACTGCCATCTGAATGATTAACCTCTCCCCAGTTCACAAAGAAGTTTGCAACACCTATCTGGGAGATGAGAAAAAATAAAAGGTACAGTATCATTCCCCCTTCCCCGCTAAATAAATATCAAAAATACACACTAATAAGAAAATTGTAGCCACAGATTGCACAGATTTCCACAGATTAAAGTATTTTTTAAAAAAATCAGTGAAATCCGTGGCTCACTTTTGATTTTTGCATTATAGATATGGTAGCCGATTTTCCCATCACTCCCTCACTTTTACGTCTTCCATCTACAAAGACTACAAATCTATTATTCTCAAGTTCGACCTTTATTTTATGACCTTTATAAGGGACATTGTCTATCTTGAAGTACTGCAGACCAAGAGGAAGTGGGTCTATTATCAGGGAATTATCATCCTGTGGAAGAATACCACAAACATATTTTATTATGAGGTCTACAACCCAGGAGTGCTGATAGTCATTAACCCCTCTGTAGAGACAGGTCTTACCAGTATAAGGATTATAGTGTTCATAGGTATTAGGATATCTGATGTCACAATCAAGAAACATCATTTTTATAAACCTCTCTATAAACCATCCTGCTGTTTCTCTCAGTGTTTCATCAAAGCTGTAGGCAACATTTGCGAGAGCCTCTGCTATGTGAGAATTGGTCATAGGCCATACCCTACCATTCCATGGGCAGTTCATCCTTTTTTGCTTCCATTCGCCAAATGGGTTTGCCTGAGATTCGTCTATTGATGTTGATGGAACCGGGAAAGGTGTCCAGAACTCCTTTTTATTAAGTAGATGCCTCCTGATGCCCTTTAGGTATCTTTTATTGATGATGTCACTCATGTATGGATAGAAGCACACAGCTGCTTTGACTCCTGTTCGTTTACCTGTTTTGGGATTAATATCAAAGAACATTTCTTCTTTTGGATCCCACATTTCCTTAAGGATAGCATCCTTTATTTTTTCTGCTTCTTCTTTCCATATTTTAGCCTCTTTTGCTTTTCCAGTTTTTTCAGCAATAAAGGATAAAGCCTTACGAATACCATATTGGTAATATGTTGCATCAATACCCTTTAATCTAATACCCTTGTTTTCTTTATATATATCTGCCTTTTCATCCACACTTGTGTATCTTGGCATAAACTCCTGTCCTGTTTCCCACTGGTCAATCACATCGTATAGATGACTATGTTCTCTATCTCTTTCTCTATCGAAGTATTCGGCATACCTAACAAGAGATGGGTATACTCTTTCAAGAAATGAGACATCAGGATGTATCCTGAAAATTTCTATAATCGTTGTTCCAAAATCGGCATGGTAAAATCCCCTCTCCTTTATATCAATCGGGTATAGGTGACCTGGATAGTTACCGTTATTCTCCTGTTCTTTTATGAAGTTAAGAAAACTTCCCTCTGCAACACGAGGGTTATCCATCCACCTTGTTTCAAGCATATGGCACTGTGCTGAGTAGGTTATTGGTACACGAAAGTATGCAGGCCCTTCACAAATACAGGGGTGCGAATATGAATTTTGCATCATAAGTAATTTAAGACCGTACCATCTATACCAGTAAAATTTCTCGATATATTTATTTGAACATTCAAAAGAGGGAACAGATTTGAAGAAATTACGCCAGTTTGTATCACTCTCATTTATAGGGTCATGGATTTTGAGAATATCTCTAACCTGACTTTTTATACTGCTTGAGTCTTTTGCTACTGACATAAAGATTTTAAGCTCGGTATCTTTCTTTATTTTAAGATGTTTGTGTAATCCAAGATAGAGTAAACCATCTAAATCTATTCCCCCATTATGAATCTCACAGGGAAGTTTACCATTAAATTTTTCATAGAAGGGCGTATATTCGAAAAATGGTTGATTTGCTGTAGTTTCGGATAGATTTGCAGAGTATGTTGAGTGAGTCATACCAAGGAATACGGACATGGTTACTGGATATTTACCCCATAGTCGTCTATCTTTTTTAAAGAGAAATCCCTTATCATTGTGGGATATTAATACTGTTTTATCATCCACTATATTGACCTGGGCTGTCCAGAGTATTATATCAATATCTCTTCCTGTATCATCTCCCTTAAATCTCAGAATAGAGGTAAGGGTATCTCCAGAAAGCATTGAATCTGTCTCCAATAGGTAAAGTCCATCTATCAGTGAAAATTTTCTTTGAAGTTGAGAGGGTCTCCAAACCTTATCCACAAGAGATGGTTTTATCACCTTCCCATTACCCGATAGAATAGTAATGGTATAAAGTGGTTTTATAGGTATATTATAGAAATGTGCTTCATCCCATAATCCAGGAAGATGAAGCCATTCAGGGAAGAGTGGGGCAAAAATGAGAGAATCGCCACCCCCAAGATACCACTTATCATCTCTGTCGAGTAGTTTTAAAACATCCATAAATCCTCCTTATCCCTTTACCCCGGTAATTACCATTCCTTTTATAAAGTATCTCTGAGCAAAGAAGAATATAGCAAGGCAAGGAAGCATAATAACGAGTGATGCTGCCATCATGAGATGTGGTTGAACTGCATAGAGCGAATTAAAATCCTGAAGAGCAAGTGCAAGTGTCTTTTTCTCTGGTGAATTCAGATAGATGAGCGGTCCCATAAAGTCGTTCCAGTTACCCATGAAAGAGAAGAGGGCAACTGTTAGAAGTGCAGGTTTAGAAAGTGGGAGGATTATTTTAAAAAATATACCAAAGTGGCTGCATCCATCTATCCTTGCAGCATCATCCAGTTCAGTGGGTATTGTCATAAAAAACTGGCGAAGAAGAAATATGAAGAATGCACTACCACCTAAAAATGCAGGAACTGTCAATGGGTAAAATGTATCCACCCATCCAAGTGCCCTGAACTCAATAAATATAGGAATCATAGTCACCTGTGCGGGTATCATCATTGTTGCGAGTAAGATAACAAACAATGGGTCTCTAAAAGGAAATCGCAATCTTGCAAATCCATAGGCAACAAGAGCGCAGGAAAATACATGACCAGTCATTGCAAGAAATGTGATAAGGAGGGTATTCCCGAGGGCTCTCCAAAAGTTTATTGCCCTTAAGGCGGTAAAATAGTTGTTCCATTGCGGTTTTCTCGGAAGCCATGCCATACTCTCTGCCTCTGCATAAGTCTTCAGGGATGTTGTAAGCATCCAGAAGAGAGGGATGAGTATAATAAACACACCTACCAGTATTATGATGGTTGCAGCTATAGTCCATATTCTCCTCCGTGTTATTTTACTGTGTGTCATTTTCCCCTCCTTGCACCTGCATAATATACCCACGCTGATGATGATTTGAGGATCAGAAGTGTAAATACAATTATAATAATAAAGAGGACCCATGCAAGTGCGCAACCATATCCCATTCTGTGATATTGAAATGCCTGTCTGTAAAGGTTTAGAACATAAAAAAGCGTAGCATTGTTGGGTCCTCCACCCGTCATAATATAGGAACTCGTGAATACCTGAAAGGACCCAATAACCCCCATAATCAGGTTAAAGAGAATAACTGGAGATAGCATGGGTAATGTAATGTGTCTGAACTTGCTCCACACACTTGCTCCATCAATATCTGCAGATTCAAATAGATGTGTTGGTATACCCTGAAGGGCAGCAAGGTATATTATCATAGCTCCACCAACTGCCCATAGATTCATTATTATAAATGATGGCAGTGCCCAGAATTCTGAGTATAACCAGGTCACAGGAGAACTTACGAGTTCTAAGACTGGCATGATATGCAGCAATTTTAGAATTGGATTGAGGACGCCGAAGTGTGGATTGAATATTTTCTGCCACAGAATCGCGACTGCAACGCCTGAGAGGATGGCTGGCATATAGAATATCGTGCGAAAGATGTTGATACCCTTTACTCCCTGATTCATAAGAATTGCAACGAGGAGTCCGAATCCTAAGTTTAGTGGAATGGCGAAGACAGTATATATAAAGGTTACCTTGAGGCACTGATAGAGGAGAGGGTCTTCAATTAACCTCTTGTAATTACCTCCTCCCACAAATGCCGGTGGGGTTATAATATCCCACTTCATAAAACTCAGGAATAGAGAGGCTAAAATAGGTCCTATAATAAAGGCTAAAAATCCTATAAGCCATGGACTTATTGCAAAATATCCTGAAAGTGCCTCTCTTTTCCTTGCACCAAGGTTCATTTTCCCTCCTAAAGCATTTGTTGGTATTGTGCAAAATCTAACCACAGATTCACCCTGTTAAATAGATACAAAATTGAGTACGAGTAATTATCTCTGGTACTTTATTTAACAGGGAAGCCACAGAGAGATAAAATTTATTTTTCTCTGTGTACTCAAATTCTCTATCAGCGTTTTTCTTGCTTGTAGCTCACCTCTGGTAAACTTTAGGTTCAATAGAAGAGAGCACAGAGGTTTTCTATTTTTTTCTTAATTTTCTACCTCAAAGATACTCCCTGCCCCGCACCTATTCATAGGTGCGGGGTGAATGTCCTCTGTGGTTTGTCATATTCTTTCATATTATTTTTTAACACTACCCATTTGTCTGGGCTTATCAACCAGTACACTCTGTTCAGTGGGAATGTTTGCGACTGGGAATTTATAAAGAATTTTTTCTATCTCCTGGCTGACAGGAATTTTAAATCTTTTAAAGAAAGGAAGTAGGTTTTCTCCTGCAGTTTCTGAAAGGAATCGTACTAATACGGAATTAGAGTGAAGTGTATCTTCTTTTGAGAAGGTTAGCTTTCCCTCCTGAATGGCTTTGTATGTTGCCTGAAATAAAGACCAACCATACTCTGCCCAGAGACTCTGTAGTATAACATGGCAGACAGAACCTGGATCATACTTTTCTCCTTTAAGATAGTTATCAACCTGTTTTAAGGCTTCATTGTATTCCCTTATCTGCTCAACAGGCCAGCCACAGTCTACCATGGCATGCTGACGCAGGAATCCTGCATGACCCTCGGCTGCAAACCACCATGGAGCGTAAGTATCGTATCCAAGATAATCTACATAAACATTAGCCCAGCCATTGCCCAGTTCGTGCCAGATAATTGAAAGTGCTGGGTTTCCCTTCTCAATTTCTTCAAGTTTGAGTCCGGGTAATAGTGTAGCTGCAGCCTGGGATTGGTTCCAGGCAGTAAGTCCACCCCTCCAACCCTTCCACCACATGTCATCAGGTAAATAGAACATATAATGGTAACGTGGATGGTGAACATCTGGATTGTTTTGAATCTGATTCATCAGGTCGTTCAAACTATACCCCGTGTATGTTTGAAAGAGTAAGTATCCCTTTTCTAAATATTCTTCAATTAAGGATCGGTAGGAAACATACTGTTTTGCCAGTTCTATGTCAAAGTGTTCAGTACTAAAAATAACCAGCGTATCCTCCCTGAATTTTATATAGCTGCAGTGAAAAACGCACATGTTCAACAACAGCATTAAAATACCCAAAACAATCTTTATTCTAACACTCCCAGGTCTCATTTTTCCTCCGCCAGTAACTTATTTACCCCTTTAGTAATTAGACCAGCAATTTCTTTTGCATTCTTCTTACCAAACCATAATTCATCGAGATATGTCTCCATTATGTTACCTATCTCCTGCCAGTGTATTGTTCTCGGACCAAGCCTTGCGTACGAAATTGCATCAAGGTATATCTCGCTATTTTCTGGGGATTGTTCTGGATCAAGGAAATGAGGTGAAAATGCAACTGATTTGACCGAGGGAACACCAAGCCCAAGCTCTGCTATAAATCTACTTCCTTCATTGCCTGAGAGGAACTTAGCAAGTTCCCATATATCCTTTATGTTTTTACTTTTATTAGACATCACATATGCAGTTGTAAATATAGGTGTTGCCCTTATTTTACCCTTTGGAAGATGTGATATACCCCACCTGAAATCAGTTATTGTTCTATATCTTGGTACAACCCATCTTCCCGATATAATCATCGCTATTCTACCTGTTGTAAAAAGGTCTCTCTGTGCAATCTGTTCGGGTGTTGGTGATACATTGTGTTTCCACCTGAGGTCTGCAAGAAATTGAAGGGCATCTATTGCCTCAGGGCTATCTATAACACATCTCTTGCCATCAGTTGAAAGGATACCACCCCCATTCTGCCATATCCAGTTGAAGGTGAATGTCCATCCAGTTGAAAGAAGGTAGCCAAACTGGTCAGCTACACCATCACCATCTGTATCCTTTGTGCATCTCTTACAAGCAGCAAGAAAGTCATCCCAATCCCAGGTTGTATCTGGATACGATACTCCTGCCTCATCGAATATATCCTTATTATAATAGAGAACGAGGGGAGTCCAGGAGATAGGAAGTCCATATAGGTTTCCTTCGTAATTAAAGGCGTTAAATGGGAGTTCAAAGTAGTCTTGCTCGTCAAAAAGTGTATCGGTTCTTTTAATTTCTTCAAACGATGAGAGTGCTCCTGCCTCTACATATGCAACAAAATTGTCATTACCAAGGTAGAATAAATCAGGTGGTGTTCCCCCACCAATCATTATCTGGAGCTTATCCATATAATTTGCAGAGTGAATTGGATACACATCTATTTCAGGATGTTTCTGCTCAAATGCACTTACTATATTGTTCATTATATCTATCTCTTCGTATGACCCCCAGTACATTAATTTTATACCCTCCTCCTTCTTACCGCCACACCCACTGATAAGAAAAGTGATGCAAAGGGTTACTGCTATTAGCTCTTTCATTGTAATATCCTCTCCAATTTATATCAGTAATAATATTTAACCATAGATTACACGGATTAATTTTATGATTTTAGCCATATGCCAATCTCTTCAGATGGTCTGTTGCAATAAAATAAACTACATTGATAAACATAATAATAGTTTGTAGGCACAAATTCAATTTGTGCCAGCACGATTCGAAATCGTGCCTACAATATATCTTGCAAAAAACGCTTTACCGGAAAATCGAACCTACAAAGGAGAAAATTTTTATCTTAGTAAAATTATTTTCTTTGTAAATGTTTTCTCCCCATTTACTAATCTGCATAGATAAATACCGCACGGCAGTTTCATACCTTCTTCATCCCTGCCATCCCAGGTCACAGATTTCACAGATTTATCCAACTGCATATCGATAATAGAGGGATTACACAGATTAAAGGTGCGGGAAAGGCGACCGGCAAGGTCGTAGATAGACAAGGTAATCGGTAATTGGTAACCGGTAATCGGTTTGTGGTTCTTACTGATAACCGATAACTGATAACTGATAACCGTTTTCTCTCTGAAAGGATTTGGATATATCCTGAATATATCTCTCGTATCCTCTACATATTCCTCTACTTTAGTATATTCTTCAAGGTCTATGAGCATTCTTGCAACCAGTCCCGACCATATATACTGGTGGTGATGTCCTGCAGAGTAGTAATCAGGACAATAAAGTTCCCAGAAATAGTGATTATTCTTAAGTTGATATATAACATTATCAAAGACCTTTTGGGCGAGGTTCTCTGCTTCTTCAAGATATCCATAGTCGAGAAGCCCTCTGAATATGAGATAATTCCACTCTACCCATATAGGACCATTCCAGTATCCCATTGGATTATAATAAGGATCTAAGGCTGATAAAGATGGGATACCGTAATTACGCCAGAATTTATCAGGGTCTATAAGGTGTCCAAGTAAGTAATCTGCCTGCTCTTGAGTGGCTATACCAGCCCAGAGGGGTAGAAACCCAATTATCTCCTGGTGCTTCAGGTCATTTGAACTAAAATAAGTAAAATCGTGGTCATCCTTATCAACATGATAATAAAATTTGGTCTCAGCATCCCACATATATTGATTAATAAAGTTAATCCTATCATTTGCTTCTATAGTCCAGTATTGATAATTAGCACTATCACCTAACTCCAGTGCCATATTGGCTAATGATTTTGCTTCTTTAACCAATAGACAATTCAAGTCAAGACATTCAAAGTTACTGGGCCATCCTACCTGGTCCCAGATAACCACTGCTCCGTCTCTTACACACTCAAGTACTGCATGTCCACCCCATTCACAAAGTCCGTCGTTATCATCATCTCTTTCTATTATCCAGAAATTATAGAACTCAACACCTGAATTATATGCCTCCCTTAAGAATGTCGTATCTTGACTCACAATATATGTCTCCCAATTCTCCCAGGAAAACCATGGAGCTGAAGAGGTATAACTATTATTATACCAAATTGTTTCATTAAGGTATGGCCCCACTCTATAGGGTATATAACCATCTGGCCATACAGGATTACTGTTCTGCCTTTCCATATATACCCTTTGTGAGTTCATAGCACCCAGGGGGTTCATAAATACATAGGCTAACATTGAAAGACTTTCATGGAATACCTGACCTCCATGACCCCATCCCCAGGTAGGTTCCCTTGAGAAAAGATAGTAATTATATGAACAGTATCCTTCAGGAGGTAATATCAACTGATGTATAAGGGAAAAGGCACTCCAGTAAATAAGTTCCAAATCAAGAGAGGAGAACTCATAACAAGGAATAGGGGAATATCTCTCCTCATTCTCAACAATATATGGTTCAAGAGGTATATTACATAAGGAACGGACCAAGGAGAGAAGACCTGATACCCCTTCATCATAGGCTGTAACACCTCGTATTAATCTGAAAGAGACTGAATCAACAGAGTGTATTTCATACTCCTTCTCGAGTGCAAGAACCCTTATATCACCAGAGGAAATGTGATTTGATAAAGTACCCTCCATAATATTACCAAAAAACTCTGTAGAATCTACAGATATAGCACCCACTTGAGTAGAGTGCCCACCCCTCAGGTCTCCATTACAGGCTATAAGTGTATAAACCCAATCTGTTGAACCCTGCAGGAGTGTATCCAGATAATAAAATGTCTGTATATCGGAAGCAAGGATGTCAAACCTTCCATCCTCTTCCTCCTGTCTTCTGTATATATCATAGGATAATCCATCGATGTAATCCCAGGATAACAACCAGCTTGTGGTGTCATTCAGGGGTACTGCCCTGACTCCTGTAGGTGGAGCAAGGTAAATATCTGGTGATAGTACCATATCCACCCTTACACCATCAGGGTCAGGAAGTTCGGTTATCATACCTTTCCCAATTCCTTCCTCCTCTGTTTCCAGACAACTGAAATATACGATAAATGAATCACCAACCATAGGGGGAGGATTGTCAAAATTACCAAGCTCACAACCCTGATATCCATTTCCAGGTATATTCGGGTAAGGGTCTCCCCATTTTGGAGCATCTTCTGTAAGTATCTGTCCGATGTTATCATTTAGATACACAACCTGGTTTGCTAAAGGTGGAAGGTGTTGGCAGGGAGTGCTATCCGAATGCTCAACAGTACCCCACTCAACACAATAATTTGCCATCTTTAGCCCGGGACTACCCAGATAATTATACCCCCCGAAAGAGGTTGGTTCAGTATCCATAATATACACGTCAATGAGACGGTCCTCATAGGGAATGTTGTGAGACAGTGTCCATCCATCAGGGTGTTCATAGTGAGTAAAACTGAACCCATCATCAACAAATGCTGCCTCTAAAACACCCTCTCCACCATATTCAAAGAATGGATATAGCTCGATAACAATAGTGCTATCTCTATCATTTATTATACATATGTCATTCAAGACTATCTTCGAACTATAACAGAGAAAGGTCTCTCGTATCCTTATGTCATCGTATGGTTCGAATTCAAATATAACCATGTTTGCATAGGACTTCCTCACTCTCACATCCTGTGTCATATCACTCAGCGTAAAGCGAATATCACCTCCAAGCCTGAATGCAATATAAAGATCTCCTCCTGTATCAGTTTGAAAGCCAATCCCCTTATCATCGTCATGCCATATAAGAGAATACCCCTCATCTATGATAAACTCAGATGAGGACAGGTCAGCTGTATAGGTGGTATAAAGCGCATCCTCCCTTGTGGCGTTTAAATCAGAAAGAGGGGTGGAGAGTATGATGATGAAAATAAGAAAATTCATAACAAAGAGAGGTTTTTTGTAACTTATTTGATTCAAAATTTATTTAGTTGGGCGTAAAGCCCCCCACAACCCCACTGAATATCGGAGCTGGAAAGACATACCAGTAGGAACAGATGTCCGGGTCTGGTCCTTTTCCATCGTATATCCTTTATCTCAAAAAGAACCAAGAAATGTCACCTTTCTGGTAAATGCCTTTTCTCCAACCTGTAGTTTGCATAAGTAGACCCCACTTCTTACCCTTATGCCTTTTCTATCCCGACCATTCCAGTATCTTATATGATGACCTGCGTTGGTATGGCAATTTATGACCGTGCTGACCAACCTTCCTGCTATGTCATAGATCTTCAGGGATACAAAACTATCTGAGGCAAGCCGGAGGTTGATACTCGTCTCAATAGTAAATGGATTAGGACTTACCCAGAACTTGATATCTGATTCCTTCTCAGGCTTATGTAATTCTTCCACTCCCACAAGGGTATTACAATAGTTGGCGTAAATACCTTCTTCAGTCTCGGTCCATCCACGCCATGCACTCCAGATATTCCCGGAATTATCCTTTGTAATTACAGGACATACTCCTCTGATAACAGGCTCAATACTCACTAACGCAGGTGATGACCAGTTATCTCCATCAAAGTAACTCGAAAAGACAAAATAATCAAGGGTATCATGATAATCATAGACTACCCATATTTTTCCTGAATCGTCCACTGATATATCTGGCCAGCCATAACGGACTGAATCGGATGAGCATACTGTAAGAGGGTTGTCCATCCATCTATCTCCCTCTGCGCGATTTACACATATTCGAGAAAGAGGGGTATGGATTGATGCATGGTCATAGCAACCCCATATCCTTCCATCTAAATCTGTGGTAAACTTTATATGCCAGCAATCATCCTCACTAATGTCAATGTCTGTGCTGATCAGGACAGGCTCTCCCCATTCTCCGTCATCATAGTAACTCCCCATTATTCCATAAATGCCCATCCACGCTGCCCACATACCGCCTTCTCCATCAGAACATATAGCCGTGTTGTAAGGTATCAAGACCAAACCTTCGACCCCACTGACTATAGTGGGACTTGACCACCCATCTTCTTCTCTATGGGATACAACTGCCCGAAACACACTTCCATATGGCATTGGTCCATGCATATATGCAGCCCATATCTCACCAGAAGGAGTCACGATAATTGAAGGAGAATTTGACCAGCCTGTATCAGGGCACACCTGTTCCCTTGGAGACCATTCTACCCCATCGTAATGACTGCAATGAACCCTATAAGCCGTAGACCATATAACCCAGATATTATTAGAAGAGTCAACTGCAATCTGGGGCTCAATGCCCCCGCCTGGCACGCTCATTGTTTCTGACCAACTGTTCCCATTGTAATACCGGGCATAAAGATTTTCAGAAGTCCAAGTAACCCAGATATCGCCATCTTTGTCCGCCTCTATATCAGGGGGACCATAAGGAGAAATGAGACTATCGCCTATCAAAACAGGTTGAGACCAGGTCACAGCAAAACTACTGAGGGGAATAAGACCGATTGCAACAACCATCAAAGGGAGTCTGAAAATACGCCTGAACGTTTTTCACCTCCAGTGTAGAAACATCAATTGTACCCTGTGCATCACAATGAGATGTGGGGGAAAACTAAAATAAGATTATAAAACCTCTGTTAGATAATAACCTTTGTAATATCTTCGGTACAAACATCTAACTTTTTAAAAAAACAGCTATAATGAATAAAAATACTCCTAAGCCTATGTAAAAACCTGAAACAGCCAAGTAAATTAGATTTGTAGCTCAGAATCCCTACTTTTGGGCAAGGAATAGATTGTATATGTCAGGGTAATCCACTTGCCGAATCCATGTTTAAAGTACGATACCATTAACTAAAATGGAGAAAAATCCAAAATGAAGGGGCGGTAAGCATATGCTATACCGCCCCTCAAGCTTCATCTTACCTTACCAGAACGACCTTCCTTGTTGATACTGCCTTGGGACCTGTAAGCTGACAGAAATAGATCCCCTGGGGTACAACTTCATAGTCGTTATCCATACCATTCCATGTTGCAGTGTGGGTTCCAGCAAATTTCGGTCCCTCCCATAGTGTTTTTACAAGTCTGCCCGTAATATCAAATATCCTTAAGGATACCATTGATTCTCTTGGAATCTCATATGATATATTTATTATCTCACCTGGATTGGGTGTGATATTTGATATATGATAGTAGGAAGGCAGGTTGATTTCGTCCTCAACACCCACCTGACCTTTAACAACAGCACGGATAAAGAAGTCAGTACAATATCCAGTGCCCCACCATCCACCACCTGTCCAGCGTATGAAACTCCTCTCATATGTTCTATTAACATCCTGTCCAAAGTGTGGCTGTCCATCTGTAATGAACTCGTATGTTACGTAGAATGGCTCATCTGTTACAAATAACTCTGGTACAATGGTCTCGAGCCACCCAGTTCCCATAACTGGAATAAGAATTGGTGTAATAATATCGTTTTCCTCATCCGGGTAACCTGTAGCAGTGTCTACAAGATTTATATGCAATTTAAGTGTGTCTATACCTGGCGGATTTACAAGAGAATCTATATAGACAAGACAGGTAGCAAGTGTGCATTCAGATGCAGGCACAAGCATTGCAGCGAGTTTCTCGCCTATTGCCCCAAATGCACCTCTACTGCTCATCATCATACCATCGTCAGAGGCGAGGAGAGTGTCTGGAAGTACCTGGATTCCATAATAGGTGGAGTCACCTGCTTGTGAAGGATCTGTAACAACCTCTCCGGAGTCATCCACTGCTTCTATATAGTATTTTATGGATGTTCCCACAGGTTGGTTGGGAATGAGACCCTCGTAGTAATCATCACCAGTGGGAACCATATCATCCGTCAACCAACCCGCTCCGAGATCATAATATAATGTAGCTGATGCTACTACAGACTCGTCTGTAATTTTTGCACTTATTGTGCAGGGTTCGATGGTATTATAAGTATTACCATGAGGTGCGTGAGAAATAATGGGGGGAAGGGGGAAGACTATTGGAATATCTGAGATTCTCAACTCATCTATGAATCCATCAAACCAGGAGTCGTTTCCACCACCACCAAAACCTATATTCACAGGCTGGTCAGAAACATATGGGGGTTCATCATCGACTGGGTCAAGTTCCTTTGTGCCAAGGTACAGGAGGGAATCAAACTCGTCGTGAATGAACATAATTGCACGGTGTGGCGTTGTCATGGTATCATATTCAAAGGCTACATGATACCATTTTCCAAGTTCGAATATATCATTTGGAGATATTATCTCAAACCAGTGCCACGGACGTATGAAATAACCCAGGACGAATGCATTATCATTGCGAATAAGAATATAATAATTTGGACAATACCAGGCATACATGGTATCAGGTTTTGCAATTATCCTCGGGTCTGTTTGCCAGCTCTCACCCTTTGTTTGAATGTTGAACCAAGCCTCTATGGTAAATGGACTGTATAAATCAAGGGCACCCGTATCCGGGTCATCAGCTATAAGTATCCTGCTTGAATCTGTTGGAGCATCATTATCAAGATATAGGCACATATTAAGCCAGTCAAGTCCCGGAATGAAAGCAGCATTCCCATGCAGTTCTCCGTCCGGGTTTAGTCCAGATGCATCCTCAAGGTTGCTATCAAAGTGCATAAGTAGCCTTGTATGTTCATCTGATTCATATGGTCCTCCAATTCTTGCCAGAACAAGTAGTGGAGCAATAAGAAGACCTATTGTTAGTATGATATATCCCCTTTTCATATTTACCTCCCTTTTTTTAAAAGAAGATTATGTCAAAAACTTAACCACAGATTCACCCCAAACCCCATTTTATCTCACAAGGACGACCTTCCTTGTGGAGACTGCTTTAGGACCTGTAAGCTGACAGAAGTAGATACCCTGGGGAGCTATCTTACCAGTTTTGTCCATCCCATTCCATGTTGTAATGTAGTTTCCTGCAAACTTAGGACCATCCCACAATGTCTTCACGAGTCTGCCCGTAATATCAAATATCCTCAAGGCTACCATTGACTCTCTTGGAATATCATAGGATATGGTTACTATCTTACCTGGATTAGGAGAGATATTTGATATATGGTAATAGGAAGGAAGGTTGATTTCGTCCTCAATACCCACCTGACCCTTAACAACAGCACGGATAAAGAAGTCAGTACAATATCTTGGTCCCCACCATCCACCACCAGTCCAGCGTATGAAACTTCTCTCATATGTTCTATTAACATCCTGTCCGAAGTGTGGCTGTCCATCTGTAATGAACTCGTATGTTACGTAGAATGGCTCATCTGTTACAAATAACTCTGGTACAATTGTCTCAAGCCAACCAGTAGACATAACTGGAATAAGAATTGGGGTAATGATATCGTTCTCCTCATCCGGGTAACCAGTAGTAGTGTCTACAGGATTTATATGCAATTTAAGTGTGTCTATACCTGGCGGATTGACAAGAGAATCTATATAGGCAAGACAGGTAACAAGTGTGCATTCGGATTCAGGTACAAGCATCGTTGCAAGTTTCTCATTTATTGTCCCAAATGCACCTCTACTACTCATCATCATACCATCGTCAGAGGCGAGGAGGGATTCTGGAAGCACCTGAATTCCGCAGTAGCTGGAGTCTCCGGCTCCTCCAGGATATGTTACAACCTCTCCAGAATCATCTACTGCCTCGATGTAGTATTTTATACTTGTTCCTGTAGCCTGATTGGGTATAAGACCATCATAGTAATCATCACCAGTGGGAACCATATCATCCGTTACCCAGCTTGCTCCAATGTCATAATATAATGTGGTTGATGTCACTACAGATTCGTCCGTGATTTTTGCACTTATTGTACAAGGGTCTGTGGTGTTATAGGTATTACCATATGGAGTATGAGCTATTACAGGTGGAAGGGGAAATGTCCTCGCAATATTAGAGATTCTCAGCTCGTCTATGAATCCGTCAAGCCAGGAGTCATTTCCACCACCACCAAAACCAATATTCACTGGTTGATCAGAAACATATGGGGGTTCATCATCGACTGGGTCAAGTTCCCATACACCCATATAGAGGAGAGAATCGAACTCATTATGGACGAACATAATTGCAGTGTGTGGTGTTGTTACAGTATCATATACAAAGCCGAAGTGATACCAGTTTCCAAGTTCAAATATTTCAGAAGGAGACCTCATGTCAACCCAATGCCATGGACGAACAAAATACCCTATGCTAAATTCATTTCCTCCAGTGACCTGTATCCAGTAGTTTGGGCAGTACCAGGCATACAGAGTATCAGGTTTTGCTATTACCCTTGGGTCTGTTTGCCAGCTCTCACCCTTTGTAAGTATATTGAACCACGCCTCTATGGTGAATGTGCTATACAAATCCAAAGCACCAGTATCCGGGTCATCCGCTATGAGCACTCTGCTTGAATCTGTTGGAGCATCATTATCAAGATATAGGCACATATTAAGCCAGTCAAGTCCCGGAATGAAAGCAGCATTCCCATGCAGCTCCCCGTCCGGGTTTAGTCCAGATGCATCCTCAAGGTTGCTATCAAAGTGTAGAAGCAGCCTTGTATGCTCATCTGATTCATATGGTCCTCCAATCCTTCCCAGAACAAGCAGTGGAACGATGAGAAGACCTACTATCAGCATGATATATTCCCTCTTCATATTTACCTCCCTTTTTGGGTTGTCTTGCTGTCAAATTTCTAACAACCAATGAAACATGTTTTACGAATTGCACCAGTATTTCGATAATTTCTTTATACCTTTAAGGTGATTTGTGAAATTAGCTTAGTTCGTGCAATTCGTGTTTTCCTTCTCTACTTTACCATAGACATCATCTCCCTAATTTAACTATCTTTTCTTTAAACCTCTCACCACCAATTTTTAGATGGATGAAATATACACCCTGCGGGAGTGCTTGTCCATTAAAGGATAGTGTATGACTCCCCTTTTTTAATCTATCCTCTAAGATGGTCTCCACCCTTCTACCCATAACATCATACACACTAAGGGAGACATCTGATTCTCGAGCAATAGAGAACGATATATTTGTTGCTACAATAAATGGATTTGGAATACATCTGTAAAGTTGGTTTGATATGCGAACAGTCTCCTCCTCAATACCTAATTCACCAAGGTCCTCTAAAACCTTTGAGACCAATATCTGTGTAGCATTTGTGAAGTATAGGGGAAAGCCGAAGAAGATTGCCTTATAGTCATCATTTATGCACCTGAGAGCACAGGGTCTTCCCTGATATTCACTCTCTTGATTCAATGATTGGAATGAGTATACAGCATCTTCTCCAGAAAAAACATCTATATACATCATTCCATCCCATGAAGAAGGTATCTTAGATGTATCTATATCTATATCAGGATAACCAGAAAGACCACTGGCACCTATAAACTCATATGAAAATGATTCATATGCTGTATCGCATCCGAGATAATCGAAGAGAAAATCTCCATCTCCAAATGTGAATGGATATGTTCCACTACCCACAATATCAAGCACTGGTCTCCATCCGATAAACCATAATTTACCTCCTGCATCAAGGTATCGTGTGAGGGATGGAACAAAATTTGATGCGAGTGGTTGTACATAATGGTCAGCATACCAAACAATCAGGGAATATCTCCCTATGGTTGAAATTTCTGGAGTACCCTGTGAGTCAACATCCCACTCATCAAAATCCAAATTTATCTCTGAAAATAGGTCTCTATAGAACTCATCAACCATATTATCTGTCGGATTCCCAGGATTCCCAGGTCCGTCCCAGGTCTCGTCTACAAGAAGGATACCCTCATCAAACGACATAGGTAAGGCGGAATCAGGATTAGAATATTCACTCTCAAGTCCACCCGAATCCACAGCAGTTACAACATAGTAATACCATACTCCTGAATCAATGAGTGTATCGATTAATCCCGCTTCTGGAATAATAGAATCGTTTATCATTTCATAGGTGCCTGAAGCTCCCTCTTTCCTGTATACATTATATCCTATAAGATCGGTCTCCCAGTTATCTCTCCATCCAAGTTTAATACTCATATGGGATGGAAAAGCATCAACATCCTGTGGGGGTAGTGGGGGAGAGGCGTAAGGAGATGGGAATGTGACAAATGGGTTTCCTATGAATGCGAAATCCCACATAAAGCACTCGAGTGTATCTGATGGAAACCAGTATGATATTCTCTGTGGATCACAGTGGTAGTTGAGGTAATCGAGATATGCCCTCCCGAGGTCCTTACCATATGCAAGAGAGTTGAATAAAATATCCTGCGTGCCGGTTCCCATACTCCTTGTTACACCAAAAGATGCCAGACCAGTAGCGTGTCCAAAGCAGTAGTTTATTGCAAGATTGTTTGAGGGAGACTCGTGGAAGTCTGCTCCATGACAGGCGAAGAGTGAGGTAAACCTTGAACCAGGGTAGGTATCCCTCAGCTCATTATAAAAAACCCAGTTTGGAGGTCTATCAAAATTATGGAAATAACTCGAGGAGTGAGCCCATATATTAGTGATCTCATACCCCCTTGTAAGATGGTCAAGGTATTCATAACCAGCAACATACCAGTTATTCCCTCCTACGGTATCTACCTCTTCTCCATAGATCTGAGCAATACTCTTCTTAATATATTTCATCGCCCCGAACCAATCATGATTTATACACGCAAATCCCCTCTGGGGGATAGATATTCCACCATCATAATATTCATTACACTTTTGAAGGAACTCTAAAAGGGATGAAGGATTGTTCTGGGGTGGTCTCATCCAGCAGACCCATATATCTATTAACGGTTCATCTCCAAACTCATGCCAGTCGTAAAATCCATCTCCATCTCTGTCTAAGAATATACCATCAAGGTCTTCATAAAAAAACGGTATTGGGCAGGTTTCTCCCCAAGGAAATTCCCACATTGCATAGGGGAAAAGCCCAACAAGAACTATACCAGCAATACCTGAATCAGAGGCAAGACTGTAAATATATGGTCTCATCTCTTCCGCAGTATCCCATGAGCCTTCGTAGATATGGAGGGTCACATCATAGTCTGTCTCCACATATGCCCTGTACTGTGTGATTTCATTCATTATTAAGGGTGCAATAGAAGATTCTAATACAAGTGCTATGTCTTGGTGTGTTATTGGAGTTGGAACATTTATAAAATATTGTCGGCTATCTGTTCTTACCCATCCTCCAGGGCTCATATAGAGAACTCGTGCCTCATATACATATGCACCGTATTCAGAGGGAAGTTGATAATCAATATTGAATGTGAAAAAAGATGCACCAGAGACTGTGTCGTCTACATGTGTGACCCATTGCCATCCAGATGTTGTCTCTTTGTATATTGATACTCTTACCCTTGTTGAGTCATCGAACATATATGCCGTTGTAACGGAAATCTCTGCAATACTTGACGGAGAACCATATGGAGGATATTCAATATCCCAGATGTAAAATGTATCTTTTTCCCTTTTATCTATCATCCTGTAGACAGTGGGGGATAGAATCTGAAACTGCAGTCCGCTCTCATAGAGCGTTTTCATATTATCAGGGACGAGCTGGCATATTGCACTACTTTTTGAAGAGCTCAGCACCTTTATACCCATACTCCTCAATACAGAGGCATCATATTCCTCAGAGAGAAAGACCAAGCCATAATTTCCATAAAGAAATAATGGAAGAAGAAGGATGTAAAGAAATGCTCTTTTCATATAACCTCCTAAAATGAAAAACCCATGGTCATCCTGTGGGAACCAGAGAGAACACCAAGGTTAGAGTATGCATAGTCGAGCTTAACTATTGCCTCTCCAACTGGAATTGAAAATCCTGCACCGGATGACCAGGTCTCTACATCATATCCAAACTTATATCCTCCTCTTAGAGTAAAATATCTGTTAAGTTTGTATTCTAATCCCGTATTTATGACATCCTCATCATCAGTGGGCTTAATCATAACAGCAGCAAGTGTCAGAGAGGGTATTGGCTCAAATGCAGCACCAAGAGAAAAATTCATTGGAAGTGAATAGAATTCATTTATAAATCTAAGATTGGGTCCAAAATTTGAGATTTTCATGCCAAATCTAAATCCTCTAATATCCGTTCTAAAGAGTGTTCCAAGGTCAAATGAAAAAGCACTTACATTATTTTGATAGAGTGAAAGTCCAATATACCTTGCAGTCAGCCCAATAGATGTATGGTCGGTTAAGAACCTACCATAACTTAACCCGAGTGCATAGTTGGAAGCATAGAATGTTTCACCAGTTCCATCGGGTTGTAGTGGTGTAGTAACCTCTATTGCATCCGTATACAGGCAGACAAAGGAAATAGCAAATGTGCCAATCCTTCGAAAAGGGGAAGCAATACTTGCAAACTCGTGATTTATACCAGCAAACCATCTTGTATGTGTTGCTGAAATGTCAATAGAACCTATTAAGGGAAGACAAGCTGGATTATAATAAACAGATGATGCGTCATCCACAACTGCAAGATATGCCTCTCCCATACCCACTGCCCTCGCACTTACACCTATCTTCAAAAATTGACCGGATGTGCTTCCAGGTCTTTCATACCCACCAAAAAGGAGAGCTGGAATTAGAAGTAAGATTAACTTTTTCATAAACCCCCCGGATACATATTAAAAATCAAATATCAAATGTCAAAAATGTTCTTTAGGACGCAGATTAACGCAGATTATCAAGATTTTTTATTTATTTTTTTCAATTTAACAAAATACATGAATTTTTTATCCTGTGTTTCTGCGTTTACCCCGTTAAATACAATGTTTTAAGAACCATCAGACATCTATTACTGTATTATTTAACAGGGTAAATTTACGTCCTAAATTTTATTTTATCACCACGAATTTCCCCCTCTGTATGTTTCCGGTTTCGTGGTCCTCTACAGTAAAAAGATATATATCACTACCAATAGCCTGACCAACTCTTGATACAAGGTTCCAGTCCTCAAAACCATTGATAGGGTCGTTATGTTCTATTGTAAATACAAGGTCTCCTGCAAGGGTGAAAATATTTATAGTACATCTGTTAGGAAGATTAACAAACTGTATTCTCCTGTCCTGCTCCATCCATGGCCTACCAGGTGGATGAGTCTCCCAGGGAGGGTTATATGCTGTGTAATCTACATTCCCCAGGTATGGGTTAGGAACAACACTGACATTCCCAACATCCTCGGCAGGAGGAGGTCCTGGAAATATCTCAGACGAATTTACAGCCTTACTGCTCTCAAGGTTTATAAATCCTGAAACCGTATCAGGAAGGGCAAAAGATGTTACTGTATAGTAGTATGCAAGATTGTTTAAAATTCCATCATCTATATATTCATATTCTATTCCCATGTCAAAACCGAAACCGTCTCCTATGACATCATACTCACCAAGAAGTGTCCATGGTCCATCAGGGCCAAGAGTGCTCCTGTATACTCGGTATCCTGCGAAAGGTTTGAGTATTTCATCCAACCTGTTCTCATCTTCATAATCCTCAGGATTTATACCCGGGTCTCCATCATCCCACTTCCAGGATAGTTTAGCACCATGGTTTCTTGGTTCTACACTGAGAGGAGGAGAGGGTGGCGGAGACGGGAAATTCCATTCAGGATAATATACCTCGATAAGGGATAGGTTATTATTAAAAGAATCAAGTGTATCCTTTGCAGTAAAAAGTGCTACAGTAAACATAAGTGTATCTCCATAATTCATCTCATAGGGTCCAAGACTTACAATGAGTGCTGAGCCCGTAGTAACTGCCTGCGGAGGCTTTATATATCCATCAGACATCTCAATATATCTATCAGGATCCATTGCTTCTGGTGTATGTGTACCACCCCACCATCTAAATGTTGTATCAATAGGTTCGCCAGGTGGGAATATTCTTGCTGCGAGTATAGGATATTCTGTAGTTCCATCCACTCCCCTTGGTTCCTCGAAAGCAACAGCAGTGAGATGTTCACCTTTAAACCAAGATCTATCATCTTGCCCAAATGCCCAGCTTGTCCCTCTTAACCCAATATTTGCATCTAACCAGTAACATAAATACGTATTGTGTATTGTTTTGGGATTTTTGGAGATAATAAAGTAGTCAAACATTATAAACTCATCCACAGGTTCAAATCCCCAGCAATAACTCCTATCTATTACCTGAATATAGAGGGGATTATGTTCCACTATATTCGTCCAGAAGAAATCAGAGTACCTACAAATAAAATCCTGCTCGGATATTGCAATATATTCTGACCAGTATGGTATATCTATAGTATCTCCTTTTCCAGCAACCCATATTGTGTCCCAGGATGTATCTGTAGGATAGGTTTCGTAATGTGAAGGAGAAGCCCATCCAGTTGTGACAGTGACAAGGGTATCATTATCGACTATACCACCTACCCATAATCCACCCTCACCCATATGTTCTACCCCAGAACCTGGTGGTGACTCATAGTATATCCACTGCCACTCATAGTCTGTCTGGGCTGCCCACTGCGCTCCCTGGTTTGTAACCACTCCTGTAAGTGTTCCTATATCATGCTTTTTCCATTGAAGGTTTGGCTGAGCATAAACGATTCCTATAATAAATGGCAGGATAATAACAATTTTTCTCATATACCCTCCTAAAAATTTAAACTTAATCCTAATTTTATTTGTCTCCCAGGACTGGACACAGCAGGATTTCTTAAATACAGGATATCACGATATGTGTATATCTTGTTTGTTCCCCAGTTAACATCACCGTATCTGTATGGTTCTCCTGTCCAGCTATTAAAACCAGCTCCTCTATTTACATTCTTATAATTAAAGAAATTTAAAAACTCGCATATGAATGAATAGTTTAGACTCCCAAGACTAAACCCCTTCTGAATTTTTAGATCAAGATTGTAAGTGGCAGGACAGGTCTCGGAGTTCTCTGTAATTACAATATCTGTACCAGCAGGGGTGTAAGGCTTACCTGAGCCATAACTGAAGAGCATACTCGTAGAAAAGCGGTCAGGAATCTTCAGACCAAAGAGTCTGAAACATTCACCCTCTGGAATAGAAAATTCAATATCAGCTACAATCATATTTCTTTGGTCCCAGTTAAGTCTATTTTCTCTTATCGGTATTGGCAGTCCCTGTCTTGAACGGTCGTATTCCATGAATGCCTATGATGCATATCCTGTAGCCCACTGATATGTGTATGATATAGTGCCAGAAATAAAATGTGAATACCTTTTTATAAGTTGCATTTCTATTCCTCTGCATCTTCCATATCCCCTGTTTACCCATACCCAGACTTCTGGAGAACCTGTTTTTATCATTCCAACATAACCCGATACATCCTTTGAGTAATTCTTCACATCAAATGCCATATCATTTGTTATTTGATGAGTGATACCAAATTCATAGGCAGTCGTAAGCTCTGGTTCGAGGTTTGGATTTCCAACCCATGTACCTGTCCAGGGGTCTCTATAATAATATTGAAGTTCGGGGAGTTGATTGAACCTGCCATAGGCAAAGTACATAGCTGTCCGTTCGGTTATGGGATGGGATATACCCAGTCTTGGGGATATCCAGTATCTTATTCCTTCGACATCAAGTTCCATTCCAGTTGCACGTTCCCAGAGTGCTATATACTCGGATTCTCTTACGGTTCGACCAGGGTCAAAGAAGTCAACCCTTACTCCCGCATTTACGATAAGTCCTCCAAGTTCTATCTTGTCCTGCAGGTATGCAGCACCAATATACGGATAAGCATCGAATATCCACCTGTAGAGGCCATATTCTGGCCAGGGACCAGGGATAGTATCCCTGCTATCATAGAAGTAGGAGCCAGCATATTGTATATCTGTATACCTTATTTTATGATAGTTAAGTTCAAAACCAGACTTTATGAGATGACGGGGGTGAACCTGTGAGGTGATATCTCCCCTGAATGTGTATGAATAGGTATTATCCTCTCTGTAATTTCCCTGTACCCCAATATCTATGAATCTATCTTCGTTGGTGTCATGTCCGTAATCAGAACCAACATAAATTTTATCCCAGGTTGTATCTCCATCTTCAACAACCATTACACTGTCCCAGTGCCAGAATTGAGGAGGTATTCTACCATTTAATGTAGATTTATAGTCTGTTACCAGTCTTCCTAACTTCACGGTATAGAATGTCTTTGGAGAGAGAGTGTGAGTAAAGTTTACGGTAAACTGTTCCGTTGTGCGGGAACCAGAGTGTGTAGAGTCAGGAAGGTTTTTCCATCCCCAATCAAACCAGCTCCATCTCGACCATCCGCTTCTATACCCAAGTATTAGTTTATGGTTGGTTGTAATCCTGTATGCCAATTTCAGGTCTTCAGTGTAGTTATTACTTTGTCTGTCGTTATATTCAAATCCGAGAAATTCGTTGGTTTGCCTTGTTCTGTGATTCGAAAGGTATGTATCGGTCAGATTCGCGCTTCCTGAGGCAAAGAATGTAATATCTCCAGGGATATTTATTCCAAGAGGTCGTAAAACAAAATTAGTAATGGGTTCTGGCCCTCCAATAGAGAATGAAATATAGTCTGTGTTGAAGGTATAAACCTCAGGAGAAAGTCTATCGGTTTTATACTGAACACTGCCCGAGGGTCTTCTTCCACCCTCACGGGTTACTATATTTATTACACCTGATTGTGCCTGTCCGTATTCGGCATTAAAGCCCCCTGTGAGGATTTCCATCTCCTCCACAGAAACAATATCAAGCTCAAGAATTTGACGTCCACCATATAGAGGATGGGTAATGGGAAGTCCGTCTACACAGTAAAGTATCTCTCCACCTCTACCACCTCTAATATGTATATCAGTTGCCCTTTCTCCTCTTATCTGAATACCTCTTCCTTCTTCATCTTGAATATCAAGAACAGGAGCAGCAGTAACCACTCCTGGTTGAATGCTTATTACATCCCCTACATTTTCAACACCGGCTATTCTATTCATTTCCTCTTTTGTTTTATAGCGTGCACTGGATGTTATATCAGGTAAGACAAGGGGTCTTTCTGCTCTTACAGTTATACCCTCCATCTCAAGGACTGTCTCCCCGAGGTTAAAATCAAGTCTCGTCGTGAGGTCCACAGATACCCTTACCTCACTCTTAGTAACTGTTGTATATCCTAACATCCTTGCCTCAACAGAGTATACTCCCGGATGTATCTGAATAATGAAGTATTCTCCATTCTCATCAGTCGCAGCGCCAAGAGAAGTTTCTGTGATTACTACATTTGCACCAGGTAGTGCCTTTCCTGTTTTTGCGTCTGTAACCTTGCCTGCTATCTTACCTGTAACCCCTGCGAAAACTCCTGTTGAAAGGAGAATAAAAAGCCAGATGAATTTTTTCATAAAACCCCCGTATAATCATATTAAATATCAAAAATCAAATATTAAATTTTCAAGAACATCACAAACACCTGCTATAATATACAAGAAAACACCTGTCATTGCGAGTGTAATCTAAGCAATCCTTCACCGATAGTACGTCATTGCGAGCGACTAACAGGAGCGCGGCAATCTCATATTTTAATATCCCCTTAAATGCGATTGCTTCGTTGTCCGTCAACCGACGGACTCCTCGCAATGACAAGGAAGAGTATGTTATGAGGTTGCTCCTACCTTGTCTTTTCTGTGAGCTCTGCGGTTTATTTACATTCCTAAAAGTTCGTCGAGAATTATATTAACAAAATTCCTTACGTCATTCTCTTTTATATAATATAAAGGAAAACCAAGAAATACTACCTCATAAACTGTTCCTCTATAGAAGATACCACAGGGTATACCATCAAATCCGGGGTCCTCTGCAAGAGATTCATAATATAACATAGGTTCGGTAAATGCACCCTCAAGAACCACAAAGGCGTTAGGAAATGCAGGTCTAAATGGATTAAGTTTAAGTGTATCTACTACAAGTGAACATATCCCGGTTGTCCCGAGAAAATCACCCATAAAGTCATCATTTTCATTTGCCCATCTTATATGTAGATAGTCGAATACAAAACTTCCAGAACTATATTCAATAGGAAAACTCTCTCCTTCCTCTCGCAGGTTAAAAAGAACCCGCCATCCTCCTAAGAAGAATTTACCACCAACGCTAAGATACTCTTGTAGGAGTTCAATATAATTGGGAAGGTGGTGGTCTTGTTTATGGTCAGCATGCCAGAAGATAGTCTGGTATTTTGATAAAGCAATCTTAGTGAGGGTAGAATCTGAAAGGTCCCATTCATCGTATTCATAACCATTCAAAATTGTTCTGTAAAAACTATCAACCTCTGCATCTGTAGGATTCTCTGGGCTTCCAGAACCATCTCTTGTATCATCAACGAGGAGCATTGTTCTCTCCATACTTGGTAGTATAAGTAATATTTCAATCTCTGCAGGGGTTGGGTCCTCAATTCCTGTATTGTCCCTTGATTTGACCATTATAGTATGAGTACCATTGAGGGAATCAAAATCCGATGGGACGAGTATTACAGAGGTATCTGTTTGCCAATCGCACCAGGGTTTGCTGTCAACCTTATAGGAGTAGTCGACAACTTTACCCCCTGGGTCAGGGTCGTTTCCTGTAAACATTAGTGGAATACCTTCCCACCAATCTGATGTGGATTGCAGAACAAAGAATGTGTCACCATCATTTGGAGAGGTTATTTCTGTTTCAGGTGCAACAACAAGTGGAGTATAAAAGTATCTCTCAGCAGGTGTAGGGTCGTACTCGTCATCGTTATCAACAGCCCTCACCACAAACTTCTGTAAATTTAATGTATCGGAAGACTCAAATATTATTGTATCGTGACTCTCCTCAATGAATGTCCACGATGTATAAAATGAGTCTCCTCTATATAGATGCCAGGTTATATACCTGTACTCGTATCCCTTTATATAACCATCGGTATCCTCACCCTTCCAGTGGATCTCAAGAATAGGAAAATAAGGATTTGTTGAGTCGTTCTCAGGTGGTATGTTTGTGAGGATAGTATTAGGAGGAAGATTTGGATTGGCTGGATTTTTTTTACAGGAAAATAGTATAAAAGAGAGGAGGACAACAGAGATATACAGTATATTCTTCATATTACCTCCAGTAAATCAAAATGTTGTGTTAAATATCAACCACAGAGGTCACAGAGATTATATATTTTTTTCTCTGTATTCTCTTAAGCACTATGTTTTTCTAATTCATATAATAGAACAAAAGATAATAATCCCTTTAATCTAATAGTGTCGCTACTTTTTAAGAGAATAACAAATTTATTAGAAGAATCCTGTTGAGAAGTTCTTAAATCTTTCACTCTCTTATTTTGGAATAGCAGAGCACACAGAGAAACCAAAGAGTTCATATTTCTTTTTTACCTCCACGATCTCTGTGACCTCTGTGGTTACAGTTCTGTGGTTTATTCATTGTATCATCAATGTAAATGTAGGAGTGCATCTGTACTCATCCCTCCATCTATATATGGATTGTGATGCCTCAAACTGCAGGATTACCCTCGTGGTATCACTCTCGTTAATTATTATCTCACAGGGAAGATTAATATTTGGACTACCATAGAGGACTATTGGTATCCAACCGCCCCTGATAATTGCAGCATCTTCAGGTTCAGCAGTAAAGTATATCTCAGTGTATCTTCCAGGAGGAAAATAGGTCTGTCCTGCAAGAATGGGAATAAATGAAGAATCCTCTAACTCAAATACATTCACAAGTCGTGTGGTATCTTCGTAATAGTCAACAGAGGGATATACATATGAAAATGCACTGTCCTCTCGATAGACTACTATTTCTCTGATACCTAATAATAATATATCGCCCTCAATAATACCAAGGCTGTCAATATCATCTGGATTAGAGCAGAAATATACCTCAAGTACACCTGGTTCAGGTGTCTCTTCAAAGTTTACACAGCCTCCCAGTATAAGGGATGCAAGAAATAACATAGTAATTGTTCTCATATCTCCTCCGTTGGTTTATTGTTTTTCTATTCTTTTCTCTGTTATACAATCAAACCAGTGAAGTTTAGCAAGGTCAAGATGTACATTTATACTTTTACCCCTGTTGCAGCGTAAATCAGCAGGTGCTCGTATCACAAGAGAGATATCGTCAATTTTTCCATATACAAGGGATTCGTTACCCATAAGTTCAATAAACTCAACTATGAGTTTTAATGTTTCCTTTGAGAAAGTTTGAGTTTTTAATAAGCCTTTGCTTGTTACCTCTTCATAAATATCATCGGGTCTCAATCCGAGAACTACCTCTTTTTCTTCATATCCTGTTAGTTGTTTTTTTGAATCTGAAGATAGAGAAATTCTTATATTGCCTGAGACGAATATATAACCATTGCTGGATGTTATGGTGCCCCTTATAAAATTCATTGGAGGGTTACCTATAAATCCAGCCACAAAAACATTTGCAGGTTTGTTGTATAAATTTAAGGGGGTATCAATCTGTTGTACCTCCCCTTTATTTAATATGACAATCCTCTGACCCATAGTCATAGCCTCTATCTGGTCATGTGTAACATATATCATCGTGGTACCTAATTCCCTATGTAATTTCTTAATCTCTGCCCTCATTTGTACTCGAAGTTTTGCATCTAAATTCGAAAGGGGTTCATCAAATAGAAAAACCTTAGGAGCTCGAACAATAGCCCTTCCAACTGCTACCCGTTGGCTCTCACCACCAGAGAGCTCACTTGGTTTTCTTGGCAAAAGGCTATCTATACCGAGTATACCGGCTGCATCTTTAACCTTATCCTCAATCACGGACTTTGAATATTTTCTCAGTCTTAATGCGAATGAAAGATTATCATAAACCTTCATATGAGGATATAGGGCATAATTCTGGAAAACCATTGCCACATCCCTATCTTTGGGTGATAAGTCGTTAACAAGGTTGTTGTCTATATATATATCTCCTTCCGTTGGTTCATCAAGACCTGCTATGAGACGAAGGATTGTTGATTTTCCACATCCTGATGGACCCACAAGAACAAAAAATTCTCTATCCTTAATGTCCAGATTGATGTGGTTGACAGCGATAACTTTATTATCAAAAACTTTTGATACACTCTTCAAGGATACTTTTGCCATTTATTTACTCCCTCTCAATTCATATTCTATCTTGAGTAATATATCCTGACCATAATTTCCAAACTTTCTTCCAAATAGGTTTATACCACCCACATTCTTTGCTTCCTTCTTTATCTCAAATCTAACGATAATGGGTCCATTATTCCCCATACAAATATCAGCTATTTTCTTATCTGATAGACGCATACCATCTATGAAGGCTCCTTTTTTATCTATACTCCAGTGCTTCAAAACACCAAATTGGGTGTATCTCTCAGGCCACCAGGATGGAGTTATCTCTCCTTTCTTACCGCCAAAATCTCCTGGACATGTCCATGTACCTATCTCAACTTCGTTTACAAAAAGGGTTATATCAGAGGGATAATCGTTATTATAATCTGGAGCCTCTGAACACATTTCAAGGACAATCTCTATTCCTGTAGCCTCGCATCCAGGTGGAATATTGTTAGGGAAAGCATATTCAACAAAACCTCTGGAGAACCACAGGAGTTGGGCAAACACATGCTCTGGTTCGAAGAAGGAGTTGGGTGAGTCAAGGAGTCCAATTATCTGACGGTCACTTACAATGCCACAGGTTGGGTAAACCTCACAATTTTTATAAAGACCAACAGGCATATATACCTCTACTGTATTGGATGGTGGTACCTCTTTGGATACAGTAAATTCAACAAGAATATTATCATAGTTCCTTGCACAAACCTTCTGTAACCCCTGAGACGCTACTTTATACTCTGATGTTACAAGCCCAACCTTTTCAAGTTTCTGTATATGCATGGTTATACCTGGTTGGGGTATATTTAGCCTGTTTGCAATCTCATTTACGTTGAGTGGACCATTACCAAGTAGTTCGATAATATTTAACCTTGTCTCTGATGCAAGAGCTTTTAATATTGAAAGATTATCTTTACCTTTAATCTTTTTAGGACGCATAATAAAAAGTGTAAATGTATAAATTAATGTTTATATATATAAAATAAAATATCCAGTATTTATATAATATATTCGTTATATATATAATAGCATAAATTTTTCATTTTGTCAAGAAAAAAATAATTTTTTTAAAAAAAGTCAACGGATCAATCTTACATGTCTGATGTATATTTTGCTTTAAAGTAATAGAGAAATGAGATTGCCACGCTCCCGTTGGTCACTCGCAATGACAGAAAATAGTATTGTCATTGCAATCCGCAGGCGAAGCAATCGCATTAAAGGAGGGATAGTTATAAAAAAATGAGATTGCTGCACTCACTTCGTTCGTTCGCAATGACAGGAGAATAAGGTTGTCATTGCGAGGAGTCCGTCGTTCGTCAAGAAGTACGACGGATATACGGACGACGAAGCAATCGCATTAAAAGAGGGATAGTTATCAGCAAGGATATTGGTGTCATCATAGACATCCACTCCAATTTTACACAATTTTAGTAATTGTGTCAAGGAAAAATTGGATGTCCCGCCTTTGGCGGGATCTCCCGCATTTTGCGGGACCTCTGCAAAAGGCGACGGTCGTCTTAAAGCGGGAAAGATTTACCCATGATTATTTTATTACGGGGGATACTCGAGATTAGGACTTGTTGTATGCTTTCCTTTGTAATCAAGAAAACTCATGGTCATATGATACTATTTTAGAAATATGAGCTTCCTCAACTCTTTGAGACCATTTACAGAAAGAACATAGAAATAAACTCCAGAGGGCAACCCTACCGGCTTCCAGATTACCCTATGAGTTCCAGATTCCATTTGCCTATCTACCAGAGTGGTCACTTCTCTCCCTACGAGATCGAGAACTTTGAGACTTACCTTTCCACAATCTTTAAGGCTAAATTCAATAGATATAGTAACATTGAAGGGATTGGGATAGTTTTGAGTAAGAGAGTATGATAGAAATTCACGCTGTTCATATTCATCTACACCGATGTAGATTTGACCCTCGCACCTGGCAACACCTATGCGGGTATCCGCTCCTCCGTAATAGAGATACCAGATATCGTTGTAATTCACCAATCCTTCTGAGAACACCACATTGTCAACTTGCCCAAATCTCTCCCAGTCCTTTTCTGGCACCAGAATGGGTTCCTCTGCCCTGGTGAGTATGTGCGTAGGATCGTCCTTTGAGAATAGAACCCACCCGGTAGCGTATTGAAAAATCCGTCCGGCTACGGTGGTACCGATCTGAGCTATATTAGAGGGATCAGTCACATCGAGGATCCGGAGACATGTTTCCTCAATAACATAGGCGATGTTACCGACGACAGCCGATGCTAACACCAGAGCACCTGACATCGGGTAGCTACCAAGAGGCTCAGGACTTGCAGGATTGCTAATATCCAGGATTATGAACCCTGCTCTCTGGTAGCCAATATATGCTCTATTTCCCACAATAGTGGGATACCAAACCTCTCCCATGTCCAGATTTGCCAATGAGTAATATCCGACTTCTTCTGGAGCAACGGGATTGCTTACATCAATTATCCTCAGACCCGTACGGTTATCTCCCATATACACAAAATTGCCCACAACCTGAAGACCACGGGCCCAATCGTACGGTCCGCTCGGCCACCGGGGTTGGGTGATAACATCACAGCAGAAACTAACTCCATTGGGATTTGATTTATCACGAACATCTACGATCACCAAGCCGAAGTTGCCTGCCGCACAATAGGCGGTGTCATTCACCACCCTTACATCATGGAACTCCGCTTCCCCATACCAACTATTTGGATCTCCTATGTAGGAGGAACCAATATCCTGGTCAGTGTTGTACAAAGAGAATCTGGTAGGGTGAGCAGGATTCCTTATATCTACGATACTCAAACCGTGCCAGGTATCAGCAAGATAGGCATAATTGCCAACCACATGTAACCCTCTGCACTCTGTATAACTATCAACAAGACTACCCACAACCGTAGGATTTACAGGATCGGTAATATCATAAATCCAGAAACCAGACTGAAAGGCTGCGACATAGAGGGTATTCCCTACGACCTGCACCCCCCATGCCTCAGGGGTCTTGCCTAAAGGGGTGGGGATGTCAATTGTGTTGGTCACATTCGGGTTAGCCGGATCAGAAATGTTAATTATCCACACTTTTGCATTGCTGGTGCCTTTACCAGGGATATAGGCATAATCTCCATCAGGGGATAAGTCTACATCCCAGGCTCTATCCATGGCATTTTCATCCCCACTCCAACCAGCACCATTATAAATCAACAGGATTCCTTCCTCCATGAGTACAGGAGGTGGACCAGGTTCCACAAGATTAGCATCAAAATATCCACTTCTGGGTCTCATTACAGGGTTTGGGTCCACAGTCCAGGTAATTAAATCGTCGGAATAGGCGATCCACATATTAGAGTCACCAAAGTACATAATATATTGACCGTTAATCTCTTCTGCCAAAATTGCTCCTGCCTTGCTCCAACCCCATGAGGGTAGGATAGGACCATATTTATTCCAATGGATAAGATCTTGTGAAGTAGCCAAAGCTAACCTCGCCGTGTGCCCATCATAGGCAGTATAAGTAAGATAATGGGTGTCCCCAACCTTTACAATTCTGGGGTCTTCGCAGCCGCCTGGTGTCTCATAATCATATTCAGGAACTATCACTGGTTCGGGTCTTCTTGTGAAATTGGTCCCATCGATGCTTTTAGCCAATCCAATCCTTGATGTCCCGTTCCACTGACCCGCACCAGTTGTATCTTCTGCACGATAAAGTAGATATAAAGTATCATTTCTGACTATTGCTGCGGGATTAAAAACAGCCTTTTCCTCAAAACCCGTTCCCTGGGGTTGCAGGATAGGGTTTCCTTCATACTTCAAGAAGGGACCAACTTGTTGCGGAACCGCAACACCTATAAGAATTGTGCCCAGTAACAGCGAGCCTATCGCGCCTATGGACATTCTTCTTTCCATCACATCAACTCTCTCGTGTAGCTCTCTTAAATTACGCCTTTATAAATTATTTATTTAAAAAGTGCAATAAAACGCATTTTTTATCTATTTTACAGTCAATCTTATTCACAAAACCTCTATGTCACTCCTCTAAGGTTAAGTTCGCCGGCACGATGACAGGTAGCCCAATGATCAGGTCCGACCTTTTGCCACTCTGGTTCTACATTCTTACATATTGCCTTTGCATAATTGCATCGAGGATGAAAATAGCATCCTGGAGGTGGGTTGGCAGGGTTAGCCACCTCACCCAGGAGGATAATTCGCTCCATTCTCAGGCGAGGATCGAGCTTGGGAACAGCGGATAAAAGAGCCTCAGTATAAGGATGCTTGGGACGAAAAAATAGTTCTTCAGTGTCAGCAAGTTCGACAACCTTGCCAACATACATCACCGCCACACGATCAGAAATATGTTCAATTACAGATAGGTCATGGGAGATAAAAAGATAGGTTAGATTAAATTCTTTTTGTAAATCCTGCATCAAGTTTAATATCTGTGCCTGCACAGAGACATCAAGAGCAGAGACTGGTTCATCAGCCACAATAAATTTAGGATTCACTGCCAGAGCCCGAGCAATTCCAATGCGCTGGCGTTGTCCGCCACTAAATGCATGAGGATACCGTTTAAGATGCTTTACATTTAATCCCACTACTTTAACTAAGTCTTTAACTCTATCTTTTAATTCCTTTCCCTCAGCAATCTTATTAATCACTATTGGTTCTCCGATAATGTCAAATACTGTCATTCGTGGATCTAAAGATGAATATGGGTCTTGAAAAATCATCTGCATATCCTTTCTAATCAATCTTAGGTCTTCTTTATCCAGTTGAGTAATATCTACAGTTATGCCTTCCTCGGTTCTAAAAAGAACTTCTCCCCCGGTAGGTTCAATAGCACGCAAAATACACCTGCCAAGAGTAGTCTTACCACAACCGCTTTCTCCCACCAATCCCAAAGTCTCGCCTTTCGAGACATAAAGATTAATTCCGTCAACTGCCTTTATATAACCTACTATTTTTTTCCAAAATCCTTTCTCAATATAGAAATATTTCTTAAGGTTTTTAATTTCTAAGAGTGCTTTTATATTATCTTCAGACATAATCACCCAAACAGGAAACACCTAACTTTGTGTTTCTCTTGTACTTCTACTAAAGGAGGATTATCTAAATTACAAAGACCTTCTTTAAACTGGGGGCAGCGTGGATAAAATCTACATCCTCTCGGAAGCCCTAAAGGGAGAGGTACTGCTCCTTTGATAGACTCAAGTCGCATCCTTGCTTTTCTTCCCACTTTAGGAATGGATTTTAATAATCTTACAGTATAGGGATGCAAAGGATTATGGAAAATTTCATCTATACTACCATACTCTACAATTTTACCTAAATACATAACTGCTACTTCATCAGTTATCTCTGCAATAACCCCCAAATTGTGGGTAATATAAATAATAGACATTCCAAATTCCTTCTGCAAATCTTTCATCAATTCCAAAATCTGAGCCTGCACAGTGACATCCAAAGCGGTGGTAGGCTCGTCTGCAATTAGCAGGTTGGGCTTACAGCATAAGGCCATAGCAATCATTGCTCTTTGTCGCAAACCACCGGAAAGCTGATGGGGATACTCGTCTATGCGCTGGGATGGGATAGGAATGCCAACCTTATCCAACATTTCTATGGCAAGCCTTCGGGCTTTTTGTTTATTTATTTTCTGATGGAGGAGGATAGCCTCCATAATCTGATTCCCGATAGTGTGCAGAGGGGAAAGGGAAGTCATCGGCTCTTGAAATATCATGGTTATTTCATTGCCCCGGATATTTCTAATCTCTTTTCCAAAAGGGTCTAACCTGGCGAGGTCGATGACTTTTTTATTATTCTGGTAGAATAGAATTTCTCCTTCTGTTTTACCAGGATGAGGAACTATACGCAAAATAGACTGAGCGGTAACAGATTTGCCACAGCCTGATTCTCCAACTAGACCAAGGGTTTTTTCTCTTTTTATTTTAAAACTCACCCCATCTACTGCCTTCAACACGCCTTCATCTAAATAGAAGTAAGTTCTAAGATTTTTTAATTCTAATAGGGAGTTATTATTGTTCATTTCAACCCTCTTTACTTATAAGGATCGGCTGCGTCCCGTAGGCCATCTCCCATGAAATTAAAAGCTAATACTGTAATGATAACAAAAAGACCGGGAATTAAAAGCCAGGGATGAAGGGCAACCGAGCGAACATTTTGTGCATCCTGTAGGAGCACTCCCCAGCTAACCACTGGAGGTTGAAGTCCAAGCCCGAGAAAACTTAAGGATGTCTCTCCTAAAATCATGCTCGGTATAGCTAAGGTTATATTCACAATGAGGTATGATAAAAATGAGGGGAGAAGATGTCTGGTTATAATCCGGTAATCTGTTGCTCCGGCAATCTTTGCTGCCATAACAAAATCTTCTTCCCTTAATTCCAAAAGCTTCCCTCTTACTACCCTTGCCAAACCGCACCATCCCACAATAGAAAGAATGATAGTAATTCCAAAGTAGACTTTAATTGGCGACCAATGGGGTGGTAAAGCAGCTGCTAAGCACATCCAGAGAGGAATAGTGGGTATGGATATTAAAAACTCTATGACTCTCTGGATAACCATGTCGACCGTTCCACCAAAATATCCAGAAATTCCACCTAATATGCATCCCAAGATAAAACTTAAAAATACTCCTACTAACCCGATGGATAAAGAAATCCGAGCGGCATGCAGATTACGGGAGAACAAGTCCCTACCTAATTTGTCGGTTCCAAAAATAAATATTGTTCCCCCTGATTTTACCCCAAAAAGATGAATATCTGTTGGAAATAAGTTCCAGAGCCTATACTTGTCACCATGAGTGAAGAAATAGATGGGGTATTTTTTAGTTCTGTCCTCGGTATATGTTCTACGAAATGTTACAGGGTCAATCTTTCTTTTCAGTCCATAAACAAATGGTCGAAGATGAAATCCTTTTTCATCGAAGAAATGAATTCTCTGTGGCGGGGCGTAGATGTATTGTGTATGCCGTTTATATATGTCCTGTGTGGAAAAGAATCCACAGAATATAGTTATAAAGTAAAAAATAGACAGTATAGTGCCGCCAAAAATGGCCAACTTATGTTTCTTGAACTTTCGCCACATGAGTTGCCATTGTGAAGCGATATAGTACTTTTCTTCAAGACTGGTTTTATCTTGCTTGTTTTTCATAGCGAATCCGCGGATCTAACCAGACTAATAAAATATCGGAGATAAAGGTTCCAATTACAGTCAAAAAGGCTAAAATCATAATCGAGCTACCCGCTAAATACATATCCTGGTTCACCAATGACCGGAAAAGCAAGGGGCCCACTGTAGGAAGGTCGAGTACTATAGCCACAATAGTTTGACCAGAAACTATACCTGGAAGGAGCCAACCAATTGTACTTGCTATGGGATTAATGGCTACTCTTACTGGATATTTAAATAAAAGTCTTCTCTCCGAGACCCCCTTGGCACGAGCAGTGATGACATATTGTTTTCGAAGTTCGTCTAATAGACATCCTCGCATAATACGGATAAGCCCGGCAGTGCCAGCCATACCAATTACTAATACTGGGATCGGAAGATGCTTTAGTAAATCTATAAATTTAGCTCCACTCCAATCAGCCAACTGATATTGAGGCGAAAAAAGACCACCAACACTGATTCCAAAATATCTATAGAAAAAAAACATCAGTATTAGTGCAAAAAGGAACCCAGGTGTAGCCAGACCAATAAAACCGAAAACCGTAAATGTATAGTCACCGATAGAATACTGACGGGCAGCTGAGTAGATACCAATCGGGATAGCCAGTAGATAGGTAAAAATGAGGGTAAAAATGGAGATTGTTACTGTTAATGGCAGGCGTTCAGCTATCAAATCTCTAACTGGTCGATTCCACTCGAAAGATTTCCCAAAATCCCCATGGAGCATTTTCCACATCCATTTGCAATACTGAAGATGTATTGGTGAATCAAGGTCATACTGTTTTCTCAATGCAGCGATTTCCGCTTCGTCAACAATCTGACCACTTGCTTCCAATTTCATTATATAGGAAGTCAAGAAATCTCCAGGAGGAAGCTGAATAATAACAAATGCTGTAATAGATACTGCCCATAAGACAATAACCATAAAAAGTAATCGATGAAGGGAATAAGATATCATTTTATTTTTTTATTGTCCTCGTAAGAAGCTAAAGAGGTCTTACTGAGTAAAGAAGAATTGTGCTGGCTCAAAAGCTATCCAGAAATTGCTGTCCCAACTCCACCAACCTTGGGTAGGAACATTCTTAAGATTATTTTTCACTATTACAGGCCATGGAGCCATGCCAACCGTCCCGATATAAATCAGCTGCTTTGCATGGAAATCAAATATTTTCTGAGCCAACCGAACGTATTCTTTTTTAGTTGTAACCAGAGACCAATCCTCCATGTCTTTATAAAATAATTTTATCTCTTCTGGAGGTTCTTTTCCTTGTTTTCCTCCTGTATTAAACCACAACTCCCACTGCTTTGCCCAACCACATCCGCCATCGAAGCTAAGCATCTTACCTGAATGCGGCTGCCCATAGACATGGAGTTCTGTAACACAATCTAAATGCCATAAACCTATATCTAAGAGACCAGCATTTGCGCGCTGGTTGTAAAAACTACGATCTTCAGGTTTAAGGGCTACCCTAATTCCAATCTTTTCCCAATATTCTTCTACCAGCTCACAAATTGCTGTTCTTGGTCCTTCCCCTGAATAATACTCTATCAAAATACTTAAAGGTTTACCATCAGGTCGTAGACGATTGCTTTGGTTTTTATTCCATTTTAAATTCATTTTATCTAAAAGTTCATTGGCTTTTTCTGGGTCATATTCAGCATATGCTCTATCCCATTCCTCCTTATAGAAGCTGCAAGTAGGAAGAACAGTTGCCTGGCGAGGAATAGCAAGACCGAAACAGACAATCTCATTAATTTCTTCTCGATTAATAGCTAAGGAGAGTGCCTGTCTGAATTTAATATTTTGCATAATCTCGCGTAGCACAGGATCACGATGATTTTGATTGGGTGCAAACGCAACAGCTGCTCCTATAGCAGTCTTCCACATAAAAGTCCGATAATTACCCCTCTTTTCACTTTCTTTCAAAAGGGGATAGTCACTCAGTAATAGACTGAAGGAAGCAATATCTATTTCACCACTCATCACCTTCATATTCAATACCTCTTGATTTCCATACAATCGGTCAATCAATGTATCGATGTAGGGAAGTTGATTGCCTACAGTATCCACTTGCCAGAAGTAAGGATTTCGTTCCCATACTTGGTAATCAAGCGCTATTTTCTTTATCACATAAGTGTCAAGGGTAGGTAGATTAACATCTATGTTCCATTGGTTATAGCCGGGATTTCTGACCACCTTAAATAATTCCCACCAATACTCGTAGCCTTCCTTTTTTGCAATCTCATTTGCTTTTGGATTATACTTTATATGATATTCTTTCAAATAATGTTTTGGATCATACAAACCGCCCTGCCCAGAACCAAAGCTATGACCAAGTTGTGTTACCACAGGATATGGTTCAGCAAAGTGTATTCGTAAGGTATAATTATTTACCTTTTCAAATCTTGCTAACTCACCACCCGGTTTCCATAATCTCCCGATAATTGGTGTAAGTTCCTTATTCAGTACTATATCTTGCCACCAGAAAAGAATATCATCAACAGTAAAAGGAACACCATTTGACCATTTCAGCCCCTTGCGTAAGTGTATTGTGAAAGTTTTTTTATCCTCTGAAATTTCGAATCCTTTTGCTATATCAGGTATTATTTCTGTGCAATCCTCAGAGAACCTAAACAGGCCATGACGTCGAAGTGACCTTGCATCTATAGCATTATAAGGATCTAGATCTGCCACATTTAATATTCCTCCATACTGCCCAATTTCTTCCAATGGTTCTATCACTCTTGGTTCTTCAGGAAGTCTCTCCTCTACAGGGGGTAGTTTACCCTCCTTTACTAATTTCGCAAGCATATGGCTTTCATTATACCTTGCCACTGCTGGGTTTGTTCCAAGCAGGCATACTATTCCAATCAACCAAATAACGACTTTTCTTTGTAACATTTTTCACCTCCTGTTTTTAGTAATATATAACAATTTTTCTTGTCCATAAAGAATCCCACTACAGAAGGATAACGTCCTTCTGGCTAATAATGTCTCCTTGATGGCTTCAATAGTCTTTTATTTACTTCGAGCTATTTGTATAAATACATCTCTTCTTGAAGCTATTTACTATTTTATAAAGAACCCGGTTATAGAAAGCCGGGTCTTCTTAAATTATATTTCTGATTTTTTATAATTCGCATACCCGCAAGCAAGACTGAAAATAGATTAAGCCCATCTAACAGGGATTTACTTAGATTCGGCAGCAACTGCAGCGAATGAAATCTTAGAAATATCTGCAGCTGCACAGGCATCTAACACATTGACTACCCTATTATACTTTACTCCCTTATCAGGTATTATGATTACCACGGGATCTTTGAAAAATTGTGTGAATTCCGTCAACATTGTTCTTAATTCGGATAGTTCTTCAGAAGAAGGTAAACCATATTCTTTTTTATGAATCAAGACTCTGCCATCAGTAGTAATATTAATAGTAATTTGTTTGGGTATTTCTTTGGGTACTTCCTTGGTGGATACTCCGGGCAAGGGACTGGTTAATTGTCTTTCCATTTTAAAGACAGTAGCAATTAGAAAAAATATTAAAAGTAAAAATACTACATCGATAAGAGGACCCATTTGCAGTTGGATTGGTTCTTTTTCTTGTGAAGCGAATTTCATTTTGAAGCCACCTCCTTTGCTTTCTGATATACACCAAAAGATATATTCGCAATACCTATCTCAGCACAGGCCTTTATTACATCCCTTATCCTATCCCATTCAGCTTCCTTATCTCCACGAAGATAAACATATAGTAGTGATGGCTCTCCCAAGCTCTCTAAATATCCCTGTAGAGTTGATATCTGATAGATTGTTTCGCCAATAATAATCTCACCTTCCTGAGCTATATTGACAGTTACCTCTCCAGCTCTTCCCAGTATCTCTTTACCTTCTGTAGCTCTTGGCAGATCTTGTACGTATTCTGCAGACTGCTTTACAGTTGTAACCAGCATAAAGAATATTAAAAGCAGAAATACAACATCAGCGATTGGTGCTACCTGTAATCCTATATCTCTTCGTGGTGTCTCACTAAATTTCATATCCTAATCCTATTAAATATTGTATAAAACAATGTTAAAAATCTTTCTTTTTATTCTTAGTAATCTCCAGTAAATCAATAAACTTTTCCGCAGTATCTGCTGTGAGGTCAGTAATCTTGCCCAACCTCTCTCTGAAATGAATATAGAAAGACATAGCTAAAATTCCTATTGGCAGGCCAGTTGCAGTGGTTACAAGGGCCTGCGAAATACCACCAGCCAATAATTTGGGATTACCCAATCCAGCCTTAAAAGCAATAATATTAAAGGAGACGATCATACCCATTACTGTACCTAAAAGTCCTAACATTGGAGCAATAACCCCAATTATATTGAGATATTCGATACTCCTTCTTACATTTCCAAGGGTGAGAGCCCCTTTGCGCTCCATTATTTCACGAATTTTTTCCATTGGTTGGTCATTTGCTTCTAACCCAGCCAAAAGAATAGAAGCTATCTCGCTCTTGCTATTCTTGCAACTGGTTATTGCTTCATTTATATCTCCCTTAGATAGGGCCGATTTAACATCCGAAATAAGTTGAGAAGAGATCATTCTCGTTTCTCGAAGGCTAAATGCAAAATAAATTATCAGAGCTATTGCGACTACTGAGCAGAGAAAAAGAGGATACATAACCGGACCCCCGGCAAGGAGCAGCTGTATGAATGTCATTCCTTTCTCTTCCACCACCTCTTGAGCACCCACAATAGTGGGTTTACTAATAACACACAACACCATAAGAAGTACAAAATTGAACACCTTTCTCATCCTTCACCTCCCTCTTGCTTTTCTATATGTTTATTACATTCTTCAAATCCTATCTTTGCCTTCTTTGCCAAATCAGTATAATATCCGTAAATGAGTTCTACACGTTTATAGCATAAAACTGCTTCTTTATAGTTGCTTAACTGACGATAACATTCTCCAAGCCCAAGTAGTGCCAGGGCAGTAAGCTCGTCGTCTGTAAGGTTCTTAATTGCTTCCTCGTAAAATGAGATTGCCTGTTTATATTTCCCTTGTAGTCTATTCATTTTACCCCTGGCTAAATTAACCTCTGACAGTTTTTCTGTATAGGGATATTTTTCTATCGATTCTTTTAACTTTTTATCTACTGAAGGGTCTCCTAATTTAAAATAACAATATACTATTCCTCGTATTCCTTCCTCAATAAAGGCTTGCGGTGGGGGAGGGACTAAAGAGAGAAATGTTAAATAATTATCCAATGCCTCGCGATAATATCCTGATTTGAGAAATACTTCTCCAATCATATACCGATCCTGAGGTGTGAAAATATTCTTAGGTAATATGGTTAAAAGTTTTCTATAAATACTCGCAGCTTCCAGATCGTTACCTAAGTAATAATAAATTCCAGCTGATTTTAAGGATATATAATTACTCACGTTAGTATATTTTTCAATTAACTCTTTATACAATCCTATAGCTCTTTCGTAATCAGCTGTTCTCCAAAACATCGCATTTAGGTCATCTAACACCCGCAGTAGATAATCTTTATCCTCTCCCCATTCGTCTATGGCTATCAAATATGCCTTTATAGCTAATTCATATTTTCTCTGTTGAACGTAACAGTAGCCAATTCTTATTTGTGCTTCTTTCAACCATTCACTTTCTGGGTATAAGTCTGCAATTTCACGATACTTAGCTATAGCACTAATAAATCTACATTCACGTTCATCACTTAAGCCAAGCCAATACCTTGCCTCTGCCTGTATCTCTTTATCTTCTGGGTATTCTTTCTCTAACTTAAGGAAGATAGCTACCATCTCTGGAAACTTGCCTTGATAATAATAAACTCTTCCAATATTAGCATAGGCAGCAGGAACAAGTTGATGGGAGGGATATTTCTCAATCAATTCCTTGAAATCCGCCATAGCCTTGGTGTAATTTTTTTGTCCCATTAACGCTGAGCCCCTACAGAGCTTAGTCTCGGGCACCAATTCATTTTCTGGGTATTCCTCCAAAAATGTGTTTGAGTAATCTAACGTCATATCGTATTTCTTGAGGCATAAATATGTGTAAGCTAACATATATATTATATCAGGCTTTCGTTTGGTATAGGTTTCTAACAGTTCAACCCATACTGGGAGTGCTTGCTCGTATTGTTCGAGCTTAATCAAACTCTGACCAACTCTAAACTTTGCCGGTTTCCCCTGTTCACTCTCCGGGTATTTCTCTGCAACTTCACCAAATAACTTTAAAGCAGCAGAGAAATTACCAATCTCATAATGTGCATCTGCAACTAAATATAAGCCCGAACTTTTGTTCTCCTCCTCTTCAAATGGAAAAGTACCCTTCTCATATTCCTTGATTAACACCTTGTATAGTTTTTCTTTATATAGCTCATGCAGAAGAATATATCTAACCTCCTCAGACTCAATTTTGGAGATGCTTTGCTCAAATGCTTCTATATTACCATCCTTCAGATAGCAGAGACCCATTTCTACTCTTGTCCTTTCGATTAAATCCTCTTCCTCAGTGTATTCCTCGAGTATTTTTGAATATATCTCATTTGCTGCCTTGTTGTCCCCTAATAAAAAATGGCATTTCCCAATTTGATAAAGTGCATGGGGAACGAGGTCGGGATTATCTTTAATACCCTTAGCCAGGTAATCAAGCGTAGACTCCTCCCAGCGTTTATATCCCACCGCCGTGAAATCTGATTCGTATACCTTCTTCTCTTTTACTTTCTCCTCGAGTGCTTCTATTTGCTCAACCTCATCGGCTTTTGGCACGATCTTTTGATAAAAATCTATTGCTCTGGGATACTGCTCCTTCTCAAAGAGTAAATTGCCGACTCGAAAACAAACATCATTAGCCCATGGGTTATCTGCCTGTTTAATTATCCTCTCAACCAATTCAACTGCATCCTCTACCTGCTCGGAAAGCTTATATGTAAGAAAGCGCAAATGATCGCATTTCTGCTTCAATAGTAATTGACCGGGATACTCAGCCTCCAGTGATTCTAAGAGTTTAAGTACCTCCTCAGGGTCTTTCTTCCTACCATGACAAAGGACTATCTGAAGCTTAGCATCGATTATGGGGTCGATATTCTCCGGTTCTGATTCAATATATGCTCGATATGATGTTATAGCCTTATCATAATCCTCCTTATTGAGATAAAGATCGCCAATATAGAATAGAGCATCTTGAGATTTTTCACCGTCAGGAAATTCTTTAGTCAATCTTTTAAAGTGCTCGATTGCACCATCGTATTCCTTAAGACGATACTCACAGCACCCAGCATTAAACAAACTGGATGTGGCGAGCAATTCCTTTGCACGAGGTAGACTCGGTAGGGTCTCAATGACTACAAGAAAATTCTTAAGTGCTAATGTATCTTCTTTCTCATTATAATAGGTTATACCTTGTGAGAATTTCTTCTCTATCTCAGTGACCTTTCTTGCCCCTGAACTGAAAAGATATAAAATTGATAAAGAGATAGAAACAGCTACCAACCACATAGTTTACCTCATTAGTGTAATTACACCTACGAAGTTTCAGCTCCTATAAATGTTACTGTAAAGGAGATATCCATTGTATCCCATGCCTCTATACCTTCCTCTCGATCTTCCCATGTATAACGCTTAACATTATATCCTACGGATTCCACTATACAGTGGGAAGGATCCGTAGAAAGATAAGTGCATCCTGTATCTTTAACGTAAAGATAAAAAATAACCTCCTCAGGACGAACTGCAAAGGGCCCCACAGAAATCGTAAAAGTTTGGAATTTTGGGTTATCTGCTAATAACTGATGTTGAGGATAGCAAATGCCTACTTGATGTTCATAAGAAGCAGTTCCAATTGGGATAAAGGTGATAACGATCCTCACTATTGGGTTTTCTGAAGTTCCCAGAGGTTTCAAGGTGGTTACACCAAAACTCTCCAACTGTATCGCTCTTCCCTTAAGCTCTATCTCTCTCTCCCAAAAAGAAGGTAGCCTCTCAGGTGCTAATGTAGGCTCGGGAACAGATACAAGGGCTATCTGTGGA
>JAUWGP010000005.1 GCA_030606335.1 Caldifarciminota bacterium
CATGCATCACCAAGGTGATGCACTCCATTAATAATTTAATCTCCTGCTCATTTAGCTTAATCTCATCACCTAATGAATCCAGAGGAAGCTATTTAAATCGATGCAATCATCCTCTTTAAAGATTATTCCTTCTTTTTTCAAGAGTTTCTTTTGAAGTTCATATCCATGATGGTGTTTTAATGATATACAGCCTTTGCTGTTTATAACCCGATGCCAGGGAAGATTCTCTTTACGGGAAGAAGAATGTAATATATAGGCGACCTGACGAGCAGCCATGTGATTCCCGGCGTAAGCCGCAATCTGCCCATAGGTAGCTACTTTACCTTCAGGTATGCCTTTTATAATATCTATTACAATTTTATAAAAAGAATTGCTCATTACTGCCTTGTTGATTTCTTTTCGCTGCCTTGCCTATTCTGTTATTTCAGTTTAACAATATTTGCTGGCTTATACCCTTTGGCTTGTGCTGTGTAAAATAAGACATATTACATTTTAGATGTATCCGCAACCTTCAGGTTGCGTTGTAATTCTCAAGCTGAAGCCTGCATCTACCATATTCTGAAAAAAAGCGAAATTAACTTTGCTAACGCAGCACTAGAATCCAGCAGAAATAGCAAAGGCGCTTACTACCCAACAACAAACCACAAGTGCTGCTAAAGTGGCGAAATAGAATAGGGGTCTCCTCTTTATTAGAACAACAATAGTGTCCCTTAATCGTGCTCCCACCCAGTATCCTACAGGAAAAAGTATTCCTGAGAAAGTCATCCAAACCAAACCTTCGACTGTAAGAAATGCCTTATAACCGCCAGGATAGTTGAAGGACATGAGATAACGACATGGGGCTAAATGCATGCCAATAAAGTAGAAAGCAGTAACCGCCAACAATCCTGCTGACATACCACTTGCTATGCGAAATAAGTTGCCTCTGTCAAGTTTGCGTCTGGTTAGAGTCAACACTCCGGTAAGAGCAAATCCCTGCAACATTACAGCCAGACAGGAATTTGCCTTACACATTATCGAGACATGTAGAATGGGCACTACAAGTTGCTTACCTAAAATCGCTACCAATGCAATACCCAAAAGCATTAGTGGCTTTCTAAAGATACCCATAGAAATACCCATGATACCTATTCCGACTCCGGTCAAAATACCTGCACGGAAAGGAAGTCCTGCATTCCTCATCGTACCGCCTAACATTACTTCAGATAGACACCAGAGAGAACCAAGTCCCAAAATGGCGATAGAGACATTGATTAGCTGTAGTCTCATAATATTATCAGTTCTCATTTCCATACTGAACCTCCTTATCATTAATTTGGTATTAATCTATATAAAACATTTGTTAGGTAAAATAAGTTGTTAAAAGGCAAATATGGTTAAGTGAACCAGCTATAAACCTTTTATCCAATAATAGCAATTGAAAGTATAAAAACAATTTTCTGTAGATTTAATCTTATGCTGTTAATGTGAAAATAATTTTTAATTATTTAATTATATAATATAATTACAAGTTTGTCAACATAAAAATTTTAAAATTCTCCCAGGTAATATTTTTTACATACAGATGGATGTTTAGGGTAATTAACCCGTCTCTCCTGCCTGATAGCAGGTATACCTATCGGAAGACAGGTCAGTAGATATGTGGACGAAAGGTAGATATAATGGTACATGAAGGTCTGAAAGAATGTTACCAATCAATATATTTCTTTATTAGATTTTCCACTGCTTTGGCTTTTTTCTTTATCTCTTCACTTTCAAAGGGACTGAGCTCAAGTAAATTTACAATAGTATTATGTAGTTCTTTAAGATTCAGAATTTCAACAAGTTGTTCTTTTATCCATTTGTCATATGCAATTGGATATATTCTTTTTGTGATGAAAAGGGCTTGTAAAAATTCCTTATATGCATTGTATAACCTATCAAAGGCTTGAAAATATAAACCCCTGTCTACAAAAAGTGGAATATGTTTAAGATTGTTCTTGCAATATTTTATAACCATAGCTTTGCGTTTTTCTCTCAATTCTTCTGAATAGTAAGGTATCCAGCGAGTCTTAAGTTTTGATAGATAATCTCCTCTTTTAAAGAGAGGAACGCTGTATGCCAGATAATTACCAATTTCTAACTCAAAACCATCTGGACCTGAAGTCCAGCTATGGTATTTTGGAGTAAATACACCATTAATAATATCTAAATCCACATGAGAGTATGCTCCAACTGACTCGAGCTTTTTAATAACGATTTCTTTAGTATATATGGAGTCCCACTGTTCTTCAAATTCGACCTTTCTTTTATTATATACATCTGGCTTCACAAGTAGTGCTATGTCAAGGCAGCTATCTTTTGTAGCTTTGTTCCGTGCACAAGACCCTGTAAGCAAAATGGCTTTAATATGGTCATTCTTAGAGAAATGCTCAATAATAAATGCTGCAGCTTCTGCATGCTCAGGTGTTGGGTATTTAATCTCTGAAGTTTTCATATTACTTCTAAATAGAACCACTTTTACTTTTTTGCTGATAACCATTTATCATTATGCTGCTTGATTTCCGTGAAACCTTGTTTCTGTAACCACTTATTGTAATCTGCAAACGAGTGAACTCCTCCACCACTGATAGACCATGTGAGCAGTGTGACAAGACAGGATAACTCCTCTGGCTTATCACCTGACATTGGGACATCGATAATGATAATACCGCCTGGAATTAGCGCTCTATGAATACGCTTGAAGAGGTCAATATTTTGCTCCGGAGTCAAGTAATCAGTTATTTGACCAAGTAATACTGCATTATAATTCTCTTCCCCTAAATTTACAGAATTTGTATTTCCAGGGACAAACGTCACCTGTTGAAGAATTTTAAAACGGTCAGCTAAATCTCGAGACACTTTCAACACCTTTTTACTATCAATACAGGTAACACGGATTGTTTTATCATCCTTTGCCAAAACAAAACTTTTTATGGCGCATCCACAAGCCAGATCAAGGATATGTAGTCCTTTGTGTTTACCGGGTTTAAAGCCAACAGCACGCCACATTTCCAGACTCTCCGCAATTCGCAACTTACGATAACTTTCTAATATAGCATCTTGAGCCCATGGAATATCTTGATAGGATTGCTCTTTACCCCGCATCTTTTGTAAAATATTATCCCATAACTCAGGGTTAATCTCCATCAGTAACCAGCCACCAACATAGGTCTTTTTACCTGGAACCAGAAACCTGGCTGCTGTGGACGTAAGGCTATAGGTTTTATTTTGTCGTTTAAGTAACTTTATGCTATATAAATAATCCAACAAGGCATGTATGCCAGTTTCATCACAACCACATTCATTTGCTATTGTATGTGTATCAACAGAACCTTTAGCTAATGGAGTAAATACATCTAACAATAATGCTATTCGTACTAATTGTGGTTTGAAGATTCCAGTATATAGACTATAAATGAGTTCGGGGTTTATATCATCAGTTGGATTATTCATTTAATTTCTCCAAATGCTCTGAATATTTACAAATTAGAAATCGGAGCTTTTATATAATGTTACCAGAATATACGCCACACGTCCAAAGGAATCAATATTTGAACTCTACTTCAGTCAGTTGTTTTTCAGGGGAAATCCCCACCAACATTAGTTTTACTGTTTCAAGAGTTGCTCTACCAAAAATTTCTCTCTCATTTGTTTCATTCTTGCTATTAACACTTGGTTCATAGGATAAAATAATCTTCCCTCCAGCTTCAAAAGTAGCCATAGGTCCCTTTTTCCCCATACCAGCCAGTTTCCTTTTGTCCCTTAATATAATGAATGTTCGGTATTTATCATCTGTTTTTGTACTGATGATATTTTCTGTATGATATTGTTCATCTATACCGTGCCATTTTATAATAATTTTATCTACTGCATCCTCAATTATTATTTTATCTGTTCCTTCAACTATCCAGAGAGGAATATAGTATTTTGGTCGAGAAATCCTTATTCCATTGCTTTCACATACAACATCTTTATTTTCAACTCGTATTTCTTCGACAGGTAACTCTTCAGATGTTGCCTGCAGATGCTCATGTTCTTCAATTGAGGCTCCTGCCAATGAATTAAATATTGTCCTGAAATAACCATTTGTTTTATCTATAAAATCATATGATACCTCGAGTATCTTTTTTCTATATTTTTGGGGTCGATGTTTCGCATTCATTATTGTAAAATGGTTATTTACAATATAAGCAAAGTTTGAACCTGCATAATATTTTTCACCAGCAAGCTCGATTTTGAATAAAATCTCCCGGGGATTTTGAACATCAATATTTTCCTTACATAGATAACAGGCTTTTCCATTTTTATCTTTATTAACCAACTTTACCTTATCAACATTCTCTGAGATAACACCACGCTTAATAAGCAGTTCATGATTTTTTCTTAATTCCCAATCTGGATTCCATTGTAGATGAAAAGTAATACCAGTGTTGAGGTCAAAGAACCTTTTCTCTTCTTTCCCGTGAGGTTTTAAAGGATCGGCTAATACAAATCCAGTATTAACTTGCTGACGATATAGGGCAAGAAGTGCATAGGCTAAATCTGCCCGTTCTGCCAATATCTCTATATCTTTTAATATATATCCTCGTCTCTCTGTAGGTGTTTCGCTAATCTTTTTGAATAATGATTTATCTTTATCAGAGACATTAAATCTATTGTGTATAACTTCAATATACTTATGTCTATCTTTTACCATTTATTTTTTAGGTTTTCGTTTTGATTTCAATAACAATTTTATATCAGATATTATATCAGCCCTTAAGACTCTAATCCAGAGCCAACGACCGTCATGTAATTGTGGTGTATTGTAAAATATATTTTTTATATACTCTGAAAGATTTTTAAAATCTAATTTATCAATTTCTTTCTTACCCAAAGTAATAAGAATAGTGAAAGAGCCAATTTCAGGAAAAATTGTGCAGAGTGTCCTGGAACTTTTTCTAAATCTATAACACCAGCCATATTTTTTCCCATAAAACATTAATTCTGGATTAATTTCATATGCATCTTTAATATAATTCCAGATATCGTCCCAAAACAAGGAAATATCATTTCCAATTGTTTGTTTTATCTTACCAATGTTTGGAACTAATTCTTTATTTAATAATCTATCATATTTTTTCATATTATTACTCCTAAATTCTTAAATAAGCAATGCATTTCGTACAATGTCCCAAACATCACCGAAGTTGCGTGTGTCTTTTTGGATTTAACTTGAGTTTTAGTATTTTGCCGCGGTTGTTTGCTATTTTATATTTTATTATAATGTTAAATGTGAGAGAAGTCAAGAAAAAATTATACAAATTGCATTTTTCTTAATAGGGGAATAAAAAATAAAGGATGAGATTGCCACGCTCACTCCGTTCGCTCGCAATGACAGACACCCGGGAAGAGATTGCCACGACTTCACTTCGTTCAGTCTCGCAATGACAGGCACTCTGGAAGAGATTGCCACGCCTTCACTTCGTTCAGTCTCGCAATGACATACTGTTGGGATGAGATTGCCACGCCTTCACTTCGTTCAGTCTCGCAATGACATACTGTTGGGATGAGATTGCCACGCCTTCACTTCGTTCAGTCTCGCAATGACGGAGGACAATGTTTGTCATTGCGAGGAGTGAGAAGGACGAAGCAATCCCTTTTTGGAGAGATAAAGAATAAGGTATGTGATTACCCTCCTTACTTAGTTAATTCATACGAATGTATGAACTAAAAAGTATAAGGAAAGTATTTTTTATTGTAGAAGTCCAGACGGTTTCATGATTTCCGATTGTTGAGGTAGGTTCTCTTATTCTATTAGGTAATCTCTTCAGATCTTATTCCTTTTACTTTCGTTGATTTGATCTGATGGTATAACATTCGAAATGAGCGGCTTTGCGGAGTAAAGTCCGCTCCATTGAGTGGTTATACATCACAATTATTAAGTTGATTCTTCAGATGGAGTAAGTCCACCCCAAATCCAATCAATGTGCAATTTTTGTTTATTTTCTTCTCCTTCAGTTCTATAAGCACATTTCCATAGCCAATGTTCATCAAAAACATTTTCAAAAAATTTTAATAATTTACTAATCATATATTTTAGGGTAGACAATGCCTTTTCTGCATGGATTTCATTTGTTTCAAATGGATTTTTAGGTATTTTAGTTTGAGGATAATGATCTACGCCTGGCAAAATTCTAAAGTAGGGTACCTCTGGGCCATCACCCCACGAAAAAGTACCATCTTCTTCTGCGTTCACATAAACTCCAGATTTTGCATGCACAAAATCATTCCTTATTTTTATTAGTTCCTTAAAACTTTGAAAGGGCTCTTTGCCCCTTTCAAAAGTTTTGCCTGGAGGATTTGTTTTTCCACATACCAATGGTGCTAACTTCCATTTTTCTGGAGTTGATAATTTTTCAATTATTGAGGTATCTTTAGAATCATCCGCTCCAAGATAAAACTCATCATAAACTTTATTGATTAAGGCTTCACTTGCAAATATTGTTGATAAAATTGAATGCCTTGCAAAAAAAGATTTAAGTTTTGATCTTTCTTCTTTTGCAAACCTAAGAAAAGTCTGTGCATCTCTATAATGCTGATAAAAATAATTAATTTCTATTGTGGATTCTCTTCTCATGATTTAATTTTTTTGTATAACATTTGAGCTAACCTGCTTTTTTCGTGTAGCGTAAAAAGTCAGGTTGAGCGATTTGTTAGACTTTAGAATGGGAGTTCTTCTACATTATCTTTAGGCTTTTGTAATACAAACTTATCTTTATTAGATAAAGTCCATGACCATCCTTTTTCCGTAAAACTGTAGCCCCTGTAGTATTCACCAGTTTCATCTTGATAGTTTTCGCAATTCAAGAATCCTTTTTGAATAAGACTCTTTAATGCTATTGTTGCAGCAACTTTTGTAAATCCTCCTGTTTCCATATCACGTTTAATTTGAAAAGTTGAAGCATTATCGTCAGGATGATTGAGATTTTCTGCAATAGCCGCTAATGCATAAACCTCGTGTTGATCGAGCCCTTCAAATTTAGCGACTTTTGACACCTCTGTTATATTTGTCAATTTTTCTGTTTTTTGTAGAAAGGCTTTAATTTTTGCTGTTATATCTGTTTTTAGCTTTTCAAAATCACTTGTAGAACCAGTAGAATATCTAATTATTGTTCTATGCTGAATATCAAATGGAAATTTTGATTGTCTTTCTTCTGAGCAAACTAAAACAACTTCTTTACCGCAAGCAATAGCATAACCTAATTCAAACCATACATTTGGATTATCCATAGTAATATCTGCTAAACATAACTTTGATTCTCTTATACCTTTTTCTATGTCTTGTATAGGAATGCTTACTTTTGGATCCTGATCGACTCTGTATGGTTCAAGGTCTGCATCTATAATTGCGGGAGAAAATACATCTTTAAATCTGTTATCAAATTTACCTCGATCAAAGGGCTGGATAACAAAACATAACAGCATATTGACCTCCTTACATTATTTTAATTTTTGTCTAACATAGGTTTATCTGGACTAATGAAATAACAATAACAGCTAATGTTAGCCGTATAAATCCTCTCTCAATTATTCATTTTATCTAATTACTCTCTTAATTAATAAGCAATTAGATATAAGATATTTAAAAACTCGTGTTCTTATACGGCTTAAATATGGCATATAAAGTGAAATTAATTTATATCTACTGGAATAGTAGGTAGCAAATGAATGTCTGAAGGTATGACAACTTACCTGTTTTACAATACCTGCCTTTTTTATTGCTTGCTTTATTTCCTTTGCAAAACTGTCTCATAAATATGATGTCTACGTTTAATACCGGTTCGATGGTCTGTTGATATTCTTGTTGCAGGAAAAATATATTGCCAACCCCACTTATATCCTTGGGCTTTCAAATATAAACCAGGTTATACCGCCAAGGGCCTGTAATTTCTCCGAACCGCCCACGGGTTCTTTTGATTTTCCGTCTCTCATTTCAAACTTCTATATATAATAATAATATAAAAACAGGGAAAAGTCAAGGAAAAAAAGTTTATAGTGAAGAAAGGGTGAATATATGAGGTAGAACTGGTGTGGAATCTACCTTACACTTTAGAAGGAAAGTGGTAATTGAGGTATAGGGGAACAGTCGAATCACATATATTTAGAAGTTATAAACAAAATCTATGTAAGGAAAACCGGGGAAGGGCATACCTTTACCTAAGGTATTAATTAAAGCGAGATCTACGCTTATCGCTTTACCGAAGAAATGGATTCCATAAGAAATAAGTGGTTGGTCTACACCCGGAAAAATCCAGTTTTCCGTAACAAATGCCGCGCGTCGTGAAAATCTCGCCTCACCACCTAACGCTGTGGCATCAGCGGCCCTACAAAGCCTACTTTTCTGGAATTCTACTTTGGAGCGAAGTAGAGTCCTCTGGATGAAGTTGTTATGAGCTATTGATAGACACAAAAAGAATGAGCAATCATGTCATGCAAGGCACGTTTTCTATATGTAAAAGCAACCGCAATACAATCAACCAATATAAATAAATTAATGATAGTCTCAATGGGTTTTAAAGGATTTTGTTGCTGCAATTGTCCTATTTCCAACATACTCGGCGCTGTTTTAAATGCAGGTAATGAAAACAGTGTATAGATGCCTAAAAGACCAACAACGGTTGCTAAAAGAAAGGGTATAAACCGAATGTAAGCTGATTTCAAATCTAGTTTTTCCCCGCGTTCATCTATAACTTTTAGCCTTTTTACCATTTTACCTAATGTTGCTCCATAATAGGATTCCATGAAGGGTTTGTATATAAGCCCTGGTATACTAAGAACAATTAAGAGAAAATAGCTTTTAATTGAATTGAAAATAATAAAAGAAAGGACTATGATAGGAATAAACACTAAACCATCAATAAAATAAGCAACGACTCTAATCCAAAACCCAGCCGGTTTTAGATAACTTAGAATTTCTGATCCGCAGTTCGTACAATTTTTTAGACCATCTTGAACCTCTTGATCGCATTTGCTACATTTTTTCATATTACACTTCCATTTTTATTTTTCACTCATAACGATCAAGCTTACCTGCCCTGTGAAATATTTCAAATAATTACAAATAACAATAAATTGTCAAATAAAGCAACTTGAATGAATAGAGTCATAATATTACACTGCTATTTCACGGGGTCAGGTGCAGCGCCTTGTTAGGCAAAAAGCTCCACCCCGCCGTCTTTTTCTTTTCTTCTGGCCTGCCGAACTATATCATTTCATAAATATGGGAAGCATCCCTTTCTTTACTGAACATTTGGGTGGGGCGGTTGTTGCCACCCCACCGCAAAGGCATCATTGTCAGACGAAGTGGTCCCGCAACACGCAAAACCAGTGTTCGCCAGTCTACTTGCTTACTCTGACTCTTATGGTAGCATGATTGTGATGGACTTGTGATAGTCTGAACGATGAATGTAGTTGTAGCCGTCAATCACCCGGTCCCACACTCTCAGGTAGAAGGTGTGGGCACACTGCCGGGACGTCGGATCGCCCGGTACGGTGGTATGCCAGGGTGGCGATGGTACTACTGCATTCAGAATGCCAGACCATGAACCCGGGGGCGTGTAGCTGTCCGAATCTATGACTGCGGCCTTGTTGTCGCCCCATAGTGCTTTCAGTTGCCAGCTTTTCAGGTGACCCTCAGGATCGTGCGCCGTGATGCAGAAGGTGAATTCGTCACTGCCGCTTTTCACAATGGCACACGTGCCTACTACCACACCATCATGGATGATCTGGTCAATCACGGCAGTAGGCCACTGGTTGTCAATCCGCACTTGTATGTCGTTGGTGCTCATCAAGGAGCTGGCATTGGGCGTGCTGTACGGCTTCACCGTGATCGTGTGCAGGCCGTTGGTCAAGCCAGACGTGTTCAACCTGTACCCTAACCAATGGTTATACCAGAGCTGGTCTGGAGGACGCACCCGAAAGTAACCACTGCCGAGTGGGTTCATCGTGCGTAGTTCAAAACGTTTGGTGCCGGTGCTCCAGCGGTAATCGCTCCAACCCTGCTTTTGAATTACATTGTCCACAAACACCTTGTAGTAGCGCGCGCCATCGTTATAGGCGCGTTCATGGTTAATCATCAGTGGCAATGTGCCGCCAAATGGCGCATCCTTCACCTGGAAGAAGTAGCTTGGGTCAACGGTGGTGTCAGCATAGCCACTGACAATGCGATCCACCGGCACATGACCTATGCCCAGCACGACCGGTCCGGTGGCTACATAGACAGACTCGGTGAGATTTAGCTCGCTGACCACGCTGTCGCTGCACAGCAATAAGTGGTCTGACGCCACCATGGCGACGCTGGATGGGCGGAAAGGCATACCTACTGCCACGTGCGATACACCTACTGGCGTCTGCGTTAGGTCAACCAATGAGACCCGATTGGCAGGGTCGCGCTCAGTGGTTAGGATACCACCCTCGCCGGTGTCAGCCCAAGTCAAGAAGAATGGCTGGGCCATGCCAGTAACCAGCACCTCACGCTGACCTGTGTTTAACTCAATACGGCTCACCTGGCCATTGCCAACGCTCGCCTGCTCGCTGACATAGGCAAAGCGCAAATCGTCTGTCATAAGCAGGCCGATGGCCCACTCCAAGGTGTTGACCAATACAGTTTGCGCACCGGTCATCAAGTCAATGCGGAGCAAGCGGCCTGGATTGGCGAATTCCACCACGTAGGCGTGACCACGGGCCTCGTCCAACGCAATCTGGTGCGGCGCCGTCATGCCCGAGCTGACGACCGTCGCCTGAGAGCGATCAGCATTGGACAGATCCACGCGCAGCAGGTTGCCGCTACGCTCGGTAATGTAGACGTGCTGCCCGTCAGTGCTCACGACAACGTCTTCCGGATGGGTATAACCTGTGCCGAGCACATAGTATCGAGGATTCAGCCTGTAGGTTCTCCACTGGATTTTGAGGTCGTAGCCGTAGTTGATAACTTGAACCTTGGCGTAATTACCGCTGTTGGTGATGACAGCGAAGACATCGTTATTGACAAGCTGGTTCGTGGCATCGTTGTTGCCGTTGAGCGGGGTATCACTGTAGCTGAGACCCTGCAGTTCAGCAGCAGAGACACCATTGAAATTGACCACGCCGATGTTGGCGATTTTGGCGCTACCTTGAGGGTCCATACTGCGGATGGTACTTGTGTGTTGGTGCCAGAAGACATCCGAGACGCCCGCACCTGAACCCTCGGTACCGGTGTCAAAATTGAACTTGTAGGTGCCATGGAGAACAGCTATCCCGGAAGAGACGACGGAATCCACGGAGCAGACTAAGTCGATGCGAGAGATCTTGCCGTCGTACTCAACAAAGATCAGTTGGTTGCGACTGTTAAGATAGTCGCAACCGATAGCGCCACCGAGGCCGGTGGCAAGGGGAATAGGTATAGCCATTTTTATACCTCCTTAGATGTTAGTAAAATTTTCCTCTCATGCAGAGGGAATCCTATAGGTAACAGGCCAGATGTTGTGGCGAATACGGCAGCCGTTTCGCCTTCGAACTCAAACCTTTATCATAGGCAGCCACCTCCTTATCCGTCTCTATGAAAATGTTGCCTAACGTGAGCATAACCTGCCGCCGCCACTTACGCACAGAGTTTCGAGAGAAGAACGTAACTTGACTAACAAACAAAATTTCAAAATTCGCGCCATAGCTAGGCGGTCAGGTTAATGCATGGTTAGGCACTTAAACTACACATAAACAAACTATTAAAGTAAATATATTTAGGTTTTAATTGAATTAGTTTCAGTCTTTTTCAAGAGTAAACACATTAATCTTCTACCCATCCTGACATAGGAAAAGAAAAATGAGCTTGTACAATAACCCAATTATCATTTCGTTTCTCTAAACCGAATGTGGCTCTAACTCCTTCAAAACTTGTAGGTTTGTCTTGATATATTTCATTTCCATCTTGGATAAATAAAACCCACGCCGATTTACCCGAAGGATGAATTTTAATAAACTCATCTTTAAATGTGTAGGAAATATTTTCTGAAGAATCAAACCATTTCTGCAAATTTTCTTCGACTGACTTCCATCCTATTCCCTTTGTAGAATCAGCATTTATTAAAACTATGTCATCATCAGAAGCGAAAACTTGAGATAACATTCCCAAATTTTCGTTATTTACGGCTTGATGAAATTTATCAAGCATAGACTGAATATTTGCTTTTTCAGAATTGATTTCAACTTCATTAGTGCAAGCACTTAAAGATAATAGGGCTACTACCAGAAAAAAAACAATTAAGTTCTTCATGGTAAAACTCCTTTTGTTAATAAATAAAATATGTTTAATGTTATCCAAGAAAGTCTACTAATAATCAATGTAATTAACTTAAATTGCTTAAAAAATAAAATTTAAGATCCTATAATGAACATATGACTATTTATGAACTGTTTTTTACACAAATTTTAGTAGTGCCTAACATAGGTTTATCCGTACTAATAAATTAACAATCACAGCTAAAATTAACCGTATAACACTCTCTCTTACTTATCTTTTTATTTTATAACTCTCTTAACTTGTAAGTATTTAGATATAAGATATTTAAAAAACTAGTGTTCTTATACGGCTTAAATATGGCATATAAAGTGAAATAAAATTATATCTGCTGGGCTAGTAGGTAGCGAATGAATGTCTGAAAATATGACAACTTGCATGTTTTACAATTCCTGTCTTTTTTATTGCTTGCTTTACTACCTTTTGCAAAACTGTCTCATAAATATGATGTCTACGTTTAATACCGGTTCGAGGGTCTGTTGATATTTTCTCTTTAATGCATTTTATCACTACGGAGCCATATATACAGGCACGTGAAAGGCAGGATATAAAGTCAGTTTCTATAATTATACAACAAAAAACCGATTTTGTCAAGGAAAAATCAGAAATCCCTATGGGTAAAAATGATATAAGGGAAGAGGTTGCCACGTTCATTTCATTCACTCGCAATGACGGACACTCTGGATGAGATTGCCACGCCTTTACTTCGTTCAGTCTCGCAATGACAGACACTCGGGAAAAGATTGCCACGACTTCACTTCGTTCAGACTCACAATGACGGACACTCGGGAAGAGATTGCCACGACTTCACTTCGTTCAGACTCGCAATGACGGACACTCGGGAAGAGATTGCTTCGTCCGTCCAGAAAAACGACGGACTCGCAATGACGGACACTCTGGATGAGATTATCATATAATGACAAAAGTATTAAAATCAGTATTGGATACTACAAACCCATTTATGTGGAATTTTTTTCTTGACAATTTTGAAATGTTGTTGTATAATTGAGACAGAACATCGAATTGTTAAAAGCCAAGGAAACATAAATGGTGGATACAAAGCGAAAGGCACTCGAGATTATAGCCGATAGTATAAGTGTTAAGAAACAACTTAAGTCTGAGGTAGAACACATAGAAAAGGCTTCTAAGGTTGTATTAGATGCACTTAAAAAGGGTAAAAAGATATTACTTTGCGGAAATGGTGGAAGTGCAGCTGATGCACAGCATATTGCTGCAGAATTTGTCCATAAGCTAACAAAAAAAAGAATACCTTTACCAGCCATCTCCCTAACCACCAATACATCCCTCCTGACTGCTATTTCTAACGACGAATCATTCAACGATGTTTTTTCCCGTCAGATAGAGGGTATAGGAAGGTCTGAGGATGTTTTAATAGCAATCTCCACAAGTGGCAACTCCCCTAATATAATCTCAGCAGTTGATAAGGCAAAATCTCTTGGTATAAAGACTATTGTATTAACTGGTAGAGAAGGAAGGTTAAAGGATATAGCTGATGTGGCGATAAGTGTTCCATCTACAAATTGCCAGAGAGTTCAGGAGTGCCATATACTTATCGGACATATCATAGCAGAGGTGATTGAGGATGCTTTCTCTTAAGGCTTTTGCAAAGGTTAACTTTGGACTTTCAGTTCTTGAAAAGAAAAAAGATGGCTTTCATGATATAGAGAGCATCTTTCAAAAGATAGATTTTTACGACGAAATATTTATTGAAAAAACAGATAAGAAAATAACCTTTGACACAGATACTCCACCTTATGGTGATGAGAATATATGCCATCATGTAATTGAAAAGTTTTTCAAGGACTTAGAACTTAATGGTGGAGTAAAGATTTACTTGAAAAAAAATATATGGCAGGGAAGTGGACTTGGCGGAGCAAGTTCAGATGCTGCTGTACTTCTTAAAGGTTTGAATCAGATATTTGACTACCCACTTAAAAAGGATGCACTTTTTGATATAGCACTCTCACTCAGCAGTGATGCTCCATTCTTTCTTTATGGGAATACGGCGATTGTTAGAGGTCGTGGTGAGAAGATTTCTCCAATAAACCTGAATATTCCAATATATCTCGTTCTGGTTTATCCGGGCTTTAAGATTGAAACTGCCCATGCATATAACTTGCTTGATGAAGAGAAGAACAGAGAAAAGAGAGATTTGGGTATAATTATTGAGTCACTTAAAGGTGGTAATATAGACGAATTTGCCACCTCTCTATATAATGATTTTGATAGGGTTGTAATAAAGAAATATCCTGAACTTGCTAAGATAAAAGAGAGATTATCAAACCATGGCTGTATTGGCATTTGTTTGTCAGGTTCAGGTAGTGTTGTATATGGTATTATTAAAGAGAGAGACGATAAAAATAGATGGGAGAAAATTATTGGGTTAGAGGATGTGCGGATTGTAGAATGTCTGATGTAGTTTTGGAGCAGAAAAGAGAATTAAATTTAGGTGATTTTAAGAATTACAGAGTCTATAAAAGTTGTTTGATATAACCTTTGGACTCTGTGATAGGTTCTGTTTTATTATGTTATTGCAGGGAGGATGCATGGAGATTACAGATGTAAAGATATTCCCTCGTGGAGAGACGAAGTTGAAGGCATTTGCCTCAATTACCTTCGACGACTCCTTCAGAGTGAAGGGTCTGAGAGTAGTGGAAGGAAGTAATGGTCTATTTGTCGCTATGCCATCAAGGAGACTGCCTGATGGAAGTTTCGAGGATGTTGCACATCCCCTAACAAGAGAAATGAAAGATATTATACAGGATAGGGTCCTTGAAGAATATAAGAAGACTAGTAAGGAATAGATAGACCAATTATAGCATTTTATATTCAATTTATAAATCTCGGGGGTCGTCTAATTGGCAGGACACCGGCCTTTGGAGCCGAGAATTGGGGTTCGAGTCCCTGCCCCCGAGAAGATATCTGAATTGGATGTATATTAATGCAGTAGAAGGTAGTAATTAAGTTATTAAGTAATTTTGTGATTTCAGTATATTACATAGAGTTATTATTTTAATAACTTAATGACCAAATTACTCAATAATTTAATATAACAGGGTCGATTGACGCCTGAAAACGGGAGGCTTATATGGTAACAAGAGAACAAGTTCTCGAGCTTGTTGATTTTAAGGGGGATAAACATCCTGTTATAAGTTTGTACCTTTCCCTTAGTCCTGAAAGGTTGAAGAATAGAGGATTTTTAGTTGAAGCCAAGAATTTACTGAGAGTGATAGAGAATAATCCTGTACTTGAAGGTGAACATAAGAGAATATTAGATTTTCTTCAAACAAAATTTGACCCATCATCCCGGTCGATTGTAATATTCACATCACCCAAGGATAACTTCTTTCAAATTTATAACATACCAATACCTGTAAAGAATGCCTGTATTGTCAGCAGAGAACCTTACATCAAACAGCTAATATGGCTTCTTGAGCAATATGAGAAATATTGTCTTGTACTGGTGGATGCAAAGAAGGCAAAGATTTTTTCTATACATATGGGAAAGTTAGTAGAACACACATCTATACTTGACGAGGTTCCAGGATGGCATAAACAGGGGGGATGGTCACAGGCGAGATTTCAGAGACATATTGAACAGCACATTTACGAACACATGAAAAAGGTTGCAGATACAGCCCTTTATTTTTTTAAAAGAGAACATCTTGATAGGCTCATCATAGGTGGACCACATGAGATTGTAACACATTTCAAGAATATCCTTCATATATACCTTATAAGGAGGTTTGTTGGATTCTTAGTTGTTGATATTGAGGCGAGTACACAGGAGGTAGAAAAGAAGGTGTTATCACTTATTAAGAAGATTGAGGTTGAAGATGATTATAAACTTATGAAGCGCGTGCTGGATAATATGGGTAAAATGGCTGTTGCAGGTGTTGAAGATGTAATAGGGATGTTAAATCAGGGAAGGATACAGGTTCTTCTTGTGAATCCAGAATTAAAGATGAAGGGATGGTTATGTTCAAAATGTCATACGATTACAACTGTTCAAAAGCCTTGTGAGATTTGCGGTCGAGATTTAGAGAAAAGTGGAGATATTATTGAAAACATAATAGAGCAAAACTTTGAACTCTCTGGCGAAGTTCATTTTTTGGCTAATAATAAGAAACTGAAGGAACTTGGCAGTATTGCCGCAATCCTGAGGTGGTAAAGACACCTGCAATGTATTTTTATCTGGATTAATTGAAGAATCTCTTTCCAGTGGGACATCTCTTCTCCTGCCTCTTGTCCTGTAGTACAACCTGGACCCTTAGAATATTATATATCATCAGTGTTTTTAGAGATACTATATTATGTCTTTTTTAAGAAACATAAGAGAACTCATAAGATATAGAGAGCTTGTTTTTATGTGGAGCGCAAGGAGTGTTAAAGTCAGATATAAGCAGACACTGCTTGGGATATTGTGGGCTATTTTTCGTCCGTTTGCCACCATGGTGGTGTTTACAGTTATCTTTTCAAAATTCTTCCAGGTTCCCAGCGAAGGTATTCCATATCCAATATTTTCATACAGTGCCCTTGTACCATGGATGTTTTTTGCGACATCCATAACAACAGGAGTACCAAGTTTGGTCTACAATATTGGGATTGTCACGAAGATATATTTTCCAAGGGAGGTAATTCCCCTTTCATCCATTGGTGCTGCTTTTGTAGATTTTGTCATAGCTTTTATTATTCTTATTGGTATGATGATATTCTATAATGTTGCTATAACCCTTTGGATATTCCTTCTGCCTGTGCTTATTGTAATACAGGTAATGCTTGCAGTGGGAATATCTTTATTTGCTTCAGCAGCCAATGTCTTTTATAGAGATGTACGATTTATATTTGAGGTTGGTATGCAACTCTGGATGTATCTATCTCCTGTTATCTATTCAGTTGAGGCAGTCCCTCAAAAATTTATTTGGCTTTATATGGCAAATCCAATGGCTCCAATTATAGACTCATACAGAAGGATACTTATTGCAGGACAGCCTCCCCAGTGGAAATTTCTTATAATGGCAGCAAGTATCAGCCTGGTTATATTTTTAGGTGGATATAGTTACTTTAAGAAGATGGAGGAGAAATTTGCGGATATTATTTGAGAAAGGTCGAAAAGTTAAAAGGTTGAAAAGTCAAAAAGTCGAAAGGTCGAAAAGTTGAAAAGGAGGAGATTATGAAAGCAGAAAGCTTTGAAGATTTGAATGTGTGGCAAAAGGCACGAGAGCTTTGTTCAATGATATATACTTTAACTAAAGGTAAGGAATTTGAAAGGGATTTTGGGCTCGTTAATCAGGTAAGAAGAGCCTCAGTTTCTGTTATGTCAAACATTGCTGAGGGTTTTGAAGGAGGAGGAGATAAAGAATTTATTAGATATTTGTATATTGCAAAAGCTTCCTGTGGAAGTGTAAAGGAGTAAAGAGTAAATAAGTTTTTTTAAAATAATCACCTTTCGACTTTTGGACTTTTTGACTTTTAAAACTTTATATCATGCCTGCTATAGTATTCAATAATATATCCAAAAAATATGAAATTGGGCTCAGGTTGGGTAGTATTCGAGACAATATCCCGATGATGCTCAGAAAACTCATCGGAAGGAATCCCAAACGTGAATATATCTGGGCTCTCAAGGATGTGAGCTTTGATGTAGATAGGGGTGGGGCTCTTGGTATAATTGGACCAAATGGTGCAGGTAAGACCACAATCTTAAAACTTCTATCCAGGATTACCAAACCCACAAGTGGAACTATTAAGACTGAGGGTAGAGTATCAGCCCTAATAGAACTTGGTGCAGGATTCCACCCTGACCTGACTGGAAGGGAAAATATATACCTTAATGGTGCAATACTTGGTTTGAAAAAGCGGGAGATAGACGAGAGATTCGATAAGATTGTGGCATTTTCTGAGCTTGAAAAGTTTATAGATACACCTGTTAAATACTACTCATCCGGGATGCATGTCAGGCTCGGTTTTTCTGTTGCTGCGCATATAAATCCCGACATTCTGTTAATAGATGAAGTACTTGCAGTTGGAGATATGTCGTTCAAACGTAAGAGTCTTAAGAAAATGACTGAGTTGCGTAACAATGATACAACAGTTGTATTTGTATCTCATGACCTTAGGTCAATAGAAATTATGTGTAAAGAGGCATTATTTATTGCTAACGGTAGAATAATATCAAAAGGAGATGTAAGGGATGTTGTAACTGCATATCAAATGTATGATATGGAAAGAATAAATGTTATGAGAGAAAAATCGGATACTTCAGATATTCCAGATGAGGTTTTTATTACTGATATACATTTCCTTGATATAAATGGAAATGAACGTGATACTCTTTACTCTGGTGAAAAGACAACTGTAAGAATTGATTATTATGCACCCAAAAGGATAGAGAAACCTATTTTTGCAATGAAGGTAGAGAGAGCAGATGGGCTTATCTGTTTTTTGGTAAGGACACGGCATTCAGGAATTGTAATGGAAGATTTAGAAGGAGAGGGACACATTGATGCGGAATTTGAAAATTTTAATCTAAATGCAGGTAGCTATAATATGCAAGTATTTGTTAATGATTCGAAAGATATACTGCTTTACGGAAGCCGCAATAAATCCTTTAGGATAATTAACAAAGATGTTGATTTTGGTATTAATTCCGGAATATACTTTCCAGGAATTAATTGGAGGCAATTTAGAAAATAGGTCCAGAATATTTTGTTTTAATGAGATTTTTAAAAAAAGAGTTAAATATATTTATCAGAGGTTATTGAGAGAAGGTTATGACTAAAAATAATTTACCAAGTGTCAGTATAATTATGCCAACATATAATGGAGAAAGGTATATAGCTGAGGCAATTGATAGTTGCTTGAAACAGACATTTAACAATATTGAATTAATTATTTTAGACGATGGCTCGACAGATAATACCTCAAATGTTGTTAAAGAGATAAACGATTCTCGCATTAGGTTAATATCACTTAATCATAATTCTGGTTTGGCTTTAGCACTGAATCAGGGTTTTATGTGCTCAATAGGTGATTATCTTACCTGGACATCTGATGATAACACCTATGAGCCTGAAGCGATTGATATTATGGTGGATTACCTTGAAAAAGATAGGGAAGTGGATTTTATCTATTCAAATTATTATCTTATAGATGAAGAAGATAAGGAGATAAAACCTATTTATGTTGACTTTCCTTATAATTTGCTTGAAGGTAATTGTATAGGTCCGTGTTTTATGTATCGCAGGAAAGTGTATGAACAGATTGGGGATTATAACCCTAAGTTCTTTTTAGCTGAAGATTACGATTACTGGATAAGGATTTTCAAGTCTGGATTAAAAATGATGTCTATAGATAAGTTTCTCTATAAATATAGACTTCACCAGTATAGCAAGACTGCAAAATATGGAGCAGATGTTTCATTTAAGCAAGCAATGAAAATTCGAAGTAAATATTTCAAGGGTTATTGTTTTAAAAAATTTTTCATTTCTCGTTCTGATGTATTAAGAGGAATATTTATATGGAGAAGAGAATGGCTCAAGGAAAAATGTCCCATTATTGTAAAATCGCTTACAAGTATGAAAAATGAACTCAAAAGGATCAAATAAAACAAATATACTCTACATATCTCACCTCTCAGAACTGCATGGAGCAGAAAGGGTTTTACTACTTCTTCTTAAACATATAGACAGAGGTAGGTTTAATCCCTATGTTATCTTACCCGCAGATGGTCCTCTAAAGGAGAAGTTAGAGGCATTCAGAATTGAGACTTTTATAATTCCAATAAAACCCTGGATATGTCCGTCAGGCTTATCAGATGAAAGGTTTATTTCTTCAATTGGCTATTTTCTAAAAAAGAATGTATCAAAACTGGTAGATATGATAATAGAGAAAAAAATAGATCTTGTTCACACTAATACATCAACAATAATAGACGGTGCATTTGCATCTGTATTAACAGAGACACCCCATATTTGGCATTTACATGAGATTCTCAGAGGTAATCCGGGTTTTAAGAAGATTATTAATACTAATAAGATATTCGATGCTATATCCGGACTATCAAGTAAAGTGGTTTCAGTATCTAAAGTAGTTGATAGTCAGTTTAAAGACACACCGATTGCTAAAAGGACTGTTATACAAAATGGCATAGATATTGATAGATTTTCAGGAAAAACCTCAGGTGATATCCGAATGAAGTTGAATATTAAAAAAGAAACATCAATAGTCCTGAGTGTAGGTGCTATAATTAAAGAGAAGGGTTATAGGTATTTAATAGATGCTATACCAGGGATAATCTCATCAAGGTGCAGTGATGTTCATTTTCTGATAGCTGGTGGAGTGGTTGATGAAAATGTTTATAAAGAACTCAAAGACAGTATCGAGGATAAGGGACTTGATAATCATATCTCTTTTCTGGGTTATAGGGATGATCTACCATCTATTTTAAGAGAAGCAGATTTGTTTGTATTACCTTCCGTAAAGGAGGCATTCCCCTTGAGTCTTCTTGAGGCCATGGCATCATGTACACCTGTAATTGCGACCAGATGTGGTGGTCCAGAGGAGATGATAGTTGATGGGAAAACAGGTAACCTTGTACTAACCTGCTCTGCTTTGGCAATTGAAAATGCAATTGTAGAACTTTTAAAAGATAAGGATAAGGCAAGACAGATGGCAGAAAGGGCCAGAAGAAGGGTACAGGATTTTTTCGATATAGATATCTTTATAAATAAGTGGCACAATTTGTATGAAGATGTGTTGGAAGATACGCGAAAAAGCACTTATGATAAAAACAGGGTAATAGAAGTAATTCTTGATCTGTTAGAGATAAGTGGTGATAAAGGATTATCACTGATTGTAATAAATGAACAGCTAAGGGGCTTCATGAAAAGAGTAAAAGGCACTTTTATTTATAAACTATATAATTTTTTCAAGACATAGATGACCATTAGTATTGTTATAAGTAGTTACAACGGTGTACATCTATTGGAAAAATACCTACCTTTTCTCTTTAAGGCAATAGGTATTTTTAAATATGAGATTATTGTTGTTGATGACGGTTCAAAAGACGGAACTTTCAAGTTTATAAAAAGGGAATACCCATCTATTAAATTGGTAAGATTAAATGGAAATAAAGGCTTCCCTGTTACGAGTAATACAGGAGCAAGAGCGAGTTCCGGGGATATTATTCTCTTCTTGAACAACGATGTGAAGGTAACAGGAGATTTCTTAGCCCCATTATGCCATCATTTTGATGACCACAACGTTTTTGCTGTTAGTCCGAAGGTTCTACTCCCTGAATATAAAAATAATATCAACGAAGGTTTATCAAAGGCGGGTTTTCACAGAGGTATGTTTGTACTTGAATTTTTAGAAGCAGATGGGAAAAGATTATATTCTCAATCTGTATTTTCTTTATATGCCTCAGGTAGTGCTATGGCAGTTGATAGAAAAAAATTTCTTTCAATCGGAGGATTTGACAGTATGTTCAGTCCATTCTATTGTGAGGATATGGACTTATGCTACAGGGCATGGAAGAGAGGATGGAAGATAATATATGAACCAAAGTCCATTGTATATCATCATCATCAATCTACTATAGGAAAACTTCTAAGTCAAAAGAAAATAGATGCGGTGATTGGCAGAAATCAACTCCTATTTATGTGGAAGAATCTTACTGACAACAGTCTTTTCCTTAAGCACTGGTTGTGGCTGCCAAGAAACATCATAGGTGGTCTTAGAATGAGAAGTTATTCATGCTTAAGAAATTTTTTAAATGCCCTTCCAAAACTACTTAAGGCACTAAGGGCAAGAGAGCACGAGAAAAGATTTGCAATAAGGGGGGACAGGGAAGTTCTCAAAATATTTTCTTCCGATGAGGTCCTTAAGACTAAAACAAGGCTTACCACAAGGATAAATACCAGGAGTAATAGCAATAAAGTTCTTATAATTATGCCGCAGAGTTTTGGTGATGTATATCGAATGACAGGTATAGTGGATAGTCTGAAGAGGAAATATCCTGATAAGAAAATAGATTTTATGACTAAAAGGAGATACTTTAGCATATTAGAAGAAAATCCATTCATTGAAAAGATTATACCATATCCAGAAAACAACAAGAGTACTAACTATGCAGTAGAATTTGATAGACTGCCTGGAAAAGATGAGATGTTAGAAGATTACTGTCATATCTATACTCCATATTATGGGTTTCAGTTGTCATATGATGAGTTATTGAGGAATAAAAGTACTGGTAAAAATGTCGTTGAGATTTTTGCGGAGTTATGTGGATTAACGAAGGATAAAATAGGGAGACCCTGCATAAAAGAAGAAAAGTTTCCTATAGATGAGAATAGTTATATCATTATTCACCCAAGAACGTATGATGATTCAAGAAACTGGGACTACTTTCCATACCTTGTAAAATTATTAGTTAAATATGGATATACAGTATGCCAGGTTGGTTTGGATAACGATGAGCTTATAAGTAATTGTAGAGATTATAGAAAGATTTCTTTGAGTAAGTTTTCGTATCTTTTAAAGAACGCCCTTGCCTTTATTGGAGTGGATTCTTTCCCTGCACATTTATCAGGAGGTGTTGGAACTGCGACAATTGTCCTCTATGGTGGAACAGATGCAGTCTTTTCAAAACCTTATTGGGGTGATGTTGTGACACTTGAGCCAGACAGGATAAAATTTGGCTGCCAGGAGGCATGCCATGCCAAAAATTGTTCAAAGAGAAGAAAATGTATAAACGGTATTAAACCAAAAGATGTGTTGGAAAAAGTACTGATGATGATTGAAGGGAAAAGGTAAAAGGAAAAAGGATAAATGGGAAACAACGAATAACCAATAATAAATTATTATGTCTTATGAATAAACGTGATTATATAATTTTTTTTATAGCCTCTATATTCTTTATCTCTCCAAACTTCGTACACCTAAGAACCACCTTGAAGTCTCAATTTCCCATATATTTTGAACTCTCTCACAGCTATGTAGGTGACGATCTTCACTATTTACCTATTGTGGCAAGCATAATAAGAGATTTTGATATTGAGATATCCAATAACTATTATAATGCCATGTGGAAAGGTACAAATGATGTTGGTGATGTGTATGCTAACAGATGGCTTGACCATCACACCCTGTTGATTGACACTGATACTAAAAAGGCGTATGATTGGCGAAAGGTTGTTGATTTTGAGTGGAGTGATCTAATGAAACCTCCATCCCGGGTTCCATTCAGGTTTAAAGAAGATTATAGGCATCTAAATGGCAAAAAATTACTTGAATATCCCCAACATGACCTTGGTCTTTCTATTTTCCTCTCTTTATTTTTATGGCCATTTAGATGGTTCCCATATTCTTTGCTATTTGATAGCTGTGCTATGTTGATAATTTCACTTTTTTCAGTTTTGGCATTATATCTTCTATGGCAGGTATTATCTCATTTTGTAGATAAAGGTAAGGCTCTTTTATTCGCTTTGGTATTCTCATTTTGTACACCAGTATGGTGGTACTCCAAGGCATTATTCCCTGAGTCTCTTATGTTTATTATACTTGTTATTTCAATATGGTTTCTTCTATTGAAAAAAAACTATGTATTACCAGGAATTTTACTTGGATTTGCTATAATTTTAAAACCTTATTTTGGTATATTTGGAGCACTTACATGTATATGGCTTTTGTTAACAAAGAGGTTTACAGTGTTAGTTAGGTTTATAATACCTTTTTTAGTTCTTGGAGTAGTACAGTTTGCAATAAATTACCATATTATGGGCAGTATTATAAAGTTTACTCACATGAATTCATCACAAATCTTTTTAAAGACATATCAACATTGGACTCAGACAATATTTAAGAGAATCAATATACTTGCAGATGAGACTTATGGCTTCCTGATGTTCTCACCCTTTTTGATATATAGTCTTATTGCTGTGTTTCGGTTCTGCTATAAGAGAAAAACACTCTTGATATCCTTGTTTAGTATAGTCTTTTTTATGTTGGTATGGTTAAACGGCTGGATGGCGATAGGATATCAATATGCTGGAAGGTTATTGGTTCCAATTATACCTCTTTTTGCTGTGTCAACCTTCCAGTGGTATAACCTGTCTCGAAAAAAGATATTAAAAATAATATTTTGGTTTTTGGTTGTTATTTCATTTTGGATTAATTTTCAGGCTACTTTTATGTATGGTGGTGCTGCATCCAAGCCACCATGGTTTGTGGTAGATATTTGGAGAAATCGGTAACCTAATATGAGAATTGGAATTGATACAAGACTTCTCCAGTCATCAATCTTAAGCTCAGGAATTGGTGTATATACATATAACCTTGTAAAGAATATATTAGAAATCTGCGAAGATGATGTTGTTCTATACGCATTAGATGATAAATCAAATCCAATTAATGAGTTATTTAAACATTCAAGGATATGTTATCTACCAAGATACAAAAGGCTTAACTGGTTTTTTCAGCAGTTGTTAAGATTCAATACGGATGTAGATGTATACCATATTCCTATGGTTTTTGGTCCATTAAGGGATGTTGTACTTCCCATTTTCCCACCACACAATACGGTTGTCACCATACACGATTTAATACCATACCACCTTAACGATGCATGGTCTGTTTATTTGAGGAACACAAGAGATTATAGACTTCAGTTGGGGGGTATCAAGCGGGCGAAAAAGATTATTACAGTTTCTAATGCAACGAAGAATGATATAATTGAAATTATAGGGGTTGAAGAGAATAATATCAGGGTTATATATGAGGGAGTAGATAGAGAATTGTTTAATCCCCTGACAGATAAAATAAGTTTAAAGAATTATTTAAAGGGTCGTTTTGGTATACAGAAACGATATCTGCTATGTGTTGGGACTGTTGAAAATAAAAATCTTTATAACGCAATAAAGGCTTTCCAGAGACTGAACGAGAAGGAACTGCAACTTGTAGTAGTGGGAAATATGGAGAATATTTCTTCTAAACTATTAAAATCTATGGTTTCTATAGATGATATAGTTTTGACAAATGAACTAAATACTCAGGATACTTGTATATTATATAACTGTGCAGAACTACTTTTGTTTGTTTCCACAATGGAGGGTTTTGGACTTCCGATTTTAGAGGCATTTGCCTGTGGATGTCCAGTAATTACTTCAAATACATCTTCACTTCCCGAGGTTGCAGGAGATGCAGCAGTTTTGGTAAATCCAACGAATGTTGAGGAGATAAAAGAGAAGATAAAGGATGTTGTAAATAACATCGAGTTGAGAGAGTCACTGATAGCTAAAGGTTTGAAACGAGTAAAAAAGTTTTCCTGGCTGAGGTGTGCTGAAGAGACACTTGATGTGTACAGAGAGATAGTTGGTTAGGGAGTGAAATCAATTAACAATGTAAAATTAGCAATTAGCAATGCAAAATTGAGGGGAATAGAGAAGAGCGTAGAGTGTAGTGCGTAAGGCGTAGTGCGCAAAGAAGAGTGAAGAGAGAAGAGCGTCCCGATAGAATAGCTGCGCATTCTACGGGATAAATAAAGCGTAGAGTATGAAGTAATCGGTGATAAGGTTAACTTAGTTATAAAAAGGTAATAGCGCAAGAAAAGCAAAAAGAACTAAATATGAATATACTCTATATTTCAACAATGTATGGTCAAGGACTTGGTGGAAAGGAAAATTATCTGTGGAAAATAACACAAGAGATGTCAAAGGTTCATAAAGTTAGGATTGTAGCGAGGTTTGATAAAAGGGTAGATTTCTGGGATTCCTGTAAAAGATTCACTTCATCACTGAAAGAAAGAAGTTATTTTAATGGAAATGTAGAGGTTAACATCATTGGGATTAATCTTTTTGAGAAAGTATGGCTTCTTCCAAATTATAAACTACATTTTTATGGTGTATTAAGTAAAGTTGCAGTTTGGATGTTCAATAAGGTATTTTCAAGGAAAATAATAGAGTTTATAAGATGGTCGGATATTATTCACTACGACGGAACAGGTATGGAACTTATTGGATATACATCTTCAATTCTTGCAAAAGGGTTCAAGAAACCATTTATCGTTGTTCCACACTGTCATATAGGTTATTGGGGAGATGCTCCCATTGATATAAAATTATACAATGAAGCAGATACTATAATAGCAAAAACAGAATACGAGAAGAAGGTGTTGGCAAGCAAGGGAGTAGTGGAAGAGAAAATAAAGGTTATCGGTAATGCACCAATATTGTCCCCCAATTACGATGCAGAATGGTTTAGAAGAGAATATAATGTAAAGAGGTATATGGTCTTGTTTGTTGGAAGGAAGGAGAGAAAGAAGGGATATTATGTATTGAGAGATGCTGTACATATTGTTTGGAAAAAAATTCCAGAAACGACTTTTGTATTTATAGGTTATGGTAAATCTCTGTCTCAAGAGGAGGGTATCCTTGAACTTGGCGAGATGGATGAGTTTGCAAAAACAAGCGCCATTGCAGCCTGTGATGTGTTATGTGTACCCTCAAAAGCAGAGGCTTTTGGGATGGTTTTTGTTGAAGCATGGTCTATGGGAAAGTCGGTAATTGGGGGAGATATACCTGCAGTTCGCGAAGTGATAAATGAAGGAGTAGATGGGCTTCTAACTATTCAGAAACCCATAGAAATTGCTGATAAGATAGTATATTTACTGAAGAATGGAAGAATGCGAAGGGAGATGGGAGAGAGTGGAAGAGAAAAGGTGGAGAGAAATTATACATGGGGAATAATTGTAGAGAAAACAGAAGAAGTATATGAAGGGGCAGCGAGAAATAGGGTACAGCGCGGTGCGTAAAGCGTAGGGCGTAGGAGCGACTTCCCAGTCGCGATAGAAGAAACATTAAATGTTAGATGTTGAATGTTAAATGTTTTATGTTGAATGGAATAAGAGTTAATTAGTTGAAAAGTTAATTGGTTGATTAGGTTGAATGTTACATGTTTAATGTTAAATGTTTGATGTTGAATGTGAAATGTTGAATGTGAAATGTTGAATGTGAAATGACGAATGTGAAATGTTGAATGTTAGATGTTGAATGTTAAATGTTGAATGTTAGATGTTGAATGTTAAATGTTTTATGTTGAATGGAATAAGAGTTAATTAGTTGATTAGTTGAATAGTAAATTATGAAAAGATGTTATGACTCTATGACCCTAAGACTCTATTTATAAACTAGATATGATAGAGATTTCAGTAATAATTCCAACATATAATAGGGAAAAACTCCTTGTAAATGTTCTCGAGTCACTAATAGAGCAGAAACTATCCCAGGATTTATACGAAATAATCGTAGTAGATGATGGTTCTGAAGATATAATTGCAGATGTTGTAGAGAAATTCAAAGGCAGGATAAAATATCTAAAATATCTATACCAGGAACATAAAGGTCTACCGTCTGCAAGGAATTTTGGGATAAAGAATGCAAGGGGTAGGTTTGTTGCATTTACTGACACAGACTGTATTGTTAATAAAAACTGGTTATATGCAATTCTTGAGGGTTTTAGAAATAGTAGTATTGTGGGAATTACAGGTAAAGTTATAACAAACTTAGAGTCTACTACTCCATTTACACATCAAGTTATTACAAAAGGAAGAGATGCTGTTGGTTGTAACATGGCATTCAGGAAATCCACACTGATGGAAAGTGGGGGGTTTGACGAGGAATATGCCTTTGTTTGTGAAGATACTGATTTTTTCCTGAGAGCTCAGAAATATGGAAGCATTCTTTTTAATAAAGATATGATAGTGAGACACCCACCCTTACAACAGACCCCTGCTCAGTTTATCAAAAAGATCGGTAAGATATGTGAAGGACAGTTTATGTTATGTAAGAAACACCCTACAGTTTTTCTGTATCGTAGACCTCTTCTTGGTGTTATAAGAGTTGTTGGTATAAGAATGTTTTGGGAGGATCTTAGGAGGAATAAACGTTTTTTTTCTCATAACCCATTTTTGTATCTTTTTTATTTTTTTTCATTGCTATGTCAGAGAATCTATTTCATATATTTTCTCTTTCTGAACTATAAAAGGTTAAGTAAGGGTGGTTAATTTCGGCTAATTTAAATAGATAAATAATCCATGAATATTCTATGGATACCCCATATGCCCAGAACAAAGGGTTTTAAGCACAGAAACGAGCATATCATTGATAAACTTAAAAAAAGGCATAGGCTACATATTATTGAATGGGATACATTCTCTGATACACTTAAAGGTTTAATAGGGATAGCAGGGAGTATAACCTACTATTATAAATACCAAAATGGGGTTTACTATCATCACATTGTAAGATTCTATGATGCGGTTAGAAGATTGTCAAGGGATAAATCAAAGGCTTCTATATTTAATGAAGGTATATTTCAAAAACAGATAAGATATATTATAAAACGTTTTGATATTGACATTATGGTTGCAGGACCCTCATCTTATCTAACAGGGTTTCCTCCCTTCAATACAAATATTCCACTTATATTTGACTACCTTGATTGTGCAGATTGGTCTGTAGATAATAATTGGAAAAAAATAGATATAAATTATATAAGTAGAGCAACAGCAGTTATAGCTGCCTCTAATATTGGCTTTAAACAGGCGAAACTATATAACAAAAATGTGTATTATGTACCCAATGGTGTGGATGTATACAGATTTCAAGGTATTAGTGGTAAAAGGGTTAGAAAAAAGTATGGACTGACAGATAAGAAGATTGTAAGTCTAATAGGTATTACATGTGACCCCTCACTATATTTTATTGACGCATTAGGTGAATTGAATAAAGAGAGAGGTGACCTGAGATGTCTGATAGTAGGCGATGCAACTGTTATTCCAGAGATAAGGAGAAGAGTAAAACAGTATAAAGATACGTTTATACTAACCGGACCGGTAGTATACGCAAGAATTCCGGAGTATTTTGCTGCAACTGATATTGGCTTATATCCACAATATGAAGGATTATACTATCATGCAATGAGTCCTATTAAAGTTTTTGAATATACTGCTTCTGGAAAATGGATTGTTGTGAGCCCAGAACTTGATGAGGTTGCTCGCCTTGGGTTTTCTAATGTCATATTCTCTAAGCCAGATTCAATTTCCCTTGAGAAGGCAATTGGAAGTTGTCTCGATAGAGAACCACCAAAGGTTACCCAGGATATATTTGATTATGACTGGCAAAAGCTTGCAGATAAATTTGAAAATATATTACATTGGGTGAGTTGCAAGTAATTAAAAAGATATAGATTTGGTGTAGAGCCATAACCTATAATTTTTAAACTTTCGAGTCTTTGATTTTTATCTATGAAATTTTCTAACATAAAAAAGATACCACTTATTTTGAATGAAAGAACCACAAGTAGACTTCTATTTCCACTCTTTATTGCTGCTGCATCATTTTTTATTGGTAAGGCAATAGTAGATATGAACATAAGAATTGCCATAATAACTGTATTGATGTTTGTTATTGGTGTTTGTTGTTTAAGAATACAGACTGGAGTCTTTGCCCTTCTCTTATACCTGCCCTTTATGGCATTCCTCAGAAGGTATATATATGTATATAACCCTTATGTAAGCTTCGACCCAATACTTATTATATCTTCTATATTCACGATATTCATGTTTTTATATCTTGTGGTCTTTCATCTTAATACAATTGCTGGTTCCTTCAAAGAGAAACCTGTAATAAGATTTGTAAATCTACTTTTTATTTGGTTTTTCTTAGAAATGCTCAACCCAATACAGGGAGGATTAATTGTTGGTATCACTGGCTCTTTATTTTTCATTATTCCAATAATCTGGTTCTATTTTGGCAGATTCATTGATAAAGAAAGATTGAATCGTATTCTATACCTTACTGTATTTATTGGGCTTATTGTAGCCCTGTATGGATTGAAACAAAATTTTCTTGGCTATACTACATTTGAGAAGTATTGGGTCGAACTTGGAGGTTATGGGGCACTTTCGATACGAGGTTGGTTAAGACCAGTATCCACATTTGCCAGTTCTCAAGAATACACAACATATATTATGATTGCCGGGATAATATCTTTTGCTCTTGCCACAAGGAACATAAGAAACCTACCCCTTCTTGCTGTTCTTTGCGTTATATTATATGCCCTTGTAATGTCTGCCACAAGGGGTGCCCTACTTGGTCTTATACTTGGTATGGGAATCTATACGATATTAGGCCTAAAAAGACCTAAGATTATAGCTCTTGCTTTTCTGGTTATAATATTCGTATATATAGGATTGGCTACTAAGATATCTATTCCGTATATAAATGTTACAACCCCTGAGGCTGCCTATCTTTCTCATACAACCTCGGGTATTTTTGACCCATTTGCAAAGGGAAGCACGCTCTGGTTGCATTGGAAGGGCATAATGCAAGGTTTCTTGATGATGTTTAAGTATCCCGTTGGTCATGGCCTTGGGTCAAGTACGCTTGCAGCAGCGAAGTTTGGAGGGGAAGGAGTATCAGGAGAAGGATTTATGGTCTCCCTTTTTTCTTCTACAGGTATCATTGGGGCTATGCTCTTCTTTACTTTATTATACTTTTTGTTACGTAATTCATTCATGCGTTATGTTAGCAACAGTGACTTTTTCTCAAAACTCATTTTTGTTATAGCATTCGAAATACTCCTGACAATTGATTTACGTCTTTACTCAGTAGGTCCTCTGGTATGGTTGCTATTAGGTTATCAGGCTTATCGCAGTTAAAACGAACTCAGGAGATTTATGTATAGGGTCCTTGTAATACAGAGTTATGGAAACCAGAAAGGAGGAAGTGCAAGGTTTCTCCTGAATCTATTATCAAGTATTAATAGGGAAATCTTTGATATTTGTGTCCTGTTTCTCTCACCTGGCTATCTTATTGAAAAGATAAGAGAGTTGGAAATACCCGTATATCTTGGGAATTCAGGAAGGCTCTTAAATATTTTTTGCCTTATACGTTCTGTAAGATTGATTATGACTGTAATAAAAAAAGAGAAGATAGATATTGTGTTCAGTAATGATGTGAGAAGTCACATATATGGTGGGATTGCAGCACGTCTGGTAAAGGTTTACTCACTGTGTTATTGGCATGGTATATTTAATAGAAGAGACACTGTTTCAAAGGTTGCTGTGGCAATTCCTTCGAATGCCTTTGTCTTCAACAGTGAATTTAATAGAGATAGATTTTTATCAACATATCCAGAGATTACCCCCAGAACATATACAGTATACCCAGGAATATATCCAGAAGATAATAAAGTCAAAGCTCTAAATGGATTTGATAGTTCTTTAAATTATATTAGTATGATTGGATTACTTATGAAATGGAAAGGTCAGGAGTATTTTATAAAGGCTGCACAGCAGATTGTCGAGAAATTTCCCAAAACGAGGTTTCTTATAGTTGGAGATATTCAATCTCAAAAGGATATTTTATACAAAAAATATCTTAAAGATTTGGTTTCAAGATTACAACTTGAAGAATGTATTTCTTTCACAGGATATAGAGAAGACATATATAGCATTATTCGAGCATCAAATATTATAATTCATGCTTCAACGTCTCCGGAACCCTTTGGTATGGTTATAATAGAGGCTATGGCATGTGGAAAACCTGTGGTCGCAACAAACATGGGTGGACCAGTGGAGATAATTGATAATGGAATAGATGGAGTACTTGTTCCATTTGGAGATGAAAAAGCAATTGCAGATGCCTGTATAAAACTTCTCGAGAATCAGAGTCTTGCAAAAAAAATCGGGGAAAGAGCAAGAATGAAAGTTGAAAGACAATTTACAGCAAAAAATATGTCAGAAAAGATGGGTTCTATATTTGAATCAATTATGCCCGGTTAATCTAATTAAAATCTTTTTACCTTTTTATGCATATAGCATTTGTTACACATAGGTTTATGAGGGATGAGGGACAGGGACGAATACAGTATGAACTTGCACGTTATCTTGCCAGAAAGGGATATGTTATAAATCTCTTTGCGATAGAGGCAGAGAGGGATATAGTAGATTTAAGCAATGTTTCTTTTTATCGCATCCCCATTCCCAACCTACCGCATATAATAAAAGATCTATTTTTTATGTTATTGATAAATATAAAACTTAGCAGGAAGAGTTATGATGTACTACATATAACTGGAACTGTAATTTTACATCCATATCATATAAACAACTGTCAGTTTTGTCATTCTGCCTGGAAGAAAATTGAAAAGTCCGTATGTTATGAACCTGGTGTAAAGGGTTTGTATCATCGATTTTTTACTTCACTCAATTCGAACCTCGAAAAAGTTGTCTATGGAAAACATGGAATAATAACAGCTGCTTCTAATAAGATCAGGAATGAACTTATTAAATATTTAGATGTTGATAAAGAGAAGATACATATAGTGTACAATGGAGTTAATACAGATGAATTTACAGCTACAGGTAGGGATATGTGTAGAAAGCGGTTACTGGATGAGCTTGGTCTTTCTAATGAGGATATTCTTGTCCTTTTTATAGGTGATCTTCGTGTAAAGAGGAAGGGTGCCGAGTTCCTACTCGAGGCATTTCGTAAGATAAAAGATGAGAGAATAAAACTTTTGCTTATTGGTCCGCAACGGGGTAGGCACTATGTTAGATATATCAAAAGATATGGTCTTCAAAAAAGGGTGATACCTATGGGTTTCAGAAAGGATACCGCTGCTCTCTATCGAGCATCGGATATATTTGTATTTCCAAGTCTTTATGAGGCATGTAGTATTGCAGTGCTTGAGGCAATGGCATCAGGTCTTCCCTGTATTGTGTCAAAAGAGACTGGTACAGCTGAAGTTATGGAAAATGGAGTGGATGGGATAATACTAAATAATCCTAAGAATGCAGTTGAGATCTCACAAAAAATAAAAATTCTTGCAGAGAATTATGAAATCAGGAAAAGAATAGGTGAAAATGCCAGAAAGAAAGCGTTACAGTATAGATGGGAGAGAATGGGATTAGAATATGAGAAGCTGTTGTTAAGCTATGCCAAATAAAAGAACAAATATTTTATTTCTTGTTAACAAAGGTTACGGAAGTGTCTTTGGAAGAAGAGTTAGAGCCTTTGAGGAACATCTAAGACCGTATTATCAGATATCAATATATTATAAGTCCGAAAGTAGATATGCAGCGATTTTTTATTTTATAAAGAGATGTTATAAAGAGAAACCGCATATTTTATATATTATAGATATTGGTATAGCCACATTCGTTGCTGGTTTATTTTCAAAGTTATTTCTTGGTAGTAATATTGTATTGGATACTGGCGATATCGCCAGCGATCTTATGCGGGTTTTATGGAAGGTTAGCAATATAGAAGTAGAGATAGTGCAGATTTTAGAGAGGTTTTTTTGGAAGATATGCGATGTTATCATTGCACGTGGTTCTCTCTATACAAAATATCTAAAAACAAGAGTGCAATATAGGAAAAAAGACAGAGTTTACTTTTTGCCAGATGGAGTGGATACTGAAAAAATGCACCCGGTAGAATCAATAAAATTAAGAAAGAAACTAAAACCTAAGGCTGAAATCACTATAGGAACAGTAGGCTCTATTGTATGGAGTGAAGTCCTTGGTATATGTTATGGTTGGGAAGTGGTGAGAGCTATTGGTCTTCTGAAAGATGAACCAGTAAAGGGGATAATTATTGGTAATGGAAACGGGGTGCCTATTTTACGTGATAAGATAAGGGAGTTTAATATAGAGGATAAGATTATATTTACAGGAGAAATTGCGCATTCTGAACTACCTGAATATTTAGCGGTTATTGATATTTGCCTTTCAAGTCAGACAAATGATAGGATAGGAAATTTTAGAACAACTGTAAAGCTGCCTGAATATATGGCTTGTGGAAAGTATATATTAGCAACAAGAGTCGGTGAGGCTAAATTCGTTCTCCCCGAGGATATGCTTGTCGATTACTACGGAAAAATAGATATGGGTTATCCACTAAGGATTGCAGAAAAAGTAAGATATATCCTGGCCCATCGTGAGGTGTTAGAGAAGGGTAAGGAGAACGTAATAAAGGCAAAGGAGATTTTTGAGTATAGAGTACTTGGACACCGACTCTTAACCATATTGAGATCTTTATTAGAGTAGAATAGTAGAATATAAACTTTCAGTATCTTGCCGTTTTATATAAGATTTTTGGTAATACTTGAAATATAAATAATATGAGTAAAACCATTACTGTACCTCTTTGGATATTCATCTCCTTCGTTTCACTCTATACCCTTACTATGAGTGGACACATATATTCATATGATGATGTTATCAAACTTAAAGTTACGAAAAGCATTATTGAGAGAAGAACAATAGCTATTGGTGAACCCGGTGAAGATAAGATGGTCTATTCACCTTTTCCTATAGGTCCTTCGATTGCTTACATACCATTATATCTACTTGGGGGATTTATCTCTTCACATAATTCTTCCTTTCCAGCAGAAGAGATTACTGAGTTCTGTGTATCCTGGTATAATATTCCGATAACAGCGCTGATTATTGTGTTTTTCTATTTTTTACTCATAGATGTAGGATATAATAAAAAGAGTAGTCTACTAGCCGGTGTAATACTGGGTTTGGGAACTCAATTATGGCCTTATTCAAAACAGTTATGGTCAGAGCCTACAGTTGCACTTTTATTAATTATCAGTCTCATAATATTCAATAAGTATAAGAGAATGCCGTGTGTGTCCAAAGCACTTTTTCTGGGTATTTTTGTTGGCCTTTGCGGATGTTTTAGACCTGAAACAATAATATGTGGTATTCCTTTTATTGTTGCAGTTTGTGTTATACCAAAGAACACAAGATTTGATAAAAGATTGATATACCTTGTGTCTTTTATAATAGGAATAGCAATCTTCTACTCCTCAAACTTTATTTATAACTATGCTCGATATAACAGTTTTTTTAACTTTGGATATTCAACATCTACTGACAAACTAACTTCAGTTACTACCTATTTTAGTATTAAAATCTTAGAAAGAATTGGACGATTAATTTTCAGTTTAAGTAAAAGTATATTCATATTTTCTATACCTATTATTTGTTTTTTCTTTTCTATCAAGAAATTTTATTCAGAAAATAAGATACTTACATTTGTAATAACTTCTATAATTATCATTGTTTTAGGTTTTTTCTGTCTTCTTGGTAGTTCCACCTGGGCATGGGGAAACAGATATTTTGTATACATAATTCCTCTTTTCATGCTGCCAGTAGTGAGCTTGATCCAAAATTCTTTACAAAGAATCAGGACATTGGTATGGTTAATGTTTATGATCGGATTGTTAATTAATGTATTGGGTGTTTCTGTTAGCCATACAGTAGTTATGGAGAAAATACTTAAAGAGGAGGGAGAAGATGTTCTAAGGAAGTCCTATTCTGCTGTTCTTCCTCATCCTGAATATAGTATGCTTTACAGGACAGGCAAGGAGTTCATCTATTACCTGAGCTGGGACAACCTAAAACCTTCAGATGACCTCACAGATACCGAGATAAGATACAACACATTTGATTTCTGGTTTACACTTGGATATTTCAAAGGAGTCCCATTATTCCTGATAGTTATAGGTTTGTTTTTATGTATAAGCGTTATGGGTATATCTATTTGGAGATTAATAAAAGCATTACAACCTCATATGTGAACAAAAATAGTGAATATTATCTTCGCATATTTAAATATGCAAACATTTGAATAGTTGCAGAAACTCAAATATCGTTCGATTTAAGACTGTTAACGGAAATGTTTTTTATAGAATAAAAAATACTAGGGTGAAAGAACTGATATTATCTGCTGAAGCAAGTGTTTGATAGGTATAAATCTTCTAATGTTTGAATATTAGCATCTTCAAATGTTTGAAGATTGGAAGATGGATTTTGGTTGTTGGTGGTGTTATGGATAAAAAGAAAAGAGAATTAGAACGAAGTTTTTTTGATAGGCTTTCTGAGGATATACAAAAGGTTGAATTACCTAAAGCTTTAGATTCTTATACCAAATCCGCATATAGAATACTTGGTGACCTGCATGGAAAAAGGATTCTTGATATGGGATGTGGAGATGGTACAAATACATATACTATGGCAGCAAAGGCAAGTTACGTCTTTGGAATAGATATTTCACTGGGGATGTTAAAGCGAGCAAAAACCTTTAAGGAAGATAGAAAAAATGTTTCTTTTTTTGAAATGGACTTAGAAATTATGGGTTTTAAAGATGGTGTATTTGACTTAATATTTGGCAGTTATATCTTGCATCATGTAGACATCATATATAGTTTGAGAGAGGTTTGCCGTGTTTTAAAAAAAGGAGGTATTGGCGTCTTTATTGAGAACTTTGCATTCAATCCAATCATTATCTTTTTTCGAAGATACTTTACAGGAAGGTTTGGTATTCCAAGATATGGAACTGTAAGTGAACATCCCCTTACACACAGAGATTTAATGGTTGCTGAATCTTTATTTTATAGAATAGAAATCAGAAATCCTGATTTAAACTTTATGAAACTCCTGGATCGTCAGATATTCAAATATCGTTATCCTACCATCTCAAATGTTTGTAATATATTTGATAGTTGGATATATCATTCATTCAAGGGGTTAAGAAAATTTTCATACACACATATATTACTGTTGCAGAAGTAATTTTTTAAATGCAGATTAACCTCGATTTATGACATTATAGATTACATACAATTAAGCATTTATCTTTTTCAAAAAGCTATTTATTCAGCGAGTTATTACATATGAAAAAGGTTCTAATTATAACACCTGATTTCCCACCTTTAAAAGGGGGAATTCAGTCATTGCTCTGGAACGTAGCGAGTAATATCAAAGGCTTATATATAATAGTGATTGCACCACATTGTATAGGTGATAGTGATTTTGACAGCAAGACGCATATAAGGATAATCCGCACAAACCCAAACAGGATATTATTTTTAGTTCAATCGCTTCTATATGCTACCTTTCTATTGCCTGATATTGTGTTTTGTGGACATATAGTAACTGTACCTGTAGGCCTGATTTTAAGGTGGTTTTTAAATAAGCCTTTTGTTGTGTCCACCTATGCGCTTGAGATAATGACAAGGAGAAGAGAAAGGATATACTCTTTTTTTCTCCATTATGCTAAGAAAATTATTACTATCAGCGGATTTACTAAGAATAGATTGGTTTATCTGGGAGTAGAGAAATCCAGTATTGAGATAATCCCACCATCTGTAGATACCGAAAGATTTAGGCCTGGAATTGGAACCAGATTATTAAAAAAGAGGTTTAGTTTAGATAAAAAGAAGATTCTTCTCACAGTTGGTAGAATGGATAGAGAAGAGAGATACAAAGGTCATGACAGTGTAATAAATATTTTATCATATATTCTAAAAAAGCATCCAGAGGTTGTTTATCTCATAGTTGGAGATGGAGATGATATGGATAGATTAAGAAGTCTTGCTATAGAGAATAGAGTGGGTGAGAATGTAATCTTCACAGGAAAGGTGACAGAAGAAGAACTGCCTGTCTACTATAATCTGTGCGATTTATTTGTTATGCCATCAAAGAAAATAAGTATGAAAGATTCAGTAAAGGCAGAGGGATTTGGTATAGTCTTCCTTGAGGCAGGAGCATCTTGTAAACCTGTGATTGGTGGAAAGTCTGGGGGAATTATAGATGTAGTAGTAGATAGGATAACAGGAATTCTTGTTGAGCCAGATAATCCAGAAGAGTTGAAAAACGCTGTAATAGAGTTACTGGAGGATACCAGTTTAAGGAGAAGTTTTGGAAACAATGCAAGGAAAAGAATAGAGAGAAAATACTCCATAGAAAAGATAGTAGAGCATACAGAAAATCTTTTACTCTCTATTTCAACATAGGTTATTTAGCCCCTGCTGGTTCATTTGACCTTTAATATAGCAGGTTTCAGCAGTCTTTCCTGGAACTACTATTAGAAAATTTTCTTGACAAGTTAACCAAAAAATGGTATAATAGACCCATTGGAATATTTTTTATCTTCCTATGTATAGAGAAAAATCCATATGTATTGTTATCCCTGCCTATAATGAGGAAAAACTTATAGGAAAGGTTATTGAGACAATGCCTGATTTCGTTGATAGGATTATTGTAGTTGATGATAGGAGTAGAGACCATACAGTCGAGATTGTGCATTCATATAAGCAAAGGGCTCCTGAGAGAATAATAATAATTGGACATGAAAAGAATCAGGGTGTGGGCGGTTCAATAGTCACGGGCTATAAATGGGCAAGAGATAATAATATGGATGTCACCTGTGTTATGGCAGGTGATGCACAGATGAATCCGGATGACCTTATACCCCTTATAGAGCCTGTTATAAGTGGTGAAGTTGATTATACAAAGGGTAATAGACTATTTACACCTGATTCATGGAATAATATACCAAAGGTGAGATTTCTTGGGAATTCTATACTTTCCCTACTTACTAAAATAGCATCAGGATACTGGCATGTAGCCGATACTCAATGTGGTTATACTGCTGTCTCTTTAAGAGTATTAAGAACATTGGATCTGGATAATATTTATAGGAGGTTTGGGGTACCAAATGATATACTGGTAAGATTAAATGTTCATAGCTTTAAGGTTAGAGATATTCAAATACTACCAGTCTATAGAATTGGTGAGAAATCAGCAATGTGGATTCCTAAGGCAGTTTTTAGTATATCCTGGCTGCTCTTAAGACGTTTTTTCTGGAGATTAAAGGAGAAATATATTATCAGAGATTTTCACCCTCTTGTATTCTTTTATACTCTTGCGATATTTCTTATATTAGCCTGTCTTCCACTTGGGATTAGAATGGTGGTAATGTGGATAGGAAATGGTATAATCCCTAAAGTGAATGCTCTTGCATTAATGTTCTCTTTTGTAGCGGGTCTTCAGTCCCTATTCTTTGCAATGTGGTTTGATATGGAATATAATAGGGACTTAAGGTAGAATTGGATTAATTAAAATTGCTTAATTTATTAACAATACACATTATTTACTATTTAATAACTTATAATGATGCAACACCTTTGGGCTTTTTTTTATGAAAATTCTTATAGATGTCGGTCATCCAGCTCATGTGCATTTATTTAGGAATGCAGCTTTCGAATTTGAGAAACAGGGACACAGGATATTCTGGACAGCAAGAGAAAAAGATGTAACGCTCTATCTTCTAAAACATTATGGAGTGAAATTTGATGTAGCGAGTAAGGCACGAGCAGGTTTGGTGGGTCTTTTTAGAGAATTGGTTGAACACGACTACGGAGTATACAAAATAGCTAAAAGGGAAAAGTTTAATTTATTACTTGGATGTTCTGTTAGTATAGCGCATGTTAGTAAATTCATCAAGGGGAGATCTATTGTTTTCAATGACGACGATGCTAAATGTGTAAAAATTTTCGCTTCTATTTCCTATCCTTTTGCAGATACCATAGTTACACCAGATTGCCTTATAAATGATAATTTTGGTAGAAAACATATAAAATACGAAAGTTATCACTCGCTGGCATACCTGCACCCCAATCGTTTTTCCCCGAATCCTGATGTTTTAAATGAAATTGGTTGTAGTGAAAATGAAGTATATTTTCTACTAAGATTTGTAAACCTTGAAGCTGCACATGATATCGGCCATAAAGGAATAGAGTATAATTTTAAAAAGAAATTGATAAAGAGGCTTTCTAAATATGGTAAAGTTTTTATATCCAGTGAGGGTATAATAGAAGAAGAATTTGTAAAATATGCCATAAGGGTTCACCCGGAAAAAATTCATGATGTTCTATATTATGCTACACTTTATATAGGAGATAGTCAGACAATGACTGCTGAGGCTGCGGTTCTTGGAACTCCTGCAATCAGATGTAATTCATTTGTAGGTAAAATCTCTTATTTAGAAGAATTAGAACATAAATACGGCTTAACATACGGGTTTTTACCCTCAGAAAAAGATAAGATGTTAGACAAGATAAGTAAGTTGTTGAGTATGAAAAATTTATCTATAGAATGGCATAAAAGGCGTAGGCAAATGCTGTCTGAAAAGTTAGATTTGACCTCATGGTTGGTGGATTTTATTTTAAACTATACATAAAAAGTGTTACGGAATATAAATATTCAATAATTTCAATTGTCATATCTTTATTCGATAATCTGTTTTTGATATATGAATCGTTCAATGATAAAAAGAGTTATTTCCTTTGCTATAATAATGTTGGCCTTTTATTTCCTGGGTCGAGTATTAGTTCGAAACTGGCAGAAGGTAGATACAGATTATATTTCATTCAATTCCCTAAACCTTATATTTTCATATATACTTCTAATAGTATCCTGTCTTCTATCTTTTCAGATATGGCGTTTAATTTTACATTTTTTAGGTGAGAATATTACTTATTTCGAGGCATTCAGTATTATATCAGTAAGCAGGATTGCTAAATATATACCTGGTAAAATCTGGGGACCTATTGGTAGATTGTATCTTGCTAAGAATGTTGGTATATCATATGAAACGGGTTTTACAAGTATAATATTAGAAGATTCACTAAATGTTCTTTCAGGGTTATTTGTTTTCTTTATATGTTTACCTTTTGTAAGAAGTAATTTGATTGCATCGGTGTATTTTTATTACATCATACCCATTTTTATCTTACTTTTAATCTTTATTCATCCATCGATATGGGGACGATTTATTAATCTTTTACTTCGTAAGTTTAATAAACAGCAAGTTTATATAGCTATAAGGTATCCCAAGGTTTTATTACTCCTGTCATTCTATATTTTTGTGCGTTTAATACATAGTCTTGGTTTTTTTTATCTTATAAAATCTTTTTATTTTATTGGGTCAGATTCATTATTACCTGTTATGGGTTTTTATTCACTTGCTTGTGTGATAGGTTTATTGATTTTTATTTTACCTGCTGGACTTGGAGCAAAAGAGGGTTCATTATCTTTTTTCCTCTCACTCGAAATACCGGCTTCTGTGGGAGTTCTATGTGCATTACTTGCACGTATATGGTTTGTTAGTGTTGAGATTTGTCTATTTCTTTTTTCCTTCAGGAAGGTTAAGATATAATTATTATAATAGTATAGTGTAGTGGTGAAATGAGAGCCAAAAGAATATTAATATCTGCATATATAGGTTCGGCTAATGTAGGTGATGAGGCAATTATTTCCTCAATAATCTCTCAAATAAGGAGTAAAATAGAACCTGTTAAAATTACCGTATTTTCGTTAAATCCGTCCCATACCTCATCATCGTTTGGAGTCAGGGTCTTTTCGTCTTGGTCGATATTAAGGGTAGTATATGAAATATTCAAAACTGATGTATATATTTGTGGAGGAGGGGGAATAGTCCAGGATGAAACCAGTATATTTAGCTTACCACTGGTACTCTGGAAACCTTATTTAGCATCTTTACTTAACAAGAAAGTAATGTTTTATGCAATTGGGATAGGACCATTGAAAAACAATTTTGGAAAAATACTCACAAGATTCGTTTTAGAAAAATCTTCTAAAATTTCTGTTAGAGATACCGATTCAAAGAAGTTGCTTATAAGTGTAGGTATAAAAAATAGCAAAATAATTATAGCTGCAGATTCGGCAATTAACCTAAAGCCTTGTGGATGTCAAGATGCATGCCAAATAATGGAGATAGAAAAAATACCCACAGATAAAAAACTTATTGCAGTCTGCTTGCGTTATTGGTTTTACAAGGGTAAAGGAATTCCAAATAGTATTTTCGAAAGGCGTGCTTTCGCTAAAGGGAAGCATTTGGAAAGTTACTATAATTTTATTAGAGAAACAGCAAAGACGCTCGATTCAATAATTGAGAGTTACGATGTCAATTTTCTATTCATACCTTTCTACTATGGGAGAGATGTTAAGATACATAATGATATTATTGATAATTTGGTTCATCAAGAAAGGGTCTATCGTATACTAAGGAGATATAAGGCTTCAGAGATTTTGGGTATAATTAGTAATGTACATTTTGTTATTGGCATGAGATTACACTCACTTATTTTTGCTACTATAGCCAAAGTACCCATGATAGCCATTAAATATAGTGAGAAAATAGAAAGCTTTATGAAGCTTATTGATTTATCTCAATATCAATTAGAGTTGGAATATTTTACTGCTGAGACTTTTTTTCAAAAATTTCGTATGACCTGGAAAGATTATGAGAATATAAAAGGACGCATGGAAGATTGTATAAAACCATTAAGGACGTTAGAGTATTTAAATATGAGTAATTTGTTAACTCTTATTAGATAGTATAGTATGATTTTTGGATCTATAATGTATAAAAGTAGAACAACATTAATAATTGTTTTGTTATATCCATTATTACATACTATATCGCTTTTTGGTGCTACGTGGACTCAGTCTGTATGGGCGATTCCTGAGAATGTTTTTTTCGAGGATACAACGTTCTACCTCATATCCAGGAACATTAATTCCATTCATGATTATTCCTGTTTAACCCTTTCAATATCAACAACTTTACAGGTGCTACAGATGGGTCAAAATATCAATATAAGGGATTTTGAGCGTGTTCAGGACACTCTGATTTACTTGTGCACAGGCGATGATTCTGTATGTGTTTACAAATCATCAGATGAGGGCGACTCCTGGCAAAGGGTTTTTTCATATGACGGTTGGCAATCGGCGTATTCAATGTTATGGGATAATGATACATATTTATATCTTGGCATTGAACATACTACTTTGCCTGATGGATATTTGAAGAGGTCGGGTGATATGGGTTATACCTGGCCAGGTAGTAGTGCCATGGTGGGTGTCGAAAAGATCCATAGTATATTGAGGATGAATGATTTGATATATGCGGGAGGTGGAGACAGTGTAGCAATAGTATATACTGGGAGTATGGACAATTGGATGGAAAACTATTTTGATGATAATGCTATACTTGCACTATACTCTTTTTCTGACACACTCATATTAGCCTGCACAGGTTATGAAAATGGTTTAGTTTATAAGTCTAATGATAATGGAAATACATGGATAGAGTGTAGTGATCTACCCGGTGCGAAGTCAGTTTTTTGTCTTTCTATAGGTGGAGATTCAGCCGTATATGCCGGTACAGATACAAGCGGAATTGTATACAAAACCATAGATACAGGAGATACATGGGCTGAATGTGGTGATTTACCATTTGCTGAGAAAGTCCGCTCACTGATATTTATCCCTGAAAATTCAGTGCTTATAGCTGGATGTGAGTGTGTTGATGATACAGCAAGAGCCTATATTTCAATGGATAATGGTACATCCTGGATTCCATTTGGTACTTTACCAGGTGCCTTATCTACATACTGTTTACTCTATACTTATCACAGTTCACTCCTTGCAGGAACAGACTTTGATGGTGCTATCTTCAGAATGGTCGGTTTTGACTCAACTGGATGGCTTATCTCATCTCTATATAACACCAGGGTAGATAATGGTAGTACTCAATTCGGGATAATGTCCTGGAATGCGGAAGAAAACGAGCAGCAGATAATATTACGAGTTAGAACATTTCCACCAGGAATTGATTCTATCACGCTTGACTCCCTTGCACAAGATACACTGTGGTTGGACTGTGATACAATTGTAAATGGGCAGGACATATCAGATATAGGTTCAGTGAATGATGGTGACCAGTTTATCCAATACAGGATTGACCTGCTTACCGATGATCCTTATCATACACCTATATTTGAAGAGATAGAAATTGAGTATTTTTCTGATACTATAGGTGCGCATCTCACAGGTGCTATAGCATATGGTGGAGAAATTTTTGAGGGAGATAGTGTAGCACCCAATGATAGGATTGTAATTTCCTTTGATGAACCAACCAATCTTTTTATTCCTGATGCAAATAATATAGATTCAATACTGAAACTCTCCTCTGATCATACTTGGCTGGATAGTATGGGTTATCTTGGAACGATCAATTGGACTTTAGATAGTGTGATTATGACCATATATCTTGGTGGTGCAATATGGAATAATATGGTTGCACCTGGTGATACTATATTTTTACAGCCTATTGGTATTGGAGATAAATGGTTAAATTATGATACCTCTTCGTGTATTATTACAGGAACATTTGCTCCCTTCATCGATTCTATTGTTGCATATGAGTATATTGATTCCATTGAAGGAATTGACAATGATGATTATGTGATGCTTTACTTTTCCAAGCGAACAAATATGCCTGATATTGGGGATTCTCTTATCGACAGTATACTTGCTGTAAAATCAGGAGATTCAAACAAGACCTGGTTATCTGGAGATGGAAACATTAGAGCAATCCACTGGGATTCCATTGGTTTTACCCTCACCTGCTCGTTATGTGTTGATGGAGGAAAACCTACAATCTCTACAGGAGATTCTGTGTTTCCTGATGGAGAAACAATAAGGGATAAATTCAATAAATACCCGGTATTATCTCCATGTGTTATAACAGGAGATTTTGGAGACTATGGACCAGTAATAGATTCAGTACTCGCCTTCTTTGATTCAATTCCTTTACAACCCTATGATGATGACTGGGTGATTCTATTTTTCAATGAAGAGACAAATGTACCAGATTTAGATGCCTTAAATATAGATGATGTACTCAGTCTTTCAGGAGGAAATTCCTGGAATATAGATTCTTCCTATTTTGTAAATACCTGTTGGTCACTTGACAGTACAATTTTATTGGTAAACTGGTGGGAAATAGGCATAGAGGACACGGTCAGTCGACAGTTACCAATTACCAGTTACCTATATCAGAACTTTCCCAATCCGTTTTTATTCAATACAGTGATTATTTATGCAATTGGTTGTAAGCAGTATAAAGTAAGAAGGAGTGAAGGTTTAGGGATCCCTTCTTCAAACTTGACTCTTCACTCCTCACTTCTTTCTTCTCCGGTTGCTGTTGGTGATACCATATATCCTGATTCCATTACCATTCAGGACTTAAAGGGACACCCCTGTGTGAAACCAGCAGTTATAAGAAGTGCCTATGGGAAGAAGGCAAGCAGTGTAAGGCGAGAATTTAACTTTATGGAATATGGTGATGATGCACTAAACTGCGATATTCTACTCACTACTCACTACTCACCATTTATCCCGTTGAATAAGTTTACTATTCCATCGGGACTTACTACCTCCATCTTTATATATGACCTTGCAGGAAGGCTTGTTAGAAGGTTAGTTGATTCACCACATTCTCCTGGAATATATAGAGTAGAGTGGGATGGTAAAGATGATGAAGGTAACAATGTGAGAAACGGTATCTATTTCTACTGTCTTGAGATAGATGGCAGGATAATCAGAAAGATAAAAATGGTAAAAGTCCATTAGAAGAAATTAAACGATAACCCTTTAGCTTAAATTATGAAACTATTCCTTGTTGCTGGAGCAAGACCCAATTTTATGAAAATTGGTCCACTTGTTAAAGAGATGGAAAAGTTTAAGGAAATCAAACCTGTTATTGTCCATACAGGACAGCACTATGATTATGAGATGTCAGCTATTTTCTTTAAGGATCTTGATATACCGAAGCCACATATATATCTTGGTGTTGGTTCTGGTCTTCATGGTGAACAGACCGGCAAAGTTATGATTGAGATGGAGAAGCAAATAATAAAACATAGACCCGATGTGGTAGTGGTAGTCGGTGATGTAAATTCAACACTTGCGACAGCAATCGTGGCATCAAAGTTACATGTTCCTGTTGCCCATGTTGAGGCAGGATTAAGGTCATTTGACAAAACCATGCCAGAAGAGACAAACAGAAAAGTAACCGATGTTCTTTCAGAATACCTTTTTACGACAGAAGAATCAGGAAATGAAAACCTCAGGAGGGAGGGTGTATTAGATGATAAGATACATTTTGTTGGTAATATAATGATAGAGGCAATAATAAATGCAAAATGTAAAACCCAGCCCCGCTTAACGGAGCTGGGTGGGATGCAAAATGTAAAATTATCAATCAATAATCTTCAATCTACAATCTCCAATCTACAATCTCCTTATGCCCTTCTCACTCTCCACCGCCCATCCAATGTTGATAACAGGGATAATCTTATAAGGATTCTCGATGCTATTGTTGAGATTTCCAGAAGGATTCACCTAATATTTCCTATGCATCCAAGAACGAGCAAGATGATTAGAGAATTTAAGCTTTTAGAGAAATTAAATTCATTGTATGTAATTAAACCACTTGGTTATCTTGAATTTATTGCACTTGAGGAAAGGGCAAAGTTCGTATTAACAGATTCAGGAGGTATGCAGGAGGAAACTACATATTTTGGGATTCCCTGTCTTACGATAAGAGAGAATACAGAGAGGCCTGTCACAATTATCAAGGGAACAAATAAACTCGTTGGAACCAATAAGGAAAAGATAATTGAAGAAAGTTATAAAATCCTCGATGGTTATGGAAAGAAGGGAAGTATACCACCTCTTTGGGATGGGAAGACAGCAGAGAGGATAGTTGATATATTACTCCATTCGTCGCCAGGATCGAGTGCAGAATAGGCAAATTTGGAATGCACACCTTTTAATGACATGTAAGGCATTTGTTGTTGCGAGTTCCGAGAGCTATGTGAGCGCTGCAATCTCATACCTGGTATCTGTCATTGCGAGTGAATATAATGAGCGCTGCAATCTCATCTTCATTGCTCAATATCATAAAATGCGATTGCTTCGCCTACGGCTCGCAATGACATATGGGAACGATTTCTTCGCCTACACGCAGACAGGTGGTTTACACTCCTCGTAATGACATATGGGAACGATTGCTTTTTACAGTTAGAGCAGGCATTGGCTTGAATAAGAGTCTAAAAAACCTATTATATTTAATTACCTAAAATTTTTTATGGTAGTGTCAAATAGAATATGAAAGTGAAAATGTAGGGGTTCGATTTATCGAACCAGCAAGGTAAAGCATAAATGTAGGGGTTCGATTTATCGAACCCAAAAGGTAAAGCGCAAATGTAGGGGTTCGATTTATCGAACCAGCAAGGTAAAGTGAAAATGTAGGGGTTCGATTTATCGAACCCCTAAAAGAAACGGGTCGGATGAATCCAACCCCTACAAGAATCAGGAGGAAAAGTGTAGTGCGTAAGGTGTAGAGAGTGAAGCGGAGAAACGGAGAGGAGAGAAGAGAGAAGGGAGAATGACCCTGATGAAATAGATACTCATTTCACCATAATGTAATAAAGAGAAACATTACACATGGCAAGCAGGGTAAACTAATTTCTAATGACTAATGAGAGGATAGGAGTCCGTCGATTGACGGACGATAATGGGTAGGAGCGACTTCCCAGTCGCGATAGAAGAGAAGAGCGACCTCAATTAACAATGTAAAATTAGCGATTAGCAATTCAAAATAGCTTGTGAGGGAAGAGAGAGGAATAGTGATAATTGAATATTGACCCTGATGAAATAGATACTCATTTCACAGGGTAAACTATTGACTATTGAGGAACACAAATTGGGATGCAATCGTAAATCGACAATCGAAAATAGTAAATTAAAAGTAGGAGCCCCGCATCTGGCGGGGCGAAGAGGGTGTAGGGTAGGTCTGTGATTAGATTTTTTAACACAACATTTTATTGAAAGGATAGAAAAATGAAAAAAAAGTTTGCACTTATAAGTACATACAACAAAGATGGTCTAATGCCCCTTGTTGATACATTAATAAAGCACAATTATACATTGATTGCCACTTCTGGCACGGCTGATTTTCTTAAAAAGAATGGTTTGGATGTCGTAACAGTGGAAGAAATAACCGGTTTTCCTTCAATGCTCGGTGGCAGGGTTAAAACTCTACACCCTTTGGTTTTTGGCGGTATTTTAGCAAAAGGGGGGGAAGAGGAAGTCAAAAGATATAATATACCCTTAATTGATATTGTGGTTGTTAATCTCTACCCATTTGATAAAGAACCCTCAATAGAAAACATCGATATAGGAGGTATTTCTCTAATAAGAGCAGCAGGAAAGAACTATAGACGTCTAACCTGTTTAACAGATCCAGAAGATTATGATATGGTAATCAAAGAGCTTAACGAAAATAGTACTATATCACCTGATACAAGGATATATCTTGCAAGGAAGGCCTTCGCGCTATCCACTTGTTTTGATACAAAGGTCTCTTTATGGCTTGGGAGTCCTGAGCTTTATATGCCTTTTAGTAAAGTAGAAGACCTGAGATATGGCGAGAATCCACATCAGAAAGCAACACTTTTCAGAGAGACAGGTTACAAAGGAATATCAATTATAGATGCTTATAAAATACAGGGCAAAGAGCTGTCATATAATAATATATGTGACCTTGACACCGTTCTCTCAGTATTATGCACTTTTAAAGAAACTACCGCATGTATTTTAAAGCACTCAAGTCCATGTGGTATTGCAGTTTTCCCCAGATTAATAGATGCCTACAAAAGGGCGAAGAGTTGTGATCCGATCTCAAGTTTTGGGGGTATTGTTGGCGTTAATCGTGAAGTTAGTGGAGAACTAGCCAAAGAACTATCTTCAACTTTTATTGAGGCTGTTTTAGCACCGTCCTATAATGAAGAAGCAAAGAATATACTTTCGAAAAAGAAGAGACTTATTTTACTTAAACTTCCATTGGATTGTAGTCTATCCACTGTTTCCTATAGATATATCAATGGTGGACTTATAAGACAGGATAGTGATAACAGCCTGGATAATATTAAGGATTATAAGGTTATGTCAAAAAGAAAACCCACAAAGAGGGAATTAAATGCCATGAATTTTGCGTTTAATGTGGTGAAGTTTATAAAGTCGAATGCTGTATGTATAACAACAGATAGAATGACTGTAGGTATTGGGGGTGGTCAACCGAACAGGGTGGGTGCCTTAGAGATTGCAATTAGAAACAGGAAAATATTTGGTTTTAAGGATGGGATAGCACTTGCCTCAGATGGATTTTTCCCATTCAGGGATTCTATAGACCTTGCTGCAAAAGAGGGTATCAAGGCTATAATTGAGCCTGGAGGTTCGATAAGGGATAAAGAGGTGATAAAGGCTGCTGATGAGCACAACATTAGTTTGATATTCACAGGAAGAAGACACTTCAGACACTAAAATTGATTCTTCCACAGCTGCTGCAACTTTTTTCTTGACAAATTGAATAATATATGATATAATAAGCGACCTTAGATACATTAAGTGATTTGATAATTGTTATATATAGTGGTTTTCAGTATAACATCATTAGATGTTACAATATCTTCTGTTATTAAGGCAATATCGTTTTAATGACAGTTATAACTAACCAAAGAATCTAAAAAGAAAAAAATATTCTTATATAAGGAGGTGTAATTAATGGACGAGGATATCATAGGAATGATAGATGAATCAATGAAGATTAAAGAGGGGGAAATAATAAAGGGTAAAGTTGTAAAGGTAACCGGAGGTGATGTGCTTGTAGATGTTGGTTTGAAATCAGAAGGTATAATACCATCCTCGGAGTTCAAAAAGACTACAGTCCCAGATGTTGGTGATGAGGTATTAGTTTTACTTGAAAAGATAGAGAACGACGAAGGTATGGTGGTTCTGTCAAAGGAGAAAGCAGATATAATGCATGTATGGAACACTGTGCGCGAGTCGTATGAAGCTGGTGGGTATGTAGAAGGTAAAATTGTAAAAACCGTCAAAGGAGGTTTTCAGGTTGATCTTGGTGGTATAAATTCTTTTCTTCCTGGTTCTCAGGTTGATTTTCAGCCTGTAAGTCCAGAAGATTACATTGGTACTATACATAACTTTAAGATATTGAAACTTTCAGAGGGTAGAAAAAATATAGTTATTTCAAGAAGGGCAATTCTCGAAGAAGACATGGAGAAAAAACGTGAGGAGACATGGCAAAAGGTTGAAAAGGGAGCTATCCTTGAAGGTAAGGTAAAAAATATTACAGATTACGGTGCATTCATAGATTTAGGTGGTGTAGATGGTCTTCTTCATATAGGTGATATAACATGGGGTAGATTGTCTCATGCCTCAGAGGTACTCAAAATAGGCGATACAGTAAAGGTCCTTGTTCTGGATTGTGATAGAGAACAACAAAGAATTGCACTCGGGAGAAAGCATCTCTCTCCACATCCGTGGGAAGATATAGATAAGAAATATAAGGTTGGGTCAATTGTAACAGGTAAGGCTGTATCCATTACAGACTATGGTGCATTTGTTGAATTGGAGCCAGGAGTTGAGGGACTTGTTCATATATCCGAATTTTCATGGACACAGAAGGTTCGAAAACCATCTGAGTTTATTTCTCTTGGTGATATAGTTGAAGTGAAGATCCTGAGTGTAGATAAAGAACAACAGAGGATGTCGCTGTCTATAAGATCACTGGTAGAAAATCCCTGGGTTGGTGCTACTGAAAGACATCCGGTTGGGTCGAGTGTTAAGGGAATTATACGTAAATTTACAAACTACGGGGCTTTTGTTGAACTTGAAGATGGTATAGAGGGTCTCCTACACATTAAAGATATTTCATGGACTAAACGGATTTCACATCCAGCTGATGAACTTAAGTCAGGACAGGAGATAGAATGCAAAGTTCTCTCAATAGATCAGGAGACACATCGGTTATCAGTTGGTTTAAAGCAGATAGAAGAGGATCCTCTTAAGAAATTTGTGGAGGAACATGCTATAGGTGATATAATACCAGATGCAATTATAACCAGGGTGCTTGATAAGGGGATTGTAGTTGATATTGGAGTAGAGGGTTTTGTCCCGTACTCCCAGATGCAGGACCCCCCATCTGAACTTAGACGTCGATATAGTATTGGAGATAAGATTGCAGTAAGACTGATTGAGATTAATGAAGAAAAAAGAAGGCTAATATTCTCTCAGTCAGGTTATGAGCCACTTTTAGAAAAAGAAAAAGGAAAACCAAAGATCAAGAGGGAGGATGAGGAAGAAAAGGTAGCAAAAGAGATGAAGGTAGAGATTGTGGCAGATAAGGAGAAGGAGGTAGAGATTGCGGCAGATAAAGAGAAGGAGGTAGAGATTGCGGCAGATAAAGAGATGAAGGTTGAGATTGCGGCAGATAAGGAGAAGGTGGTAGAGATTGCGGCAGACAAAGAGAAGGAGGTTGAGATTGTGGCAGATAAGAAGAAGGTGGGAACAGCTAAAAAGAAAGTTAAAGGCAAGAAAAAGGATAAAGCTAAAGTAAAAAAGGAAGATAGAGATAAGGATGTTAAGAAAGATAAGGGGAAGAAGAAGATTATAGGTAAGAAAAGCATCAAGGACAAAGAGGAGGATAAAGAGAAGAAGAAGGTAAAAAAGAAGAAAGTTGATGTCAAAAAGAAGAAGGATTTGGAAGAGGATAAGAAAACAAAGGGGAGAAAAAAATCAAAAGAGAAAGGAGAAACAGAAGATAAGAAGAAACCAAAGAAGAGTAAAAAGAAGACAAGTAAGATAAAGGCGAAGAAAAAGGAATAGGCAACAATCCTAAAAAGATAATTATTATTATGATACTGCTTTTTTTAATAGCCAGCTTTTCTATTTCTGCATATGATACACCTAATGATGCAGGTAGTAGTATAACGCTTAAATTCTCATCTTCACTTCCCTTTATTTCTGGTGAAGTGATGCGTAAGAACAGTGATGGGGAATTTGAGAGAATGGCAAGCATTTGCTCGTCCGATAGCAGTTGGATGGACAACTTCACTGTTGATGGAGTGGAATATTTCTATAAGATTGTTTTGACCACAGAGGAAGGTATAGTTACATCTGAAACCGTTTCGGCAGTATCAAGTCCACAATGGTTCCACAAAGGACGGACTATTATGCTTGTTATGGTCATTTTGGTTTGCGGATTTATTCTATTCTTTATTAGAGAAGCAAGAGGTGGAAAGGAACTTTATGTAAGGCCGATAGCAGGGATTGAAGCCTTAGATGAGGCAGTAGGAAGAGCAACTGAGCTTGGAAGACCCATAATGTTTATTACAGGCATAATGGATATGGATGATCTCCAAACAATTGCAGGTATAACGATACTAAGGCGGGTGGCAAAAAAGGCTGCAGAATATGAAGCACAGGTTTTAGTACCTACATCAAGATCACTTGTTATGACCGCAGCCCAGGAAACCGTAAAAGAGGCGTATTACGATGCTGGACGGCCAGATATATTCAATCCTGATAATATATTCTATCTTACAGATGACCAGTTTGGTTTCGCTGCAGGATGTGATGGTATAATGGTGAGAGAAAAACCCGGAGCTATATTCTTTATGGGGAGTTTCTATGCAGAATCTCTTATACTTGCTGAGACCGGTCATTCCACAGGTGCAATACAGATTGCAGGAACAGCCATGCCATCACAGCTGCCATTTTTTGTAACAGCATGTGATTATACACTTATAGGTGAGGAATTTTTTGCAGCATCAGCATATCTTTCAAGAGATCCTCTTCAGCTTGGCAGCCTGAAGGGTCAGGACTGGGGTAAGTTAATATTTTTTGCACTTATAGTAGTTGGGACTGTTCTTATGACATTCGGCATAACAGTGATAAGGAACATCCTGATGGTTAGATAGTTACTATGAAAAGACAAATTCCTCTCTTAATAACATTCATAGTGGGTATAGTAATGGTTGTCCAGTATTTCATACCAAGACAGCCATTTGCAGGATTATTTGATACCTTCAACCAGTGGTTCCTTATAATTGCAGTATTTGCACTAATTCTCGGGCTCATGAATTTGGTCAGACTTCATGTACAAAAATTGAGGAGAATGAAAGGGGGCTGGGGATACTCTATTATCCTTTTGTGCGGTCTTGTTGGTACGATTTTTACTGGAGCACTATGGGGAATTGGCACAGGAAGTCCATTCAATTACGTATTTGTAAATATACAGCAGCCAATGGGTGCAACCATGTTTGCCCTTCTTGCATTTTTCATTGCCTCTGCCTCTTTCAGGGCATTCCGTGCCAGGAACTTGGATGCAACACTTCTTTTAGTTGCTGCGGTACTTGTAATGATTGGAAGGGTAACTATCGGAGCCCTAATCTGGAACAAACTTCCTCATATTGCTGAATGGATTATGTCTTACCCAAATATGGCTGGACAGCGTGCAATAATGATAGGTATTGCATTAGGTACTGTGTCGTATTCCCTGCGTGTCATACTCGGTATCGAGAGGACGTATCTTGGAGGAGAGTAATAAAATGTCAAATTTCCAATATCCAATGCCAAATAAAATGTCAAATATGAAAAATAGAAGAGGAATGTTAATCTCTGGACTATAATTAGACTTTTGGAATTTTATTAGTAATTAGAAATTAGGATTTTGAAATTCTTTCCCCGGTATGTTAGATAAGTTACTTAAAATAGACAGGCGTATCATATTTTCCATAATTGGGATTGTGGTAATCATAGCGATACTCTTTCCTATGGGGCTTGTAGTTCATGTGAGTGAACCAGTAGAGAAAATTTATAGAGAGATCGAATCCCTTTCTCCGGATTCTTATGTCTTTTTATCCTTCGATTACGACCCGGCAAGTATGGCTGAGCTTGACCCTCTGGCACTTGCTGTTATAAGGCACTGCTTCAGGAAGGATCTGAAGATAGTAAGTCTCGGTTTGTGGCCACAGGGAGTCTTATTGGGACAGGCAAATCTTGAAATAGCGGCAGAGGAATATGGTAAGGAATACGGAATAGATTTCGCTAATCTTGGCTACAAGACAGGAGGAATAGTTGTTATCTCAGGAATTTCTACGAACTTAAGAGATATTTTTCCTCAGGATTATATTGGTAATAATGTAGATAGTCTGCCGATGTTGGATGGGATAAATAATTTGGACCCATTTAAGTTAATAATTACTTTTTCGGCGGGTGATCCAGGTGTAAGACACTGGGTAATGATTGCACAGGCAAGATATGGTAAGAAAATAGGTTTAGGAAGCACAGCAGTACAGGCACCTGCCTTCTATCCTTATCTCCAGGCAAATCAACTTGTAGGTCTTGCGGGTGGAATGAAGGGTGCGGCAGAATATGAACAACTCATTAAGATACCCGGTCTTGCTACTGCAGGGATGGATGCCCAGTCACTCGCGCATTTAGTTATTGTATTATTTATAATATTCGGGAATGTGATATTCCTTCTTAAGAAGAGGAGTAGTAGTAGTTGATGAAGTGTTATTTGTTGTTAGTAGATTTGAATTTTTAGATTTTTTAACTTTTAGACCTTTCTACTTTTTGACTTTTATACTATGGTTCAGATAATAGGCATATGGGTAGCGTCATTACTAACCCTTTGTATATTTTCTTTTCTCTATAAGGATAACCCGTTTTATAAGTTTGCCGAGCATCTTTTTGTTGGAGTTTCCGCAGGATACTGGGCAATGTATTCATGGTATAATATCTTGGTTCCGAATCTTGGTAGACCTCTTTTTATAGAACACGAATTTATATTAGTTATCCCGCTTATTCTGGGTATATTGATGTTGCTTCGTTTATTCCCCAAAGTTGGCTGGTTATCAAGATGGCCACTTGCATTTATCGTTGGAATGACATCAGGATATTATCTTGTAACATTTCTACAGACTAACGCCCTTGAACAGGCAAGGGCAACCATAATTCCCCTTAATCATATCAACAACATAATTCTTATAATAGGTGTATTAACCGGTCTTCTATATTTCTTTTTCTCAACTCGGCATAAAGGGGGGATTGGTTTTGCAGCGAGGATTGGAAGAATGTTTTTAATGGTTGCATTTGGTGCATCATTTGGTTATACAGTGATGGCAAGAATTTCCCTCCTGATTGGCAGAATGTACTTTCTACTTGGTGAATGGCTCCATATCATTTGATAGAAATGATTCTAAGGTTTTTCAGATATTGGGATTATTTGAATTACAACCCTTCTTTTTGACCTCGGCCCATCAAATTCACAGAGCATTATTGCCTGCCAGGTTCCCAATCCAAGATGACCATCTTTCATAGGTATACTAACAGACGAACCAATAACTGCTGATTTAATATGGGCATGTGCATTGTTATCAATTCTATCGTGTAGGTAGCCGGCATGACGAGGTATGAATCTATCAAGTGCTGAGAGAAAATCTCTCTTGATATTGGGGTCAGCACTCTCATTTATTATTATACCAGCAGTTGCATGCGGCACGTAAATCAAGCAAACTCCATTATGTATATTGCTTTTTTGAACTACATCTTCAACATTGTGTGTTATATCTATGAGTTCTTCAGAAGACCTTGTTGTGACGATGAATTCAAAATACATAAAACCCCCAGATAGTAAAATTAAAAATCAAATATCAAATATCAAAAATTAGACGTTGTCCTAAAGTGTTGTGATGATAGATAATATGAAACCTTTTATTGTGTGCTATAGCGTTGTAATCTCATCCCTTTTTGTCTGTCATTGCGAGCGAACGCAGTAAGCGTGGCAATCTCATCCTTTAATATCATTACTACATATTGTAAGAACTTCTGGGCAATAAAGCTCTTATCTACCCCGCCAAAGGTGTGCAGACAGATTGATTTGAAAATTATTGATATCCAATATATATGGCTTTAACGCTATCACGAAACTTTGGGACATTCTCAAAAATTAAACAATTTCCCATAGTTACGCGATACGGATCTGGTCGGTCATTGCGAATCCGTCCACGGACTCGTCAAAAGGATCTCATAAGAGTCCACGACATGAGGACATAAGCTCCGTATCCATACGGATCTTGAGATGGATACGGATGAAGCAATCGCTTTTTAGTGAATTATATAAAATATGAGATTGCCACGTTCATCCCCCAATTCCTAAAAGAATGGGGCTTCACTCGCAATGACAGGCATCCTCTTGTATATCATTAAGATAGTTTGGAACATTTAAAAAATTAAATATCATACATGAAAGATATAGATTAGTTATTCTTTTTTATAATTTCTCAGGTCGCTGTATAAAAAGTAAACTTAAAATTCCCACAAAAGAAAATAAAAGCATGATGTACGAAAACACATCCCCGTATCTTGTATAGAAGGTTTCCGTATGATTTAGATATATATTGTCAGATATAGAAGCCCTTTCAAAGAGTTTTGTAGTATGTTTTATTAAACCATCAGGATTAACTATATATGATATTCCTGAATTTGCACATCTTATAAAAGGTTTTCTTGTCTCAACTGCCCTTAACAATGCCATCCTCGAGTGTTCGTATGGTCCGACAGTTCTCCCAAACCAGGAATCATCGGTTATATTAACCATAAAGTCTGCTCCTTCCTTAACAAATTTGTTTACATGTCTCGGGAATGTTGATTCGAAGCAGATAAGCACGCCAAATTTTACACCATTCAGCTCGAAAAGAGTTCTCCTATCGCCCGGGGAATACCCCCCCTGTCCAAATTCAAGCCTTTTAAGAACAGGAAAAAAATCATCGAAGGGTAGCCTCTCTCCAAAGGGAACAAGATATATTTTATCATAGAAATCTACAACACCCTTATATGGTTTCACCAGGACTGACGAGTTGTAAACCTTGATAATTTCCTCATCGTAGGAAAGCCTTGTACCACCAGTCAGGACTGGAGTTTGAAGTGAATCCACAAGCTCTCTTGTTAACCTCTCTGGTTTCGAGCCCTCTATCATATAGCCTGGTAGTGCTGATTCCGGCCAAATTATAAGGTCATGTCTTGAATCAGATTCAGAAAAACTTTTAAAGATGTTAATTCTGGAAACTATATCTCCTCTTCTCTTTACTTCGTGTGAGATATTCGGTTGTACAATTAAAATAGATATTTCTGATTGCTGTATGTCAGAATCTTGCATTAATTTATTAATTGATTTTATTCTCAGTTTACTGTAACCCATGACACTTGAGAGTATAATTAGAAGGGGAATTATTATTTTGGGTCTTGTAAATGAGTTATACAGTAGTATATTGGTAAGGATAACAATAAAAGATAAGCCGGCTATACCTGTAATATCTGCTATCTGAATAAAGTATCTTTGTGGTACAAGTGTATAACCGATTGTTCCCCATGGGAATCCAATCTCTCGAGTAAGAGACCTTAGAAATTCGAGGGAGACAAAGAAAGCAGCAGAGATTATCCAACCAACAACGCCAGTTTTTATTAATAGTAATTTTGTAATATAACACCATAATCCGTAATATAGTGAAAGATATAACCATAGAATAAATACACCCAGATAGAGATAGAATCTGATTGGAACCTCCATTACCAATATAAAATAAAGCAGTGGTATATAAAGGGTAAAACCAGCAATCAGACCGTAGTAGAAGAGTCTTTTTGGAGAGGATTTATCTATAAGAAATAATAAGGGTAAGAAAGCTATAAAAGATAGATAAGGTAGGTATACAAAAGAGGAAAATAGAAGAATTCCTGATAATACAGAGAAAAGTATTCCTAAAGGGGGAGAAATCTCGGATTTTGATATGTGAATTTGCATTCTATCATCTGAAAACGTATAGCTTAGTATATTATATTGCCCAACATTATGTAATCCCTGGGATTTACTGCCTTTCCATGTTTAAATATAGAATAGTGAAGATGTGTGCCTGTAGATCTTCCTGAACTTCCCATATAGGCTATTATATTACCTCTCTTAACCTTTTCACCAACCTTAACAGTTGAGTTTTTAATATGTCCGTAAAGTGATTTATAGCCATAACCGTGATTTATCTTTACACACAAACCGAGTCGACCCATTCTTCCAATATAAACAACCTCGCCAGATGCGGCTGCAACTATAGGTGTGCCTGTCTTGTTAGCTACATCAATTCCATTATGGAATGTCCGCTTACCAGTAAATGGATCTCTTCTCCATCCAAAACCCGATGTTATTCTTCCCCATGTGGGCATAATGGAGGGAGTATGCTTGAGTTCATCTCTTGAGCGAAGTAGGTTGAATTCAAGGTCAGAAAGGCTCCTCTCTTCAATTTTTTGTTCTATTTTTATCTTGTCCAATTTTTTCCTTAATAAGACCACCTTCCTGTCAAGTACTGTGTTCGATTCGTCAGGAAAATATCTACCACCTGTTCCAAGCATTCTTACTTCGTCCTGTGATGGGATATCCAGACCTAATCTTAGGATCTCATCATGAAAAATTATTTTTGAATATCTTCTTTCAAGGCTCTGTAACATTCGATCGATTTGCGAAATTTCCTTCATAAACCTTGATTTCTGTCTTGATAACAATGCACTATTTGTATTGTTGATTATGGTGTTTATTATATTCCCAGAAGACCACCCAGAGTATCCCAAGAGAAAAATAAATGGCAGAAATATTAAATAAATCTGCCATTTTGATAAAGTGATGTTCTTTCTACTAATTATTACAGTCCATTTTTGCATTAGTATAGCTCCAGTTTTCACACGTGAAAGATTACTTAACGTTATATTTATTAGAAATTCTTCTTATACACTTATATAAACAAAAAGAGAAAAAGTTACCAATGCAGTGTATTTGTATGAGAAAAAATTTTTTCAAACCTTGGAATATATTCTTTTACACTCCTGGTTAATATCTCCTTGTTTACTAAACACTTTTATTAATCAATTATACAATAAAAACTCGAGTTTGTCAACAAAAAAATTTCAAATTTTTAAAAAAATTTAGATTTTATTGACTTTTTCAGATGAAAAATTAAAAAAATGTAAACGTGGTAGATTTTGACGAAAATAAGCGGGGAACGGGACTCGAACCCGTGACGACCTGCTTGGCAAGCAGGCATTCTACCACTGAATTACCCCCGCAAGTGTTTATATATTAACATAAATTTAGAGATTTGTCAAGAAAATTTTAAAAAATTTTCTTGACTTTTCGGGCATTGTGTGGTAGAATAAATACAAATCCTGAATTATCTTAAGTATTGTTATTATAGTGTAATTTTTATTTAAAAATCCAACATAATAGATTAATATAAAATACTCGAGTCTTTTAAATGAAAGGGTAAAATTTAGCTTGACTATAAAAGACTAAAATTAACCACAGAGGACACAAAGTATCTTTGAGGTAGAAAATTAAGAAAAAAATAGAAAACCTCTGTGCTCTCTTCTATTGAACCCAAAGTTTACAAGAGTTGAGCTACAAGCAAGAAAAACGCTGATAGATAATTTGAGTACACAGAGAAAAATAAATATTATCTCTCTGAGCCCTCTGGGGATAAATTTTGCATACTACCACGAATTTCAACAGGAGTATTAATGTCAAGGAAGGCATTAGGTAAAGGTATTGATGCACTTCTTCCTGAGGAAAAAGGTAGACTTATACAGATAGAAATAGACAGTATAAAATATAATCCTTATCAGCCAAGAAAAAGTATGGGGTCTCTCGACGAGCTTGTTCTTTCCATAAAGGAGAATGGTGTGATTGAACCAATTATTGTTAGGACTATTGATGAGGGTTATGAAGTCATATGTGGTGAGCGAAGGGTACAGGCTGCCAAGCAACTTGGGATGGATTATATTCCAGCTGTGGTAAGAGAAGCATCAGACAGAGAGATGCTTGAGCTTGCATTAATAGAGAACCTTCAGAGAGAAAACCTTAATCCCCTTGAAGCAGCAGAGGCGTTTACTATTCTTATTAAAAGTTTTGGTCTCTCACATCAGGAAATTGCCAAAAGAGTAAGTAAAGATAGAGCAACAGTCACGAATACACTTAGACTTTTAGGGCTTGAAGAGGAGATTAAGGAACTTATATGGAATGGCAAGTTGAGTGAAGGACATGCCAGAGCGATTCTATCCTTAAAGCCAGGCAAGAACAGGATAAAAGTAGCAAAAAGAATAGCAGAATTGGGGCTTACTGTAAGAGAAACTGAAAAGATCGCAAAAAAAAGGACTTCCCTTTATCCAGATTTAGAAAATATTTTAACACAGTATATTGGGAACCCAGTAATCATAGTGGAGGGTAGGAATAAGGGAAGGATCTCTGTAGAATATTACGGGGAAGATGACCTTATGCGTATAGTCGGGCTGTTCAGGGATATCACCTATAAGGTTGAATGAGATGTTAAATGTGAGATGTTGAATGTTAAATGTTTAATGTCTAATGACGAATGACTAATGTCTGATGACGAATGACTAATGGGAAGGTAGGAGCAACTCCCTGGTTACTTTTCCCTCTTCCCTTTTCGCAAATCGCTCTCTGTGGTTTTATTTTTGATAATACTCTGAAATATAATGGGAGGTTATATGCGGCATATATTATGTGCTGTGTTCTTGTTATTTTTTCTATCCTGCTCAGTTAAAGAAACAGCACCAATAATAGAGATACTCCCCGAGGAGGAGGAGATTGTACACGAAAGAATCGATACCGTTGATGTAGTAGTATTTTCAGAGACTCCTGTAGTGGAAATTAAATTTGAAGAAACTGAAGAAGTTATAACTCAGAGGGAAGATGTAGAGAAGTTATATCAATTTAGTATACAGATAGGTGCTTTTTTTATATATAAAAATGCAAACAAACGTAGGCAGGAGGCTGCAAAGTTATTATCAGGTGAGGTTTTTATAGAGATTGTAGGTAACTATTACAAGGTCAGAGTGGGAAGGTTTAACAAAAAGTGGGAAGCAGAAAATAAAATAGAGGGAATCAGAAAAGTATATCCGGACGCATTTATAGCTGATTTAAAATAAACAACATAGGTTTCCACAACTTCCTAATTCTAATGAGTCTTATGGTGAAAGTGGTGATCGCTACAAGGAATAAGGATAAGTTCAGGGAGATAGAAGCCGTACTTAGTGGGATTCCTATCGAGTTATCTTCATTATTTGACTATTCTTCTATTCCTCCAATTAAAGAAGATGGAAATACCCTGCTGGAGAATGCACTCAAAAAGGCAAAAGATGTACAAAAAGTAACGGGCCAATGGTGCATTGCTGATGATACTGGTCTATTTGTAGATATATTGAACGGTGCTCCGGGAGTGTGTTCTGCAAGGTATGCTGGAGAAAATTCTACTTATGAACAGAACCGCAGGAAGCTTCTTTTAACCCTTAGTGATGTTCCAATAAAAGAGAGGACTGCAAGGTTTGTATGTTGTGTTGTTCTTGTTATCAATTCCAATAAGATAGAGGTGTTTGAGGGATCGGTTGAGGGGTATATAACCCATAGGGAGATTGGTACTGGTGGATTTGGTTACGATTCGATATTTATGATTCCGGAGATTGGAAAGACATTTGCACAACTTTTGTTTGATGAAAAGAATAGGATTAGCCATAGGGCAATTGCACTGAATAAATTAAGGTCAAGACTTGAGCAAATCACTCCACAATATGTTTGATAATCGACTATTCAACTAATTAACTAATCAACTAATTAACTAATCAACTAATTAACTAATCAACTTATATGTCTATCTGGTTTGTTTGATTTATCTGGTGCTGTGTTAGCAAAGTTAATTTCGCTTTTTTACTTTTGCCTTTTTACTTCTAAATATGGGTTTTCTCAGATTTACCTTTATTGACCTTATCGATATAGTCGTAATTGGTGTACTTGTCTATTACTTCCTGAGGTATATAAAGGGGACAAGGGCACTTCAGATGATGGGAGGACTCATAATACTATTTGTTACAGCATTTATTGCTGAGTTTCTTAGTCTACAGGGGTTTTCTTGGATTATGACTGCCTTTAAAACTGCTTGGATCGTCGCATTTGTAATACTCTTTCAACCTGAGATAAGGAGTGCGCTTGCATCAATTGGTAAAACAAGGTTTTTAAGAGCATTTATAAGAGAGGAAGAGATTATAATTACTGAGATAGCAAATGGTGCTATAGAGTTGTCTGAGAAGGGAATAGGTGGGCTCATCGTAATAGAAAGAGAGGTAGGACTAAAAAACTATGTCGATACTGGAATATCATTAGATGCGAAGGTAAAAAGTGACCTTATTACGACCATTTTTACACCCTATTCCCCATTACATGACGGTGCTGTGATAATAAGAAGTAGCACCATTGTAGCTGCATCCTGTATTCTTCCACTCTCAGATAATCCAGAATTACCTCATACTATGGGTACTCGTCATCGTGCAGCTCTTGGGATTGCAGAGGAATCCGATGCAGTTGCAATTGTAATATCCGAGGAGACAAGAAAAATATCATTGGCATATAATAGGAATTTAAGAACAAATATTACACGAGAAAATCTAAAAGAAGAACTAAAAAGGCTTCTTTGAGTGTTTTTTTCATTTATGTTTTAGTATAGTACGGAGGTTATATGGAAAATAGAGAGAAGATATTGGCTTTCTTTTTGGTTTTTGTTTTCGTGTTTGGCTTTTATCTCTATACAATGCAACCCACAGCCTCTTTCTGGGATGCTAGCGAATATCTTGCATGTGGATATACTCTTGGTGTCCCACATCCTCCTGGCTCTCCACTTCATGTGCTTTTAAGAAGGTTATTCTCGTTCCTTCCTTTGGGTAGCGATCCTGCATTCAGTATGAATTTATTATCTTCTCTTCCTTGTGCCCTTGCAGCTGGTCTTCTTTTTCTTATGGTTATTACTATTCTATCTGAGTGGCGTCCTCCAAAGAGAAGAATCGATAAATCAACAATCTATTCTCTCGGATTCGTTAGTGCGTCAGTTGCAGCATTTTCATTTACTCCATGGTGGAATGCGGTTGAGGCTGAGGCATATGCTCCTGCTACCTTTATGTTTGTATTTTCACTGTGGTTGGCATTCCTGTGGAGACACCACATTGGTAGACCCGACTCAGGAAGGATGATAATTCTTATTGCATATCTCCTTGCCCTATCAGTAGGGGTACACCTTATACCTCTCTTAGCAGCCCCAGGTATACTTATTTTTGCTCTTCTCGTTAATCAAGATTACTTGAAAGATAAGAGGTTTTTGATATTTGGTGTACTTGCAGCCTGGGTTATTATGATTATATTACTTATGGCTCTTAAAGGTTCTCTGGGAGAAGATTACTCCTCTGCAATAGGTATGGTATCTGCGGTTATTCTACTTGCACTTCTTCCTAATATAAAAACATTAAGATCACCCCTCTTGCGTACTCTTATAGTTTTAATTATTCTTGTTGGTTTCACTACCCATTTTTATCTTTTGGTGAGGGCTAATCTTCATCCAATGATAAATGAGACAGCACCAACAACCTTTAGTAAATTGTGGGATGCATTTTCGAGAAAACAATACGGTCCTTCAGATGTAACTGCACAGCTTTTCCCCAGAAAAACTGCGATGGAAACAGGGTATACACTACCTGTAGCTTTGTTCTGGCAATTTATGTTCTATGCCAGGTACTTTATCTGGCAGTTTACACCATGGCCAAGGGAGGCTATTATCTTGCAAACCTTATCGCACCAGTTGATTCAGATTTTATCGGCAATTGGAACAACTGCTATGACGATTTTAGGTCTTCTTGGTATGTTTTCAATGTACAAAAGGGATAAAAACTACTTCTGGTTGTTTTTTACTGCATTTTTCCTTGCCAGTTTGGGAATGGTTCTTTATATGAACTTCAAGTTTTCACCCTCAGATTCAAACCCGTTTCATCGTCCAAGGGAGGTTAGGGAGAGATTCTATTTCTTTGGACCATCTTTCCTTATGTTCGGATTTTTTATTGGGTTTGGACTATTTGAACTATTTAAAAGGCTTAGGGTATGGACAAAGTATTGTATTCCTGTAGCAGTCATAATCGGGATAATTCCACTTGTATCAAATTTTTCCTCACCTGCAAACAGGCACGCCAATTATATACCGGATGATTATGGATATAATATGCTTGTTTCCTGTGATAGGGATGCTGTACTTTATACAAACGGAGATAACGATACGTTTCCTCTCTGGTTTGCACAGGCAGTCAAGAGAACAAGACTCGATGTGAGAATTGCGAATCTGTCGCTTATAAATACTGAATGGTATATAAGACAGTTAAAGAACGATATGGGTGTGTCCATATCCTTTACAGATTTTGAGATTGACAACCTTATGCCTCATCCAGTAGTAAAAGATGGTCAGATACAGCGAAACAAGATACTTTATGTAAAGGATTTTGCTGTAAGGGACATTGCTACTATGAATGCAGGAAAGGAATTCAAGAAAAAGGTATTCCTGCCTTTAAAAAGGGAGAAACTCCCACCCAGGTATAGGGAACTATTCCCAAAGGATATGGAAGTTATTCCACCTAAGTATTATGTGAGGAGGAAGGCTACTGGCGAATGGATAATCCCTGATACGTTCTGGGTAAGAATACCTGAGGAATATCTATTACCTGACAGTGAATTTGTAGAACTTCTTATGAAAGATGGATATGAGGGAGAGATACCCATATACTTTGCTACTACAGTGTCGCATGATAATACTGTGCATTGGGAATCCCACCTATCGATGGAGGGATTGGTTAGAAAGATTGTCCCTCAAAGTAACGGTCCCCACTTTGACCTTTCTAAAACTGACAGTCTGGTCTTTGAGGTATATAATTATAGGTCGCTGTTTGATAAATCGGTGTATAAGGATGAAAACGTGAGAAAGTTATTGTCCAACTACTCTGTAACTCTCTTCTCTCTTGGTATGGAACATCAGAAGAGAGGGAACTTCGAGAGGGCTTTAGAGTGTTATAAGATGGGAAGAATGTTGGGGATAAAGGGCATACCATTTGAACAGATGATAATAAATATATACCAAATGACAGGCGAAACATCCAAGGTCAAGGAACTTCTATTTGAGACTGTAGACGAGACACAGGAGCCATTCACCTTGTATGCAGCAGGAAAGACAAAGCTTGAAGACGGTGATTTTGAAAAGGCTGTAGAGTATTTTAAAAAGGCGAAGAACTTAAACCCGAGAAATCCAGCAGGAATTGCTGGAATGCTTTACTTTTACCATGAGACCGGAGATACCTTGAAATTTTACGATATTCGTGATTCTATAGTTCAAAATCCTGAACTCACAGGAAATGTAGTTGGCTTCCTGATTCAAGATGATAGTAGAGAGGTAGCAAGAAAGGTGCTCGTAAGATGGATTGAATTACATCCATGGGATACAGTTGCACTTAGGATGCTTACAGAGATATAGGAGATATCTTTATATTTTGATTATCATATAATACAAAACGGTACAATTAAAATGATATACAAAACTCCGGTGGGTAAATTAACTTTTACTGGGGTTGACATTAAGACCACAGGACCATATCCATATCTTGGTGATAAGATATGCGAAATTGGTGCTGTAAGATTTAATCTTCTCTCAAAGCACTCTGAGTTTTCAACCCTTATAAATCCTGATACTCCACTACCCAGATCTACAAGTTATAAGACAGGGATTGCAGATGAGATGCTTTGTGATGCTCCTTCCTTCACCGAAGTTAAAGAGGAATTCCTCTCATTTATAGGTGATACGATTCTCGTTTTTCATAACGCCCCATTTTGTCTTTCTTTTCTTTCAAGAGAGGTTATTAAACCAGTGGATAATATTGTTATAGATATACTTATAATAGCAAGAAGAAAATTTATTTTCAAGCATAATACATTATTATATATAGCAAAGAAACTAAAATTAAATATACTTCCTATATGTAGAACTCTGGAAGATGCAAGGGTCATTTCTGAAGTAATGAAGGCATTTGTAGAAACAATACATCCAACTACACTTGGTGATATCTTATCTGTGCAGGGTGGTAGTATTAAGATAGTCTGTAATACTGTGTTTATGGGGGATAAAAACACTAAATAATTCTTTTCTTTTTAGCTGATAAATGATGACTGAAAAAGACATTCTTAGTTATATGCGATATGCACTGGTTCTTGCCAGGAAGGGGTTGGGTACTACATCCCCCAATCCTATGGTTGGTGCGGTTTTAGTGAAGAATGGGAAGATAATTGGTAAGGGATTCCACAAGAGAAAGGGAGAACCTCATGCAGAATATATGGCTATAAAAGAGGCAGATGATAAGGCAGGAGGTGCTACTTTATTTGTTACTCTTGAACCCTGTGTGCACTATGGTGCCACATCACCCTGTGTAGATGAAATAATGAAGGCAGGTATAAAAAAGGTCTATTTAGCGACTGTTGACCCAAATCCCATAGTTAACGGTAGAGGGGTTAAAAGACTAATTGAAGAGGGTCTTGATGTAGAAATTGGTATCTGTGAAACAGAGGCAAGACTCCTTAATGAAACATATATTAAATTTATAACGACAAGAAAGCCCTTTATATTCATGAAGGTAGCGATTACACTCGATGGAAAAATAGCCACACATAAAAGTGAGTCTCGATGGATAACAGATAAGAAAGCAAGAATATATGTCCATCGACTTCGTTCATCAGTGGATGCAATTTTAGTAGGATTGAACACAGTAATCATTGATGATCCCCTTTTAACTACAAGATTTGTAAAAGGGAAGAATCCGAAAAGAATAGTGCTTGACTCAAATCTCCGTATTCCTAATGATGCAAAGGTTTTAGGTAATGAATGTATAGTAGCTACCACATCTTCTAAAAAACGAGAGTTGGGTGCAGAACTGTGGAAATTAGGAACTGACGAAAACAGAAGAGTTGATTTGAGGAAACTTCTTAAAAGGGCAGGGGATAATAATATAACCTCCATACTTGTGGAGGGTGGAAAGGCTGTTTTTACCTCTTTTATAAAAGAGAGATTGGTTGATAAATTTTACATATTCATAGGAAATAAGATATTTGGAGAGAAAGGAATCTCTTTTTTGGGAGATCTTGGTTATGAATCACTTGAGGATTCTATAGAGCTCAGATATACCAATATCAGACGAATCGGTAGGGATTTGCTTATAACTGCTTATCCTCTTTTCTAAACCTTTTCATCAAAGGAAATATCACTGCTCCTGGTAGACTTCCTATAACCCCCACCAGGTAGAAAATTATAGAAAGGGAAAACGACGCCTCTTTGGGTATTCCCATCATATTGAAGAAGTAAACGTAGGAAACCTCTCTGATCCCCAGTCCACCAATCGATGGAAGCATGATTATAACACTTATAATAGATGGAAATACTATACAGGGTAAAAGGTCGAGTTGAAGGTGCAGTGATCGAGCGATAAAGAAGTTTTGTATACCTATGGCAGTCTGAACCCCAAAGGATAGTAGAATACCGATAAGGATGGCTGTCCTCTTATACCTGTAGATACTTATTGCAGTATAAAAATCGTATAACTTATCTCCAATTCCAAAGATTCTAATTCTTCTGATATATATTTCTAATTTCCTCACCATTCGGGGTGATAGGAAGAGGCAGAAAAGAATTATGAGGACTATGCTCCCAAAGAGGAATATTAGAAAGAGTATTCTTCCTTCCAACCTCATGAGATAAAAGAGAAGTAAGATTGTGACAAAGATAAATAATCCAATAAAACCCAGCAGGAGTTCACAGGTCATTGAGGCAAAGGACTCTTTGTTCTTCCCTGTGTCTCTTCCAGCGAATATTGCTCTAACTGTGCCTCCTCCTATTGTTGGTGGAAGAAAATTGTTAAAAAACATTCCTGTGATATAGTAACCAAAGACTCGTATAAACGGAAGTTTTACCCCCTGGACGTTCAATAACAACCACCATCTCATAGTAGAAAAGAGAAGCAACAGGATATATCCAATAAAAGAGAGTATCAGAAAGGAAATATCTGCAGCTTTTATAAGAGGCTTAACATCCTGTAGATCAAGTTTATAGAAAAGGAAAAGAAGTAGAAGGAGTGAGATGACAATCCTTGCTATATTGAGCAATCTATTCTTCATAATAGGAAAATATACAGCCAGGGAACCACATTCCTGTCTAAATCAAGGGAATATATTTCCCTGGCCGTTTATTGATTCATGGGGTAGGTTGTGGAACAGTAACCTGTATATTTATTCCACTATGGTTATTGCCTCTGATGCACAGTTGTCCACCGCCTCTCTGGCACAATCCTCTTCGCCAGCAGGAACCTCATCCACAAGGATTTTTGCTAAACCGTCTTCTGTCATTTCGAAGAGATTCGGACAGGAATCAGCACATAATGCGCATCCCGTGCACAGCTCTTCATCTACTTTTAACCTCATATGATTCCTCCTTTTTTGTGTTTCTACCACATACACCTTGACCTTTCTTTCTGTATACTTTGCATCATTTTTATTCCTGGAAGTAGGTTGAGCGGATATATTTGTTTAAACTCCCGTATAATACAACAGAAATTTTAAAATGTCAAGAAAAAAATGTTTTATAAAAATGTTTTTTTTATAATGAATTTTAGGTTGACAAAATTAAGAAAATATGTTATAATACAAACTTGCAATTACACAAATATTACGTAATTTATTTATAATTAAAAAGGATATTTAAAATGGGTATTATACTTGTTACTGGTTCCTGCGGTCTTATTGGTTCAGAAACAGTGAGATTTTTTTGTGAAAAAGACTTTCGCGTGATAGGAATAGATAATGATATGAGAAGTTATTTTTTTGGAGAGGAGGGTTCTACAAACTGGCAACGGGAAAGACTTAAAGCTGATTTTAATAACTATGAACACTATGATAAGGACATAAGGAGCAAAGAAGATATTGTAAGGATATTTAAAGAGTATTCCTCTGATATAGATCTGGTTATACATACAGCTGCTCAACCCTCACATGATTGGGCAGCAAAAGAACCATATATGGATTTTTCCGTTAATGCATATGGTACATTAGTACTCCTTGAATGCACTCGTAAATATGCAGCTGATGCTGTTTTTATTCTGACATCGACCAATAAGGTATATGGTGATTCTCCAAATTTTCTTCCCCTTATTGAGGAAGAACTGAGATGGGAAATTCCCGAAGATCACAGATATCGAAATGGTATAGATGAATCGATGAGTATTGATCAGTCAAAGCATAGTCTTTTCGGAGCTTCCAAAGTAGCAGCAGATATTCTGACACAAGAGTATGGTAAATACTTTGGTATTAAAACAGGAATATTAAGAGGTGGGTGCTTGACCGGTCCTAATCATTCAGGGGCTCAGCTTCACGGGTTTCTCTCGTATTTGATGAAGTGCGCCATAACAGGCGATAAATATCATGTATTTGGATATAAGGGCAAGCAGGTGAGAGATAATATTCATAGTTATGATTTTGTTAATGCGATGTACCACTTTTATATGAACCCAAAAATCAGTGAGGTCTACAACATGGGTGGCAGCAGACAGATTAATTGTTCAATGCTTGAGGCGATAATGCTGTGTGAAGAGATAGCAGGGAAAAAAATTAATCGGATTTATGAGGAAAAAAACAGGATAGGTGACCATATATGGTGGATAAGTGACGTTTCAAAATTTAAGAAGCACTACCCAAATTGGAAGTATAAATATGGTTTGAAAGAAATTTTAATCGAAATATTTGAAAATGGTAAAGAAAGATGGACAACCTGACAAAAAAACATGTTGTTATCCTATACTGTTCTCGTAAAGGAGGACATAGATATCCTTCACAGGCTCTATATGATTTCCTAAAGACTAACAACAACATTGAAGCCCGGCTGTTTAATCTTCTGGACTATCTTCCAGTGATTCCGATGTTCGACAGAATTGGTAGATTTGGTGACCTTGCATTTCCTGGACTATATAGGAATAGTTATAGACATTTACAGAAAGAGGATAGGGGATTTACACAAATTTATAAGAGTTCTATCCAGTCTATTATGACAGTACCATTTGTTATAAGGCGAATTCTTCCCTTAATAGACGATGCAGATGTAGTTATATCTATTCAACCTGAGGTCAATGTAATAGCAACTAAACTTTCAAATTATATCAAGGCAATATTTCATACTGTAATTATCGATTATGCAATACAGAGATTATGGATTAATCCAGGAATTTCAAGATACTATGTTGGAAATCCTGAACTTGCGGATGACTTGAAGAGAATTGGTATTCCTGATGAAAAGGTAGTTGTATCAGGTATACCAGTAAGGGAAGGGTTCATGGAAATAATGAGCAAAGACCAGGAATACGTCAGATTATCCCTGGGTTTAAAAAAGGGTCTTCCAACAGTGCTAATTGTATGTGGATTGTTGGGAACTATGATGGATTTTAGAAAACTTTTATTACAGTTATCTCAATTAAAAACACCATTCCAGGCTATGGTTGTTTTTGGTGAAAACAAGAAGGCAAGAAGGGAATGTAATTCTATTATAGCATCATCTAAATGGCCTATTCATCCATATGACCGTGTTGAGAATATGGATGAGATGATGTGGGCTTCTGATGTTGTGATAAGTAAACCAGGGTCTGTGACTATAGCTGAGATTCTCTCGTTGGGTAAGGCTTCTATTCTACTATCACCCAAGGCAGGTTCTGCACAGGAGTTGGCATTTGGTGAGTATGTACAAAAGAATGGTGCAGGTATCTTCCTGGGCAATAATAGTGAGATAGGAAAGTTCTTAGAAGAATTGCTTGTTAATTCTGAAAAGATTAAACTTATGTCAGAACAGGCATTCAAACTCGGTGTCTATAACCGTCGAGCAAACAGGGTTATATACGATACAATTTTAGAAACTTAATTGGTCTATGGGTAATAACTCAAGATATAATCATAAGGATATAGAGGAAAAATGGCTTTCTTACTGGAACAAAGAGAAACTGAATCATGCAGAGATAAATCCAGATAAAAAGAAGTATACTATCTCTATGCCTCCACCGAATGTTACAGACATACTACATCTTGGACATGCCCTTAACAACACTATCCAGGATATATATATAAGGTGGAAGAGAATGCAGGGTTATGAGGCACTCTGGGTTCCTGGTTCAGACCATGCATCCATTGCAACACAGGTTGTTGTTGAAAAAGAATTACCAGATGGAACGACCAAGGAGGATATAGGAAGGGATAAATTCCTGGAGATATTGTGGAATTGGGTCGAAAAGAAGAAAGACTATATAATAACCCAATTGAAAAGAATCGGATGTTCTGCAGATTTCAGAAGGACACAATTTACCCTTGACCCTGGTCTTTCTACTGCTGTAAAGGAGGCATTTTTAATACTTTACCAAAAAGGCTATATTTATAGAGGAGATTATGTCGTAAACTGGTGCCCGAGATGTCAGACAGCACTTTCCAATGAAGAGGTAGAGTATAAGGATGAAGACGGTAGTCTTTATTATATTAGATACCAACTTAAAAATTCGAAATTCGAAATTCGAAATTCGAAATTTGTTACTGTTGCTACTACTAGACCCGAGACCATGTTGGGTGATACTGCGGTGGCAGTCCATCCTGATGATGTTAGATATAAGAAATATATAGGTTCTACAGTAATACTTCCACTTGTTGAGAAGGAAATACCAGTTATAGCAGATTCCCTTGTGGATTGTGAATTTGGTACTGGTGTGGTTAAGGTTACACCTGCACATGATTCAGACGATTTTGATATTGGGAAGAGAAATGGACTTGAAAGGGTTGTAATTATGGACAGGAAGGGCAGAATAAATGAGAATGGAGGAAAATATGCAGGTCTTACAAGAGAGGATGCAAGAGATGCGATTCTGAAAGACTTAAAAAAGGATGGATTATTAGAGAAGGTTGAATCCTATAAACACTCTGTTGGAGAGTGTTATAGATGCCATACAAAGGTTGAACCCTATCTTTCAAGGCAGTGGTTTCTAAGTATGAATGAGCTTGCAAAACCAGCAATAGAAGCAGTTGAAAAGGGTATAGTAAGATTTTATCCCGAAAGGTGGACTAATGTTTATCTCTCCTGGATGAAAAATATAAAGCCATGGTGTATCTCTCGACAACTATGGTGGGGTCACACAATACCTGTATGGTATTGTATGGATAAGATGAATGAAGAATGCAAGAAGAAGGATGGTATAGTTGTAGCGAGAGAAAAACCCGAGAGGTGTCCATACTGTGGGTCGGAGAATATTGTTCAGGATACTGATGTTCTTGACACATGGTTTTCATCCTGGCTCTGGCCCTTTTCGACTCTTGGATGGCCAAAAAAGAATCCCGATCTTGATTATTTCTATCCAACTGATCTCCTTGTAACAGCACCAGAGATAATATTCTTCTGGGTTGCGAGAATGATTATGGCAAGTTACTTTTTTACCGGAACATACCCGTTCAAGGATGTCTATCTTCATGGAACAGTCAGGGATAAGATTGGCAGAAAGATGTCAAAATCACTCGGTAACGGGATAGACCCTTTAGAAATAATAAAGCAGTATAGTACAGACTCACTTAGATTTTCCATACTCGCTGTTGCCGGTGAAGGGCAGGATCCACGCATAGAGGAACGCACATTTGAACTTGGTAGGAATTTCTGTAACAAACTATGGAATGCAAACCGATTGCTTGAAATATTAAAGGAAACGCATGAATGTATATCCTATGAACTTGACCTGGCTGATAGATGGATAATCTCAAGGCTTAACTGTGTTATAGAAGATATCAATAGAGCACTATCGTCCTACAGATTGCATGAGGCGATTATGCGTATATATGAGTTCTTCTGGCATGAATACTGTGATTTCTATCTCGAAATTATAAAGGATACAGGGCATATAGACACTGGTTATGAAGTGTTTACAAATATTCTACGTTTACTCCATCCGTTTATGCCATTTATAACGGAAGAGTTATATACCGGTGATGGTTCGATAATGATTTCTGAGTATCCAAAAAAGGATAGAAGAGATACAGAGATAGAGGGTATTTTCAACACAACAATAGAGATAATAACTGATATAAGAAATGCAAAAACATCCTTTGGTATTCCTGTAAAGAAAGAGATACCAGTATATATAAAATATAAGGAACTCAAGTTGGTTAAACAGTATATTAAAACACTTTCTTTTTTAGAGGAATTCCTAACAGAAAAGCCTGAACAAGGGATAAGAAGAGCCTCACATGATTATGAGATAGTTATTCCCCTGGTTGGAGTAATCGATGTACAAAAGGAGAGGACAAGATTACAGAGAGAAATTTCTGCATTGGAGAAGCTACTACAAAAGACCAAAAATAATCTTTCTAATACTGATTTTTTGAAAAAGGCAGATCCACAGGTTATAGAGAATACGAGGAGAAGAGAGAAGGAATTGGGGAAAAAACTCGTAATATTAAAACAGGATTTTGGGGAGTTTAGGAATAATAACATTTAACCCTCGGTTGAGATGGGTCATTGAAACCTTTATAACACAAGTGGAGTAACGAGAGGAGTGACAGTCTTTAGACTGTTAATGATAATATTAATTTACAGATAACTTAATTACTTAATTGCTTAATAACTAATTTAAATGAGATTGCCACACTCACTTCGTTCGTTCGCAATGACAGAGTGCGACTTATGTTATTGCGAGGAGTCCGTCGTACTTCTTGACGGATGACGAAGCAATCGCATTTTGATATTTGATTTTTTTAGTATATATTATGGTTCATGTTATAGACCATCCTATTGTGCAAAATGAACTTACAATTTTGAGGAATATTGCTACTAAATCGTTTAATTTCAGGAATAGTCTCAAAAAGATAACTACATTTCTCTTGTATGAAATGATGCGGAATACAAGAACAACCCGGATGGAGGTAGATACATCACTTGGTAAATCGGAAGGATTAGTTATGGATGAAATTATTTTTATTACTGTGTTACGAGCAGGTATACCGATGCTCGAAACCGCACTTGACATTTTTCCCAATGCCCAAGGGGGTTTTGTTGGCATTAAAAGGGATAAAGAGAGTCTATATCCAATTGTCTACTATGTAAATCTTCCTAATGCTACAGGGGATGCATTTTTCCTCGACCCAATGGTAGCAACAGCCGGTACCGTTGTAAAAGCAATAAAGATTCTTTGTGAAAGAGGATGTAAACCAAAGGGAATAGTAAGTATAATATCCTCAAGAAAAGCAGTAGAAATTTTAACTAAGAAATACCCATCAGTAGATATAGTAACAGCAGCAGTTGATGAAAAGCTAAATAAAAATGGTTATATAGTTCCCGGTCTTGGTGACTGCGGGGATAGATACTATAATAATATCAAATATCAAAAATCAAATATTAAAAATTAAGGATGACAGTACATAATAATATCAAAAATCAAAAATAAAATATCAAAATGAAGGATAATAATACATAATAATATAAAAAAATTAAAAATAAAATATCAAAACGAATGAAAAAATTAAACAACAGTATCAAGTATAAGGTATCAGTAACAGTTACCTGGTATATCGCTATACAAAAGCATTTTGTTTTTAATATTTGATATTTAATATTTGATGTTTTTTCTTACGGGGGCAAGATGGATTATAGTAAGACTGTAAATCTTCCAAGAACAGATTTCTCTATGAGAGCGAATCTTAAGGAGAAGGAGCCTGAGATTCTCTCATTCTGGGAAAATGAGGAAATTTATAAAAAATTAATAGAAAGGGATGGAGATTATTACATACTGCATGATGGTCCTCCCTATGCTAATGGTGAATTACATATTGGTCATGCCTTAAATAAGATTTTAAAAGATTTTATTGTAAGGTTTAAGTCGCTATCTGGTTATAAGACTCCTTTTATACCAGGGTGGGACTGTCATGGTATGCCAATTGAACATAAGGTAACTAAGATGATGAAGAAAACTGGCACAAGGGAAGAGGTGAGGAACCGTTGTCGAGCATATGCGGAGAAATATGTAAATGTACAGAGAGAACAGTTTAAAAGGCTTGGTATAATTGGTGATTGGGAAAACCCGTATGTCACCTATGATAAGAAATATGAAGCAGATGTCTTAAGAGTACTAAAGGCGCTCTTAAATGATGGTTATATATACAGGGAAAGGCGTCCAATTCATTGGTGTGTAAAGTGCAAGACTGCCCTTGCAGAAGCAGAACTTGAATATGAGGAACATATCTCACCCTCCATTTTTATAAGATTTGCAATTAAATCCACAGATAATAAGATTCTAAAGAATGCATCTTTTCTTGTTTGGACAACTACACCATGGACTATTCCAGCAAATGTAGCTCTTGCCGTAGGGAAAGAAATAGACTACACGCTTGTTGAAACAGAAAGAGGTAAATTTATTCTTGCCACCACAAGACTTACCTCTCTCGATGAGATAGGACTTCCTTACAGAAAGATTCAAAATATATATGGTGATAAACTAAAAGATATTAAGGTTTCTCATCCACTTTTTAATAGAGAATCTGTAGTTATATTTGCAGATTTTGTGTCAACCGAGGAGGGAACTGGTGTAGTGCACATTGCTCCTGGACATGGATACGAGGATTATCTTGTTGGAAAGAAATACAACCTGGCTATCCTTTCTCCTGTTGATGAGGAAGGCATGTTTACTGAAGAGGCAGGTGAATTTTCAGGAGAAGAAATATTCTCAGCTAATAATGATATTATAAAAGCACTTGAGAGGAATAATAATCTAATGTATTCAGATAGTATTTCACACTCCTATCCTCACTGTTGGAGATGTGGTTCGCCAGTTATATTCCGTGCAACCCCCCAGTGGTTTGTAAGAATAGATCACAATGAACTAAGGTCTAAGTGTCTGGATTGGGTGGATAAATTGCAATGGGTACCAAGATGGTCCAAAGAGAGAATGAGGGATTCGATTTCGAATAGACCTGATTGGTGTATATCCAGACAACGCAACTGGGGAGTGCCAATACCTGCATTGTACTGTGAGAAGTGTGGTAATACATTCATTAATAACGAGATTGTCGAGAGGGCGATTCACCTTGTAGAAAAGGCGGGTTCAGATGCCTGGTTTGAAGGAAAGGGAGAAATAGAGAGTGGATTGAAGTGCCCTGAATGCGAGGGTGAGAGATTGAGGAGGGAAAATGACATTCTTGATGTATGGTTCGAGTCATCATCAAGTTTCAAGGCAGTAGTTGAGAAGAGGCTTTGTATGCCTTCAGACCTTTATGTTGAGGCTGTTGATCAGCATCGTGGATGGTTTCAACTCTCTCTAATTTTGAGTATGGCCTTGAGAGAAGAATCCCCATTCAGGACATGTCTTACTCATGGATTGGTGCTCGATGTAGAGAAGAAGAAGATGTCAAAGAAACTCGGGAATGTGATGTCTCCACAGGTAATAGTCAAACAATTTGGTGCCGACATACTAAGGCTTTATTTCGCCTCAGTCGACTATACAAGGGATATGGAATTTGGTGAGGAATCTCTCGAAGCAGCAATACTTTCATACAGAAAAGTAAGAAATACTTTCAGGTATGCACTTGCAAACCTTTATGACTTCGATAATACTCAATCAATAAATGTGAATAGTTTTATATCAATTGACAGGTTCATTCTTTCCACCCTACAGGTATTGATTAAGAAGGTTGGAAATGCTTATAATGAATTTGATTTCCATCGTGCTTACTCTCTTCTTTTCGATTACTCTAACATTACTCTTTCTCGGTTTTATTACGATATTCTCAAGGACAGGTTGTATACATACGGTGCTAATTCTCCTGAGAGGAAATCTGCGCAGAATGTGTTATACCAAGTATTAAAAGCATTATCAGTATTATTTTCACCAATACTTCCATTTACCACCGAAGAGATCTGGCAGAAGGCAGGATTTGTTGGTAGTGTTCACCTTCAAAGTGTTCCCACGGCTGATGCTAACCTGATTGATGAAAATCTCATGCAGAAATGGGAAAAACTGGTATCAGTAAGAGATAATGTCCTTTCCCCGCTTGAGATTGCAAGAAGAGAAAAATTAATTGGAAATTCATTAGAGGCGAAGGTGCGTTTGTTTAGCTATGATATAGATGAGGTTAAAATCTTGAAAGAGTTTGAGAGTGAATTGCCATCCTTATTTATTGTATCCCAGGTTGAATTAGTTGAGAAAGAGGGTGATATATCGGGAACAAGGGTCAACGATGTAGTGGTTGATATCATAGGAGCAGAAGGTAAAAAGTGTCCAAGGTGTTGGGTATATTCGAAGATAATTGGTCAGGACCCTAAACATCCCATGATATGTAGTAAATGTGTTAAAGCCTTAAGAGAAGATGGATAGTTGGAAAGTTGGTTAGTTTGTTGGTTTGAACTGTTCACTATCTTCGGCAGGCAGGTAAGTCTCTGTTAAATGAGTGAGATTGCCACACTCACTTCGTTCGCAATGACAGCTTTTTGGAGTACCCCGCTTTGGCGGGGTAAGCAATAACCCCGTATAGTATTTTATGGAGTGTTCTATGGAGTGCATTAACCGTGTTAATGCACCACTGTGACGCGGTCACAGCACTCCAAAGTCTATAAATGGTAGCCGCAGGCTTCGGGGCACCACGCCAAAGGTGGGGGTCGTGCGAACGACAGAAAACAGGTAATTGTCATTTGTCATAAAAGAAATCTAAAATCGTCAATCGTTTACTCTGCTTGTCCTGTAGCACAGTGTACAGGGTGAAATGTAGCCTGCCCCGTGGAAGCGGAGCTATTCAACGGGGTATCTATTTCATCAGGGTCAATTTAAAGTCTCTGTTAAGTATGTTTTTTTCACTACCTCGATAGTCAACCGGAGGGAAATATGAACAAGAAGAATCTGGAATATTTTGAGAATCTTCTCCTTGAAAAGAGGAAGCGGAAGATAGTGGAATTACAGGATATCGAAGGAAGAATTAGAGTGAGTCAGCAGGACTATACATCAGAATTATCTCTCTATCCTGACCATGAGGCTGATATAGCATCTGATGCGGAATCAAGAGAGGAAAATGTACATATCGCTGGGAACAGGGCTGATATATTGGGTAAAATAGATCGTGCTTTGAAAAAGATAAGCAACAATGGGTATGGAATATGTGAGGATTGCGGTAAAGAGATCGAGAGAAAAAGGCTTGAGTGTATACCCTATGCAAGGTACTGTATTAAATGTGAGGAAATAAGAGAGGGAAAGAAATGAGATATCTACCCATCTGTTTTATCGTAATCATAGCAGATCAGGTGTCAAAGTATGCTGTTACACGTTTTATTGATTTCAATGAACAGGTGAAGGTTCTGGGTAATTTTATTATCTTAACTAATGTTAGAAATCCCGGAGCTGTTTTCGGAATTCCAGTTGGTCCATTCTTTCTTTATATTGTTTGTGCTGCGTGTATAATTCTATTTATCTATACAATAAGAAAAAGGTCTGTGCTGTTTTCTGTAATATTAGGTGGGGCTATTGGTAATTTGATAGATAGAATAAGACTAGATAGTGTCATCGACTTCATAGATATACAAATAGGAAATTTTACCTGGCCGACCTTTAATTTAGCAGATTCATGTATAACAATTGGAGTTATCTTGCTTCTTATAATCATGCTGAGGAAAAAAAGTGTGGTAGAATAATAATTCTCAAATGCATATTGCTCTTATTTCAGTAGAGGTTTCAAAACTGGGTGGTGTTGAAAGGTATGCATATAATGCATCAAAACTCCTGAACCCCTTTGTATTTACAAACAAGTCAGAAGATGCCAACTTTGTAAGGCATGTTCCTTCTATAAGATGGCCTGATTTATTGAGAAAAGGTATATTCCCTTTTCTCTCCACCTTGTTATGCAGAAGAAGTAGATTTGACATAGTCCATTCAATGGGTGTATCTCATCTTTTTCCTCACTGTATTACAGCTCATACATCTTCCAAAAGCACGCTAAAACTCCTTCACAAGAATAAGCTCTTCTTGCGTCTATCTCCCTTAAGGAGGTTTTATTGGAATATTAGACTCTTAATCCCAACCCTGATGGAGAGATGGCTTTACAGGAAAAATATACCAATTATCTCAGTCTCGGATATGCTTAAGAGGAGATTAATAAAAGATTATTGCATTCCGAAGTATAGAATATATGTGAGATATCCGGGTGTTGATACGGAGGAGTTTCGACCAAGCCAGAAATTGAGAGATAAAACGCGAAATATTCTCGGGTTAGAAGGTATTGTATTTCTTTTTGTGGGTGGTCAGGATAAACGTAAGGGGCTTCCCAATCTTATTAAAGCTTTAAGAGATATGAAGGCTACTCTCCTTATATGCAGAGGAGATTGTAAAGGCAGGTCTTATAACCACCCATCAGCACCTAATTTATTTTATCTGGATAAGGATACCTTCAGTATGTCAGCATTGTATAATGCATGTGATCTATTGGTGCTACCAAGTCACTTCGACAGCTTTGGATTCCCTGTTTTAGAAGCAATGAGCTGCGGTTGTCCCGTATTGGTTTCAAAATATGTTGGCGCTAAAGAGATAATAAATAATAATGCTGGACTAATCATTGAAGATCCGGATGACATAAATGAGATTAGAGAGAAGATTAAGCTCATTGTTGGCGATAGGAAAAGATTAAAAGATATGGGAGATGAGGCAAGGAGGGTTGCAGCAAGATATGATATGGTTTATTTTAAAAATAGTCTCATTAATTTCTATAAGTCAAAAGTTAAATGGGACAAGTAAAATGTTAGATGTGAAATGTTTAATGTTAAATATTGAAGGTGATAGGTAATGGTAGGAGCCCCGCCAAAGGCGGGGCGAAAAGGGAAGTGGGAATGTGAAATGTTAATTAGTTGAATAGTTGATTGTGGAATGTTGAATGAAGATTAGAGACATGTAAAAAAGGAAAAAGTGAAAAGGTCATTTCTCTACTACCTTGGCAGTAAATTCCCCTTCACAGACAACAACATCATTGACATAGGCTTTTCCTTGCATAATAAATAGACCTTCTTTGTGCTTTATCAGTTTGAGTTCATTTCGTAGGGTATCTCCAGGGAATACAGGCTTTCTAAATTTTACCTTATCTATTTTCAAGAAATAGACTACATATTTTTTTGGCTCGTCTACCTTCTTTAACATAAGAAATCCACCTACCTGAGCTAATGATTCCACAATAAGCACTCCTGGCATTATGGGATGTCCTGGGAAATGACCCTGAAAGAAAGGTTCATTTATTGTTACATTTTTAATTCCCACAACCTTCTCATCTGTGAGTTCTACTATTTTATCCACCAATAACATTGGATACCTATGTGGCAGTATATTCTGTATATCTTTTATATCAAACACAGTTACCTCCAATTGACTTTTTAAAAGTTTTGTGAAATTTATATTTGCTACATGACCAGATTTAAAAGCAAATATATTAGCGTTTATATGACATCCAAGGAGTGATAGGTCACCAATCAAGTCAAGTATCTTATGTCTTACAAACTCATCAGGAAATCTTAAAGAAGTTTTATTTATCAAACCATTTTCTCCTATTACCAGTACGTTGTCAAGACTACCACCCTTACCTAATCCTCTTTTCCATATTTCTTCTATCCACCGGTAAAAAGTATGTGTTCTTGCCGGTGCAATTTCCTTCTCAAATACCTCTGGTGTAATTGTAAATGACCTGAATTGAGGTGGGGGGTAATCGCGTTCATAATCGATATAAAAGGAGATGCGGAGATTTTTATTGGGAAGTGCAATTATTTCTCTTTTTTCGTCCCTATATTCGACTGTTTGCTTTATATTTTTTATTTCTCTTTCTTTGTCAAGCTCGATTATCCCAGCATCTTTTATCAGCTCAACAAATCCAAGTGCGCTGCCATCAAGTGCTGGTATCTCATCTCCAGTAATTTCACATATACAATTGTTAACACCCGTTCCATAAAATGCAGCAAGAATATGTTCAACAGTATGTACACTTTCACCATCTTTTCTTAAAATAGTACTACCATGGTTTGACTCAGAATTTATAATGTCTGCTTTGATTCTCACCCCGTTTTTTAGAAACACTATCCCATTATCCGAAGGTGCTGGTAGGAGAGAGAGTTTAGCAAAGGTTCCAGTATGTATACCAATTCCCTCTGTAGATATCTTCCTTTTTATAGTTCGCTGTTTCATTTGGTTAAAAGGACAAGTCAAAAGTCAAATGGCAAAAGTAAAAAGTAAATCGTTTACCCTATGAAATGAGCATCTATTTCATTAGGGTCAATAGTCAATCAACATTAAACATAAAACATTTAACATAAAACATTTAACATTTAACATTTAACATTTCACATTCAACATTTCACATTCAACATTCAACATTTCACATGTTTCCACACTACCCATATAGCACCAAAGGCTCTTCGCTGTAAAAGTTTAATTTTGGTTTGTTTGCATAACTCAAGTACTATTATAAATGTTATAATTACCTTAAGTAGTGAGTTTTCTCTTTCAAGTATGGTTCTCAAATTCAATCTACCACTTTCCTTTATCTCTTTCTCAATTTCTCTGCGTTTTGCTTTTATATCAATCTCCTCTTTCTGCCATTCTATATTGGGTTTTTCCTTGTATCTTGCAATAACCTCATCAGCAAGTTTATAGAGAGCATCTGGGTTAATCGATTCAAGCATATTTTCTTGAGAAATAAGCGGTCTTGAGAATAATCTGGAGGCATATATTTCTTTTTCTCTTAATTCATCTCTTAAACTATAGACCCAGTCACTGTCAACTTCTTCATCACTATCTCTTTGAATCTCATCGGATTCGTCTCTTTCATCAACAGTTGGTAGGAGTGTTAGTAGTTTTATTGACATGAGAATGGTTACAGTATTGAATAGAGTAAAAAAATTATCAAGGCTCTCTCTATCCTCAATAGCTTCAATCCATTTCTGTATAAGTATAGCAATGGATATTGAGTGTATATCCACCTCGTCGTTCTTTACAAGAGTAACCAGTTCATCTGGTGATATTGACTGCATTGTTATGTTGATGTTCTCAGTCATCTTTTGGTTTATCTAGTTTATTTAGTCTATCTGGTTTATTTAGTTTACTACTGCCTACTTTTCCTTTCAACATTTAACATTTAACATTAAACATCTAACATTTCACATTTCACTCACTGCTGCTATTAGTTCCTCTTTGTTCACGGGAACCACACCTACTTTGCCGACCTCTATGCCAGCAGCATAGTTTGCAATTAGTGCGGATTCGTAGATGTTTGCACCTGATACAAGTGAAAGAGTCAACGCAGAAATGACTGTATCTCCTGCACCAGCAGTATCATGAACCTCAGTCATAGCCTTATGGGGTATTTGCCACTTACCCTTATCCCCAATTACAAACATGCCATCACCACCAAGAGTGAGAACAAGGTTCTTACAATTAAGGGTTTCTTTTATCTTATTTGCAGTATCTTCAAGATTATTATAGGAGAGTTTTACTCCCATAGCTCTTTCTAACTCTCGTTTGTTTGGTTTGAAAACTGTTACGTTATTGTAGTAAAGAAAATTGTCAAATTTTGGATCCGCAGTTATTATGTGATCCTTAAAGGTATTTATTATTTCTGCAATAAATTGTTTATTAAAGAGACCCTTATCGTAATCCTCAATGAGTACAGCATCTACACTATTTACCCTATTCTTAATAAATTCTAAAAGGAACTTTTTGATGGAGTTATCTACCTTATTTCTGTCTTCTCTGTCAAATCTTACAAGCTGTTGGTCAGCTGCAATAATCCTGGTCTTACGGGTTGTAAGGCGATTATCTATAGAAACAAGACCAGTTCCGTCAATCCCAAGCTCAACAAGAGTCTTTTTCAATATATTTCCCGCAGGATCTTTGCCTATGGTACCAGCAAGAATCGGGGTTCCGCCCATAGATAGTATATTATTCGCTACATTTGCTGCACCTCCAGGACTGGTAGATTCCCTTTCAATATCTACAAGAGGTACTGGTGCCTCTGGAGATATTCTATCTACTCGCCCCCATAGGTACTCATCAAGCATGATATCACCAATTACGAGTATCTTTTTATCCTTGAAGTTATCAATATAGTTTTTGAGATTCATACTACCTCTCCTATACGGTTTATTGAGTTTACCCGGTTTACTCAGTTTATTGAGTTTACCCAGTTTATTGGGTTTGTTTAACCCCGATGGAATGCTCTCTACGCCATACGCTTTCCCATTCCATACTTATCAGTTAACCCCTTCAACTAATTAACTTTTCAACTAATCAACTCTTGTCCCATTTCACATTACTATCGCAACGAGGACATTGCTCCTACCATCACCTAACAATTGTAACCAAAGTCGTTAAACATTTAACATTCAACATTAAACATGTAACATTTCACATCTAACATTCAACATCTAACATTCCACCTCTGTACTTAAAGATTAATAACCTCAGTTTGCATAGTCTCTAAATCCAGTATAACTATTGTTGACTTACCAAGCCATCCTGAAGCATCACCTGGATTAATAATTATTGGGTGTCCTTCCTGTATATCAAGAAGGTGTGTATGACCATAAACTACCAGGTCGAAATCCTTTAGATAAGAGATAAAGAGAGGTTCATGCATAATCACAGCATTTTTATTTCCTATAATGAGTTCACGCGGGGAGTTGTAAATCTCGAATCCAAATTTTTCTGCGATTTGTTTCAATGTGAGTGTATCTCCATCGTTATTCCCGTATACTCCTATTAATTTTGCATGTAATTTACTAAACCTCTTCAAAGCAAAGGGTGATATAAAATCACCTGCATGTAGTATTAATTCTACCCCTTTTTGGTTAAATATATTAATACTCTTATCTATTTTATCGAGCCTATCGTGCGTGTCAGATATAATTCCGATCTTCATAATTGACTATTTGGTTTGTTTGGTCTATTGGGTTTTTTGAGTTCATTGGGTTCATTGGGTCCCAGTGAAATATGCTACGCATTTCACGGGATAAATTTTTTGAGTTTTTTGAGTTATAGGGTTACTGAGATATCATAAATTTGAAATTGGAAATTCATAATCCGAAATCCGCAATGACATTAAACATTTAACATTACACATTCAACATCTAACATTCAACATTCAACATTTCACATCCAACATTAGACCAATCAACTAATCAACTAATTAACTTTAATTCCCAACGTCCTTTCAGCTTCAATCTTTTCGATTCTCACCTTAGTGAATTTACCCATAAGATTAGCGGGTCCTTTAAATAAGACCTTTATATAGTTGTTAGTAGTTCCTACAAGGAATTCCTCCAATCTTCTATTCTCAACTAATACTTTCATTTCTCTTCCTATGAACTTCTTGCGGAAATTGTAAAATTTCTGCTTGCCAAGTTCTCGAATTATTCTGCTCCTTTCTTTTACTATCTCTGCACGTGGTTTATCTGGCATGTTGAATGCCTTTGTAAATTTCCTTGCAGAGAATCTGAATACATGAAAATAAGAAAGAGGTAATTCATTAAGGAGTGTTCTTGTCTCATCAAACTCTTTCTCACCCTCCCCTGGAAACCCACATATTATATCTGTACCTATACTCATATCTCTAATATTGTCTTTTAATATGTTTATCATCTTTCTTTCGTCAAGTCTTGTATAATTTCTGCCCATTAGCTTGAGGATTTTATTGCATCCTGATTGAAGGGATATGTGTAACCATCTATAGAATCTGTTTTCTTTACTTACAAAGTCAATAAACGAAGAGGTGATTGTTTCCGGTTCAATAGAAGAAATTCCAAGAAGCTCTACTCCATCAATGTCAAGAATGGATTCAAGCAACGATATAAGATCTGAGCCATTATAGCTATATCTACCAATATTTATTCCAGTAAGTATGAATACACGGTAACCAGTTGATAAAAGAGCTCGTATTTCTTTCTCGATATCTTCTTTAGGTCGTGATGTGGGATTTCCTCTAAGATAAGGTATTATACAATAGGAACAGAACCTGTCACATCCATTTTGAATGGAGATGAATGCCTTTGTATGGTTGGCAAATTTAGTTATATACTTATTACTCTGAAGTGTAAATTCCCTTGTGATATCATCCCTTGATGGTAGTATTTCAATTTTAGGATCTATTTTTGGATTATTCCTGGCATAGCATCCAGTCATAATTATTCTTGAACAGGGATTTTCTCTGAGTAATCTATTTAGTAGATTTCTTGCCTGTCTCTCTGCACTGTTTGTTACTGAACAGGTATTAACAATGATACACTCCGGATTATTATCTTTAGATACAACATGCCATCCAGAGGATTCAAAATCCTCTCTTATTATTTCAGTGTCGTACTGGTTCTGTCTACAACCAAGTGTGTAAAGGTTTACTCTATCCATGTGCCTTTAATTGATAATTAGATGTTATCCCAAAACCTTGATCTTCTATGCATTACCAAGGTACTGCACTCCAGATACAAGTTCTATTGGAGTGCAGTAGCTTGCTACTGCTAAGTTATATGAGGATGGTAGACTTTTTTATCCCATCATCGTTCGCTCTGCAACATGCAACTTTAATTTTATTACTTCACTTTAGGACAATTTTGATAATAAAAAACACCTCACGCAGATTTGGCAATGACAAACTATTACCCGACTAATTTGTCTATTCGTGGACAGGTGCAGTTAATTTTGGTATCTAATATTTGATATTTAATTTTTAGGTTATATGTTACACCACCTTACCAATACATCAGTTTCTAAATTTATCTTACTTCCAACTCGCCAGTACTTTATGTTGGTATTATTTTCTGTGAAGGGAGTTATGCCTATCCTTATAATGTTTTTATTCAGCGTTTGGATAGTGAGACTTATTCCATCCAGTGCAACACTACACTTCTCTACCGCAAATTTTACGAACTCAACAGGGATAAATAGCTCAATGATATTATTCCTTTTAGCCGTTAACTTTGCAAGACCATCTATATGCCCATAAATAATATGACCGCCTAATCTGTCTATCAGTCTAAGTGCTCTTTCAAGATTCACATAATCACCTTTACGTAGGAGACCGAGATTGGTAGCTTTCAGGGTTGCATTCATAATAAGTGTAGAGAATGTATCTCCATGCACCTTATTCAATGTCAGACATACCCCGTTTACTGCTATACTTTCTCCAACTTTTGAACCGTTTGTGACTTTTGGTGCTTGTATTTGCATAAGAATACCATCACTCTGACGTGTGATATTTCCTATCCTACCCAGCTCTTCTATAATACCTGTAAACATAAAAATCTGTTGACAGATGGGTTGTTCAATTATACAATCCTGCCGAAGGCAAGCAAGTCACGTTCAAGTCCCTGTTAAGTTAAAAGTCATTTGTTATTAATGAAATCTAAAATCGTCAATCGTTTACCCTGTGAAATGAGTATCTATTTCATCAGGGTCAATTCAAAGTCCCTGTTAAATTGTTTTTCTTATATAAAAAATAAGTGTAAAGTTTCTTTGCACTTTAACTCGATGGAATTTTATTACTTAGTATAATTAGTGTTCATTGTTGGCATTATCTATTTCTGCAAAAAGTTCTTCAACTGTAGATACACTGAATAGAACCTCTTTCGCCTTTGCTACAAAGGTATCGTATACAAGATAGGATTCTTCATATCTCCCCGTGGTACCCCAGACTGATTCAGCTATTGACGCGCGGAGATATCGCTCAATGAAGGGAATTGCTTCGTCCCAATCCTGGTCAGATATCTCAAGTTCTTTCTCCTCCTCCAAATACGTTTTGAATTCATCATATACCTCTTCTTTAAGTGTGAAGTTTCGTTTAAGTTCAGGATTGAGTCTTGTGAAGTGTGCAGCGAAACTTAAGAATCCTCCCTTCCTCCATATCTGCCAAACGAGTTGGGGCGTCTTTTCTGGTTTAACATATATATCAGGAAATATACCTCCCCCACCATAGAGCGTTCTGATAGGTTCTCTTAGTGTTTTAAATTCATTTTCGTCTGTAGTAGGATTTTTGAGTAGAAATCTAAGGGTGTCTGATTTATGTATACACCTCCCAGAGGGTGTATAGTACCTTGCTGTAGTAAGTTTAAGTGCTTCAGTAGCACTCAGAGGAACTATAGTTTGAACTGAACCCTTACCAAATGTTGTATCACCTATTATGATTCCTCTTGACCAGTCCTGGACAGCTCCCGCAACAATCTCAGATGCTGATGCGCTTGCTCCATTAACAAGAATAACAAGTGGGTACCTTCCATAGTGTGCCTTGTTTATGGCTCTGTATTCTCTATTCGCATTAGGCATTCTTCCCTTTGTGCTGACTATAAGGCTGTCTTTGCCTATAAATAGGTCGCTAACTTTCACAGCTTCGTTTAAAAGTCCACCAGGATTGTTGGTAAGATCAAGTATGAATTTGATAGCTCCCATGTCGTGAAGTTCATCAAGCGCATTCCTAACCTCTACTACTGCACCATTTGAGAAGTTTACTAATTTAATATACCCTATATTCTCAGTTAAAAGTCCATAGTATGGTACGTCCATTATCTCTATTGTTGCTCGTTCAATTGTATAGTCGGTTTCTTCCATTCCCTCTCTTGCTATTGTTATGGTAACTATCGTTCCAGGTGTTCCCCTTAATTTTTTAACAGCCTTATCAGTTGTTATACCTCTCGTCGATTCTCCCTCGATCTTCGATATAATATCTCCAGGACGCAAACCTGCTCTGTAGGCAGGTGTTCCCTCAATAGGTGCAATTATTGTTAACCAACCATTCCTTATACTTATCTGAATCCCAAGTCCACCAAATTTACCCTGTGTCTTTACCTGTAAATCGCGGTAGTCATCTTCTTCAAGATAGGATGAGTGGGGATCAAGGGAATACAACATCCCGCTAATAGCCTTTTTAATCAGGGCAGAAAGATCAATCTCTTCAACATATCTATCCCTTACTATCCTTAAAATATTACTAAACATATTAAGGTTGTAAGATATATTCTCTGCCGCACCGATTAAAAGAACTACAATTATTCCCAGACAAATGAATAGTGCAACCCTTCTCTTCATGTATCCCCCCAAAAATTAATTTAAAATGTTAACCAATATGACTACAGAAAACAAGATAAATTCATTAGCTCTTTATGAAAAGATTGAAATCTATAGGTCTAATATTAACATTTAAGTATATGATTTCTGGGATAAGATTTAGTAAAAAATAAGGAGCTAACAAACCTCTACATCCTCTCTGCCTAATAATAGGTAGGTGGAGTTAATATAAGAACTACATAGGATTATACCATAAAAACACTTGATTGTCAAGATGTTTTTTAGAGAGCTCTGAAAAACTACCTCTGAGCTCTCTTAATCGTTGTAATCAGAGATTTCTGGACTTTTTCAGAAATCTTTTTTTGTTTGGATATGGGAATGAAATACTTGACTTTTTAGACAATTTGTGATATAATATAATTGGGTCAAATGACCATTGCTTGTGACGATTGACAATTGGGTGAATCGTAGAGCGTAATGCGTATGGCGTATAACGCAGAGCGTAAAGCGTAAAGTAAAGTATTATTGGTTATCAGTAATCTATGAAACGGAGAAACGGTGAAACGGAGAGGAGAATAGGTACTAAGCACTATGCAGTAAGCACTAAGTAAACTCAATAAACACAATGAACTCAACAAACTAAACAAGCAACGTCCTCGTTGCGAAATGTAGGAGCGACTTCCCAGTCGCGAAAAGCTGTAAAATGTAATGCGTAAAGCGTAAATCGATAAGAGTAGGGAGTAAAAAAGGAAGGTAGGAGTCCGTCGTTTGATGGACGAAAATATGTAGGAGAGACTTCCCAGTCTCGATAATTAGAGGAAATGTTAAATATTGGATGTTAAATGTTAATTAGGATAAAAGTTGATTGGTTGAATAGTTAATTTGTTAATTATTAAGAGATACTGAAACTCAACAACACAATGACTCTACTACTCTTAGACCCAACATATTAACTCAATGAACTCAACAAACCAAAATGAGATTTGATAGGTTTACATCAAAGGCGCAGGAGGCGATTGAACTTGCCGGGGCAAAGATGCGTGAGTATGGTCATCCAGAACTGGATGTTGAACATATATTTTATGGTATACTCGATGATAGAGAGGGTGTCGTGCCACAGCTTATAAACAGACTTGGCCTTGATACCGAAGTACTTAAGTCAAAACTTGAGACTGACCTTGCAAATCGCCCTAGAGTCGATTACGAAAGAGGAGGTGCTGCTCAGGCGTATATTACACCTAGGGCACGCCGTGTTTTGGACAGTGCATGGGAAGAAGCGAGAAGACTGATGGATGAATATATTGGATGTGAACATATTCTAATTGCCATTTCTGATGTGGGTGGTGGGATATCTCTGGATATATTAAGTTATGCTGGTATTACGAAAGAGGATATCTATCATGCACTGCAAGAGGTTCGAGGTAATGCGAGGATAACAAGACCAGAAGCCGAAGAGACCTATAGGGTACTTGAAAGGTTCTCACGGGATATTACAAAACTGGCTAAAGAGGAGAAGCTTGATCCAGTAATAGGAAGAGATGAAGAGATAAATCTTTGTATACAGATTTTGGTTCGAAGAACCAAGAATAACCCAGCTCTTATAGGTGAAGCAGGTGTGGGTAAAACTGCCATTGTTGAGGGTCTTGCCCAGATGCTGATAAGTAGCGATGTTCCTGAAATACTTAAAGGTAAGAGAATCCTTGAACTTGATATGGGTGCACTGGTTGCAGGTAGTAAGTTTAGGGGTGAGTTTGAGGAGAGAATAAAGGCTGTCATAACAGAATTACAGAAGTCCAAGAGAGAGATAATTCTATTTATAGATGAACTTCATCTCATTGCCGGTGCTGGTTCGGCTGAGGGTGCAATCGATGCGAGTAATATGTTAAAACCTCCGCTTGCAAGAGGTGAGATATCGTGTATAGGAGCAACCACACTCACAGAATTCAGAAAGTATATAGAAAAGGATGAGGCGCTTGCAAGAAGGTTCACCCCAGTATATGTAAAAGAACCTACTATAGATGATACTATTAAGATTCTAATCGGACTTCGCCCAAGATATGAACAGCATCACGGTGTGAAAATATCAAATGATGCAATAAAGGCGGCAGTGAATCTATCACATAGATACATAACAGATAGGTTTCTACCTGATAAGGCTATAGATCTTATGGATGAGGCGAGTAGTAAATTAAGAATTCAGATATTTTCTCTACCTCCCGAGTTAAAAGAAATGGAAAATAGTCTTGAAAAGTTAAATAAAAAGGGTAAAGAGGCTGTAGAGGCACAGGATTATGAAACTGCAGCAAAGTTAAGGGATGAATCTATAAAACTATCGGAGGAATATAGAAAGAAAAAAGAGGAATGGTTTGCTCTTAGGGGAATAGACGAGGTTGTTGGTGAAGAGGATATAGCCCGGGTAATCTCGGAGAAAACTGGTATACCGCTCGATAACATGCTGGAGGATGAAAAGGAAAAACTTCTTAGGTTAGAGGAATACCTCCACAAGAGAATAATAAACCAGGAAAAGGCGGTATGCAAAGTAGCAGATGCTATAAGAATATCAAGAGCAGGACTAAGAGACCCATCCCGTCCCATGGGCTCTTTTATGTTTCTTGGCCCAACTGGAGTCGGCAAGACGCTACTTGCTAAGACACTTGCGAAATTTCTTTTTTCCGAGGAAACAGCTATTATTAGAATAGATATGTCCGAATACATGGAGAAACATACAGTATCACGTCTAATCGGTGCTCCTCCTGGATATATCGGCTATGAGGAGGGAGGACAGTTAACAGAACCAATAAGGAGGAGACCTTATTCTATAATATTATTTGATGAGATAGAGAAAGCGCATCCGGATGTTGCGAACGTACTTCTCCAATTACTTGATGATGGAAGGTTAACAGATGGTCAGGGTAGGACAGTTGACTTCAGGAATACGATGGTGATTATGACATCAAATTTAGGCTCCGGGTATATTAATCAAACAAATTATGAGGAGATGATGATTAGTGCTCTACGAAAACATTTCCGACCAGAATTTTTAAATAGGATTGATGAAATTGTTATATTTAGTTCTCTTGGTAAAAAAGAGATAAGAAAGATAGTGGATTTAGAAATTTCATATCTCAACGATAGGTTAAAGGAAAAAGAGCTAACACTGAAGATAGATGATAAAGTAAAAGATTTGCTTCAAGAGAAAGGCTGTAGCAAAACTGAAGGAGCAAGACCCCTGAAAAGGGCAATCAGAATGCTTATTGAGGTTCCTCTCTCAAGAGATTTGATTAAAGAAAGATTCAAGAAAGGTGATAGAATCTATGCACGTGAAAAATCAGGCAATATTGTATTCACAAAAAAGTAGAAGGTATTGCCATGAAGAAACGGGGTTTCAATTTGTGACATTTTCTTTTAATCTTTGATATTTAATCTTTCTTTATATTCTATTTGATTTTTTATTTGTATATTTGATATTTAATTTTTGATATTTAATCTTTCTTCATATGCTATTTAATTTTTATTTTTAATCTTACTTTTTTTGTTGATGATTTTTATTTTTTAAATTTTATTTTGTTTGATTTTTGCTATTTGATATTTGATTTTTAATCTTACTATAGGGGGTCGTATGAAAGACATAAAACTGTTTGTTTCTCTCATAATCTTCCTATCTATGCTGTCTGTTTCGAGGCTTCCTGGCGAGGTGAGAATAACTGTATATAACGATGATATTGGTCTTATTAACGAGACAAGGGAATTTGAACTCGAAAAGGGGAGACAGGAACTCAGGTATGAGGATGTTGCATCTACTATAGATCCTACATCTGTTAGTTTTAACGCAACTGGTATATCCGTGGTTGAACAGAACTACGAATATGACCTTGTGTCAGTATGGAAACTGTATGAAAAATATATAGGCAGAGAGATATATTTTGAACTCGAGATTGATGAGAAAAAAAGAGAACGAAAAACTGCACGACTTCTCTCAGCAAGTGGTGGTATAATCCTTGAAATTGATGGTGATATCTGGATTAACCCACCTGGTAGGGTTATTTTACCTGAACTGCCTGAGGGTCTTATTCTTAAACCCAGTCTTGTCTGGCTTCTTGATGTTGATAGAGGGGGCAAAAGAGAATGTGAGGTGAGTTATCTTGCATCGGGAATTAATTGGTACGCTGATTATGTTGGTGTAGTGAACGAGAATGATACCGAGATGGAGATTGAAGGGTGGGTAACAATTACAAATCATACCGGCACTACCTATGAGGATGCAAAACTGAAGGTGGTTGCTGGTGCTGTTCATAGAGTTGAGGAGTTCAAAAGAATGTTAGCTGCAGAAGCAGGCATTTTTGCAGCAAAAGCTGCCCCACCCAGTTTCGAGGAGAGGAAATTCTTTGAGTATCATCTTTATGATTTGAAGGAGCCTACGACTATCCGCTCCAATGAAGAGAAACAGATAAGATTTATAAATCCTACGACTACAAAGACAAAGAAGATATATATATATGATGGAACCAGATACAATGATGTAAAGGTTATGCTTGAGTTTGAGAACTCCAAAGAAAATGGACTTGGGATTCCTCTTCCTCAGGGCAAGGTCAGGGTCTATAAGAGAGATAGGGATGGTTCGCTCCTCTTTGCTGGCGAAGATAGAATTGAACACACACCAAAGGATGAGACGATAAGGTTATATATAGGTGATGCGTTTGATATAGTAGGGGAGCGCAAATTGTTATCAGCAATAAAGATAGCCGAAAGGGTAAGGGAAGAGGAATACGAGATCAGTATCAGAAATCATAAGGATGAAAGAATAACCGTACAGGTAGTAGAACATCTTGGTAGATACTGGGAGATTTTAAGGTCGAGTCATGACTATGAAAAGAAAGATGCACAGACTATCGAGTTCTCGGTCGAAATAGCAGGAAATGGAGAACAAAAGATTACCTATACAATCAGATATTCCTGGTAAATGTGAAGTATATACAGGCGCTTTTCTCTTGACAAAAAAGTGTTTCTGTGATATAATAACCAGCGATAAATAGTAAAGAGTGATCGGTATGATAAAAAATGTTGGATGTGTAATGTTAAATGTTTTATGTTAAATGTTCAATGTTAGATGTTGAATGTGTAATGATGATTGACGATTTACTTTATCCTTTAACCTTGTTACTTTTGCCTTTTTACTTTTTACTTGTCTTTTAACTCAACAAACCCAATGAACTCAACAAACTCAATAAAGGAGTAACAATGGATCATCTTTCAAGACTTGAAAACCAGAGTATATACATAATTAGAGAAGGTTACAGACAATACAGAAAAGTAGCGTTGTTGTGGTCTATTGGCAAAGACTCCACAACTCTCTTATGGATAATACGTAAGGCTTTTTACGGTAAGATACCATTCCCTGTAGTACACATAGATACAACCTATAAGTTTAAAGAAATTTATAAGTTCAGAGAAGAATATGCAGAGAAATGGAATTTTAATCTTATTGTTGCTAAAAACGAAAAGGCAATAGAAGAAGGCATGTCTCCTGAAAAGGGTAAATTTGATTGCTGCAACAAATTAAAAACTGATGCATTGAAGATGGCTATTGATGAGTTTAAATTCAGAGCACTATATCTTGCTATTAGAAGGGATGAACATGGTATTAGGGCCAAGGAGAGAATATTTTCTCCAAGAGATGAAGATTTTGAATGGAACTACAAAGACCAACCTCCTGAATTATGGGATCAGTATAAAACAAAAGCCAGAGAAGAAGAACATCTAAGGATTCATCCTATGTTAGGCTGGAGAGAGGTGGATATTTGGGAATATATCAAGAGAGAGAATATCCCAACAGTTTCCCTGTATATTGCAAAAAATGGTAAAAGATATAGGAGTATCGGGTGTGAGACCTGCTGTAATCCAATAGATTCAGATGCAGATACTATAGATAAGATAATTAATGAGTTAAAAACATCTAATATATCTGAGAGAAGTGGTAGGGCACAAGATAAAGAATCAGCATATATGATGCAGAAGCTAAGGTCATTGGGGTATATGTAGACGATTAGTTGAATAGTTGATTAGTTAAACGCGAAATGTTACATGTTTAATGTTTAATGTGAATTGAAGATGGACCCTAATGAAATAGATGCTCATTTCATAGGGTAAACGATTTACTTTTTCCTTTTTACTTGTCTTTTAACCAAACAAATTTATCCCGCTTGTCCCGTAGAAGTGAAGCTATTCAGCGGGGTGGAAGCGACTTGTCCTGTGAAATGCTTCTCGCCCCGTGGAGTGTGTAAACTACTCCATGGGGGAGCTATTTCTGCAGGAAGCTATTCCACCGGGACCAGATCAATTTATCCCGCTTGTCATGTGTAATGTTTCTATTTATTACATCATGGTGAAATGCGACTTGCTTTGCTTGCCATACTTGCCCTGTGAGATGTGTTAACTATCTAACAGGGTGTAATTAGGTTTTATATTACATTATGGTGTGATGAGTAGCTATCTCAACAGGGTAGCATATTTCACTGGGACCAAATAAAGGAAGATGGTATGTTGGGATATTCTCTTGGATTTATTATTAGCGTAGCCTTTTTGGCTTTTTTTTGTGAATATATAGATTCAACCCTTGGTATGGGGTATGGAACGACCCTTACTCCCGTACTTTTGATTATAGGCTTTGCTCCCATGCAGATTGTTCCGGCAGTTTTGTTATCAGAACTCATTAGTGGACTATTGGCTGGTTTCTTTCATCAAAAGGTTGGTAATGTTAATTTAAGACCCAAGTCTTTTAATATCGCTGATATTGTAAAAAAGCTTAAAACTCTTGGATACATAGAGAGTTTCAAAAGGGGTGTTCCAATACATCTTAAGATAACCCTTGTTCTGGCTCTTTGCAGTATCGTAGGTACTATAGTTGCAGTCTTTGTTGCTGTCAACATTCCTAAATTCTGGTTGAAACTTTATATTGGTTGCCTTGTTCTTGTAATGGGATTAACAATCCTTGCAACCCTAAATAAGAGTTTCAGCTTTTCATGGAGGAAAATTATTGGTCTGGGATTGTTAGCATCTTTTAATAAAGGCTTAAGTGGAGGAGGTTATGGGCCAGTAGTAACAAGCGGTCAGATATTATCTGGTATAGAGAGTAGAAGTGCTGTTGGTATTACATCAGTTGCGGAAGGGCTGACATGTTTTGTGGGTGTAATAACATATATGTTAGTAGCCAAAAATTCAATTGACTGGAGATTGGCTCCCTTTATCATAATTGGAGCAGTATTGTCTGTTCCTCTCTCTGCAATAAGCGTTAAGAGAATTGGTGCAAAGAAATTAAAGTTAGCAATTGCTATATTAACCATAGGTTTAGGTGCATTTACTATTATAAAAATAATAGGAGCTTAAATATGGATACACAGAATCTAAAGTTCGTTATCGTGGGTCATGTGGACCATGGTAAATCTACACTTATTGGTAGACTTCTTTATGATACAGATTCTCTTCCCCCTGATAAGATAGAGGAGATTAAAAAGACGTCAAAAAGTCTCGGTAAGGAAACGGAATTTGCATTTCTTCTTGACCATCTTGAAGAGGAACGCGAGCAGGGTGTGACAATCGATACCACCCAGGTTTTCTTTAAAACAGATAAAAGGCAATATGTAATAATAGATGCACCCGGACATGTAGAATTTGTTAAAAATATGTTTACAGGAGCATCTCAGGCAGAGGCTGCAATATTGATTATTGATGTAGAAGAGGGTGTGAAGGAGCAGACAAAAAGACACGCAAATATTCTAAGCATGCTTGATATTTCGCAGGTTATTGTTGTACTTAATAAAATGGATCTTATAAATTATGATCAGAGAAGATTTGAGTCTGTAAAGAAGGCTGCAAGTAGTTTTTTATCTTATATTAACCTCACTCCTGATTATTACATACCAATATCTGCGAAGAAGGGAGGTAATGTTGCTAAGAAGTCCGAAAATATCTCATGGTATGATGGTCCAACCGTACTGGAGAGTCTGGATTCTTTAAACAATAAACTTCCTTTTGAGAATAAATCGCTAATATTTCCTATACAGGATGTTTATAAAATCGACAATAAGAGAATAGCAGTGGGGAGAATAGGGTCAGGAATTATAAGGGAAGGTGACGAGGTTAATATTATGCCAGATAAAAAAAAGGCTGTGATTAAATCTATCGAAAAATTCATGGAAAATATAACTTCTGCATCCGCTGGTGAGAGTATAGGTATAACCACAAAGGATTCAGTCTTCTTAGACAGTGGTAATGTTATCTGTGAGTTAGGTAAAGAGCCACCAATTGTAGATACATTCAGAGCGAATATATTCTGGATGTATAAAGAGGATTTCATTAAGGATGAAAGAATAACACTTAGGTTGGCAACACAGGAAGTAATATGCAAGATTGCAAGGATTATAAGGAGAATGGATTCATCATCCCTTGAGGTTATAGAGGAGAATGCTGATAAACTTGAAAACCTTGAGGTTGGTGAGGTGATTATAGAAACAAAGAAACCTATTGTAATTCAGCCATTTAGTGTACTACCCCCCCTGGGTCGTTTTGTGCTTGTAAAAGGAGAAAATATCTGTGCAGGTGGAATAATAACGGATTAATAATGTCAAATGTAAAAAGTGAAATGTAAATAATTAAGTCATTAAAGAAATCGTCAATTGCAAATATAAAGTTTTTATTTAAATGATTATTTTACCTTTGCGCCCTCTGCGCCTTTGCGAGAAACAATAAGAAAATCGTCAATCGAAAATTGTCAATTGATTACCTTTGCCATTTACCATTTTACTTTTACCATTTACATTTACCATTTTACTTTTGCCATGAATAATCCACGTACTTTCGTCCTTGGAATCGACGGTGTTCCTTATACCTTTCTCAAAGATGTATTCAATAAAGGTTGGATGCCAGCTCTATCAAAACTGTCACAGGAACATGGGCCTAAAAGGATGAATTCAGTTTATCCTACTGTATCATCTGTAGCATGGACAACTTATTCAACAGGAAAGAATCCAGCAGAACATGGTATTTTCGGGTTTATGGATCGAAGTCCCAGTCCCTTCAATCTTAAAATACCTACAGCAATCGATAGAAAGGCAGAGACTATCTGGCATAAACTCTCAAGTGAGGGTAAAAGAGTTATTGTGATTAATGTACCATTAACCTATCCTCCTGAGGAGGTAAATGGTATATTGGTATCCGGTTTTTTGTGCACGGACATCGATAAAAGCTCATACCCAGAAACGTTCAACAATTTCCTAAAATCAAAAGGATATATTATAGACCCTGATGCCTGGCTTGCAAGGGAATCGAAGAAGAAATTTATGAAGCAACTCCAAAAGGCAATGGTGAAAAGATTCGAGATAACCTTTGAATTGATTGATAAAGAGATGTGGGATTACTTTCAACTTCATGTAATGGAGACAGACAGACTTTTCCACTTTTTCTGGGATGATCTGGAGAACGAAGGAGATTTTTACTTAGATATAAAGAGTTTATTCAATAAACTTGATGATTTGATAGCCCAACTTCACAAGAGGCTCTCAGAAGATGATAGGTTGTTAATTCTATCTGACCACGGGTTTTGTGGGATAGAAGCAGATGTCCAATTAAATACCTGGCTTGAGGAGGAGGGTCTTTTAAAATTTGAATCATCTCTTGCAGAGAAGACACTTGTAAATTATTATAAGGATTCCTTATGCTACTCACTAATCCCAGGAAGGATATACGTTAACCTGAAAGGCAGAGAGGAAAAAGGAACGGTTAGAAAGGAAGATTATGATAAAATAAGAGAGGAGATTAAACAAAGGCTACTTGAATTTAAAGACCCTGATACACACAATAAGGTTATTGATAGGGTGTTCTTCAGAGAGGAGATTTACAATGGACCTTATCTTGAGAATGCCGCAGATATAATTGCCCATCCCGTTAAAGGCTATGATTTGAAGGCGCGAGTGGGAATTAACGATATTTTTGTAAGGTCAGATATAAACGGTATGCATACGTATGATGATGCATTTATCTGTGGAGTAAACTTAGATACTAGTTCTGTCAAGTCTATTCAGGATGTTCGGTTTAAATGTCTGGGTATTTAAGAAAAACTCTTAATTCATCCCTTCTTTATAATCACTTGCTTCAGCCTGCATATCACTCCTTAAAATAAACCCATGTTGTTATAATCACTTTAACCAATATCTAAACTTATCCTTTTATTACCTTTACTATCAGAGTAAGTTCAAGGTATAAATTTCGCTTAGTGTAATGTATGGGTTATATCAAAAACCTAATTTTCCTTGACAAAGGAATAATTTTATATTATAATAAAAATAAGATTTATAATATGAAATATTTGATTTAATTAGTTATAAATTATTATCCTGACAAGAATGTAAGCGACGAGATTCCTGGTTTTAATTAGTTATTTACATTGATTTCCTTAAGTAACTATTGAAATATTCGTAAGAGATCACCTTACTGGGAAGACTAAATAATGATAGTATAACACCATATATTATGAATTTGATATACGGGACATTAAGCCTAAATAATAGTTCTATAGAGTCTTATACAAAAAAATTTGATAGTAATCCTACTTTTTCTATTAACAATTTCTTTTTTGTCACACAGAGGATACAATCATCAGGATTGAATCGGAAAAACTATATATACGATAAAAAAAAAGGAGTTGTAATAACTTTCGTTGGTGTGATAAAAAATTTCTATGAGCTCAGAGAAAAGTATAACCTTGATTCAGAATCGGATTTAGATTTATTAATTGGATTATATAGTATTATAGGTAAAAATCTTGTAATAGAATTAAATGGACTTTTTACTCTTATTATATTCAGAATTAAAGAACGTCAATTAGTTATATTTCAGGATATTCATTCTTCACCCATAAATCTTTATTATTGTGTACATAGTGAAAATTTTTTCTTCAGTACAAGTCTAAAGATGTTACTCTTATTAAGTGGTATTAAAAGAGAAATTAACGGAGATGGTGTCGTTCATTTTTTTAGAAAGAGTTGTATTCCAGGGGAACATACATTGCTAAAGAATGTTAGCAAGTTGGTTCCAGGACAATATCTGAGAATATCGAAGAAAAAAGATTTTCCAGAATTATTGAATTTTACAAAACATAGTAGTGAAATTTATAGTGAGGATTTTTGTAGAAAGAATTATTATGGAATATTTAGAGACTGTGTTAGAAGGTCGATAGATTCTCTTGAAGAACTAAACATAGCTTTATCCTCTGGCTATGATTCTAATTTTTTATTATATACTTTAAGAGATATTTCAGATAAGAAGATTAGACTATATACTGTGGGTGGAAGAGAGGGAAGAGATGAAAGAGGGAATGCTTCATTGGTTGCGAAAAATTATAAAAATGTAGAATATTTCGGGTATCTTTTAGACAAAGATAGTTTTAAGGATTTACCTGAGATTATATGGAGACAAGAAGACTTAATACATCTACCGTCAAATTTTGTTAAACTAAGCCTGGGTAAACTTATTAGAAGCAAGGGAAACAAGATTGTAATAAGTGGTGATTGCTGCGATGAAGTATTGCAGATTAAAAAAAGAATTCCAATAGGGATTAAGATTGTTGAATTTTTAAGGTCGTTATCCTTTATAAGAAACGTTTATTGTTTTATAAAGAGAGAAGAAGTTCATTTTTCATGTTTCAAGCTTGGATTAAGCGATACTGTAAAAAGAAAGGTTTATGAGTATGGACCATACAGGATTTTGAAACATGCGGGTATAATACTAAATTCTTTTTCTATTGAGTTACGACTACCATATTTGGATGATGAATTTATTAAATGTGCATTTAGTTTGCAGCGATTAAACAGGAATAAAAAGCTGTTCCATAATAAGATTGTTGTAGAGCATTTACCTGATTCGGTAGTTGAGTGGATACAGCATCTTGGAGGTTGCATTGATGAAAATTTCATGTTTGATAGCTATAAAGATGTATTAACTGATAGATTTGCAAATTCTGAAATAGCTCGAAATTTCATTGGTTCTGACCTAATCGATGTAATTGCTAAAGATAGAAACCAATATATGGCTCTTATATTGAAAACATTATACCTTGATCTCTTCACCAGCATTTTTATTAGTGGAAGATACGACTCTACATTTCTGGACAAGGATTTTTCTATTGAGCTGGATGAATTCTTGAATGACTGATTTACATATAAGATTTCAATAGCAGTCTGATAATTGTATATTATTGAAGG
>JAUWGP010000035.1 GCA_030606335.1 Caldifarciminota bacterium
CACAGAGAGATAATATTTATTTTTCTCTGTGTACTCTAATTCTCTATCAGCGTTTTTCTTGCTTGTAGCTCACCTCTGGCAAACTTTGGGTTCAATAGAAGAGAGCACAGAGGTTTTCTATTTTTTTTCTTAATTTTCTACCTCAAAGATACTCTGTGTCCTCTGTGGTTAATTTTAGTCTTTTTTAGATTCACCCTGTTAAATATTTATAAAATTAAGTACAAGTAATCATCTCTGGTACTTTATTTAATAGGGGAACCACAGAGAATGTCAAAATTTATAAGTTAAAACAATGATCGCCTGCCCCGCCCTGGCGGGGGGAAAGAATTTAAGAGATTGAAAAGTAAAAGATAATATTAACAGGGATTAGAAGAGAATATAAGAGATCAAAGGCTCCAAAAAATAAAAAAGATATTTCTCTTTAAATCTCTTTAGATCCCTGTAGAATAAAAAAACCTAACTATCTGGAGAGCACAGACCTGCCTACCGCAGGCAGGGAATCAAATTTACTCCCTGCCCTGTTAGATGTTCTTGTCCCGTGAGATGCTCGCTATCTAATGGGATACTATCTAACGGGGTGAATGACCTCTGTGGTTTGTCATATTCTTTCATATTCTATTTGACACTACCCATAAAGGGGTCATTAAGCAGTCTTTCTGGGTCTACAAAACACCTAATACCTTATCTAACCTTGCTGCGATATTGTGCCTTGGAACTACTCCCACTATTTCGTCTGCTATTTCTCCATTTTTAAAGATGATAAGTGTTGGAATACCCACTATCCTGTATTGCCTGGCGGTATTAGGACCATCGGAATCTACATTCAGCTTACAGAATTTAACCCTTCCCTCATATTCATTGGCAAGTTCTTCCACAATTGGGCTAACAATTTTACAAGGCATACACCAGGGTGCCCAAAAGTCAACCAAAACGGGAATGTTTGAGTCCAAAACCTCTTGCTCAAAGGAAGAGTCATTTATAGACTTCACCTTTTCTTCAGCCATATCTTACTCCCTTTTATTTGAGTCCCAATAATCGGTCGATCAAATTCTTATTAAATCCCACAATGGGACGAGAACCAATCAAAACCACAGGAACTCCCATCTGACCCGTTCTTCTTACCATATCTCTTGCTGCCGCTTTGTCTCTTGAGACATCGATATTCTTAAATCTTATCCCCTTCTGTCTCAAATAAGATTTAACCCTCCCACACCAGGGACAGTTGGGAGTACTGAAAATAACAACCTTTGGTTGTTTTTTATCTCCATTCATATTTTTTCTCCCTATAATCAACCTCTAAATTTTCATGATTTTTCTCCATATTCCTTTTATAATCCCGCTTGTCGCATTATTCTTATATTCTACAAAAGGAATACCCTTGACAATGGATTCACTGACCAGGTTATCAAATGGAATTTTTCCAAGAACAGGTATTTCATTTTCCTTACACCACTTTTCAATCTTCGCGGAGTTTTCCCTATTTATATCATATTTGTTTATAACACATCCAGGGGGCACTCCAAAATGTTTCGCCACTTCTATAACCCTCTCTGCATCGTGAATCCCGGATAGAGTGGGCTCTATTACAACAAGAGCAAAATCAATACCACCCAGAGACGCAATAACAGGGCATCCAATACCGGGTGGACCATCTACTATTATGTAATCAAGTTTATATCTCTTTGCAACAATCTCTGCGTTCATTCTTACAACTGTGACCAGCTTGCCTGAATTTTCCTCTGCTATACCAAGTTTTGCATGAACCATGGGGCCATACTTTGTTTCAGATATATACCATTCCCCACAAATTTGCTCTTTCATATTTATTGCCATCTGTAGACAAGCATAGTAACAAACCTTACATCCCTCGCAGGACAGGGGGTTTATGGAAAAATATTTTTTACTGTTTTGTGGTTTTTGCACTGCATCAAATCTGCATACATCATAGCATATTCCACATCCTGTGCATTTATCCTGAATTATTTCCGCTTTTGGAAGTCCCTTGAATTCGTGCTTCTCCTTAATCTCAGGATGTAACAGAAGGTAAAGGTCTGCGGCGTCAACATCACAATCTGCTGCAACGGCACTCTTTGATAGGGAGATAAAAGAGGCGGTTATAATCGTCTTGCCCGTACCACCCTTCCCACTTATGACAGCTATTTGTTTCATTATTTCAGATGAGCCTATTACTTTTTTCTTTTATCTTTTTGTAAGGGTCATATTTCACTCTTTTTGAATGCAGTCTAAACATATTTTCGTTCTTTAACAAATAAAAGTGGAAAAACAATATCACTTGAGCAACATGGTATCCAGACAGCAAAAAACAAAAAAAGGAAAATAATAATATAAAAACCAAAGCTTACCATTTCGCCCATTGCCATAATGATGTGAAACAGTGATGCCCACGTACTTATCAAGACATGTCCAAAGTGTGGAAACTCTGTTTTTGGCCAGAAATAGGCAATTGCGACACCAAGAAGTGCCATAGGATTTACAAGCCACCATTTCTCAATGAATCCTATGTGAACACCTCTGTTAGGGAGATTAAGCAAAACCTCTCCCAGATAGGGAATTATTGAATCACTCAATGAAGCTATGCATATCGTTCCTATATAGCCGATTAGAAGCATTACCCAGAGATTATACCTATCCGTGTGGAGTTTCCACATAGCCGATGTTGTAAGCGCACTAAATATAATGTGAACAGGATGTAGGACATAAAAGATATTGTATGATACCCTGAAAGGGAGTCTGCAAAAAATAATCATAATAACAATCCCTGTAAGGGCTCCCAATAGAGTATATGGGGCATGTCTTCTGAGTTCTTTTACTATTTGCCTGAACATCCTTTACCTCTATAGATTTTATACTATCTGACTTTTGATATTATCTCCTCCCATATCCTATGAAAAATTTCCCTGTATTTCTCTCCCTCGATTAACATTGGAATTCCGTAAGAATATAGGACTGCTACATCTCTACTATAAGGAATTTTCGCTATAACTGGAATATTCTCAAGTTTGCAATATTCCTCAACCTTCTCATCACCAATACCCACTCTATTGATAATAATACCAAAATCTATTTCTAATTTTCTAACTGTTTCAACTGCCAGTTTTAGGTCATTCAACCCGAATGGTGTGGGTTCTGTAATAAGTACTACAAAATCACTTCCTTTTATGGATTCAACAACAGGACAGGATGTACCTGGAGGTACATCTATTATGGTGGTGGTTTCACTATCATTTACCATTTTTTCTTTTACCTCCCTTACTAAGGGCACTACCATAGACTCCCCTGGGTTCAGTCGTCCCTGGATAAATTTAATCCCATTAGTATTTCCTTCCTCTATGACTCCAATATCTCTTATCTTTTCTGATATAGCCTTTTCGGGACAGAAAAGAAAACACCCTCCACACCCATGGCAAAGCTCAGGGAAAACCAGAACATTATCCTTTACAACAGCAATTGCATTGTATGTGCACACATCTGCACACTTACCACAATATGTACATTTCTTGAAGTCTACTATGGGGATTGGGATACCGACTTTACTGGTTTTACGTATGAGAGGTTTCAAAAATAATGCCGAGTTTGGTTCCTCGACATCACAATCCAGAAATATTAAATTTATTCCTTTCTCACTCACATATAACGCAAGACTGGTTGCGACGATTGTTTTTCCTGTACCACCCTTGCCACTTGCAAAAGAAACAACCATAATCCCTGAAATAATAAAGTTTCTAAAATTATTCAAGATATAGCTTAAGCATAGCTCTCTTGCTCTATATCTTCTTATTCGCCAATTTTCTATTTCCTACTATCATTATTATAACAGATATAATAAATATAATTATAGATATCGCCTGGTTATTGGTGATATTGGGAAATATATATGTAGAAGTGGGATAGTATCTTATAAAGTCTATAAAAAATCTCCACAGACTGTACAGCAGAAAGAACCATAATAACAGTTCTCCATTAAATTTCTTCTTTTTCCTCTCTAAGACGAGTAAAATTCCAAGGATAAAGAACCCTGCAAAGACTGAATAAAGCTGTGTTGGATGTACTCTTACTCCCACACCCAACTCCCATGCACAGGGAGAATCAGGGGGGAACACTACTCCAAAATTGGATGGTTTACCAAAACAGCATCCATTCAAGAAACAGCCAATTCTACCAATAGCAACTCCAAGAGCCAACGACGGCGCAATTATATCACCAAGTCTTCCAAAATTGAGTTTCTTTCGCCTTATCCATATCAGGCACATAATTAACGCAAGTATTACGCCACCATAAAATGTAAGCCCACCTTCCCATACATAAAAGGCTCTCCACCATTCTGCTTTATAGTCCGATGCATGAGTAAACACATAAAATAGGCGGGAACCTATAATTGCACCAACCAGTATTAAAAAGGAAAGAGCACTTACAAGGTCTTTTGTACTGCCATACCTTTTGGCTCTGCTCTCTGCCAGCAGGATACCCAAAATAAATGCCAGTGCAAGCATAACTCCATATGTAGTGATAGTAAGCCCACCAAACTCGAAAATTACCCTGAACATTTAACCTCCTATTCTCGTCAAAGACTTAACCACAGATTCACCCTGTTAAATAGTCACATGATTAAGTATAAGTAATCATTCCTGGTCCTTTATTTAACAGGGGAACCATAGAGATTTTGATTCTTTAAAGATTTATGAAAGATCTTTATTCCTTTTCTCTGTGTCCTCTTATCTTGCTTGTCGGCAGATATGTAAGACTAATCGCTTTACCTTATACTTCTATGTTTTTTTTGACGCCGATTAACACGGATGACTTCTATTCTCTCTGACGCAGATTAACGCTGATTGTTTCTTACTTCAAAGTTTTTTATTTATCTGTGAACCGAAGGTCGCCGTTAGGCAACATCTGTGTCTATCTGTGGTTAATTTTGGTTCTTGCTTTTTTGATTCACCCTGTTAAATAGTTTCAAAATTAAGTACAGGTAATCATATCTGGTACTTTATTTAACAGGGGAGCCACAGAGAATTAATTTTTACTCCCTGCCCTGTTAGATGTTCTTGTCCCGTGAGATGCTCGCTATCTAATGGGATACTATCTAACGGGGTGAATGTCCTCTGTGGTTTCTTCCATATTTCTTTGACACTACTTTCTTACCATCTTTGTTCCGCACTTTGGGCAGGTCTCATCATAGCAAGGAATACCTACCTTATGAGGAATTCTAGTTCCGCAGGAAGGGCATACACAATAACCACCTGCTCCCGCACCTGGGCGGTTACCACCCATACGTCCAATTCCTCTTCCTCCACCTCCTCTCCTTCCAGTCCCACCTCCTGTCGGTCCTGTTCCATCGCCTCCTGGCATTTTTATCACCCCCTCATAATAAAATCAAATATGAAATATTAAACATCAAAAATAAAACATAATATGGATACTTCTGTATAAATTTTTTATTGTCTCTGACTAACAATAGTATATTGAAGTTATTGAGTTAGTGGTCGCATTCATCCTTTTCAATTCCATAACCCCTCCCTGCTCCCGGTATACAGAAACTCTCGCCTCCTTTAAGTTCTCCTTTGAGTATCTTATTTATCACATCATCAACCTTACCTGACACTCCTATTATGGTTTCTATTCCTATTTCATTAAAAAATCCTGTTGCTCTTCTACCAATCCCGCCTGCAACAATACATTTTACTTTCATATCAGAGAAAAATTGGGGCAGGTATCCAGGGTGATGACCAGGATTATCGACTACTTCCTTACCCAGAAGTTTACCATTTTCAATCTCGATTATTGTAAAACAGGGACACCTTCCAAAGTGTGGAGATACATTTTCACCATCTGTTGATATTGCTATTTTCATACAAGCTCCTCATTTATATTAAAGTAATGTAAAAATATAACCACAGAGAGCACAGAGAATCTTTAGTATTAAGGCATTATAAAAGATTTATATTCCTCCCCCTCTGTAAACTCCTATAAGACCAATCTTTTTATCCCATCTTTTAATATTGCTATGCAAGTATAAACCACAGAGGGCACAGAGAGATAATATTTATTTTTCTCTGTGTACTCAAATTCACTATCAGCGTTTTTCTTGCTTATAGCTCACCTCTGGCAAACTTTGGGTTCAATAGAAGAGAGCACAGAGGTTTTCTATTTTTTTTCTTAATTTTCTACCTCAAATTTACTCCCTGCCCTGCACCTATGCATAGGTGCAGGGTGAATGTCCTCCCTGCTCGTCCGCCGACGGGTGTGGTTTTTCATATTCTTTCATATTATTTTTCACAGTATCTATATTAAAGTAATGTAAAAATATAACCACAGATCGCACATATTGTTAAACACGAATTATACGAAAAATGCAAACTATACGAAAATGAATTTTATTTGTGACAATTTGTCTAATTCGTGGTATTCGTGTTATCATAATCTTGTGTAATCAGTGAAATCATTTGCTCATTCCAAAATGTGGTGGTACTGAGGAACTGGACAACTCATTCAATTCTCCCTTTTCATACTTCTTTATCGCCTCTCTTACTGTTCCGGTTGCGCCTCCGTATATCTTTACACCGCCAGCAGTAAGTGTATGAAATGCGTTTGGACCCACATTTCCCGTAATCAGAATATCAACCCCTCTATTTATTATAGTCTGTGCAGATATGACACCAGCACCCCCCATAGCACCCGAACCCTCATTTTTTATACTTTCTGTCTTCTCCGTTTCGGTATCGTATATAAAAAAATAATCACATCTTCCAAAACGAGAATCTACCTTCGATTCAATCTCACTACCTATTGATGTTATTGCTATTTTCATTTCACCTCCTAGAAAATTGGACGCAGATTAACAAGATTTTGTGAATTAAAAAACCAAAACAGTCCATAAAGGCACGAAGTCAACACGGTACCGATTATCAGTCATTGGTAATCAGTTATCGGTGATTAGTGTCCGTGATCTACAATCTGTAATCTGTAAAAAATACTATTCCATTCCCACGAGCTTCCCGGTTGCTGTGGCGAGTACTGTATTTTCATCGTTATAGATATACGCTTCACCGTAAAGTAATCTCTTCTTTACATCGGTTATCTTGCCTTCAATTGTTATAGTCTTATCCACAGGAACAGGTCTTTTAAATCTTACTGAGAGTTCGGCAGACATTACCCTCTTTCCCATTAACTTTGCAGCCCATACCATAACCTCATCAAGAAGTGCAGATATTATTCCACCATGTATATATCCTTCATAACCCTCATATAGAGATTTGGGAGTAAATTCTGCCCTTACCCCTTTTTCTGTCTTCTTAACCTTAAGATGAAGACCTATTGGATTATCCTTACCGCAAACAAAGCAGTTTGTATCTCTTTCAATACCCATAGATACAATCAATCATACTAACACAAATATCATACAGGGGGAGTATTACTCCCCCTGTTATGTCTTATCATCACTACTTCTTCTTTTCTTCTTTCTCTATCTCAGCCATTCTCTTCTCTATTGACCCCATCTCCTCCTTCATAGCAGCAAGTTGCTCCTTGAGAATGCCCTTCTCTTCAGCCACCGTAGGCTGGTCATAAGCTGAATAGGCAGGTGGATAATAAGGCGCATTGGCGTAATACGGTGCTTGTGGAGGATATCCCATGTATCCTCCCAAAAAACCACCTCTTCCACCACCCCATGCTCTACCTCTTCCTCCGCCCCAGGGTATTCCACCTCTACCAGCACCTCTAAACCCAACTCTTCCTCCATAAGGGTTCATATAACCTGGTACTGAATAGCCTGCACAATAACCTGCAGCTCTTCCTGTCATAGGTCCCATTCCTGCTGGGCCTGTTCTATCTCCTCCTGGCATTTTAATCACCTCCTCTTAAAAAAATCAAAAACCAAAATAGGGTATTAGGGTCACAAAACTGAAATCTGAAGACCCGACCCTTTAAAATTTGTTATTCACTGGTCTTTGGACTGTAGTCTTTTCGTAATATCTTTTTTACTATCTCAGCAAAAGCCTTTGATGCACTGGAATCCTTGTTATTTAAAACATACGGTTCACCACTATCACTGGAATCTACGATTTCTGGTTCTATTGGAATCTTTCCCAAAAAAGGTATTCCCATCTCATTTGCTACTCTTTCACCCCCGCCTTTCTTAAAAAGATTTATCTCTTTACCGCAATGAGGACATTCCAATCCACTCATATTTTCAATTACCCCAAAAATGTTCAGCTCCAATTTTCTTGCAAAATTTATAGCCTTTCTTGAATCAAGCAGAGAAATCTCCTGAGGAGTGGTAACTATTATTGCACCTGTTGCTGGAATTAACTGTGCAACTGATAGGGGTTCATCACCAGTACCTGGAGGGGAATCCACTATTAGCCAGTCAATATCTCCCCATTCCACATCCTCAAGGAATTGTTGAATGACTTTCATTTTCAGAGGACCTCTCCAGATAACAGGAGAAGACTCATCTTGTAATAAAAAAGCCATTGATACAAGTTTAAGATTATCATTGACAGAAACAGGGATTATTGTATTATCCTCTTTTGCATTCATTCTCTCTTTCTCAACACCAAAAATTTTGGCAAGATTGGGTCCATGAATATCTACATCTATTACGCCCACCTTAAACCCTTTATCAGCAAGTATAAGTGCCAGATTTGCTGCAATAGTACTTTTCCCGACACCCCCTTTACCACTAAAAACAAGAACCGTGTTTTTTATCTTCGAGAGTACTTTTTTTAATTTATCACTCGTCTCCACATCTCCTCCTCTATTATATTATCTATTAGGATGAAATTTCGTCTTTAGTATTTTCTAAATTATCATTACCTTTTCCCTCTATTATTTGAATAGATGAATCTCCACATTCGGGGCAATAAGTTGGCAAGGGGTATTCAAGAGGAACCTCCCATTCAAAGCCACAATTGTAACATTCAAGGCACCTCTGCACGATGACGTAGTTGCCCCCCTCTATCTTTAAAGCCTTTCCATATACAAAACATTCCGCAACCTTTCTATGTGCTTCTTTAAGTATACGCCCAAAAGTCTGACGAGAAACACGCATTCGACTGGCTGCTTCCTCATGGTGTAAACCAATAAGATCAGACAATCTCATCGCCTCAAACTCTCCTATTGTCAGGGTTACATGTTTTAGAGTCCTATAAGGCACACCCCTCGGTTTAAAAAATTCAACCGCAGGTCTATGACCAACCCATCTACACCTTCTTCTTCTTCCCATAATCCTTTTATTTTGAGCATATGCTCATTTCATTATACCATAAATTTTTCGATTTGTCAAGAAAAAAATTTAATAACGGGGGTCAGGCTGGAATCTGGAATATAGCTACTTCATATATCATCTGAAGAGTTTTTTGCTATTTTTGCTCGTACTGGATTCATATGTATATATCGTACTAATACTAATTGCAAAAGATAAGTTTCCTTACTTATCACCCAATAACAAGGTCTATATTCCAGATTCCAGCCTGACCCCACCTTTTTTGTAGATAATGGTTTAGTGTATCATCCAGGGACCGGGTAGAATTCTCCATCCCCATAAATATTCAAGAACTGTCCAGGATGTTAAAAGGAGGGCTAATGAGTAAGCCATATTCTTTGAGATATTCTTGGCTCTGGTCATCTTGAATCCAAAAAAGATAGCAAGAAGGAAAAACAAGGGACAACTTGCATAAGTGACCCATGACGTTCTCGACATAAGTTCAAACTGGTTTATCATGATGAAATGTAAGAGCCATATAGCATTAAAATGTCCAAGAGAGAACATAATTCCTGCTGGTAGGTATTTTTTAATTCCAAAAAGTACTATTAAAAAGGTAAAAAATGCCAAAATGGGAAACATCTGCCAATCAGCAATCGCTAAAATACCCAGTCTCTCAATGACTTCACCCAGAACCCCCCAGAGGAATAATCCAGAAAATATACCATAGTAGGCTCTCCTCGCTCTACCAGTAACACTTATTGAGCCAAAAAGAAAGCCAACTCCAAGTACAGATAACACTAAACCTGCAATAATAATCGCCAGTGTTCCAAGTTTATAAACCATTGATAGAGTTAGATAAGTACCACCAAAGATAACCAATACAAACAGTAGACATTTTAACCCCTTTTTACCCATCTCTCCTCCTTTTTACTAACAACTTAAAAGATTAATTAATAAAACACATACTATACCTATAACGATACTGAAAACACCTACTTTTAAATTATTCTTTATCTGTGCTGCTGGAATTAGCTCTTCAATTGAAATGTAGGTCATAAAACCTGCTGCAAGTGCAAGAGAGGCTCCCAATATATTCAGTGAGGTTTCTCTTAAAATATAGTATCCAAAAATAAAACCAAGTAGTTCGAACAATATTGTGATTGTTACTATGATAAATGACTTCATTCTCTTTTTAGTCAAGCCGTACAAAGGTACGATCGTTGCGATATTTTCTGGGACATCTTGTGCCGCGATTCCAATTGCTATCATAATTCCCAGTGTAGGTGTCAAAGCAAACCCAACACCAATTGCAAGCCCTTCTGGCAGATTATGCAAAGCCATACCGATAACAAGCATAGTAACACTTCTTTTAATGGATGGCTTTTCTTTTTTAAGCAATTCAGGATTTATATGGGGCAGAAGATAGTCTACAATTCGCATTATAATTATCCCAAGAAAGAAAGAGATTATTACCAGATAGAAGTGTATGATTTTTAGACTTTCAGGTATCAATTGAAGGAATGATATACCTAACATCATCGAAGCAGCAAATGCCAGAGAAGCATATAAAAACCTTTTTCCTGGTATCTTTATTAATCCGACCAAACATCCCAGGGTTTGCCCAACAAAGATTAGAGATATTATAAATAACAAATTTTTCATTTTTGGATTGTTTCAAATTACTTTTGGAATCATCTTCCAGGGAGTCTTTCTTTTATACTCTTTATATTCTTCTCCGTATCTCTCCAGAAGATTTTTCTCTTCAAAATGTATAATAAGTAGATAAAGAAGAGCATAGGGAATCGAGAACAAGAGGGCATACATTGATTTAAAGAGAATAGCTATACCCAAAGCCAGTAACCCATTGCTCATATATAAAGGGTGTCTAACAACTCCATATATACCTGTCGTATATAATTTTGCTTTGTTTTTTAATGCAGGGGAGACCCCTATCTGCCTTTGAGCTACTATCTTGATGATGAAATTTATCCCTAAAAGAACTATCCCCACAGTTAAGGCGACAGGTGTTGGAATTTTCATCTTCGGTCCCTTAGTAATTGGTAGAATAACAGGCGGCGCTACAAAAGTTAACAAAATAAAGATTCTCGTAAGAGGCTTGGGAATTTTGTTTTCAACCTTTATACGCACTCCAGATGAGCTGAGAGCTACTATTGCTATAATATAACCCACCAGATAGAGACCTATCCAGAAAAGGGGATTTGTATAAAACTCAGTTAGCATTCATCATCTCCTGTGTAAGTTTTCTAATAAATTCTTCGCAAATTTCCTTGCTTTTTCTAAATCTTTTTCATTGGGTCTGCCTTTACTTATTCCACCAATAAGTTTAAATGGCCCGACAGTATCGAATCCTTTACAAGTAAATTCTCCAACTATAACCAAGCCTTTCTTTACTAACTTCTCTCTTAATGGGATATGAAAGTTAGAAACTTTGTGGCGAATATTATGAATAAAATTCCCTACATTACTTACCCCACTGGTTGAAAAAACAAACACTTTCCTGCCTTTCAAGTTAGGAAGTTTATCAACCAGTTTTAATAAACTTTTATGATGTTTTCCAAAATATATTCCAGAACCAAAACCGAGCAAATCATATTCTGCAAGACTGTTTATGTCTATTTCGCGTGGTTTTGCCAGCGGTGCCTCAAGGACTTCAGCCATTACTTTAGCAATCCTTTCAGTATTCTTATGATGTATTGAAATATAGATTATTAAAGTTTTCATCTTGGTACTCCTATATATCTTGGTGTCTTGTTCATATATTCTCGGTAAGTCTCTCTGTACTTATTCTCCATGAAAGCCTCCTCAAGAAGAACGGTCCAGTGATAGAAAGGTGTGGAGATGACAAAAAAAATAAAGAGAACGATGCTCCACACCGTTGTAGACCAACCTATAAGACACAGTCCCAACAAAAAGAAAAATGAGGCAACATACATTGGGTTTCTTGAATAACGATAAATCCCCGTTGTGTTGAGTTCACCTGTAAATTGTGCGAATGAATTCATTGCAACAAGATTCAAGACTATTCCGAACAGATAAAAAGGCAGACCGATCCAGAAAAGAATTCCAAAGTTAACGGAGGTGAAGAGGCAAATCACGAGTAATACGATGATCCATATCCAGCCAATAGCCATACATTTCTTACCGCCGGGCATCTGATAAAATTCAGGGTCTTCAATGGGTTTCTCGCGTTTACGATCAGCCCATATCATCGAAGCCCAGATTATTCCGTACCCGGGTACAAAGAAAAGCCATAGATTATAAATACCTATCATAATTTCCCTCCTGCGCGTTTTTTGCCTCGTTGCCCTTCAGTCTCGTCCATCTGCAGGCAAGAATCGTAGCCCAGATGGCAACGATGTGGTGAACAATATAGAGAATGGGATAATATAGACAAGATGTTTTCATAAAGCTCGACGGTCGAGCTCACCTCGAATATCAAGGATAACCGACACCATTATTGTCCATCTCTTGGACATCTTAGCCCCTTTTCTCCTAGTTTTACAGGGGAATATACTGTTACTCGCCATTAAACACGAAGAACTCGTCTGCTGATAAACTCATATACCTATATTTGAGTTCTCGTTTGACAAGTTCAAACATCTCTTTCTCCTCTCTGGTTGCCTTTTCTGATTTCACCTTGTTCCTTAGTTTTAAAAAACCTTCTGGGAAAATCTCTTTATTAACCCGGACCTCAAGTGAATCCCCTGTGGATTTTCGAATGAAGATGAATGCAAAATTATCGGCAGATAGATTCTCAAAACTCGTTCCCTCCGGTAGCTCAATCCTGAAATCACCATTTCTGTTTTTACCTGTCTTTGCTCTTGTAGTGAAATCAAAAACATCCTGTGACCCCTGGGTTGGACATTTCGTAATTATCCTGAAGTCACTTCTCTGCGGTATTTCGCCATCCCATAACCTCGAAATGGCTGCCTGAATAGCTCTGAAAGCGACTACTACACAAGGGCATACATCCCCATGATATTTTCCAATATCCTCTATTGAGAGCTCAAGCAGATCATCTTCATCATAGATGAAGATGGGCGAAAGTTCAGATACGGTTTGCGACCTTACACTAAGCCTTCCACTATAGAAAGAAAGAAGACCCGCTACAACCAGTCCCGTGAGATAAAAAACTCCTTTGGTCAATCTACTCATATTTTACCCCCTTTTAGAGTTAGTAACTATACAGTTATGATTATGCATTTCATTTTCATTATATTTCCAAAAAAAAAGACGAAACTTGATTCTTAACTTTTCGACAAATCTTTCTTCTTTGCGCTTGTAAAAGGCTACCTACCTTTCGTCCCGACGAGGACGTTGCTCCTACCATCACCTGTTACCTATCAGATCCAACATTAAACATACAACATTTAACATCCAACATTTAACATTTCGTTCCCATTCAACATTAAACATTTAACACTAAACATTCCACTCAACATTCCACATATCACCTATCGTCCATCACCCATCTGCAATCTACAATCTGTAACCCACACTACCTCAAAATGAGATTCAGTGCTCCTCCCACAAGTAGTGCTGATAGTACCATAATGATGGTCGATTTTAACATTTCTTTTACTCCTAACTCTTTCACAAGCACTGCAAAGGTCGCAACACAGGGAAAATACATCGTAAGAACTACCGATGAGATTATTAATTGCTTAATCGAAAGCCCGAGCGGCGCAAGCATACCTATTGCAATATCCTTTCTCAAAAAACCAATTATAAGTGCAGCCACTGCCTCACCGGGTAGGCCAAGTACACCCTTTACCACTGGTGAGAAAATCCTGCCGAAAAAGTCAATAACATGCAGCGAATAAAGAACATTTATAATAAACACCCCTAATAGAACGAAGGGAATTGCCTCTCTTAAGAACCAGTGTGTTCTCATCCAGAGTTTCTTTAAGAGTGCCCTTATGTTCGGTATTCGATATGGTGGGATTTCTACGAAAATCTCAGGAGATTCTCCTGGAAGGAATTTAGCCATTGCTATACCAAGTAAAAACCAGACCACAAAAAGCGTTCCAAAAACAGGAAACAATCCTTTAATACCATACTTTCCAACAAGCCCGAAGATCATTGCAATTTGAGCCATACAGGGAATAGCAATCGCCATCAAAGTTGCTGCAATAAACCTCTCTCTTTTTGTCTCAAGCACCCTTGTTGCAAGTGCTCCTGGAACATTGCAGCCGAGTCCAAGAAGCATGGGAATTATCGACAGTCCGTGAAGACCAAGACGGTGCATAAAATTATCTAAAAGCACACCAAGTCTCGGTAGGTATCCTGAGTCCTCGAGAAATGAAAGTATAAGGTAAAAGGCTATAATATATGGAAGCACCATTGCAAATGGCACAAATAGACCAGTAGAAAGTAGTCCCATAGACTGCGTAAAATCTATAGTTACCTCAGCAGGTATCAATTCTCCTGTAATGGTTTTTACAACAACTGAATTGCCTGCAATCATCTTCCCTGTTTGAACAATGCCACTTATGAATTCCTCGGTCTCAGAATTTAATAGGAATAGTTTACCTACCAATATATCATGTATAAAACCACCCGAACCTAATATAGCACTAAATCTTATAATAACTGGTTTCCACAGATGCTCAAATATTGGTTCAAAAAGATAAGCAATAAGCGATTCCCCAATAAATCTTATAATAGCAAAACTTGCTGCAAGAATACCCACTGCAATCGGAATACCCGTTGCAGGCTTTATCGATGCCTCTCCAAGCCTATCAAGAAATGTATGGTGCCTGTGAGTTATATCTTCAACGCTCTCTACTATCTTACCAATCTCGCTCCATCTATCCTCTTCGTCAAATTCATATGTTTTTGATTTAGCATCAGGAAGTCTTTTTATCAATTGCGCAATGCCCTCCCCTGATAAGGCACAGGTAGGTATTACCGGAACTCCAAGAATCTCTTCTAACTTATCGACATCTATCTTAATTCCAACATGTTTTGTTTCATCCCAAAGATTAAGACAGATTAAGATGGGTATATCTTGTTTTAATAATTGCAGTGTGAGATTTAGATTTCTCTCAAGATTTGTGGCGTCAACTACGTCTATTACTATGTTATCGGAACTATCCTTTGCTTCTTTTAACATATCAACCGCAACCTGCTCTGCCCTGCTTGTAGGCTCCAGAGTATATGTGCCAGGTACATCGATAACCTCTACCCTCTCACCGTTCAATCTCATATAACCCCTGGTAAACTCCACAGTCGTCCCGGGATAGTTTGAAGCTATTACATTCGCACCAGTAAGTCTTGAAAATATAACACTCTTTCCAACATTGGGGTTACCCATTAGAAGTATTTTCATACAACCTCCACCCTTATTCTTCTTGCCATTCCATGACCAACAGCAACAGTTGTGTTACCGGCTCTAACAACTACGGGACCTCGTCTCGTTGCACCAGAAACCTTGGTTATATTTACACCCACTCTTATGCCCAGAGCCTCTAATCTACGTCGTAGACCAAACCCCCCGCCAACCCCTGTTACTTTTCCGGTCTGTCCATTTCTCATACTTGATAAATTAATAATTACCAAAATACCTCCATTTTTATAATCCTTATTCTACCCCTTTTTTTTACATTTATCACAATAACCATAAAGCTCTAATTTGTGGCTTAAAAGTTTAAATCCGTGTCTACTTGCAACTCCTTTTTGAAGTTTTTCAATATTTTTACTACTGAATTCTATTATCCTACCGCACTTGATACATATTAAATGGTCATGATGTTCCTCTGGGTGAACTGGTTCAAAACGTGTAATGCCATCCATAAATCTTGATGATTTTGCAAGTCCTGCCTTCTTTAAAAGTTTTAAAGCCCTGTATACAGTAGAGAAACTTATTTTTGGTTCTTCCTCCTTAACTTTATTATACAACTCCTCTACGCTGAGGTGCTTGTCTTCTCTAAAAAATACCTCAGCAATAGTATGCCTTTTCAGGGAATGTTTCAATCCCCTCTCGTAAAGGTATTTCCTTACGGATAGAAGCTCATTATTTTTGAAATTGCATTTCATTTTCATAATTATTATAATATAAAATTTCCAATTTGTCAAGAAAAAATTTTATTTTTGTACCATAACTAAGGTAGTTTTTCGGAGCTCTCTGTAAAAATAGTTGACAAATCCCAAAAAAGATGGTATAATAAGGCACGAAAATCTGTATTAAATTTTTTAAATAAATTAACAGGGATTGTAAGAGAAAAAAATTCTCTTTCAATCTCTATAAATCCCTGTTGAAAAAAGATACAATCTCTTATCTGTCTGCTGGCAGGTATCAAGTCTCTGTTTTTTACTTATAAATTTAAATTATCGCTTCTTAACTCTGTGGTTAAAGTTTTTTAACAATACTTTTTAGACTCTGGGGGGAATTATGGCTAAGTGTGCAATATGTGGCAAAATAAGACTTGTTGCAGCAAATGTGAGTCACGCTCACAATGTTACCAAGAAATATCAGAAACCTAATCTAAGAAAAGTAAGTGTAAAGGTAGATGGTCAATCAAAAAAGATATGGGTTTGTGCCAAATGTCTAAAGGCAGGGAAGGTCGATGAAATCTATAGAAAATAGGCGAGCAAGGCATAAATACTTTATTCTTGAAACATATGAAGCAGGTATAGCTCTTAGAGGAAGTGAAATTAAGTCAATACGAGAGGGGAAGGCTGACCTGCGTGATTCCTACTGTATTATAGAAGATAACGAAATATTTGTAATTGCTATGTACATTGCTCCATATGAAAAGTCAATGTATCCTATCCCAACAAGGAGAAAAAGAAAATTACTTCTAAATAAAAATGAGATTAAAAAACTATATGTCAGGGTAGAGGAAAGAGGATTTACTCTCATACCCATTTCACTGTACATAAATGAAAACGGTAAAGCCAAACTTCAAATTGCTTTGTCAAAAGGAAAGGCAAAATACGAAAAGCGTGAAAAGATCAGGGAACGTGAAATGAAAAGAGAGGTCAGAAGAACAATTGGAAGACAGTTAAAGAGAAATATTGTCAGACATAATAACTAATAACTTCAATATTGGTATAAACATGAAAAGCCATGTTTAAACTATTCCTTTTTTTATGCATCTATACGGCAAGTTATAATGGTGTGGAGACAGATGTCCCTGTAAAAGAATTTAATGGACATCGATATCTAAGCCTAAAACCAATATCTCAACTTCTGGATAGTAAAATAAATTACCTTCAGAAGAGCGGTAGAATATTCTGGCAAAAGGGAAATCAGAATATAGTACTTACCGACAAATCACCCTGGATAACAATCGATGGAAAACCCTATAATTTTCCTTTGCCTGTAATAAAGCAAGATGATGAAGTATTTATCTCACCTTCTATGCTTATTCCTCTTCTTAAGAGTAGATTTAATTTATTGGCTGATTTAAGAGATGATGAGATTGTTCTTCTCGATAGAAAGATTAGGATTGAAAAAATTGTGATAGATGCTGGACATGGTGGAAAGGACCCTGGTGCAATAGGTCTTAATAAAACAAAAGAAAAGGATGTTGTACTAAAAATATCACTGATTGTAGCTGATGAGTTACGCAAGTTGGGTACCAACTGTATCCTGACAAGAGACACCGATGTCTTTATACCTCTCCAGGAAAGAACTGATATTGCCAATAAGAAAGGAGCTGATATCTTTGTTTCAATACACATGAATGCCTATAAAAACAGAAATGTCAGAGGATGTGAAGTATATTTTTTATCTAAGGCAAGAACCGATTGGGAAAGGGCTGTTGAGGCAAAAGAAAATAGTGTAATAGAATTTGAAGATAGAGAAATAACACCAGACCTTGAATCAATAATGTGGGACCTTTCACAGGCAGAGCATCTTACTGAATCAAAAGAGCTGGCAGCATTTATACTGGAGTCAATTGTAAAAAGGGCAAAAGTACCATCAAAAGGTGTAAAACAGGCAAATTTCCATGTACTGAGAGGTGCATATATGCCCGCTGTTCTGGTTGAAGGGGAGTATCTATCATATCCAGAATGTGAAAAAAAATTAAAGGACAGTAATTTCGTAAGAAACATCGCCCTGGGAATAGTTGATGGAGTGAAGGAATTTATCGAAGTTTATGAAAAACAAATGAATTATGACTAAACCCATTGGTATATTTGATTCAGGAATAGGAGGATTAACTGTTGCAAGAGAAATTATTACAACTCTTCCAAACGAAGATGTTATCTATTTTGGTGATACTGCAAGAGTTCCATATGGTTCTAAATCGAAAGAGACAATAACAAGATTCTCAAAGGAAATTGTAGAATTTCTATTAGAGAAGGGGGTCAAACTTATTGTAGTCGCGTGCAACACTGCCTCAAGTAACGCTCTTCCCGAACTTAAAAGTGTTTATAAGAACATACCATTTGTAGGGGTAATAAACCCAGGAGTTAAGAAGGCACTTTCTGTAGCAAACAGGGTTATAGGTATAATCGGTACAAAGGCTACTGTTGGGTCTGCTATTTATTCTGCTGCTCTCGGGGACAGATACATGGTAATACAAAAGGCTTGTCCTCTTCTTGTTCCAATTGTGGAGGAGGGCCTTGTTGAAAAACCCTTTACAGAAAAAATTGTTGAGTTTTATCTTCATTCTCTAAAAAGAGAGCGTGTTGATACTTTAATTTTAGGCTGTACACATTATCCAATGTTGAAAAGCGTTATTCAAAACGTTATGGGTTCCGAGGTTAAGCTTGTTGATTCTGCTGTTGAGGTGGCAAGATTCGTTAGAACACTACTTAACAAGAAAGATATTAAGAATGATTCGAGAACTCCAAAATATAACTTCTATTTCAGTGATATAACAGGTAATCAGAATACATTAGTGGAAAGATTTCTTGGAAGAAAGGTTGAATTAAGCAAGATTACACTTGATTAAATATCAATAATTTCCTTTACAATGATGCTTTCAAACATTCCCATATTACTTTACCACAGCATATCACCATTTGAGGTGAGTGGTATTTGGGTATCAAAAAGAACCTTTAATAAACAAATTGACTGGCTCTTTAAAAATCAATTTAAATGTATTGAAACGAATGACGTCTTTTCTGAAGTTATTCCACCTAAATCAGTACTTATTACATTCGATGATGCATATAACAATATATATGAAGAAGGAATCCCGATATTACTCAATTATGGATTTTCAGCCACATTATTTGTCGTATCGGACTATACAGGAAAAAAAAACACATGGGATGCAGGTTTTGCCAGGCGTAACCATATGGGATGGAACAGACTCATTGAACTATCAGGGCTTGGTTTTGAAATCGCCTCTCATACTCACACACATCGGGACCTCACGAGACTTTCAAGTAAGGAGATAAAAATTGAGATGGAATTTTCTAAAAAAACAATAGAAGATAGAATTGGTAAATCTGTTCAATTTCTATCGTATCCTTTTGGGAGACACTCTAAATTAGTTAGAGATTTAGCAAGAGATGTGGGATATAAAGCCTGTTTCTCCTCAAACTCTCTGATAAGAGATAGATGGGCAATTGGAAGGATGGGTATAACTTTTATGGATACTATGAAGGATTATAGAATCAAACTTCATCCAGAAAGTGGTTCTCTATATAAAATTGAGGGGATAAAATCAAATGCTATAAACTTTCTTTCAAAGGGTACACCTCTATGGAAAAGTCTTATAGGAGCCAACAAAATAACGATTTAGATTAATTAGTTTCTTCTAAAGATCGGAGTGTTTTAACTTATCCATGTCCATATCCATACGGTCCTATAGATCGTATGAGATTCTGTGAACGGATCTCACACGAGTCTGTTACCTGGAATGAAAAAGAGTAAATAAATTATGTTCGTGAAATCTATGTTAATCAGTGAAATCAGTGGCTCGTTTTTTAATCTTTGATTTTTAATATTTGATATTTTATTTTACTTTTTATAGGGGGTTCTATGAAGGTTATAATTGGGTCAGACCATAGGGGATTTAATTTAAAAAAATTAGTGAAGAAAACGTTGAAAGCTAAAAAGATAGAGTATGAAGATATTGGTGTATCAAGTACCAAATCTGTTGATTATCCGGATATTGCATTCCAACTTACAGAATATGTGACTAAAGGTGAATTTGAAAGGGGAATACTTATATGCAATACTGGTATAGGTATGAGTATTTCGGCAAATAAGATTAAAGGTATCTATGCTGCATTGTGTCTTACGCCGGATATGGCAGAATGGGCAAGGAAACACAATAATGCCAATATAATGACTCTATCAGGCGCATATACAAACCCTGATGAACTTGAAAACATGCTCACTATATTTCTGGAAACAGAATTCGAAGGTAAAAGACACGAAAAAAGACTTAATAAGATAATTGAAAAGGAAAATGAATTAATACCAAAGGATGAGATTGAAGAATTAGAAAAAAAACTCAAGAAATGGGAAAAAGAGGCACATCACTGGAAGTCTCGCGCCTGGAGAAGATGACACACGGGATTGAATGTGGAATGTGAAATGGGATAAGAGTTGATTAGTTGAAAAGTTAATTGGTTAATTAGGTTAAATGATATTGGAAAGCAATAGTAAATCGACAATCGAAAATAGTAAATTAAAAGTAGGAGTCCGTCATTTGACGGACAATAAATGAGTTGAATAGTTTATTAGTTGATTGGTTGAGGTTTAATGTTATTAGTTAATGGTTATTTGTTATTAGATATAACAACTAAATCGACTAAACAAACCCAACAACTCTACGACCCTACGACTTAACGACTATTCTTATCTTACTCTATCTCCCTAATATCTATCTGAATATCAGGTGGAATAGCTGTATATGATGCCGCACCCATTCCCTCAAGAAATGCTATTTTTTCTTCAGCTTCTTTAACAACATCAGTATTTGCAAATGTACTAACCACACTCCTTAAAACCTCTTTTGCACCCTCTATATCTCCGCTTGTTTCTTTCAAATCAGCCAGTTCCATAAGTGCTACCTCTGCAAAGTATGAGTGGGGAAATTTCTCTGCTACTTCCTGGTAAGACTCCATTGCTTCATCTACTTGACCGAGCTGAGTCTTACATGAACCTATGCCAAGAAGGGCAGCAGGAGTAAGGATAGGATTCTTGTATATTGATAAAAATTCCTCGAAGTATTTTATTGCCTCATCTGGTTGTCCCTGGAGTTGCATCAAATGTCCTATATAATATACCGCCTTCTTACCCGCGGGAGTATTACTGAAATTACTCCTCACTGTTTCAAATTCCATATATGCATTTTGAAAATCACCCCTAACATATGCAAGTTCCGCCTGCATTAGTTTACTATCTGCCCTATCTCTGATATCTCGTCTATAGTTCTGGTAGTAAGGAACTGCAATTAATATAACGACTATAAAAACAACTATACCACCAATAATCTTCTTGTGATGTCTTGCATATATCATAAACTCTGCTGTTGAATCCAGGAATCTATCATGTTTGAGTTCTTTCTTGGTTATCTTGTGCTTTGTCATGTATCCTCCT
>JAUWGP010000013.1 GCA_030606335.1 Caldifarciminota bacterium
ACAGATGATTTCGTAATAATAAACATTGATGATAGATATTATGGATTTGACCGATTTACAGGAAAATTCGAAGAAATAGAACCTGGAAGTAATATCGAATGGAAACCTAAAAATCAACCCCAGGATTTTACACAATTGTCACCATATTTTGTTCAGGATAAGAAATTACGTATATACCATATGACCTGTGTAATCTTAGATGAAAGACTCCTCTGGGTAGGCACAGAAGGTTTGGGTTTATACAAATATGATATCTATACATTCCAAATTGAGCATATCAATTTTGGTGTCCCACCTGGAAAAATAATGGCTATCCATATGCATGATGACAATATATGGATTGGAGGAGATAATAATGCCTTAACGCTCTGGGAAAGAAAAAATAATAGATGGCAATATTTTGACCTATCTGAGTATGGTCTTTACACTACTAAGGTGAGTGAAATAGATTCAGATGAAACATCTATATGGTTTGCAACCTCGGAAGGGCTCATAAGATTTCACGATGACAAATTTAATACATTCACTGTCTTTGATGGATTACCAAGCAATAACATAACAGCTATCGAAACTGATAGTAATAACTTATGGGTTGGAACTGATTGGGGACTTGCAAGGATTATTAATGGAAAGGTTATTAATTTAAAAGAGTTTGGTCAAGTAATAATAAACGACCTTAAACTTGTTAGAGACAGTCTATTAATAGCCACTCCTTATGGTGTATATATAAAGCATGGGAAGGAGTTATATGCTTTCCCTGACAGCACAGGAATCATCAGTACTGGTGTTAGTGTCATAGACGATAATGGACTTTTAGTTACAAAAATGGGTATCTTAACAAAAAACGGAAAATTGCTTACATATCCTACTGATCTTCCAGATCCCAATGTTTATACAATAGAAAGTACAGAGAACGAAGTTTGGATAGGAACAGCAAATGGAGCAGTTAAATTTGACAAGGATTTCTCATTGAGAGAGGTATTTAACAGTACAAACAGTCCTATAAAAGGAGCAGTATATAAAATATTGATTCTGGAAAACTCGATTTTATTTGCAACGGACAACGGATTGGTGGAGTATAAAAGAATGTGAGGGAGTGGTGCCGAAGGAGGGACTCGAACCCTCATCCTGCAAAGCAGGACATGGTCCTGAACCATGCGCGTCTACCAATTCCGCCACTTCGGCTGAATTTATTATAACATATTTTATACTCTATGTCAAGAAAAAAAGGGGAATCGTACACAGATTCACCCCGCACCTACCTGCCTTACAGTAGGAAGATAGGTGTGGGGTGAACATAAAATACAGATAAGTATATATTAAGTTAATGATAAAAAATTAGACACTAAGAAAGTTATTTTGCCAACAATAATCGCCGTCTCTCTTGTTTATTATTCATTTCTTTTAATTGTTCAGTAGTATGTATATCTATTTAATAAGTTTCTTGTCTCTTGAATGGAGTGCATCACCTTGGTGATGCTTGCAGTAGCAAGTTTACCCCGTATCTATGCATAGGTGCGGGGCTACTGCACTCCCAAAAATGTTAATAAAAGTTATTTCGTTTAACGTCAGAAGTCACACTCTGATTTATTAGAAATTATAGTTTAGTGCCAGATGTTTTATAATTACAAAAAATTATGTCTAAAAATTATGATATAATTATAGTTGGCGCTGGACCTGCAGGTAGTATGGCAGCATACACAGCTGCTAAACTTGGTGCTTCAGTTCTCCTGCTCGAGGAACACCCTGAAATCGGCAAACCTCTTACCTGTGCAGAAGGTCTATCAAGAAGCATGGTAAGTAATTATTTATATGTTGAATCAGCATGGATATCCACGGAATTATCCGGTGTAATAATAGGAAGACCTGATGGTGAGGAGTTTAAACTGAAATATCCCAACGTAGGATGGATAATGGATAGAAAGGTTTTCGACGCAGCACTAGCTGAAAAGGCTACTTCGAATGGTACAACTCTTAAGGTATCATCAAGAGCAATAGGCACAGAAGGTAACGTGGTAATTGTTGAAAAATCAGGTCGACAAATACGTTACAGTTACAAATTCCTTATAGGTGCAGATGGTATAGCATCAAATATAGGCAGATGGATGGGTATTGATACGAGATTAAATCAGTATGAGATAGACCCCTGTGCAGAATATGTAATCGATAATATTGAAGTAGACCCACAATATGCTAAGTTAATTATCGGAGATAAATATGCTCCAGGTGCCTATGCATGGATATTCCCTAAATCCTCAAACTGCGCCAACATTGGATTGGCCTTATCACCGGTTAAGACAAAAAAACACCCTAAGTACTTTCTTGATAGACTTGTCAGACAGGAATTTCCAGAAGGTAAAATAAAAGAAAGAATATACTCATGTATTCCAGCAAAAATATTAAAGAGGTTTTATGGAGAAAATTTTTATCTTATAGGAGATGCAGCAAGGTTTACTGATCCTTTGAGTGGTGCAGGAATTGCCAATGCTATTAAATCAGGTGTAATAGCCGGGAGAAATGCTGTGTTAAGGCTAAAGGGTAAAAAAGATTACTTTAAGGATGAAATCAAAAAGGAAATACTTAATGAAATTATGTTCCATTATAGAGTGAGAAAGGCCTATCTAAAACTCATAGAAAGAGATTATAGTGAAATCTTTAATATCAGCAAGAGAGTTTTCGATGGTCACACTGTAAGTGATATCAACATGCGAAGTTTAGTAAAAGAACTTCTCTTATCTTCTCCTCGTTTATTTAGAGTAGGAGTTAATCTTTTGTTTTAATTTTCAATTTAATAAAAGGGAGGGGTTATGTTTAACCTTATGATATTTATATTGCTGTCCTTAAGTCTGGATTACGCAACCTTCAGGGAAAATGACACCCTTTCCAATGTTGAGTTATATATAGCTATACCTTATACATCATTTAACTACTATGAATACGAGGAACAACAAAGGGCTGATTATAGTATAGATATAACCATAAAAAACCAGGAAGGAGATACAGTGGCACATGATGAATTCGGTAGAATATCTTTTCTCACATCATTAGAGGATGCACAGAAAAGAATACTCACAATAATCGACCTCTTCTCAGTTTCCTTGCCAGCCGGAAGATATGAGACATCAATATTAACAAAGCAGCAAGATAATGAGGAATGTGTCAGTGTTAATATAGATGTGACCATTTATCAAGAAGGAGTTTTATCTATAAGTGATTTAGAACTCGTTTCAGAAATCTCTGAAGCACAAACAGTAACACGATTCACTAAAGGAAACAATAACCTTATACCAAACCCTGAAAGGATATATGGAGAAAAAAGAAATATATTATATGTATATTCTGAGCTTTATGGACTTTCTCAATCAGAGGAATATTCTTTGGTCTATAGATTGACCGATACTATGGGAGATATAATCACTGAATATCCTGAGAAAAAGGCAATTGCGGAATATCCTCACTTAAGGGAGATTGGAGGTATAAATACAACAGGACTAACTACTGGCAGTTATATTATTACTCTACAACTCTCTCAGGATAAGGATACAACATATTCTTCAAAGTCATTTTTCGTACTAGCCAAGGAAAAAGTAGTCTCCATACTCGATGGCAAAGAAGAAGAATATTACAGCTTTATAAAATACATCGCCTCTTCTGATGAGCTTTCAAGATACAAAGAAGCAGATGATAAGAAAAGTTTTCTTGAAATCTTCTGGGCAAGGAAAGGAGAAGACATACTTCTCCGCTATATCGAGATTGTCAAGAAAGCAGATGAACTATATGGAAAAGAAAAAGATATGGGCAGAATATATATTATTTATGGTCCACCTGATGAAGTGTTAAGATACACAGAGATTCCTGCATATCCTGATAACGAAATCTGGTCGTACTATAGTGGAGGTGGAAAAACTTTCGTGTTCGCAGATATACTTAAAATTGGAAAGTTTGAGCTTGTATATTCAAGTTATGAGAGAGAATATACTAATCCTCTTTACCATAGGTATGTTAACCCTGAAGCCCTTAACTTAATCGATTAATTCTTATTTCTTTTAGTTTTAAAAAACTCCTGTAAAAGATTCGAACACTCTTTACTGAATACACCACCTAAAACTTCCAGAGATGGTCCTATTACATTGTATTTACTACCAAAGGCACCTATTATTGGATCGGGAGCTCCATATACACACATCCTTATTCTTGAGAGCATAATTGCACCTGCACACATTGGACAGGGTTCAAGTGTAACATACAGGACTGCACCATTTAATCTCTGGTCAGAAATATAATTACAAGCACTGGTTATGGCTATAATCTCTGCATGAGCAGTTGGGTCATTCAGGGCTTCCATACGGTTATGCCCTCTTCCAATTATCTTATTTCCCATTACGATAATTGAACCGACTGGAATCTCACCCTCTTTCATTGCAAGTTTTGCCTCGACTATAGCAGCATTCATAAAACTTTGCATATCATTTTTCCTTGGTCAGGTAACTTTTTGCCCTTTTTCTAAACCCCTTGTATCTTTCTCCTAAACCCTCTGTTATATCAAGTATCTTTGAGACCTCAATTCTGCATCTTTCATATTTTCCTTCAAAAAAATATATCTGCATAAGTTTATCCATAGCAAAAACAAGAGAGTAATAAGAATCAGGCTGACCATGCTCAATTAATCTTATAAGTTTTTTATAGGTTCTCTCTGCATTCTTCCAGTCTCCTTTACCGAAATAAGCCTTTGCAAGAATCCATGTGAAGGTTCGTGAATCTGGATATTTTTTAAGCAAATCTTTCGTTATCCTTATTGACTCATCCCACTTTTTCTCCTCTATAAGCAGGATAGCCAATGTGCTTTTAGCAGCCACACTTAAAAAGTGAGCAGAATCTGAAGCAATTTCAAGTTTTTCCATCCAGATATTATTACCATTCATTAACGGAAGCGCTTTTTTTACTCTATAGCTTATATAATCCTGTATGCCTATTCCAATATATGCGTCATATAGACTGGAATCTATGACTAAACCTTTATTCAATTCCCGAACTGCACTCAAACCATCCTCGAACATCCCCAGAATATTACCCTTCTCATACCTGTAGTATGCTCTATTCATAAGTGCACCACCTTTCCAGACATAATTCCATGGATTTTGTCTATTTCTCTCTATTAATACCGCTTTGTTTATAGTAGTATCAACATAAGCAAAAAATTTACTCTCTAAAGTATCAGTTCCAAAGTCGGTCATATATGCTGCATAAAGCATTGATAGAAAAAAATATGATGCAGGATTTTCTGGTTCTTGATTCCTCGCCTTCAGGAAGACTGCTTCTGCATTATCATATTTCTCCTCATAACCGTATTCTATCCCCTGAAGTAGAAGAGAATCCAGTGATAATATAAGAAATAATAATAACATATATATTTCAGTAACTTTTTATTAAAATTACCTATTTTGATTATGGATGTATAAATCTTACTTTTTGTTTCTTATCTCTCCAATGTGAGATTGCTTCGTCGTCCGTCAATCGACGGACTCCTCGCAATGACATAAAAGGATGTGTCATTGCGAGCGACTGAAAGGAGCGTGGTAATCTCATCCAAAGCAACTGTCATTGCGAGCGACTGAAAGGAGCGTGGCAATCTCATCCAAGGGACTTGTCATTGCGAGCGACTAACAGGAGCGTGGCAATCTCATTTTTTAGCCTAAAAACTTCGGATAAACAACATCAAATCTTTTCTTATAATATAATCTTGTTAAGAAAACCAGAAAAATCAGAAACACTAAAAACCATGGATATATAACACAACAAATAATAGTAAGCAGATAAACGGGTATACTCGCTGACAAAAGGAGAAATCTTCTTTCCTTTCTTCCGTTAGTAGATTCTCTTTCAGGAATTATTATCCTCGAGATTTTGATTATCGATACGTAAAACCAGAAGAAAAATAAGAATGAAATTGCAGCTATAGGTAGACATATAAAATCTCTAACAACAATTGATGAAATAACAGCACCAATCATGAAAAATATTGCAAGCAATGTTGTCCATTTCTCACCAAGGTATACACCTATTGTTCTCTCTTTAGTTTCTCTATCTCCTTTTATATCAATAACCGTACATAGTAAAAACACACCACCAACAGCAAATGCGTATGGTATTGAGTATATAACCGTATCAATAGAAAAATGTTTTAAAGACAACCAACCAATCGAAAATGCCAGGAAACCATGTCCAAGTGTATTTGATAATAAATCAAGATATGGTCTACTCTTAAATTTAAAGGGTCTAATAGAATATAATACACCTAATATTAATGAAAGTAAGAGAAAGAGTCTATAAATAGGTGAAAAGAAAGATGAAAATGCTAAAACCACAACAATCAAAAAAGCAGATTCAAAGTATGCAGATTTTACTGAAATAAGACCTTTGGGAAGTATAAATAGTTTATTATTTATTCTATCAGTCTCAATATCTGCAATCTGATTTATTATATAAATTGCACCCATAAGTAGTGTAAATACTATAAAGCCTGGCATTAAATACCTGGAGTCTCCAAGCATAGTTCCACCAGCTCTATAATATCCCAGGAGAAAAATTATCCAAACAGGAATAAGTAAGATAGGACGAAGAAGAAATATGAAATCAAGAAGATGCATACTCTTTTATTCACAAGAGTTAGGATTAAACGTAATGCAGAAAATCATAGATAGCACCATTTTAACACTACACTATAATTAATAATTTTCCAGAAGATTATAACCTACAAACAAAGAAATGTCAAGTAAAAATTTGATTTCCTCGGTGTTTCTATTAATAAAAATGGGACACTGGAAATAATTATTTAAATCCAGTGTCCCATTATCTATAAGCATAAAGCCGAGAAAGAATTACCACTCAAGATACCTGCCCTCACCAAGAAGCTCTCCGAGTCTCCTTTCTACAATCTCATTCTTTTTTCTTGCCCTTTCAGCAAGATCATCCTTTAGTCGGTTTATTTCATCTTCCAGTTTACTTATTCTTGAATTTCTTTCTTCCTGCTTCAAATCAAATACTCTGGAAAGAATCCCCCTTAACTGTTCTTTTATATCATTCCTCTCCGCATCACTCTCCACGTTTCTATACTCTTCTGCAAGGTCAAAACTCTTTCGCTCCATATCCATAATTCCCAGTATTTTTTGATACAGTATTTCATTATTTTCCCTTAACCTTTCGAGGTCTCTCTTCTTAATTAGTGCTGTCCTTAAGTGATTTTCATATTCCAGAGGTGCTCTCCACTTAATGTTTTCCAATTTCTTAAGTCTTAATGCACCACCATATTCCTCTATAAATTCAATCGCTTCTTCTCTTTCCTGCTCACTTAGTCTTCCTATAGTAGGTAGGTGTGATACTCTATGTTGTACCGGTTTTGCAATAAGCACACTCGCTACTATCATCAATCCTGGTAATAACCATCTCATAATACCCCCTTTTTATTAATTTTGTATTGTCAAAAAACTAACCACAGATTCACCCTGTTAAATATTTACAAAATTAAGTATATGTAATCATCTCTGGTACTTTATTTAACAGGGGAGCCACAGAGGTTTTGATTCATTAAAGATTAAAGATATTTTTTGTAAAGAGTAGCTATTCAAATCTCTTAAAATCCCTGTAGAAATAAAAACATAAATATTTGGAGAACACAGAGAATTAATTTCATCTCTGTGACCTCTGTGGTTTATTTCATATTTATAGATAAATACTCCTAATATCACCACTCACCCTCTAAAAAAGACAATTCAAATACTATACTCTGTATTCTTGAATCTATATCATTATCAAGTATCACATTATTTGTCATAAGACATATCTGTTGATTTATATTCCATATACTATCTTCAAAGGTATACTGCAATTCATCCTTTCTAATGCGTGGAAGTATTAGTAATAAAAGTACACCAACTGCACATGCAAATGCAGGCACAGCCCACCTTACTCTCCATCTGATAAATATCCTTTCTCTCACAGGTGTTGGTTTTCTAATTCTTCCTGCATGTTTTAAAATTCTCCTCACTGTTCTTTCAGATGGTTCTTTCCTTGGAATATCATCGTAAATCGAAATTATGCCTTTAAATTCCTTTAAGTATTTCTTACAGTAAGGACAGGAGTAAAGATGTTCTTCGAACATTCTCTTCTTTTTACCCCTCAATTCACCGTATGCATACAGCACACGGTCTTCTTCATACTCTTTACATTTCATATTCATACTCCCTTATAAATTTTCTAAGATTCAAAACAGCGTTATGCATCCTTGAAAGTACAGTAGAAATTGGACACTCCAGTATTTCGGCTATCTCTTTAAAAGTTAAATCACTTTCCTGTCTCATAATAAAAACCTGTTTTTGTTTTGGTGGCAGATTACTTATTTTATTCTCTATTAAATTTGCCAGTTCCTTCTGTTCAAGTAAAAACTGCGGTGATGGTGAGTCGTCAGATAATTCCATCCATTCTTCAATTGGGTCAACTATATATTCCCTTTTTTTCTTCCTAAGATAATCCATAGTCACTGAATTTGCAATAGTAAATAGCCACTGTTTGAATTTATTTCTTTCCTTATATTTATCTAAACTCTTAATCATCTTTATAAATGTATTCTCAAGCAAATCTTCTGCAATATCAGGGTTTCCAACAAGACGAAATATGAAATTATACACAGTATTTTTATACTTCTTGAATAGTTCTGCAAAGGCATTCTTATCACCTCTTCTATATTCCTCTATAAGAATACTATCGTTTTTCTGCATATTCATTATAATAAACGTAAATGATTTTAATTTATTTTGTTATTTTAGTAAATATTTCAGGAAATTATAAAAGTTTTAATGCTTTAACTGTTTTATATAACAGTCTAAAGAATGTCATTCTTCCTTGTGTTAACAATACATTGGAGATGCGATTGCTTCGCTAACGCTCGCAATGACATAGAGCGGTGTCTGTCTTTGCGAGTCCGTCGTTTGACGGATGTGGCAATCTCTTTTTAATATTATTTTTTCATTAACAGTATAAAGGCTGTCAATCCTGATTTTATCATTTTTTTCCTTGACTTTTTTTATATTTTGTTGTATAATCCTGCCATGTTTAAGAATTTCACCGAAGGAATTTTCAAGAATAACCCTGTACTGGTTTTAATGATAGGGTTATGTCCTATCCTCGCAGTATCAACGACTGTAAAAAATTCTCTGGGAATGGGTGCAGCGGTTATATTCGTTCTCATATTGTCAAATGTTACTATATCCGGCCTCCGCAAGTTCATACCAGAAAATATCAGAATACCCGTCTTTATAATAATAATATCTACTTTCGTTACTATAATTGATTATACAATGCATGCATTCATACCTGAACTCTATGATAATTTAGGAGTATTTGTACCACTTATCGTTGTTAACTGTATTGTACTTGGAAGAGCAGAGGGTTTTGCATACAAAAAGGGCATCGTTGCATCCTTTCTTGATGGAATAGGTTCGGGAATAGGATTTACATTTGCCATATTTTTAATGGGAACCATAAGAGAACTTCTTGGAAGTGGAACATTCTATGGATTCAATGTTCTACCTCAGGGCTTTCAGAATAACCCTGTAATATTTATAATTCTCCCTCCTGGGGGGTTTCTTGTTATAGCCTTTCTTATGGGTATAATGAACCATTTAAAAAGGAGCCAGGCGTAACTTATGTCACATTTTCTCATATTCCTCTCAGCATTTCTCGTAAACAACATCCTTCTCATGCGATTTCTGGGGCTATGTCCCTACTTTGGAGTTTCGAAAAAGATAGATACTGCCATGGGTATGAGTATGGCAGTATTCTTCGTAATGCTGCTTGCTTCATGGATTACATTTTTTATATACCGCTATTTGCTTGTACCCTTTGACCTTATTTTCTTAAGGACAGCAACCTTTATTCTTGTTATAGCATCACTTGTTCAGTTTATTGAATTATTCTTAAAGAAAAATGTACCAACACTATATCAGGCATTGGGTATATATCTGCCTCTAATCACAACTAACTGTGCAATACTTGGAACAACATTCCTAATTATAGACTATAATTACACACTCGTTCAAGCAACGCTATTTTCTATTGGAACTGCATTGGGATTTGCACTTGCTCTTTTACTTATGGCAGGTATGAGAGAGCAGATAGACCTTTCACCAGTACCTGCAGCATTTAAAGGTGCTCCTATAGCATTTATCACAGCATCTCTTACATCACTTGCATTCCTTGGTTTTTCAGGATTACTTGGTCTATCAATATAATTTCTTTATGTTGATTCCCTTGTAATAGTACCTCAGTATATCTTTATATCTTTTCCCCTTCTTAGCCATACCTATTGCTCCCCATGCACACATACCCACACCATGTCCCCATCCTCTACCTTCTATATATACCCAATCACCCCGAGTTTTAATATCGAAATACCTGCTTTTTAAATCAAATAAACTTCTTATTTCCTCGCCATAAAATGAAAATTCACCCTTCTCAGCCTTCACCATAATTTCTTTTACCCTCCCTGACTTATCTCTCTTCTTTATCTTCACATCCTTAATTCGACCCGGATCTTTCCCCTTTTTAGACTTAATCCTATCTCTTACAAGCTCCTGAAAATTTTGCCTTGAATACTTCTGATTCCATGAGTAGTGGGGAGATATCTCACAATAGTTACAGGAACGACTCTTAAGATAAGGTTTATCATCACCAAATACATCTTTTGCACTGGCAGTCTTGCCCCCACAAACAGATGAGTACATCGCATTTATCACAGTACCCTTATACATACATACCAAACCTCTGGTATAATCACAAGCAGCCCTGGTATTCTTAGTCTCAGAGTTTAATCCCTTGTATACCTGGTCCATATGGGTGGAAAAAAGGTCAAACTCTTTATCAGGTCTCAAATGATATATGGCATACGTCCTTGCAGCACAAGCTCCTGCTTTCATAGTCTCAATTTCACCACAATTAAATTCACAGCCGACAACAGAATATAAATACAACTCCAACGGAACTCTATTAATAACCATAGACTTATTGAAAATTACCTCTCCACGGTAGGAAAGTCCATTAAATCTGAATTTTTTGTCTTCAAAGCATACCTTCAGTGATGGTTCAGTATCAAAAATAACCTGTTTATCTCTATAGATATTTCCTTCTTGCAACTCTATGGAACCAGAAGAAAGTCTATATACTTTTGCACCTTTATGAATGTATATTTTTTTTTCAGAACTTATTATACCTCCTTTATCCCCAAGAAGTACCCTCACATATGGCTCAGCAGATATTCTTCTTAACCTCGGTTTCTCTATTCTCCCTACCCCGATACATCCCAGAAAAAAAGGAAGTATTAGTAGAAGTATTTTTAATTTACCCATTTTTTATTCTCCTTTATTTACCATTGACAATTGACTATTGACTATTTTCCTTACTTTTTCTCTCCTATCTTATCTATCTTCTACCTTTAGACCTTTCAACCTTTCAACTTTTAGACCTTTAACTTTTATTCTTATCCTACTCACTACTATCGTTCCTTTTCCCTTTTTACTTTTTCCTTTTTACTTCTTACCTTTCTCTTACCTATAACCTTATCTATAAACTTTATTATTTTCTCATAATGTGTTCCCTTCCAATATATCCTTCCGCAATTGATACATTTACTGAATTCATCCTGTGTTTTAAATACATAATCTGGTACATTTCCTACTATTTCCGCTTTCTTTACTTTAACAATAGGAAAATTACAAACAGCACATCTTGTAAATGGTTCTGGACTGAGGTTAAATACCCTAACAACTTCTTTTGTTTGTTCTAAGTGATTATCTATCTCTAATACATATATGTCTTCTCTTTTTGGAAAACCATGAGACCTCGTTAGCAGAATCCTTTCCTCTTCAAGTAATCGAGTTAATAAATCAATTCTATTAAAGTGTCTAATGTACTCAGTATCATATCCAAGTAATCGTAGATTTCTGGCAAGTTTTCCAAGCATAAAATCTACTATAAACTTTGGCGTATCAGAAGACATATTTGTATGTGAACCATAAAGTTGTTGTAGCAATTATTATAACATAAGTTTTTTAAAATTGCAAGTTTTTAGTTAAGGATATCAGGATGAATTTTAACCTTTTAGCTACTTATTTAAAGACAAAATAACTATTTTTTTCTTGACAATATCAATAATTTATCGTATAATCCTTTAAACCATACTACATAGGATCTATCTATAAGTGTGGGAGAAATATGAAGAATATAGATAGCATATAATTTTATACCCTCAATTCACCAACTGTGTAGAATTGGGGTATTTTTTTATTTAAAAACAATTGATATTCAAAAAGAATTAGGAGGTAGAATGCTTCAAAGATTTAAACAAAACCCCATACTTGAACCAATAGAATCTCACCCCTGGGAATCTAAGATGGTCTTTAATACCGCTGCTATATATCTTGATAAAAAGGTTCATTTGTTGTACCGAGCCCGTGATGCTAACAACATTTCCACAATTGGCTATGCATCTTCTAAAGATGGGTTTCATATTGACGAAAGATTCGAAACTCCCGTACTCTCACCCCAGAGTGAAGAGGATTGTTATGGTTGTGAAGACCCACGAATAACGAAAATAGAGGAACAGCTTCACATTACATATACAGCCTATGGTCGTATTCCCGGGATGGGTGAAAGTAAACCGCGTATTTCAATGAGACTACCACAAATTGGGCTTACATCAATATCCATAGGGGATTTTTTGAATCACACATGGAATTTCAGCAAGAGGATATATCCACTACAGGGGGTTGAAAATAAGGATTGCGTGATATTTCCTGAGAAATTCGGGGGGAAATATGTAATCTATCACCGTGTCAGTCCATATATTTGGATATGCTACTCAGACGACCTTGTTCACTGGTACGATCATAACATACTAATGGGTCCACAACAAAGATGGGAGCTTTTTAAAATTGGAGCAGGTGCACCTCCTCTTAAAACAGAAAAGGGATGGCTTTTTATTTTTCACGGGGTTTCGAGTTCACTCGTATATTGCCCCAGCTTTGCTTTTATAGATTTGGAGGATCCAAGTAAGATTATATATAGACATCCCAAACCAATACTTGAGCCAGTAATGAAATATGAAAAAGAGGGTATTGTTCCCAATGTTGTTTTTGTGGAGGGTGTTGTTATTAAAGACGAGACCGTTTTTGTCTACTATGGGGGAGCTGACACTGTTATAGGTGTTGCAACTGCTCCACTATCTCTGTTCTTTGAGCTTGCAGGATTATAGAAAGTCCGCCAAAGGATCAACAAATAAAAGGAGAAGCGATTATGAAACAGACGAGAGAAACCTGCTTCAAGAAGAACGGTAAACCCATCTATTTGATAGGAGCCAACTACTGGCCAAGGCAAACAGGACCTCTTATGTGGCGTAAGTGGGAGCCAAAAACCGTGAGAGAAGAGCTGAAGCAGATGAAGAGCCTTGGAATGAATGTGTGCCGTTCCTTCCTTTATTTTCCCGACTTTATGCCTACACCAAACAGAGTAGATGAAAATATGCTTAATAGACTTGTTGAATTCGTAAATCTGTGTGAAGAAGTAGACCTCTGTACAATACCCACTCTTTTTGTTGGACATATGTCTGGAGAGGACTGGGATGTCAACTGGAGAGGAAATAGAGACTTTTATAAAGACCCTTGGATGGTAGAGAAGGAGTCTTTATATGTTCGCAACGTTGTAGATAGTGTCAAAACGAACAAGGTAATTGTTGGGTGGGTGCTGACAAATGAAATTACAAATTACACAGGTGAAACCGATTCAGAAACCATGCTTGGTTGGGTAAAAACTATATGTAACACAATCCGTGAGAGAGATCCCTTGTGTCCAATCAGTATAGGTGATGGAGTCTGGGGGAGAGAAATCTATGGTAGAGATAACGGGTTAAGGTTGAATGAACTAAAAGATGTGATTGACTTCTTGGGACCTCATTTTTATCCTGAAGAAGACGACACTCTCCGCCATTCATATACTCCCTCGTTTATTTTAAAGATGTGTAATTATGGGAAACCAGTAATTATAGAGGAATTCGGTTGTTCTAATAGCTTTGCATCTGAAGAGCACCAGGCAGATTATTACCGAACAACTCTTAATAGCGCTTTCCTTGCAGGTGCAGTTGGAACGCTTTGCTGGTGTTATTCAGACTTTGATCTTCCATATCAAAGACCTTACTCACACCATCCATTCGAGCTGCTATTTGGAGTCATCAGGAAAGATAGTTCAGTAAAACCAGCTGGATATGAAATAGAGCGATTCAGCAAGATAATTAAAGCGATTGACCCATTTGAAATTAATATCGAGGAAAGTAATGCTTTTATCATTGTTCCCTCCCACTATGTCCTGGATTATCCATACTCATTTGAAGATAAGGATATGATTAAAAAGGTTTTACTACAGTCTTATACATTGACTAAACAGGCGCATATAAACGGTGGTTTTCTTCCAGAACCCCAACTTACAGAAGACATTGAATCAAAAAAGATACCGAGTATCCCAAAAGAGATAAGATTATTACTCGCACCAAATGTACAGAAACTCACTGCTCCTTTCTGGGAGGCTATCTATCGGTATGTGGAGGAAGGAGGAGTATTTTACTGCTCTTATCACTACGATATGTGGATACACATATTTGAGAGGCTATTCGGTGCAAAACACAATCTGAGGAGTGGTCTTCCAGATATACCTGAGAAAGAGTTTATTGAGATAAAGTTTGTCGAAGACTTCTACGAAATAGCCAAGAATGAACGTCTTACTTACTATGTTAGGGGAAATATTAAGGACAGGGCATTTTGCCCTATCACACCTAACAAGGCAAAGGTTATCGCTGTGGATAGTGATGGTCGACCAGCTATACTACTAAATTCAGTAGGTAAAGGTGCAGTTATTTTTTCGACTTATCCACTTGAATACTATCTTGTGAATACCAACGACGTCTATAAAAAAGATACGACATATAAATTGTATCGAAGTCTAAGCAGACTCGCGGGCATTGTGCCTGAATTTCAAACCTCAAATCCACTTGTAGAGCTGGGATATATAAGGTTTAAGGATGAATCAAGGTTTCTCTTATGGATTATAAATCATGATTGGGAAAAGACAGAGGGTATTATTGAAACAAGCTTGAATATAAAGAGAGTTTCAAACCTTGAAAGTATGCAATCAATTAACTTCAAGGAGAGGATACCATTCGAGTTGCCAGCAAAAGAGGTGAGTGTTTATGACATCTACATTAGTTAATTCAAAGATACTGTGAAAAATAATATGAAAGAATATGAAAGCAAAAATGTAGGGGTTCGATTTATCGAACCCACAATGTAAAGCAGAAATGTAGGGATTCGTTTTATCGAACCCGTAAAAGAAACAGGTCGGATACCCGTCTGCCGTCGGGCAGGAATCCGACCCCTACAAGAATCAGGGAGAGACAAGCTAAAAGTATATAACTGCTTTTAAAATTGTAGGTTATTCGTTAGCAAACGAATTAGAAGAAAATAGACAAAAGTTTTTTGACAATACTGATAAATTCCTGAGGAGGACAAAATTAAAGCTGCTGTATTTTATAAACCTAACGATATAAGGATCGAAGAAAGAGAGATTCGAGATATAAAGGATAACGAGGTGTTAGTAAGAGTCAAGGCATGTGGCGTATGCGGAACAGATATACATATCTATGAAGGAACGGCAGATTCAAGACCACCTGTAATACTTGGTCATGAATACGCTGGTTTAGTTGAGGCTGTAGGTAATAACGTAGCCAATTTTAAATCCGGAGATAGGGTAGTAATCGACCCAAATATCATCTGTAGTCATTGCCATTACTGTCAACTTGGTCTACCCCATTTCTGTGAAAACTTAGCTGCCCTTGGTGTCCATACTGATGGAGGCTTCGCAGGTTACTCAATTGTTCCAGAATCCCAGCTGTATAATCTCCCTTCTAACATTCCCTTTGATTGGGGATGTTTCATTGAGCCAATATCCTGCGCCATCCATGGTATCGATCTTGCTGGTATAAAGGCGGGTGATAATGTTGTAATAATCGGTACTGGTGCTATTGGTCTAATAATGATACAGCTTGTCAGACTTCATGGTGCTGATAAGCTCATTATAGCAGAACCAACAAAAGATAGAAGAGACATTGCCTGCAGGTTAAATCCAGATATAGTAGTAGATCCCATTAAAGAAAATCTAAAGGATGTTGTGTACAGTAACACCTATGATGGAGCAGATGTAGTAATTGAGTGTGCGGGAACTCCGAAGACTACAAGAGCTACTTTTGATTTAGTCAAAAGAGGTGGTACAATAATATTCTTTGGTGTCTGTGATAGAGATTCAACTATTACTATAAGACCCCAGGAAATATATTTAAAAGAATTGACTATAATTGGCAGTTATATCAATCCCAATACATTCAGTCGTGCCATTGATTTACTTTCTCTAAATAAAATAGATCTAACTCATTTCAGTATAAAAAAGCACTCGCTCGATGAACTGTTCAAAGCTTTCAAATACCACAAAGAGCGAAGATATCTTAAAAACGTAATTGTTCCAAATACTTAGTTTCATAGCCTAATTATGGAAAAGGGCATTTTGGATGTCATATGTATCGGTGAGGCTTTAATAGATTTCATTTCTACCAAAAAAGGAGTAACATTAGAATCAACTCCCGGCTTCTTGAAAGCTGCAGGTGGAGCTCCAGCTAATGTCTCTGTGGGATTAGCAAGACTGGGCAAAAGAGTCGCATTTATTGGTAAGGTAGGAGAGGATTCTTTCGGTAAATATCTGTGGAAGACTTTAAAAGAAAACAATGTTGATGTATCAAAACTCCTTTTTGATAAAAAACATAAAACCAGACTGGCGTTTGTATCACTAACTGACAAGGGTGAGAGAGATTTTGAATTCTATGGGCATGAGAGTGCGGATACCAAAATAACTAAAGATGAAATAAACAAAATCTACTTTGACGATGCAAGGGTATTACATTTTGGTTCTGTATCTCTTATATCAAATCCGAGTAGAGAAGCTATCTTGACCGCAGTAAAGATTGCTAAGAATAATAAAATTCTTGTTTCTTTTGACCCAAATTTTCGACCCTCTCTCTGGGAAAGCCATGATGTAGCCAGAAATCAGATAAAGGTAGCACTGAACTTAGCAGATATAGTTAAAATGGATAGGGCTGAAATGGAATTCATTACCAGTACCACAGACCTAAAGAAGGGAAGTAAATCTATTTTAGAATATGGTGTCCGATTGTCTGTGATTACACTTGGTAAGTATGGTTGTTATTTTCTCAACGATAACATAGATGGTTATGAAGCCGGTATTAATGTAGAGGTAAAGGATACTACCGGTGCTGGTGACGGATTCGTAGCAGGAATGCTTGGTAAAATCTCAGAAGTAACATTGAAAGACCTTACAGAGAAAGAACTCCATAAGATATTCAGATTCGCCAATACAGTAGGTGCATTGACAGTCACAAAATACGGTGGAATACCTGGCTTACCTTACAGAGAAGAAGTCGAGTCATTTTATCACCTAAACTTTGGAGATTAAAATGAAATTATTAACAATATTCTTACTTGTATTTCTCTCAGTAGTCCTATGTGAATGTAATGGATATGAGCAAGATAAAAGCCTTGATTATGAGAATTATTCTATAGATTCAATAAATAGACTAATTAACCTCAAACATCTGGACTATCTAAACGAAGAAATACTTATAGATGGAATTCCCATGATAATCACCCATATCTACTCCGAATATCCTGATTACGACTGGGTTGATGCATCAGAAGAGGGAATAGCATGTGTTGACGATGTAAGTCGAGCAGCTGTACTCTATCTCAGACATTACGAGATGTATGGGGACAGTGTATTGTTAGAAAAGGCAAGAAGAGGGCTTAACTTTGTGATGTATATGGAGCAAGATGACGGCGAGTTCTACAACTTTATTAGAAGCGACCACTCGATAAACAAAGAGGGGAGGACTAGTAAAAAATCCTTCAATTATTGGGCTGTAAGGGGACTACGAACGTTATGCTATGGTTACAAGGTCTTCAGTAAAATTGATACTTCCTATGCAAAGAAACTGAAGGAACATATTGAACCCACATTTGAACGAATAGAAGAATTTTTAGAGTATTATGGTAAATACGAATTTGTTGAGGGGGTGAAGGTTCCAAAATGGCTTATTCGTGGTGGTGATGCAACATCTGAAGTTGTTTTAGCCCTGCTGGATTACTATAGTATGAATCCTGATGATGAAGTAAAAGAAATAATCGAAAAACTCGTTGATGGCTTGATTGATCTCCAGATACACGACCCAAATAGCCCATTTTATGGCATGCACCTATCCTGGAGAAACCACTGGCATGCATGGGGAAACACCCAGACAGAGGCACTTGCCAAAGCTGGTAGAATTTGTAATAATAAATCCTGTGTTGAATCTGCAAAATTAGAGGCAGATAATTTTTATCTGTTCCTGATATCAAGAAATTTTCTTCAAGGTATTGAAATCTTCTCAACAGAGGAGCCAAGGATAAAGGATTTCCCTCAAATTTCGTATGGAATTCGTCCCATGGTCTCAGGACTCATCCAACTTTATATTACAACAAAGGAGGAGAAATATGCGAAGTTGGCAGGACTTGTTGCATCCTGGCTCAGAGGAAATAATCCTGCTCGTTATGCTATGTATGATTCGAAAACTGGTAGAGGATACGATGGTATCGATAACAAAGACAAAGTAAATAAAAACTCAGGAGCAGAATCGACTATAGAGGCATTGATGACTTTAATGGACATTTCAGAGAATCCCATATCTTTGAAGTACTTTTATTACGATCTCGAGTCCATAGATGAAATAAAAAAGTATGCTTTTTATAGAGATTGCAGTGACAAAGAAATTAATGTGGTCTATGATGAAAAGATGGGAAGATGGAGGATAGAAGAGTCAGAAGAGAACGAAAAAAATATCAGGTGAAGAAGAAGGTTCCTTCTATGTTGATTTAAGACAAGTATGTTAACAAATAAAAGTAGTCTTAAAAACTTGACAAGCATGCGAAAGTGTGCTATAATGCACAAAATATAATAAATATGAAATCCAATGTAGTAGAAATACTCTCTCAAGGAATCTCTCTATTTAATATAGGGTAAGAATTTATGAAAATAGTAAGGGACTAGCAGTTCCAAGAAGTTAAATTGAACAACAGGACGCTTTGGGAGATAATGTATGAGAGAGTAAGCCAGCTTGTAGAAGGCATAATCAATAAGAATCAGATAAAATGGAGGGATGTATGGAAAAAATTGCTATGATGGCAGCCTGGAATACCGATTCTGGCGTAGCTATTCATGCTGAGCCTATTGGTAAGTTATGGATAAATATGGGATATGAGCTAAAGGTATTCACCTTCCTTAAAAATGATTTCCATGGTGAAGAGATTACCAGCGAAGATGAGGATTATGTTATTCGATGCTTTGGAATCTCTACAGGGACTAATTTCCTTGATCCTCGACCAATAATAACTGCAGACTATGATTTCTTCGTTATCGAGGATCTGGGAATGCTTCCAAAAGAGAAACTGTCCCCAATATTCCCAATTATTAAGAGAAAAGCTAAGACCATACATATAGTTCACGATACTGCTCCATCGTCTGAGCCTGCATTCTATAATTTCGATTGGGATGCGGTTATATATTTTGATACTCGTCAGGAGAAGTTCTTGAAGTCAATTTACGGAGATATAGCTCACTATATACCATTTCCCTGCTTTCCTTTAAGGAGAGGTAACAAAGCTGAAGCAAGGAAAAAGCTTGGGTTACCTCTGAAGCAAAAAATTGTCATCGTCTTCTGCCGTAGAGGTTATCTTCCTTATCTGCCTGAACTAGCCGCTCCTGATCTCAAAGATGTTCTGTTCTTAATCTTGACTAATAGGGATATTAATGAGAGATATGCTCAGACCGAGATTAGAAAGGAAGAGTTTTTCTCACATTCCCTATTTGACGATTACCTATTTGCAGCAGATGCAATAATGCTCCATAAGATATCCGCATCACCTCAGGAGATAGGCATATTGTCCAGCACTATCTTCCAATGCCTTGGAGCAGGTTGCCCTATCCTGGCGCCAAGGATATCAGATTTTATCTGGCCCTTTCAAAAGGAGATACTCAGGTACAGCGATCGTAATGAGCTGAGAACTGAACTCTTGAATGTCTTCAATAAGGGAAAGAAGTATAAGGATACTAAAACATCTGCCAAGAAGTTTGTAAGCAAACGATCGCCAGAACGTATAGCCAAGCAATTCATAGATCTATTTCATTCACTTTAAAGGAGTAAGGTATGCCCAAAACATCTTCAATAGATAAAAGATTGTGGGAAAAGGCTGGTAAGGCAATTGGAACACTCAGTGGACGCAGAGAAAATAAAGTCAAAGATATTTTCACAAGAAGGTATCTTATAAGTCCAGAAGACTTATTTGTGGAAGACTACTTAAGATCGAAGCCAGTTGCTGCATTTAATCCGGGAGCTCTTGAGAGAGATGGAGAGCTTCTCATCTTTCCCCGGCTCGTCTTTGATTACCGTCAATATTCTTCAAGTGTGGGCGTAATTTCAATGAATATCAAGAAGGTGATTGAGGGCGAGGTAGAGAAACCATTGAAAACGAGGATTATTCTTTGGCCCAAGGAGCCCTGGGAATTCAGTCGTGGCTGTGAGGATCCGCGTGTCTGTCTTTTTAATAATAGCATTTATATGCTTTATACAGCTGCTGGGAAAATAGGCAGACAGGCATTTGCTGAATTGAATTCATCTTTTGAAGTCAAAAGAAGGGGTTATTTTTGCATTGGGAAGGAAAAGTTCGCTCCTTCCTGTAAGGATAGCGCATTCGTCAAGTTCTCTAACGGGAAGGCTGTTATGTTAACCAGGCCAGATTTTCGTAGCATAGCAATATGTTGGAGTGCGAAGGCTGACCTAAAGGATCTAACAATAGATGAACAGACCTTGAAACCAGTGATATCCCATGAGAAATGGGAATATAAGGTGGGCTGGTCCACGAATGTCGTTAATCTGTCCGAAAATAAGTACTTGGTGGGTTGGCATGCGGTGCTAAAGGAGGACGACTCCTACAGGAACGGGTTAGCAGTTGTGGATGATAATGCGGAGCTACTCGGTATAAGTAACTATCTTCTATCCCCTCAAGGATTAAACGAGAGCTATGGGGATAGAACCTTGGTTATTTTCGGTGACGGGCTGGTAAAATATGGGAAATACTTGATCTGGATTGGCGGGGTGAGCGATTATGCTATCGGGATATTCATCACTGAGATAGATGAAGCATTAGAAAACATTAGATGGATAAAATAATCACTGGGGTCAGGCTGGAATCTGGAAAATAAAACTTGCCATTGGTTGAGAATTATGGGATAATCAAATCCAAAGGAGACAGTAATGGCTCGTAAGCCACGTGTTGAATATCCAGGAGCTTTTTACCATGTAATCACCCGTGGAAATCAGCGACGAGATATATTCACAGACAGCAGAGATCGAGAGCGGTGTATTAATAAACTCAAAGATTACAAAGAGAGATATGAATTTTTTATCTATGCATATACATTAATGTCGAACCATATTCATCTCCTCATAGAAACAGGAAATACTTCACTTTCTAAAATCATGCAAGGGTTTCTACAATCTTATACTCAATACTATAATAGGAAATATAATACAGTGGGACACCTTTTTCAAAGCAGGTATAAGGCAATACTCTGCGATAAGGATGCTTATCTTTTACAATTAGTGCGATATATACATCTGAATCCAGTACGAGCAAAAATAGTGGAGAATCCTTCCGATTATCTCTGGAGTAGTCATCGTGTTTATCTTGGGTTAGAAGGTACCTCCTTTATTGATTATGAGTTTGTGCTGGGGCAATTTTCAAACCATCCTATTGAGGCGAGAAGGATGTATGAAAATTTCATCTTTGACGGATTAAAAGAGGAGAGAAAGGAGGAATACTCCAAAGGCATAGCAGGGAGGTTCTTGGGAGACAAGGACTTTATTGCTGATATAAAGAAGAGATTTGACAAAGAGCCTGTACTCAAGAATAAAACACTTCAGGAAGTAATAAAGATGGTAAAGCAGGTTACAGGACTTGGAGAAAGTGAATTAAAGGCGAGAAGTCGAGGGAAGAAAGAGGTTAAAGCGAGAAGTCTCTTTGTATATCTAAGTCTTTTGTATACGGATGCCAGCCGAATAGAGATAGCCCGACTATTATGCAGAGACCCTAAAATGGTAACCCATTTGGAAAAGCAGTTCCAGGAAAAAGAGTGGAAAGAACTTGATACGATTATGCAAGATGGGGTTAGAAATTCCAGATTCCAGCCTGACCCCATTGACCGATAGAGGAAAGGTTATATGCACATTACTGCTCATATTATTTCTCATACACATTGGGATCGTGAATGGTTTTTGTCCAGTAAATATACTGATGAGTGGTTAATTCCTTTTTTCAACTCCTTATTCAATTTGATGAATAAATATCCTGATTATTGTTTTGTTTTAGATGGTCAAACTTTAATGATAGAGGATTATTTGCATCAACTTTCAAAAATAGAAAGAATAGAAGCGAAAAAGAAATTTAAAAAATATGTCAGCCAATCGAGATTGCTAATTGGTCCTTACTATCTTCAGCCAGATTGGCGTTTGGTTAGCGGAGAATCTTTGCTGCGTAATATCATTATTGGCCATCAAATGGCCCAAAAATTAGGCAAAGTAATGAAGGTTGGGTGGCTATTGGATAATTTTGGTCAAATTTCCCAGGCTCCACAAATACATAAAGGGTTTGATATTGATGGAGTATATTTATGGCGAGGAATAGAAGTAACTCCTGGGCATTTTCACTCAGAGTATTTCTGGAAATCGCCTGATGGCTCACAAGTTACATCTGTTTATTTGCTGAATAGTTACAGGAATGCAATGCGCTTGGCAGAGAACTCTGATATCGCTCAGGAAAGGATCGTGAGCGAAGTTAGAAAATTATCCTGCTTTGCTACAACGAATAACATTTTACTTATGAATGGTTACGATCAGGAAATGGTGCCTGATGATGTTCTTCCATTAATAAGAAAGGTCAATGCAGACCTAAAAGACATTCAGCTACTTCAAACGACTCCTGAGAAATACTTAAAAGCTGTTCAGAAAGAGAATCCATCACTGCTAACTTTGAAAGGTACTCAAAACAATGGTCGGTACATCTCTGTATTTCCTGGAACACTTTCTACCCGTATGTATCTCAAACAAATGAATAGACAATGTGAAAATCAACTGATAAAATGGGCGGAACCGATGTCCAGTTTATTATGGGCTTTTGGGGGTGAATATCCCCAACAATTAATGGATTTTGCCTGGAAAAAGTTACTCAAAAATCATCCACACGATAATATTTGTGGAGTCAGTATTGACGATGTACATAGTGATATGGAAGTTAGATTCAAACAGAGTCAAGAAGCGTCTGAGAAAATAATCAGTCAGACCTTAAAAACAATAAGCGACAATATTGATACTCAACACGACCAAAATTTAGTGGTTTTCAACCCTTCCCCCTGGAAAAGAGACGGGATAGTTAAAGTTGCTCTGAAAGTCAAAGATGATTTTTCTATCTGTGAGGTTGATACAAACAAGCCCATCCCATATCAAATTGGCAGGAAAAGAGGAGAATTGACAGATGTTTACTTTTTTGTCAGTTCAGTTCCAGCGGTAGGCTATAAAACTTATTATATTCATAATGAACAAGTCGATGTGTCTTTGCCGGGTATGGTGACGGTTTCTCTCAAAGATTATACAATGGAGAATAAACATATTAAAGTTAAGATTAAGAGCAATGGCAGCATAATTGTTATTGATAAAGAAACAGGGTGCCAGTATAACGCAATCGCCTATTTTGAAGATGGAGCAGATAGTGGCGATACCTACAACTATTCATTTCCCCCTGAAGATACAATAATTACAAGTTTAGATTCCAAAGCCCGTATCACTTTGATTGAACAAGGGCCTTTAGTGGCAATGTTTAAAATAGAATTATCAATGGATATTCCCATAGCATTGGTTAAAAACCGAAAACGACGCAGTAAGATAACTCGCCGATTCCCCATCGTTACTTTCGTTAGCCTGGAAGTTAATTCACCGCGCGTGGATTTTCATACCCAACTAAAAAATGTGACCAAAGACCATAGATTAAGGGTAGTATTTCCGACTTTTGCAGGCGCAAAGTATTCCACCTCTGACCGACCATTTGATGTTGTTGATACTCCCATTTCATTTTCCCCTTATCCAACACGACTTCCATATAATATTAAGCAAATAATGATTGGAGCACGTGAATCTGTACCAGTGACCACGCTACCATTGAATTCTTTTGTTTATCTTAACGATGAAAACAGAGGAGCAGGGCTTATCACTCTGGGTCTATCCGAATACGAAATTATTGAAGAACACAAAATTGCTCTTGCTTTATTCCGGGCAATAGGATGGCTGGCAAGGGATGATTTGCTTACTAGAGTGGGCGATGCTGGTCCCATGATATTTACTCCAGAAGCTCAATGTTTGCGATATTGCGATTTTCATTATTCTTTTATGCCCTACCATGACAAGACAATCGGTTTTTTGTTTAAGCAGGCAGAACTATTTAACACGAGTTTAAAAGCAGTGTCCACTGGCAAACATAGAGGTATGCTGGAAAATAAAAAGGGTCTGCTCTGGTCAGAATCGGACAATGATGGTTTGGTTATCAGTGCAGTAAAAAAGGGAGAAAATGAAGACAAACTGATCATCAGACTCTTTAATCCGTTAGAGCAGGAAGTAAGAGGTGTATTGACATTTAATGGGAAAATTCAACATGCAGAAATAAACAATCTGAATGAAGAGCTTAAAGATGAATCATCAACAAAGGATAATTCTATTCTTCTCAAAGTACCAGCCAAAAAGATAGTAACTTTAGGAATAAAATTTAAAAAAAGAAACCTTATTAAAAATATATCTTCTTCTAAAACAAAAATACTTTTCCCTCTTGCTTTTGAAAAAGAAAATTTTTTAGATGTAGATATACCCGATATTGTGACAAAAGATGATATAAAACAAGAACAACAAAGAGCTGATCAATTACAAAAAAAGCTTTCTTGCAGTCAAAATAAGATGGAGAAAATAGAGAAAGAAATATTATCAAATAAAAACAAACGAAGATTAGCAAAATTTAAAAGGGAAAAAATCAGGATATGGGGGGTTGTAACGGCTCTTGCCAGAGCTGAATTAGAAGCGAGACTGTCACTGATACTTACTCAAAAAAAATATATTGAGTTATATGAATCTGATTATCAAAAGAAGAATGGCAAAATGAATAAGTACGACTCAATGTTGAGAGAAATTGGTCTTATGCTTAATACTGCACGGATAACTAAAAGGGTCTCTGAATATTTAATACAAATTGATTCTCTTATTAACCAGGTGAAATCATAGAAAGGGTGATGGATTTGAAGATTAAATGCTTAAATCCACTTTGGCGTAAAATGAAAAATGTCTTTAAAATAGTATTGATACCCTTTTTGTTAAGCTGCATGTTGTTCTGTATCCCAGAAAAAGAGGAGAAAACCGTGCTTCGCACACTCGGTAGTTGGGATATGCCACCAATGTATAATGGCAACCCATTCGCTCCCGGTGGAGTTGGAGCTGCCAGAGATTTTATCTATGGACCACTTTTTGGCTATGATGTATTTAAAGGCGAGTTCTGGCCATGGCTTACTTTAGAGCTTGAAGAGACACCAGAGATGTTGACAGTGAAACTGCGTAAGGATATCCTGTGGGAGGATGGCACACCTTTTACAAGTAATGATGTGTATACAACTTTTGTTATTCATGGCGGACTTGGTGAGTGGTCTGAAATTTGGAGATATGTAGACAAGATTGAAATACCAGATAGCTTCACAGTAATTTTTCACTACGGCTCCACGAACTCTATCATAGCCAAATTTTTTATACTTACTAACTTTATCGAGGCATGTGCTCATATTTATGGAAAGTGGTTAGATGAGGCAGAAGGATTATTGAAATCGCGCAAGGATATGTGGCAGAAGGCATCCCTGGGTGAAGATGTTAAAAAATTAAGTATTGAGTTAGGAGATAGAACTCACCAGTTTAAGGAAAACCTACATAAGTTTAAACCAGAAAAACCTGTTGGTTACGGTCCATTTAAGGTCAGAATTGTTATCCCAGATGAGATGGTTTTAGAGAAGTCTGATACTTTCTGGGCGGCTAAGAATATATTGTTTGACGAAATTAGAATAGGCAGATTTACCACAAATGAACTTGTTTGGGCATCATTTATAGCAGGGGAAGTAGATATAGAAAAACCTGCTACTCCGATAGATGTAGTAAAAGCCATACTTAGAGCTCAGCCAAAAATCAAGCACATACCGGTATCAGATTTTACTGCTTTCTGTTTGGTCATGAACAACGAGAGATTTCCTTTTAGTGAAAAGGATTGTAGGAAAGCACTGGCATATATTATAGACAGAGACAAAGTCAGAATGGTTGCGCTCTACTATGGCACTACAGTAAAGTATCCTTGTGGGCTACTGCCATCTGTCTTGGATATCTGGACCATGCCTGAGTTTAGGCAAATTCTTAATCCATATATATTAAATCATGATAAGGCTGCAGAACTACTTGAGGGTATAGGTTTGATTAAAGATAGGGATGGCTATTGGATGACAATGGATGGAGAGAAGCTGAACTTTGAGATTGCAACCAATCCCAATACAGACTGGGTTTTGGCTGCTGAGGAGATATCAAGACAACTAACCACCTTTGGTTTTAAAACCAATGTAAGGATAATTGAGGGAACTCTGTATGGATCCACACTGGGTGCTGGAGAGTATGATATGGCAATAGAGTTTGGGATATCAGCAAAACTTCATCCTGTGCAGGGATACAGGAACTTGTATAAGTCGAGAGAATGGATTGCTCGCGTAACCAGGTTTGTTTCCAGGGTCACAGGACCTGATGGTGAGGAATTTAATCTTGATGAATTGCAGAAGGAGCTTTTTATGACTTCTGACCCGGGCAGTCAGAGGAAGATAATCGAAAAATTGGCCTGGGCAACCAATGAATACTTGCCTGTGATAGATTTATTAGAAAAAAATGCACAGTTTTTTATCTGTGACGGTGTTCGCGTTGCTGGCTGGCCATACGGGGATGAACTTCAGAATAAATTTGGCTTCAACTTTCGAATTGCAACACTCAAGTGGATGATTGAGGGAACACTGAAACCTGGTCCAGTGAGGATTAGATGATGACTTCAATAACAAAACGGTTACTTGTCTCTTTTGTTACTATCTTTCTGGCGCTAAGTATTACTTTTTTCCTAACCAGAAAGATGCCAGGTGATATCTTTTACACAATGGCATTGGATAAGATGAGAACCGAGGGAATTCCTTTTGATGTAGCCTATGAACGGGTAATGGCTATTTATGGTATGGCTAGTGGTGAGCCCCTATACAAACAGTACTTCGCTTATCTTGGAAACACTATAAGAGGTCGTCTGGGTACGTCGATCTACTATCACATCTCTGTTAACAAAATAATCGCAAAGGCTATTCCATGGACAGTTTTTGTCTGCTCTATCTCCATATTCCTCGGTTTTATTATCGGTTCTGCCCTGGGTACGGTAATAGCATGGAAACGAAAAACAATTTTAGATCCATTAGCATCTGCGTATGCTTCGATTACTGATGCTACCCCTTCCTATATAATTGCGACTATACTTTTAGTTATCTTTGCTGTAAATCTTAAATGGTTTCCGATAAAGGGTGCATACAGTGTTGATGTTACCCCGGGCTTTAATCTACCATTTATTTGGAATGCACTCTATCATGCCACTTTGCCTATCCTGGCTTATACAATACCGGGCATCGGTGGTTGGATACTTACTATGAAAGCGAGTGCAATTAGTGTATTAGGTGAAGATTATGTATCAGCAGCCAAAGCCCGGGGCTTAAAGGAGAGAAGAATTGCTATATCCTATGTAGGTAGAAATGCCATTTTGGCGCCTTTTACAAGTTTGGCAATTGTATTTGGTAGTATGTTAGGTGGTGCAACCCTTATAGAGAGTGTTTTTGCCTATCCTGGTATGGGCTTCTTTTTTGGAAAGGCTATAGGTCTTAGGGATTATCCGTTAATGCAAGGGCTATTCCTACTGACCATTGGCGGTGTAATATTGGCAACCTTACTTGCAGATTTTCTTTATGCTGCAATAGATCCAAGAGTTAGGAAAGGTGGATGAAATTGATATTTGGTGAAACATCAAATAAATTAGGCAAGGCGTATAAAGACATAATAGGTTTCTTACGCTTCTTCAGGGGTAATAAAAGGGCTTTATTCGGTTTGTTCTTAACTCTATTGTTTATACTGATGGCTGTAATAGGACCTTATGTCGTTCACCTTGATCTTACAACCAGATACTCAGAAAGATTTCAGCCTCCCTCAATTAAGCACATATTAGGCACCGACTTTGTAGGGCGAGACATTTTTGCTCAAATAGTTCATGGTGCCCGTGATGTTATAGCAGTAGCATTTCTTGCTGCCTTATTTGCTGTAGCCATAGGAGTGGTAATGGGTGGTTTTGCCGGGTTTGTTAGTGGTTGGGTAGATATGGTTTTGACAAGGATAATAGATGTTCTTTTGGTTATACCCTCTTTCCCGATAATGATGGTGTTTGCTGCATCTTTTAGGGTTAGAGATCCTATAAGTATCAGTTTCATTCTTGCTATCTGGATGTGGGCTGGTCTGGCTCGAGCAATAAGGGCTCAGATATTATCTTTAAAAGAGAGGGAGTTCATAGAAGCTGCACAACTTTTAGGACTTGGTTCACGTCATATAGTTCTGAAAGAACTTATACCAAATTTGATGTCATATATAATTGTGAATTTCGTGAGGACGGCACGAGGAGCACTAACAGCAAGTGTTGGTCTAATGTTCCTGGGGATAATTCCATATTCACCCACAAACTGGGGAGTAATGATGAACTTAGCACTTTTTCAAACCGGTTCTATCTATGTACCTCGAGGATTATTTTATACACTATCTCCGATGTTATGCATAATACTCTTCCAATATGGCTTACTCTGTGTTGCCAGTGCACTTGAAGAGGTTTTTAATCCAAGGCTCAGAGCATATGAATAGTATGCTCATTAATGATGTCATTGCGAGGAGTCCGTCGTACTTCTTGACGGACGACGAAGCAATCCCAAGAGTCAACATAAGTGAATAAGTATTACTACATTTATATAATGACCAATAAGAGGAACACTGTACTTTATACAGGCGTTACTAATGACTTAAAAATAAGAACTTGCCAACATAAAGAGAAATTAGTTGAAGGATTTACAAAGAAATACAAAATCACCAAACTTGTCTATTACGAAGTATTTGATAACATAAAAAATGCCATCTTAAGAGAGAAACAGATTAAGGGCGGTTCAAGACAGAATAAAGTCGAGTTAATCAACAGTATGAATTCCAAATGGAAGGATTTATATGATGAGGTATGAGATTGCCACGGGCTTTGCCCTCGCAATGACCCTCTAGGTCGGATTGCTTTGCTTCGCTCGCAATGACAGATGTTTTATCAATAATAAAGAGACTTTACAGTAAGGTGACAAAGTCAAGTTATGGCTATACCTATTATAACTATAAAAGACCTTGTAGTTGAGTACAAGGTGAGGGAAGGAGCGATAAGGGTAGTTGATGACGTCTCACTTGAAGTACCCAAAGGTCGATTTACTGCACTCATTGGTGAGAGTGGGTGCGGTAAGACTACCATAGTAGAGGCTATTCTTAACACTTTACCTCCCAATGGTTATATAAGGAAGGGTGAAATACTATTTAATGGGAAGAATTTACTCTCATTGAAAGAGGAAGAGCAAAGGCGGTTTAGATGGAAAAAGATTGCAACTGTCTTCCAGGCAGCACAGAATTCATTAAATCCAATAAAGGTGATAGGAGAGCAGATGGTAGAGACAATTTTAGATCATGAGAGTGTATCTAAAAAAGAAGCACTAAAGAAATCTTCTAATCTACTTGAACTTGTTGGATTGGAACCCTCTCGTGTTGTTAATTCTTATCCGCATGAGATAAGCGGTGGTATGAAGCAGAAGGTTATTATCGCCACGAGCCTACTACTCGATCCAGAGATGCTTATTCTGGATGAGCCCACAACTGCTTTAGATCTGATAACTCAATTCTATCTCCTGGAAACCTTGGGGAAGCTCCATAAAAAATTAGGAATCACCATGATGATGGTGACCCATGATGTATCAAATGTTGCTCGTCATGCTGATAGGGTAGCAATAATGTACGCAGGCAAGATAGTGGAAGTAGGTGATATAGATGAGATATTCTACAATTCGCATCATCCCTATACAATTGGCCTTTTAAATTCAATCCCATCAATTATTGGTGACCTCAGCAAAAAGAAGCCCATACCCGGACTACCACCAAGCTTACTTGATCCACCTTCAGGGTGTAGGTTTCATCCAAGGTGCTCGTATACTGAGGAAGTATGTAAGAATATAGTGCCAGAACTCAAATCTATTGGGAATGAACATCTTACAGCGTGTCTTAGGTGGTCAGATATAACCACAGAGTGATGGAGTCATTGGTTAAACTTAGAGATGTAAGTGTTACCTTCAAAATGGGTGGCTTGCGGAAAAGAACCCATGTCCATGCATTATCTGATTTATCGCTATGTCTTTTTGAGCATGAGATATTGGCAATTGTGGGTGAAAGTGGTTGTGGCAAGAGTACATTGGGCAGAGTTGTGCTTGGTCTCATAAGACCTACATCGGGAGAAGTCCTTTATATGGATGAGAATATATGGAAGATGAAATGGAAGCGTTCCCAAAGATCTCACTCAACCGGACAGATCGTGCATCAGGATTCCTATGCTGCATTAAATCCAATGAGAACCGTATATCAGACGCTAAGTGCACCACTTATTCATTACGGAGTAAAAAGGGGAAAGTCGAAGGAAGAAGTATGCAATCTTTTGAAGTTCGTGGGAGTAATGCCACCCGGATACTTCTTAAACAAATATCCACATCACCTGAGTGGTGGACAACGCCAGAGAATAGTGTTTGCAAGAAGTATTATTCCTAAACCTAAATTCATAGTTGCTGATGAACCCGTATCCATGATAGATGCATCACTCAGGCTTTCAATTCTTGATTTGATGATGAAACTTAATGATGAGATGAGTATTGCTTTCTTGTATATAACACATGACCTCGCTACGGCAAGGTATATAGCGAGGAGGGGCAGGATAGCAGTGATATACCTCGGAAGGATAATTGAGATGGGTAAATTGGATGATGTTTTCCAGAGACCGCTCCATCCCTATTTCCAGGCACTACTTACAGCCGCCCCTATTCCAGACCCCAGATTAGCGAGAAAGAAGAAGGTATTACCACTCAAGAGTATGGAGCTCCCCAGTGCAGAGAATTTGCCATCCGGGTGTAGCTTTCATCCACGATGTTCGTATGCAGAGGAGATATGCACCACCGAAAGACCAATACTCAAAAAAGAATCAGGTGACCATTGGGTTGCATGCCATAAAGTAGGTAGGATACCATCATGGAACCACATATAGGAAGAATAGTATTTACCGTCGGGATATTTATACTTATATTAGCACTTATCCCTTTACCATTTTTGAGGAGGGATTCGCCAGAATTTGTAGTTGATATCGTGGCTATAATAGTGAGCTTGGGGATCTTGGGTTTCGTTATATTAAATGTTAGAAAGCAAGTACGGACATCTAAAAAAAACAAGAAAAACAGAGAACAAAAAGGTAAATGAATATGGATATTACCCAGTTTATGACCGTTATAAGCATCCTTTCTGTAATATGCTTTGTAGGATTGCTCTTCCAGAAGCTATTGGCAATTAAGGCAAGACACCAGGGAGAACTCTGCTATTTCCAAAATTTGCAGTCATATATCCCCATTTTTAAGAAGGGCTGGAAAATAATTTGTCAGAATAGATGGGCTTTCTGGTTAATTTTTGGAATTTTTCTGATGAGTATAGCATATCACAACGCTTCACGCTTCCTTTTTAATAAAATGCAACCGGTACCTCTCCCATTGGAAAAGCCGACACTTTTCGGAATAATATCTACTTTTAAATTTTCTTCCTTATCAGCGATTCGTGGTTCTGCTCGTAGCATGAATGTTTTTTCGGACATCCCGATTTTTAATCCTTTAATAATTTTAGCGATTTTAATTATGGTCCGACCATTTAAGCGACTTTTAAATAGGGTATCTGATTCGAGTCTAAACTCCTCTAAGGACTTATTACAGAAGATGTTGTGGCCTACAGTAACTGTTGCCGGGATACTTCTTATCTTTCATACTCTTCAACTGCTGTACAGTTTAAGATTTGTTCAACAGTTTTATAGATTCTGGAACCCTCCTGCTTTTTCCATTGCCAGCATTGTCGTTACTATTCCTGGTTTTTATTTAGCCTGCATTGTAGTTTCATTGCTGCAAGGGGCTATTTTGACTGCCTTCAAAGAGGCTCGAGATAAAAGAAAAGTAGAGAAATCTTTGGTGCTTTCTGGTGCTGTAAGGCATTTCAAGAACCTATTTTTCTTTAATCTCTTGCTCTTTGCTATCTCTTATTTTCCTTACATTATGGCTGTCTTTCAAAAAAATCTATTTCGTTCAACACTTTTTTCTTATTATAGTCCTGCGGTCACTATCACATTTCTTTTCGCAACTTATCTGATAGTTGGTAGAGATTACGATTTTAAGGACGCTCTCAAAGAAAATTTTCTCCTGTGGCGAAGGAACTTCCTCGAGATCATTGTTTTTATCTTTATTGGTAGTGTTCTCCTATTGATTCCTCACATTTTGTCTTGCTCAGGGTGTCATATTTATTGGTATCCCATCACATTAATCAGAGCAATTACCACAGGTATAAGGGTCTTTGCCGGTCTCTGGATTGCGGCGACTCTTATGCTTTTCTTGTTAAAAATTACCGAAAAGCAATCAGAGAGATTAGTTAGCAATGACAAGACTTCGCTTTTTTTCTAAAAACCATCGTTAGACGAAACATAATGAAGAAAGCTGTAAGAATATTACCTTACGATAGCAAAGCACCTGAAATATATGATGAGATAGAACAATTTATTTGCAATGTAATTCCCTATCAGGTTGAAGTTGAACATATAGGGAGCACAGCAGTTGTAGGATTAGGTGGAAAAGGAATCATTGATATTTTGATAATAACAAACCGGGAATATATGCTAAAAGTAGTCGAACTTTTAGAATCTAAGGGATATAAACATAATCCTCAAGCTGGCACCATTCCAGAAAGGCTTTTTGTCTCAGGACCATACAGGTATAAAGAAAGGGAATTACACATACATATCCATATAACATTTTCGGGAAGTAAAGAGCATAAATATAAGTTGCTCTTTCGGGATTATCTTAGACGACATGCAGAAGAAGCTAAGACTTATTTTGAGCTCAAAAAACAGTGGAGTTTGGAAGCTGGTTCAGATGGTTCTAAATATACAGAACTTAAAGCATCGTATATTAACGAGATATTAGAGAAGGCAAGAAGAGGGTAGTGACAAATAGAATATGAAAGAATATGAAAGCAAAAATGTAGGGGTTCGATTTATCGAACCCACAAGGTAAATGATTTAAGCCAGAAGGAGTATAAACAAGGATGAGGAGGACAAGCTATCTATGCAGATAACAGGTATAGGAATCAATGCACATCCCGACCGCATCGATGGGGAGGTCGAGAGGTTAGAAGATGAACTAAAAGACTTTCAAGAAATAGGCTATGACTATGTGGAGATTCCTGTGGATGCAGTCGATGTCATATATTGTGGGGAATTGGATCGTCATCGTATGGATGATTTAAAAGCCATCTTGGGCAGGTTTGCCCTGAAGTATACTGTACATGCTCCTCGAGTCCTTAACCTGAGGGATGTCAAAGAGATAGAGCTACAGAAAAAGCTTTTTAAGTCGTGTATCTTTTTTAGCTCAGAAATCGGAGCGAACATCTTCGTCTACCACTATGGGCAAAAGACAAAAGAGAAGCAGATCGAGGAGATACTATACCAGTCTATGCTGGAAATGGCTGATTTTGCTGTCAATTACGGAGTCCAGATCTGCATGGAGAATATCGAGATTGATACAGTTTCTAACGTAATAAAGTTCATAAAGCGAGTAGCAAAAAATAATGTTGGGATGACCTTTGATTTTGGACATGCTTATCTTGCGTCTAAGTACTTCAGCTTCGACTTCCTAGGCTCGGTCGAGATGGCCGGGCCATATGTTAAGCACATACACGTGACTGATAACTTTGGACGCTATGAGGAGACAAGACTAATCAGCTATGAACAGTATAAGTTAAAACGATATCCAGACTTGCTCTTGCTTGGACGAGGTGATCTGCACCTGCCACCTGGGTGGGGCAAGGTACCACTTGATGCTGCTTTTAATCTCCTGAACGATTATAGAGGGATCTTCATGCTTGAATACGACTACCGTAGGCATAAGTCTTATAGCCGTGAAATAATAGAGACTGCAAAGCAATACATTAAGTAACGCTACGGGTAGTGACAAATAGAATATGAAAGAATATGACAAACCACAGAGGACACGGAGGTAATATTAAATATAAAAAATTAAATATTAAAATTACAAATCAAAATTCAAAAATTCTCTGAGCTCTCTGTGCCCTCTGTGGTTAAGTTTTTGACGATACTACCCCACATTGCAGGAGGTAAATATGAGTTTAGAGGTAAGACGTTATACTGGTAATCCTCTTTTAACACCCAGAGGAGATGACTGGGAATCTGTAGCTGTCTTCAATTGCGCTGCTGCATATAAAGACAATCAAATACACATTCTCTATCGTGCTGTTGGCGATTATTTTCACTATGCTTCAAGCCTGGGGCATGCTGTCTTCGATAAGAACCTCAATTTAGTCGAGCGCTCCGACAAGCCCTGTTTTGTGCCTGACCTGAAGCTCTGGGAGCCATCGATTGAAGATCCAAGATTCACTGAGATTGATCAGGAGCTCTATATGACCTATGTGGTCACAACAACACCAGCCCCTCCAGGTGCTGTTCGAAGGAGACTTGGTATACCTAAACCGATGCAGGCATATACACGTATAGCACTTGCAGTAGTAATGGATTTCAATAATTTCAATAGGTTAGGAGTCATCACACCCTACAAGGCGAAAGAAAGAGCTGCAGTGCTCTTTCCAGAAAAGATTGATGGTAAATATGCAGTATTGCATAGGCCATCTAATTGGATAGGTCCCGACTATGGCACTGACCGCCCAAGCATCTGGTTTGCATATCTTAGCAGCTTAGATGGAGGGATGTTCGGGCATAAGCTAATTATGGTGCCAAAGGAAAAGTGGGAATCACATAAAATAGGCCCAGGTCCATCACCTATAAAGACAGAAAGTGGATGGCTTCTTATCTACCATGGAGTTGGTAAGGATTATGTATATAGGGCAGGAGCAGCCCTTTTAGATTTAGAGGAGCCTTGGAAAGTGATCGCACGTACACATGAGCCAATTCTGGAACCTGAGGAGGATTACGAAAGAGCAGGTGATGTTCCTAATGTTGTATTTCCAGAGGGAGCAGTAGTAATAAGCAATGAGCTTTTACTCTTTTATGGTGCAGCTGATAAAGTCTGCTGTGTTGCCAGAGTATCCTTGAAGGAACTTATCAATCATCTAATCACAATTGCAGGAAGATGATCGATAAAAGAAAGAACAGGCAAGATAAGAGGTCACAGAATGGGGAGATGAGAAAAGAGATAAGAGATGAGGGAGTAGGGATAGATGATTTCTCGCTCTTCCCTCTTCCCTCCTCGCTCCCCGCAAATTGCTCTCTTTCTGTGGTTAGATTTTTGACAATACAGATAGAAAGAAGGGAGGATATATGGAAATAAAAGTTGATGAAGCCAGGAACATTCCAGGCTGGGCAATCGGTCCTTTTACAAAATATAAAGGAAATCCAGTTTTAGCGCCATCTGAAGAAGGCTGGGATGCAGGAGGTTCTGGTAACGGGGTTTTTAATGGAGGAGTGATAGTAGAAAATGACACCTTCTACTATCTATACAGGGGATGTAGAGAAATAAAATCTAAGCCCGGATATCTATGTAAAATTGGGTTAGCCTTGAGCGATGATGGGTGTTGTTTTCGTAAATATGAAAACAATCCATTATGGGGAAAAGATGATAAATACAGTTACGAAGATGTACAAATAATTAAATGCGAGGGTACATACTACCTATTTTGTAATAGGTGGGATTGGGAGTGTCGTGAGCCTGCTATTAATGGCATGTGGCTCGCTATTTCTGGGGATCTAATTAACTGGAAGGAATATGGTATAATTTTCCCACATGCCAAAAAGATACATCGAAATGGTGCTATCCTGCAAAACCCTGACAATGAACCTGTAAAAGTTAATGAGAAGTTCATTATGTATTTGAACGACGGTCTTATTGCGTATTCTTTTGACCTAATTCACTGGGAATCAAAGGAGATGCCTCGTATTCCAGGGGGAGAATGTTGTGTTGCCATAGCTGATCATTCAACACAAGAGCCCAAAAATATTGTATTGTTTACCGGTGGAGGAGGAGAAGGCACGTCATGGGAGGGAGAACATCGCTATGCAATAGGCGAAGTTTTGTTTTCCAGAGAAGCTCCAGAAAAACCAATTTCAGTAATGAAGAAACCTATTCTTTACGCTGAGGAAAAGTATCCATGGGAGATGGGCAAAAGTGCTGTAGAACCCGGGAAAGAAGTTGCACACCCTGATGTCATTTTCTTCGATGCACTGACGAGGTATAAAGATAAGTGGTGGATGTACTACGGAGCTTGTGATTTTTATACCTGTCTCGCAACCTCTCCAGTTAGATGATAAAGTATGAAATGAGGGCTTCTAAAATGAATAGCAATGAAATATTGATAAGTGACCCAAACCCAAAACTTCAGTGGGTCAATTTATTGCTTACCTACAGATGCACTGCAGAGTGCTCCCATTGCTTCACAAGTTCTTCGACACATAAAGATGCCACAATGAAGCTCTCTGAGGTACAGGAATACCTCGAAAAGGCAAAGAAGGTTGGAGCGAGTCGGCTCTGGATTTTCGGAGGAGAACCTTTCTTCTACTTTGACCTTCTCCTGGGTACCGTCAAATTAGCAAAGCAGTTGGGCTTTCATGTATTAGTGACCTCAAATGCATTTTGGGCGATAACCGAAGAGTCTGCCTTGAGAAGATTATGTCTACTGAAAGAAGTGGGCTTGGACTCTATTGCGTTCAGTGCCGATCCATTTCACTGGGAATATGTTCCTCTGGAGTATGTATGCAATGCAGTAAAGGCTGCAGAGAAGCTCGGTATTTTAGATGGTATATGGAACGCTGCGATAGAGGAGGATCATGTACAGAAACTCAACAGGGAGATAATAGCCAGGATGTCGATGTACAAAATTGATGCCGGAGTGGTCACGTTCAATGGAACTGCAGCAGAGGTGCTCGCTGAGCGGGTCAAGAAGCAGCCCTGGATTGACTACGATGAGTGTAATATCGGAAAAGAAGCCTGGATTGACTACAACAAATGTAAGATTGGAAGGGGATTTCAGTATCTGGGATCGGTAGACATTGATCCATATGGCTATGTTCAGAGATGTTCAGGCATATCTATTGGCAATGCAAAGGAAAGGAAGCTGTCAGAGATTATCAGAACATATGACATCGAGGATCATCCCATTATGAAAGTATTAAATGAAGAAGGACCTGTAGGTCTGGCAAAAATGGCAATGAAATATGGTTTTAGACCCACAGAATATGCTGATGGCTGCCATTTATGTTACGAGGCAAGAAAAGTGCTTCTGAAGCATTATCCACAGTACTTGGCACCGGCTATTTGGTACGAAAGGATAAAATGATAAAAGTTAATAAGAAAATTAATGTAACCATCCTATCTTTTCTTTCCTTACAGTTTTTCTTGACGCTTAAGGATTTAGCCTTTATAATCCAGCTTATAATAAGGAGGTGATAGGAGATGAAAAAAGCAGGTCTTGTAGCGAGGGTTACTGGAAGGACTAGCAACTCAAAGAAGATCATTCTTGATACAGACATAGGAGATGATATTGATGATGCATTCGCATTGGCTCTGGCACTTAAATCGCCAGAACTTGAAATAGTTGGCATATGTATAGAGAATACTGTTGACGGAAGAGAAAAAATTGCGTTAAGATTAATCCATATTGCAGGTAGAGATGATATACCGGTAGCAAAGGGGCTTGCAGTACCAGGATTAAAAGGCAAACATCCTGCTAATCAGGTACCTTGGTCGATTGATTATGATTTAACAAAACCATACAAGCTAAATGCCGTAGATTTCATAATTTCAAAAGCAAAAGAATCACCAGGCGAAATTACTCTTGTAACTATTGGACCGCTAACTAATGTCGCAGCAGCTCTCAGAAAGGAACCGGCGATAAAAGATATGATCAAAGAAATTGCTATGATGGGTGGTCCTTTTTATGTAGAGTATGGCATAAGAATCAAACAAAAACCAGGTTCAGATTACAATCTTTGGTGCGATCCAGAAGCAGCTAAGTCTATTTTTACTTCTGGTATTCCAATAACTTCGGTAGGATTACAGGTTACGACGCATCTTAAGTTATGGAAAGAAAACAGAGATAAAATAAAGAATGCAAATAAACCTTTAACCAATGCACTTTGGAAACTTTACAAACTATGGGTGTTTGAAGTACCAACACTTTATGATCCGTTAGCTATAGCAGTAACTATAGATAAGACATTCGTTGACAGGAGTTCAGTGCATGTGGAAGTAGACGATAACGGAGATACACGAGTCATAGAAGAGTTATCTCCAAATGCAAGTGTATGTACATTTGTAGACAAAGATAGGTTCATAAATTTCTTTATGAATCGTATTTTGGCTTAGCTTTAAGAGAGAAATTGAAAAGTTCGCTAGCAAACATTATCCAATGCTCAGGAGCATAAATGGTAGTTGTTAGTATAAAGAATCTTTAAAACAAATATAAGGATATGTTTTTATAGACGAAAATGGAAAAGATGAAGATAGAAGAATTGATACATTTTCTGGAGACAGGTGACGATACAGCTAGCTGGAATGCAGTACATACCCTTATGACAACAGCCCCAAAAATAGATAGAAAGCTTCTACAAGAGCAGATTAACAGGGTCTTAGATATCGCAAGCTCGAAAGCTGGCTTTAGAAAAGTCTACGCCGTTATGGTTTTGGGAAAGCTCTTTCAGTATGCAGTTTCTAAGGAAAAGATACTGGATACGCTCCTTCTTGCTGCACGGGACCCTGATGAAAACGTAAGAAGAGCGGCAGTCTTTGCTTTGAGTGACTGTATTTCAGATGAGATAAGGGATAAAATCTACAGTGTGTTTGAGGCTCTTTTGGAAGATGAAGCTAAAACTGTGAGGTACGGTGCCTTAGAAATCCTGACAGAGGTCTTGCCATACAAAATTGGTAATAAAGCCTTTGATAAGATATTAGGATTTCTGGAGGCTGATGAGTCATGGTTCAGATGGAGGGCAGTGTTAGCTATAAACAAAGCATATCCCGAATTAGATAGTAGCGAAAAACAAAAGGCTGTGAGTATTCTTATAGAATTGATCGAGGACGAGGATGTCTTTGTAAAGGTGAGGGCTTATGAAGCGCTCCTGAATATTAAAGATTTGGAGAAGCGGGACTTTCCAGAGGTCGATGAAGCGTTAAGGAAGGAATCAGATTTTGTCCGACAATGGGTTCTTTATAACTTTGAACAGAAATAGACATTTAAAGTGTTAAAGACATTTGGACAAAGCCATAAAAAGAAATACTCAAGAAGACAATAGGAAAAAAATAAAAGGGGGAAGAAACCATGAAAGTTACAATGGTAATTCCATCGTATTGGACAAGAGAAAGTAATGTTGGTTGGAAGAAAGGGGACGCTATCTATGACCACCCTACTCCTTTAGATAGCGAAAGCACATTGCTTAGGGCTATACAGAGTATAGACATACTGAAAGACAAAGATTTTCATTTGGTGATAATCGCTGTTGCCACTGCAGAAGACATTGAAACCAAAGTTGAAAAGAAGGTTGCCAGTATTATCAAATCAGTTTCAACTATTATAGGAGTAGAATTATTCCTATTCGGACCTTCCCATCTTAGAAAGATACATAATCTATTTACTAACAAGGGCAAAAATGAGTATATTAACCTTCTCAAACTCCGAGGATATTCTAACATCCGAAATCTATGCACCTTCATCCCTCATATCTTTGATTCAGAAGTAGCGCTTCTTATTGATGATGATGAGGTATTTGAAGACCCAGAATTCATATCTAAAGCAAAAGGATTTATCGGTAAAAATGTCGGAGGAAAAACAGTCAATGCAGTAGCAGGATATTACCTCCAACCAGACGGAGATTACCACATTAAAGGACCTTTTTGTCCCTGGATGAAATATTGGGATAAATGCGAGAAGATGAATGAAGCATTTGATAAGGTCATTGGAACCGAACCAAGGTTAAAAGAGACACCTTTTGTATTTGGTGGGAATATGGTTATTCATCGAGATCTTTTTACTTTTGTGCCTTTTGATCCCAATGTTCCAAGAGGAGAGGATATGGACTTTTTGATAAATGCAAAGATGTTTAGTTTTACCTTCTTTCTGGATAACCAACTTTCTATAAAGCACCTTCCACCACAAAGTATACACCCCACCTGGATGCAGTTGAGAGAAGATATCTACCGATTTATCTATGAACGAGCTAAGATCGAGCACCAAAAAGAGACAAAAGGAATGATAAAGGTTTATCCAGAAGATTTTGACCCTTATCCAGGGGTTTTTTTTAAAAGTGATCTTGAGGATAAGATTGAAAAATCATGCGAACTGTTATCTGAAGAGTATCTTGCCCAGGGCGACAAACGAGGTAGTGAGGAGGTATTAAAGAATATTACGCTCTCCAAAACCGATGCTGTACCGAAATTCAACCCTTTTCAAGGGGTATGCAAGCTGCAAAAACGCTGGAGGGATTTGATGCTGTTTACAAGCCAAGAAGATATTCGTTCGCAGATAAGAGATACTATCGGTAGTGTCAAATAGAATATGAAAAAAGACTAAAATTAACCACAGAGGACACGGAGGTAATATTAAATATCAAAAATTAAATATTAAAATGACAAATCAAAATTCAAAAATGCTCTGAGCCCTCTGCGGTTCCCCTGTTAAATAAAGTATAGGGAGTGATTACTTATACTTAATCTTGTAACTATTTAACAGGGTGAATCTTTGGTTTAAAAAATGGGAAAAAGATTGGTCTTACCCGTGAGATTTCGTATCCTTTCCATACATATCATGTTCTGTGGAATGGATCTTGAGATTAATAAGAGGTCATATAGTGGAGGCATAAGACTCTTTTGCAAGTCCTTAATTAATAAAATTCTCTGTGGTTCCCCTGTTAAATAAAGTACCAGGAGTGATTACTTGTACTCAATTTTGCAACTATTTAACAGGGTGAATCTGTGGTATAGTTTTTTTGAAAATACCAGAAATTATTGAGGGAGGAAGAAAATGAACCTGCTGTTCTTGCCCAAGCTACTGCCCCATGCAGACATCATAGGTGGACCTATACTTATATATCATAGAATTAAGAATCTATATTCGATGGGACATAAGATAACGCTAATTGCCCCTACTTTTACCGAGAATGATCAAGAGGATAAGAGTCTTGAGCCTTTCTGTGAGAGGATTATACCGATTAATTCTATCAGGGAAAGACCTCACGATGAAGTGGAGGTTCTTTATAAAAGACTGAACAGACCAAGATTATTCTTAACTGGAGATGGAGGTTATGATGAAAAATTGAAGATGCATTGAAGTTGACTTTGAAGGAGAAGTATTTCGATGCCATTATTGCTGAATATTCAATGATGGGGCAGTATATAGAGACGAATTATGCCATTATCCCTCCAGATACCATGGCTATAATTTCGGTGCATGAGTGTTATACAAAGGCGTTTGAATTAAGAGCTGCAAAAGGTGAGAATATCAGTGAAGATATGATAAAAGAGTTGTTCGATTACGAGTTTAAGATGTATAGCATTGCTGATAAAATTTTGACTCTTACCAGTGAGGATGCCGATATCCTGATAAATTATGTTCCTGAGTTGAAAAAGAAAATCAATGTAGTACCACATGGAGTCGATACAGAGTTTTTTACTCCTCCCAGTGAAAACTCCTGGGATAGAGATAGTAAAAATATTCTATACATAGGAAATTTTCAGCATTATCCCAATGTAGATGCTGTGAAGAATTTTATAAGTAACTGTTGGAATAGAATCTTACAAGAAGTTCCTGATGCAAAGTTTTACACAATTGGGTTCAATCCACCTCAAGAACTCCTCGAATTAAAAAGCAGCAATGTGATTGTTCAAGAAGGAGGAGATAGCGAAAATATACGGCGATTTTATTGGAATAGTGATGTGTTTGTAGCGCCTATTGAGTTAGGCACTGGTTTTAGAGGCAAACTCTTAGAAGCTATGGCTTGTGGACTGCCAGTCGTTGCTACCTCACGAGCTACTTTTGGAATAAATCCAATAAACGGGAAAAACATGTTTGTGACTGATGACTATGACGCTTTTTCTGAGTATGTTATTATGCTTCTAAAAGTACCAGAGCAAAGGGAAAAAATTGGTATGAATGCCTTGGCATTGGCAAGGAAATTTGATCACAGGTATGCAGCTGAAAAATTAGAGCAAGTGCTTAAAGAAGGTAAATGAAACAATGAGGAGAGGAGGTATAGGGTCAAACCTGAAAAAAGAAAATACTTGACACAAGAAGAAACCTGGTGTAAAATTATAGTATAGCAAGGTTTCCAGGATAGAAATATTCTGGTTCATTTTATCATGTCACTGTGGTAATAGAAGGGAAGATATATTCTCAGGGGATAGCAATGGGTTAAACCAGTACAGGTAATATTGAGATAACAATGAAAGTAAAGAAGAATAACACTCTACAAGATATACAGGAAATTGTTGAGAATATAACAGGCGTGATGAGAATGGAGTTAATCGGACGTGACCCCATGGGGAAGAAAAGATGAATGTTCGAAGAATAATTTACGTAGGAGTTTTTCTGGCATTTTCTTGTCAGATGGCACATTTTAATTGGCTGAGAGCAGAGCAACTATCTATTGATAGGGTCGAACTGATGCCTAATGAGCCATCGCCTTACCTCATGAGAGACTGGAGACAAGTGGCCATAGATTATGATAACTTTGTTTTTAACTTCGATGCTACGGGTCAATTCCTACCATTAGGTTGGTGGGACACACAACCTGCGAATCTATTCACGAATTCCTTTGGTATGCGAAGTTATGTAAAGGACTGGACTACAGGAGGATCTGGAGAGGCGATTAACTGTATTGCTGCAGTTGTAAGTGCAACACTTGTTGGAATTGACAAAAGCAACCAGGGTGGCAATAACTTTGTCTATATGTGTCAGAACTGGCGAAACCCAAATGAAGGGATGATTATGAATAATCCAACTGAGAGTAACCCATGTAGTTTTTGGTATGTGCTTCTACCGAATATTCTCTTCGACCAGCTTGTTTATTACTATCCTAATGTAGATAACATGTCATTAATCATGTACGATGCGGCTCTAAAATGGTATGGAGCAGCGGATGTCATGCGCGAGGATGATAACGGTTTTGCCTACGAGGGTTTTGATTTTAATAATATGGAGCCTTGTCCAGGAACTCATAAAGAACCAGATGCAGCCGCTGGTATTGCCTGGATCGAATATATAGCTTATGTTAAGTTTCATGATACAAGATTCCTGAATGCTGCAGACTGGTGTTTAGATTGGCTCAGTTTTCTTACCTATAATCCTCTATATGAAATCTTACTACCCTATGGCGCCTATACTGCTGCGCGCATGAATGGGGAGCTCGGGCGAACTTACGATGTGCACAAGCTCATCAACTGGTGTTTTGGACCCGGTAGTCCACAAGCACGAGAGGGTTGGGGTGTCATTGCCCAGAACTGGGGAGGTCATGACTGTCATGGTCTTCATGGCAGTATTACTGATGGTGGTGGCTACGCTTTTACGATGGGTAGTTTTGAAAATGTGGGTTGCCTGGTGCCTTTGGTGCGTTATGATGATCGCTATACCAGAGCCATTGGTAAATATGTGCTTAACGCAGCAAACGCTGCCCGCCTTTTCTACGGGAATGGACTTGATGCCCTACATCAGGACAGCGAAGACTGGATATATGAATATGATGAGAATTACTGCGTTGGCTATGAGGCACTACGAAAAATATGGGGAGGTATAAGCCCCCTCGCCACTGGTGATGTGAATAGAAACAGATACCTAAACCAAACTGGGAATACTAACCTTGCGCTTTATGGAAGTTCCCATGTGGGGATCTTCGGTGGAATAATTAGACCCACAAATCACGAAAAGATTCTGCAGTTGGACTGCTTAGTGACAGATTATTTCCATGACACCGCCTACCCCACCTATCTTTACTACAACCCTTATAATATTGCAAAAACAATAGAAATCAATGTGGGTCAAGACCCGAAAGACCTCTATGACGCGACCACCGATAGTTTTTTGGCTACCAACATCTCAGGTTTGGCTTCCTTTATACTTTCCGCAGATTCTGCAGCCGTAGTAGTTGTCGCCCCTGCCAATGGAGAGATAACTTACGATGACAATAAAACACTCATCAATGGTGTTGTTGTGGACTATGTTTCCAACTCCCAGTCTTGTGATGAGACGACAAGGCTCGTACCTACTCTCCGTATTTTTCCAAATCCTGCTATAGGAGAAGCCAAAATCTCTTTCACTGTACTAGAGAAGGGATTCGTTTCTGTCGAGATCTATGATTCTGCAGGTATGCTTGTAGAAACTTTGATGGAAGAAGTGAAGAATCCGGGCACTTATTTGATCTCTTGGAATAAAGGAAGCGGTAAGAAACTGCCAGTCGGTGTATACTTCTGCATTCTCATAACCAGTAAAGTAGAAAAAGTTGAAAAATTTCTTCTGGTGAGGTAATGTTTTACGAGGCAATGAAGAGGCGGGAATTAATCAGTTTATTGATAATACTATTTTGTATAGGGACCCCATCCCTCCACGCACAAGCCACTTTCTCCTGGGTAGACCCGGAGGATTCTGTTCTTATAGTGACCATCCGTCAGATGGACAGGGTTATCCACTCTCCTATCGGATCAAGGCAACCGTTGTTGGCAGTGGCCATACATATACTGCCAATATGACACAGGATAACATGAGTGGCTTAAGGCAGGAATATGTCGATATGCGGTCTGACCCTAAATCACTTAATCCGCGACTTAAAAAGTTAATATTAGTGTTCCTGATGAGCTGTTTATAATAGAATTCCCCTCAGGCGTTCCTGTTTATGACTTTCGAATTGACAAGTCATTCATAGTTAAATGATACTTGTTCAAACTGCCTTGACGTTATTATGACATATACTTTCGATGAGTATGCAACCGCAGGCGATATGTGTGGTGGTGGGAAGCAATAAGTTTAGTGACTCATAACTACAAAATTAGGAGCAATATTATGAAGTCGATATATGTTATATGCATGCTTTTGTTGTTTACCCAATCACATAGCGCCAATGAGATGTCGATACTTGAATTCGTCAAAGAAGGATGTCGAGCAAATGATAATTTAGTCTATAGTGGAATGGGACACTTAATGTGTGCGGTGGAGTTCCCTGAACCTCTCAAAAATTACCAATCCGAGATTTTCTTTGCTTTTGAAGGCAAAAAACTGTACTACGATTCTGAAGAGTTCTTCCCTAAAGAGCGTATAATTGTAAAACAAGCCTATGATGGGGAGAAAACAACAACATACCGCTGTAGGTATAATCTTGACGAGGGAACTATATTCCCAAGTGGTTCTATAAGTGGGGAGAATATAATCAATATGGACAATATCCCCATAAGTTATGGTATTGCTTTGTACTCGAAATCCCTTGAAGAGCTTCTATCTCAACAGGAAGCTGAACTTATAGGAACTGACACGATTAACGGCGAACTCTGCTACAGGATTAGGACTGCATACGAAGGTGTTCCAATCGAAATGTTGGTAAACAGCAGGAGAGGTTTCAGAGCACAAGAAATTAAGGTTTCTAATCCACGAGGTACGGCAACAATTTCGATTCTCCTTGAGGAGTTCGAAAGATACATATGGTTCCCCAAATCTATAAGGATTAAATTTCCCTTAGAGATCTCTGACGAGTTTAAAGAAATAATAGTAAAAGAGAACTTTAAAATTAATGTTGAAGTTCCAGACAGCCTGTTTATGGTGAAATTTCCTTCAGGCATTCCTGTCTACGATTCTCGAACTGGTAGGTCTTTTATAGCTGATTAATAATAGTAAAAATATTTTTGAAATAACCGCTATCATTCGAGTGAGATGATACGAGAATCAGAAAGAAAGTTGATCAATCGTATTAATAATGAGGGTTTCCTTTGCTTTGCTGCTATCTTTGGAATTACTTCGGGCAAAACTATTATCGAAAGAAGAGGCTTTCAAAAAGCTGTTCGACAAATAAGTGCTATATTATTATAGGGAACATGTAGTCCGACATGTCAGAGTTTTAGTTAAACCAGAAAGGGATACATATGAATGGCGAAAAACCCATTAAGAAAAGTTTGGAGGATAGTGTAAAGCAGCTTTACTCAGAGGATCTTAAAAGCACAAAGGTAACAGGTATTTCTTACAAAAGTAGGCATACAGACTTTTTAAAAAGTCTTTTGATATCTCTTGGCTTGGTGGGCGGCCTTTTGGCTTTGTCCTCATATATTTATGTGTTTAAACCAGAAATAAAAGAAAAAACATACAATACTACTGTCTATAAAGAACCCCCACCAGCTGAAAAAGTTGTAATCCGACGATATGAGCTATTACCTGGGAATAAAACTGGCACAGCAAAGGAGAAATACTTAGAAGGAATAGAGCTAATAGCAGTACGAAAAGGAATTACTTCGGAATTCGCTGTAAAGCAGCCTGAAGGCTCCGGGAATGGTTTATATGATGGATTCACCTATAGCCCACAAATACCTCCCTCCTATATTCCCGAGCCTACTAATATAGCTTTACCCAAATCTACAGTTAATGAAGTGTTGCCTTTTATGGAGAGAGAAAGGGAAATGAAAATCGGAGAATATTTGGGAGAACTTGTACTTATATGGACAATTCCCCAAGTAGGTGAAGGCTGGTCGAGGGTAGGGTACATTCCTCCCCCTGAATCTTCGGGGATTTATCACCCCCCACCATATATACCCCTGCCCCCCTGAAGCTTTAGGGATTTACCAATATGATTGGAATTGAAAATTACCATATTCTACTTCCTTCCTTATGAGCCTAATGCTTATACTTTAAGTCAATCTCGTTCTAATCCTTCAAGATGTTCTATCTATAAGCTTTAATTAGCAAGTGCTCCTAACCTTATAGACAGTGCGAGATTGGGGTCAGTTCTTCAATTTTAAATATTTTCTTGATTGCACAGGAAACTATACAACAATTCAGAGACTCAAGTATATGTCAGGTGGAGATTGCTTCGGGGATTGCTTTGGCTTCGCCTCGCAATGACTCCCCTCGTAATGACGATACTCCCGACAATCACAATAATAAAGAAATCATGGCTAATCTGTCCCGCTTTCTTCGGGATCCCGCCAAAGGCGGGACGTCCAATTTTTCTCTTGACTTTTTCTATTTTATGTGATACAATTTTTATCATTCTTAATCTTCTTTACAGCACTCAGGCAAAAATTCAAGAAATATCTTAAGTATAAGTGATTTTTGTTGGTTCCAAAGAACAAACTTAACGCATAATTGGGATAATGAAAAAAAGAGTTAATACTTCTTCTGGGAGGAATTATGGCGAGTTTATCAGTCCCTGCCCTTGCATCTGCTAAAGAGCCCGTTGATTATGTAGACCCATTTATCGGAACTGCAGCAAACCTGGGAAACACTTTTCCGGGTCCGTGCATCCCCTTCGGGATGATACAGTTAAGCCCCGATGTAACCATTCACAATTGCTCTGGATACGATTATGCCAGACGCACCATCAGAGGGTTTAGTTGTACTCATTTGAGCGGAACGGGTTGCAGTGATTATGGCAATATCCTTTTTATGCCAATGGTTGGAGAAATTAAAATTCTGCCCGGCTCGAGGGATAAACCTGATGAAGGTTATCGATCGAGATTTGACAAAAAAGATGAAAAAGCATTTCCCGGATATTATTCTGTTACGCTTAAAGATTATAATGTAAAGACTGAATTGACTGCTACCAAACGTGCTGGATTTTTCAAGTTTACCTTCCAGGAGAGTAAAGATGCACACATCTTAGTAGATCTCTTCCATAGAATAGGCGGAGAGGCTATTAATGGATATGTAAAAATTGTAGATAGTCACACCATTGAAGGTTATAGTTATTGCAATTCGACTGGTAGAGGGTGGTGCGGAGGTTCTGACTATACTGTCTACTTCGTCGCCAAATTTAACAAACCATTTAATGGGTATGGAACCGGGAAGGTCTGTGAACCAGTAGACATTCCGGAGAGTGCCTTGATTCCAGCTGGTGCCAAAGAAGGAAAGCATGGTCTCAAGGGTGAGTATTTTAATAACCGAAATCTTCAGGGTAAGCCGACATTGATCCGAGTTGACAAGCAGATTAATTTTCAATGGGGAGGTTCACCGGATAATAGTATAAATTCAGATGATTTCTCTGTTCGCTGGACCGGCTGGTTGGTCCCTCCTTTTTCTGGCACCTATCAGTTAGCTGTTACCAGCGATGACGGAGTCCGCCTTTTCATTGATGGGAAACTCATCATCGACAAATGGGTAGACAGACCAATCACGACAGATATAGCACCCGTGACACTGAAGGCGGGACATCGATATGATATTCGGATAGAGTACTATAAACATGGGGGAAAAGCTGTCGCCCATTTGAAATGGGTTTTTCCTGATACTTATAAGACAATTCGGAAAGGTTCGCAGGAAGAATCCGGGAAGCATATTGTTGCCTTTGTTGACTATACTACTGCAAAAAACGAAACTATCTTAATGAAGGTAGGGATTTCATTCGTTAGTATAGAGGGAGCAATAAAAAACCTTGAATCCGAAATCCCGAACTGGGACTTTGATAAGGTAATAAACGAGGCAAAAAAATCCTGGAACAAGAGGTTAAACAAGATCAAGGTTGAAGGGGGTACGGATAAGCAAAAAGTGATTTTTTACACTGCCCTTTATCATACATTGATACATCCCAACATTTTTATTGATGTAGATGGAAGATATTATGGGATGGACCATAAAATTCATTCTACAGCGGATACTCATTATGCCATCTTTTCTGGATGGGATATATTCCGAGCAGAAATGCCTTTGTTAACATTGATAGAGCCAGTGGTGGATAATGAGATAATCCGATCCTTGATAGCCAAGTATAAACAGGGTGGCTGGCTGCCGATATGGGAGTTTGCAAATAGTTATTCCAACTGCATGATTGGTGACCCGGCTGTTCCTGTAATTGTTGATGCCTATATGAAGGGTCTCAGAGACTTTGATGTTGAGGAGACCTATAAAGCGATGAGGAAGAGTGCTATGGAATTGCCTCAACCAAGCCATTTATTCAAGGGTCGGCGCGGTTTGGAGGAGTACAAGAAATTTGGCTATATTCCTGCTGACACACCCGAGATTGATGCAACTGTTTCCGTAACTTTAGAGTATGCCTATCCCGATTGCTGCCTGGCTCAGATGGCGAGAGACTTGGGCAAGGAAGAAGATTACGAGTTATTTATAAAAAGGGCAGGTAATTACGCAAATGTTTTTGACCATTCAGCGGGATTCATGCGACCGAGGAATAAGGATGGGTCATGGGTAACGCCGTTTAACCCCATTGTTTGGGAACACGGCTTTTGCGAAAGCAATTCATGGCAACAGACCTGGTTTGTGCTACATGATGTACAAGGGCTGCTCGACCTTATGGGAAGAGAATATTTCATTGAAAAGCTGGATACCTTATTCAAGGAAGGTCTCTCCGATAATTTAGGAGGTAGGTATGGAGAGAATCTATATTATTATCATGGAAATGAGCCTGACCAACATGTTGCTTATTTTTATAATTATGCCGGGGTACCATGGAAAACCCAAAAATGGGTTAGGGAGATAATAGAAAGAGCATATAAATTGGGTCCCGATGGAATATGTGGGAATGATGATTGTGGCCAAACATCAGCGTGGTACATATTCAGTGCAATGGGTTTTTATCCAGTCTGCCCTGGACAGAATATATATGTAATAGGGAGTCCAATATTTGATAAAGTTACGATCGAATTAAACACGCCATACAAAAAAGGCACATTTGTAATAGATGCAATTAATGTATCAAGAGAGAATAAATATATTCAGTCTGTAACTTTAAATAACAAGGTATTGGACAAATCCTGGATCACGCATTCTGACATAGTCAGTGGAGGGGTTTTGACCTTTGTAATGGGACCAGAGCCAAACAAGGAATGGGGGAGCTCGCCTGAAGAAGTTCCACCTTCTATGTCCAAAACGGGAGAAAAATGAACAATAATATGAAAGAATATGACAAACCACAGAGGACACGGAGATAATATTAAATATCATGTTTATAAGAAATTGAATTAACAGGGATCGAAAGAGAACTAAAGGGGTAAAAAATAAATAAAAAAATCTCTTTCAAATCTCTTTAAATCCCTGTTGAAAAAAAAAGAATAAATTAACAGAGGAAGGTGTAAAAATCTCCTGCGATTCTTTATTACTCTATAATTCTCTGTGTTCTCTGTGGTTAGATTAATCGCACTACCCGTTGAATTGATGAAAGGAACTTATGAAGGCAAAAAATTTGTTCTGGGTTCTGCTTACTGGCATATGTCTGTTGATATTGACGACAGCTATAGCGGCGACTCCTCAGAAAACAGGCAAGTGGACTGAAAATTTAGAAGAACTCGCTTTTGTCCGAAAGACACAACGTCTTCAAGAGAGAATGGAAGAGGTTAAAGAGAAAGCTGTAAAAGTAAAAGCGTCTGAAAGACTTATTCAGGTGATAGAAGAAGCAGAAAGTGAACTGGGCAATATGGTCACACAACCCATTTATAAAAGGCAAAAACCTCCTGAATTTGAAGGAATATTAAGGGAAGTGACTTCAACAATTAAGAGAGAAAAGCTCCCAGGTGAGACTGTTCAGGAGCTGATCAATACAGTTTTAAATTTGGAATTATTTGCTATTCTCAAGTTTGCAAAAGGGAATTTTATTTTAAGGTCTTTCGTTCTATACGATGAAGAACTCATCAAGGATGCAAAAAGCCAGATTAGGTTGGAATTACCACCAGGGTGGATGGCGAAGCTTGATTCCGAAGAGGATGAATTTAAAGAATTCCTTATAAACCCTCCTCCATTATGTGCCTTTGGTAATTATGTAGTAGAAGTAAAGGCAACAATATACTGGTCCTGGGGAGAAACAGAGATTTCTCGGAATTTTCAGTGGCAAAATGCTTCTCTGATTGATTTAAAATTGATAGGTGTTTTTGATAATATCGAAAATAGGGGAATGGATATCGTCTATGCACTGGAAAAGGATATTTTAAGAGGGATCGATTTTTCTGATGTTTACAAGGATAAGGAAGGTGTTACTGTAGGTTGGCACGATGTAGAAAAGGAGAGTATATTCAGCAGAGGAGGAGCTCATTTTGTGGATCTCAAGAAGGAATTTGAATCTCTTAATTTCCCAACAGAGAATACTATTTCTTATGCCTGCACTTATGTTCACTCGGATGAGACAATGGATGTGCGGTTTGATTTGGGCAGTGATGACGGCTGTGTGTTCTGGCTTAATGGTCAGGAAATCCACCGCCATTGTGAGCCCAGAGGATTAAGGATAGGAGAAGATATAATTTTTGCCCAGCTCAAGGAGGGTTGGAATCAAGTTTTGCTTAAAATTGGTCAGGTAGGTGGTGGGTGGGAATTCTGTCTCCAAATATTCAGTCTTGAAGGTAAACCCATTGAAGAACTTCGTTGTTCAACCGAGAAAATACTATTTCCTCCAACGGATGAATAAAACTTTATGCAATATAAATATCAAGTTATGAAGATAATATTTATAATTGCCTTTCTTTTTATTATCTTATCTGGAGCATTTTTTAATTCTCTTGCACAACCATTATTTAAACCGGTTGCTCCACTCACAGAGACTCCCACTGAAGAGTTTGTGTTTGCAGTCTTTGGAGATAATCGACCAGAGCATAAGGCAATTGAACAACCTCAAGTATACAAACATATTATTCGGGAAATAAATAAATCTTCGGCTACTCTGGCGATTAACACAGGCGATCTGGTGGATGGAGTTGTGGATCTTGAGACACAAAGACTACAGTTTGCAGAGTTCATTAAGGTCTCCCGCAGACTAAGTATCCCTTTATACACCGTAATTGGCAACCATGATGTTGCTGGTCGACAAGAAATCCAGGACCTTTATTTAAAATTAATCTGTCCGAAACTTTACTATTCTTTTGACTTAAACCACTGCCATTTTATCTTCTTAGATTCTGAGACTATTGGGGAAGAGGGCTCAATTCCGTGGGAACAGTTAAAATGGTTAGCAAAGGACCTTGAAAATGTTATAGTTACTACGAATCACATTTTCATTTTTCTCCATCGACCATTGTTTTCGGCAGGTCCTCATAAAGGGGGATGCCTGGATAGATATCCAGAAGAGCGGGATGAATTGTTAAAATTGTTCGTCAGATTTAATGTTGATGCAATTTTTTGTGGACATGAGCACATCTACCATAAATCCGTGCATAATGGAGTGACCCAGTATATTACGGGTGGAGCAGGTGCTCCTTTACATAAGAATTTTGACGAGATAAAAGATTATCCAGGGGCATTTCACCATTATCTGTTTGTAAAGGTTTCCCCTAAAAGATATGAAGTTGAGGTAAAAATCCCCAAAGGTTATGGGAATTAAGGAAGAAGGTGAAACTATGCATAGAAAAATACGATTAAGAGTAATAGGCTTATTTTTGTTACAGATAGTCTTTGGCAGTGCAGTATTTTCGCAGCAGATTGGCCCCTTCGTTAAATACGAAAATAATCCAATCCTGATACCTCAGGGTACAGGTTTTGAGTCAAAAGCTGTGTTCAATCCCGGGGTTATTCTGGATGATGATACCTTTTATATGTTTTATAGAGCTCAAAATGAGAGTGGACAGTCCACCATTGGTTTAGCTGTGAGTGAGGATGGGATAAATTTTACCAGATATCCTGAACCGGTAATATCGCCTGAATATGATTATGAACTTCCCGGAGGTTGTGAAGATCCGAGAATCGTAAAGATAGGAAATACTTATTATATCACTTATACTGGTTATAGTCATAAAGGTACACCTTCCTGCTTGGCAATGTCAAAAGACCTGATGCATTGGAAAAAGCTCGGGCCTATTACACCAAATAAATCAGCTGCGATATTAAAGAGAAAGATTGATGGAAAATACTGGCTATATTATGGTGATACAAATATCTGGATTGCCCATTCTATAGATTTAATTCACTGGAATGTCATCAATGAGCCTGTTTTAAAACCGAGAAAGGGTTATTTCGATGAGGGGTTGGTCGAGCCGGGACCTCCGCTAATTATTACTGAAGAAGGGATATTACTTATCTATAATGGTAATATACCCAAAGAAAAAGCGATGGAATTAGGCAAAAAAGAAGGACAGGAAAAGGTCAGAGAATATGCCACTGGTTGGGCGCTCTTTTCTATAGAAGATCCTACCAGACTAATTGCAAGATGTGAATCTCCATTTTTGACAGTAACCGAAGATTTTGAAAAGAATGGGCAGGTAAGCGATGTGGTGTTTTCAGAAGGATTGGTGCAAAAAGATGGTAGATCTTATCTTTATTATGGTTGCGCAGATACTTACATCGGGGTAGCAGTAAGTCAGCAAACATGGCGAGAACCAATATTCCTGTCCCACTCCTCGTTTATCTTGGGAATTAGTTTTCCTATATTAATACCTCAAGGAAATGGTTTTGAAGGTAATCGGGTATATAACCCTACAGTCATTGTATCAGAAGGGACTCTCTATATGGTTTACCGGACAGAGGGAAAGGAAACTGGTACAGGAGCGTTTGGTATGGCTAAGAGTACAGATGGGATAAATTTCATCCGATATAAAAACAACCCCATCATGAGGGCAGAGCATGAGTTTGAACAAGGAGGTTGTGAAGACCCCAGAATTGTAAAATTCGGAGACACATACTATTTATTTTACCACGGGAATGAGAATAAAACACCAGGTAATATATGTCTGGCGACTTCCAAAGATCTTCTTACTTGGGAAAAATATGGCGAGGTTTTGCAACCCAAAAACCGTTGGGAAATGGGTCAAATAAAAGCTCCTGCACCTGTTCCTCAAAAGATAAAAGACAAATATTGGATGTACTATCAGGGGGAAATAAATCCATGGGATACAAAGGTGGGGATAGCCTGCTCAGAAGATTTAATCCATTGGACTCATGTATTAGAAGAACCTGTAATGACACCCAGAGAAGGCTACTTTGACAGTTGGGGGACAGAGCCTGGAGTAGCTGTGGTAATAGACGAATGGATATTTTTAATCTATAACGGATGGGGGGGAGATGGGACGAATATCAACAAAATCGGCTGGGCGTTATTCAGCAAGGAGAATCCTTCAAAGTTAGTCGCTCGATGCGATTCTCCTATAATATCTCTACCACATGACCATGTATTTTGTGAGGGATTAGTAGAATTCAAAGATAAGTGGTATTTATACTGGGGAACCGCGGATCAATGGATAGAAGGTGCGATTGTGGATTTAAACAAGATAATAAGTAAATTATAGAGACACCTGACAATACTTCTACAATTTAGAATATAGTCCTTATCAAATATATGTCTCTTTGCATAAAAAGTAGAAAGTGCAACGAGCATATAGTATTCAGTCTCATTTAAACAGCTAATGTAGGCAATATATAAATTTTTTAATTTTTTTCTTGACAAAGTTAAATTTTTAAGTTATAATAATAAAAGTATCAAAAATAAAAAAATTGCTCTTCAATTTCGGGAATTTAAAAAGCCTGAAGATATGGAGGTATAATGATTTTTTATCCTCATGCTTCAGAAATAAACGAAGATAATACCTTTTTCGTATCCCCAATCCTTATAATATTTAGGGTTGGGGATTTTTTTTATCCTTTTGTTTTGTCTGAATCCAAAGTAATTATATAACTATCAAGTTTGGTATTCAGGGAGTAAATGGGGTATTAATTAAGGTATACGATTATCAAGCAGAGGGGTAACTTTTCGTATTGAAAGGAGGTGATGCAGAGGGTATGAAGGGCATAATTTTTTACTGAAAGGAGGTGATAGAATAGTGCAGTGACTTCTCTTAGTAGGGTGGTCAGTACTAAAAGTGAGGAGATACGAAGATAATGATGTTCTGGGTGGATATGGATTGGCATAAGGTGTAGAAGGGAGTATTTTGCAATAAGATTTAGAAAGTGTGATAGGAGGTAAAAAATGAAGGGAACAAAGGTAGTAATGATAGGGCTTATAATTAGTTTAGTAGCCCTGAGCTCTGCTTTTTCACAGCAAGTCATTAACAATGTAGAGAAGTTAGGAGCGATTGGTGAGATGGAGAGGGTTTGGCGATGGTGGGCAGTGGATTTTTCTTCTGATGGTAACTACGCCTACGTTCCAGGTGGTTACGATGCTGGCTCAGAGGCTAAATGGCCTAGTGTTTATATAGTGGATGTATCTGATGTAACTAATCCTACAATAGCCCAGATTATTCATATTCCTAATCCTGACTGGGGTTCACCCGAGGCATGGGACCTACAGGTTGTGGGTAATCTCCTTTATGTTGGTGCTTTTAAGCAAGGCTTATGGATTTATGATATAACCGATCCAATCGGTCCTGTGGTAGCTGGCAACTATACAACCCTGGAAAGTGAAATCCGAGGGTTACATGTTGTAGGCGATTATTGCTATGCTGGTGAAGCATGGAATGGTTTTGCCATATACAATATACAAGATCCAGCTAATATCACGAGAGTTGCTCTGTATAACACCGACGCTGATATAAGTCCAGGTTTTCCAGCTGAGTTCCACTGTGGAAGAGTTGTGGATGATGTCGCTTACTGGGGAGCAGGAAACCATGGCTTGGTGATGGTAGATGTATCCGATCCTTTAAATCCCGAAGGAATTAGTTATGCCGGCGAGTGTTTTATATCACCTCGTTATCCTGAGGGTACATATGACTGGGCTCGTGGAGCAACAGCTAGGGGTAACCTCGCATTCCTTGGCGATAATAGGGTTGGCTTACGGATATTCGATATAACTGTGCCCACAGCTCCCGTAGAAGTAGGTTTTTATTCTTTAGCAGAAGAAAATGCAGGAGAGGTTTGGCAACCCTTAATCAGCGATGATGGGACCCGAGCATATATCGGTTATCAGAGGGCTGGTTTCATAATCCTGGATATATCCGATCCTGAAAATCCTACAAAAATAGGTGAATATGATGTAGGAACAGCAAATGTACTGGCAGGAGCGGGATTAGCTCTACGGGACAATCTTATCTATCTTCCTGATGAAAAGATAGGCGGAACCTTACATATAATTGATATAACTGACGATACAGATCCCGATTCTATAGGTACCACAGCTATAGCAGGTATTGGAAGACCATGGATGGTAAAAATTGTTGGTAGTAAGCTTTATGTTGCTGATATGGCTCTTCCCGGATTAGCGATATATGACATATCTGATCCTACATCACCTACTTTTAAGGGTTGTGCCAAAACTAACGATGAAGCATGGGATGTTGCCATAGTAGGTACCTATGCTTATGTCGCTTCTAAAACGGACGGCTTGTGTATATTTGAGATATCTGATCCTACAAGTCCGGAAATGGTTGGTCACTGTGTGGTAACCGATAACTCTCTTTATGGAGGAAGGAATAGTCAAAGTAGAGGAGTAAAGGTTAGCAGAGGCTATGCTTTTGTAGGTGATGCATGGGGTGGTCTAACAGTAATCGATGTGCATGAACCAGAATCCCCTGTAAAGGTTGCGAATATTGGTGACCCTGACATGGAAGGTCACAGGCTCGATATTGACGGCGACTACTGTTATGTTGGTGGTGGTCGTGGTATCTTCATAGTGGATATATTTGATCCTACAGCTCCTACGATTATTGGCTATCTCAAAGGACAGGTAACGAGTGGATGGTCATGGGGACGTGGAGTAAGGGTTTTCAGAGATTATGCCTATTATAGTGAGGGGTTAGAGGTAATAGATATATCTGTTCCTTCAGATCCTGTATGGGTAAATAGCTATACTTTCGAAGCTCCTGCTGGAAAAGGTTGGGACAACAAAGAAATGAGCGGTCCATATGGTAAATATGCATTTTGTGCAGCTGCGCATGGTCTTGTAGTGGCGGATATAACCCATCCCCTTGATCCTCTTGTAGAAGCTGGTTGCTACATAGATGCAGACAGCATTGGCTGGGGTAAAGGCATAGATGTTGTTCCTGTAGCAGATGGATTTTTGGTTGTCCTGGCAGGTGAGGCTCCTAATATGATTCACATATTTCAGACTACTCAATTCGAAGGTGTTGAAGAAACTCCTGGTATTTTCATGCTGTCACAGAGTAGACCTAATCCTGTTTTGGGTAGGACCGAGATATCCTATTATTTACCTGATGAGTGCAGAGTAGAGCTTACAGTTTACGATTTAACAGGCAGACTGGTCAAGAAACTCACGGATGGAGTAGAAACTTCAGGCTATAATTCAGTAATATGGGATGGAACAGATGCTGTAGGTAACAAAGTTGCACCTGGTGTCTACTTCTATAGACTCGAAGCTGGTAGATATTCAGCACAGAAGAAACTCGTCATACTAAGATAATAAAGGTGCTATTGGAACCTGAGGGGGCTGGGTTTTGGAAGAGTTCTTTTAATAACTCAGCCCCCACTAAAAAATAATGGGAATTGACCTTTGTTCTCTATAAAACCCTAAAACGTGAATTCCCATAAAGGAGGTAATATGTATGTTCGAAAGTTATGCGTGTCCCTTGTGGCAATTATATTAGGAGCAATTATTGGACTTGGTGGCCTTGCTTCTGTATATGGGCAGTATTCACATTCAGACAATGTGGAGATAATCTTAAGGATTAGTGAACCATTAGTTCAGACACCATATAGAATAAAAATTGCTAATGATTATGCCTATATTGCTGATTATGGTATCCCTGGACTGGTAATATTTGATGTACATAATCCCGCGTATCCTGGTTATAAGAGTTATATTGAAACACCAGCTGCAGCATGGGATGTAGATGTAGTTGATACATTGGCTTATGTTGCTGCAACCTCGTCAGGCTTGTTAATATACAATGTGTCGGACCCGGTAAACCCAATAGAGGTTGGTCAGTGTGTAGTAACGAATAACAGTCTTTATGGTGGAAGGAATAGCGAAAGTGTAGGAGTAAAAGTACAAGGGGATTATGCCTATGTGAGTGATGGAGCAGGAGGCTTAACAATAATTAATGTATTTGATCCTACGAGTCCTTATAAGGTTTCAAATATTGGTGGTGAGCACGTAATCACTTATAGACTGGATGTTTCAGGCAATTATTGCTATGTTGCTGCTCAAGAAAGCTTATGGGTAGTGAACGTGATTAATCCTGAAACTCCCTCTGTTATTGGTCGGATAGGTTGGGAAACTGTAAGTGGATGGTATAATGGGCGAGCTGTAAGGGTTCTTGGGGACTATGCTTATTTGTCTATGACGGTTAGAGTAGTAAATATATTGAACCCTGCCGACCCTACAATAGTTGGTAACTATTTCGCGCCTACTGATTATAGGCATGGTTGGGACAATAAACCCATTGCTGTAGGCGATTCCCTATATTGTTTCTATGCAACTGATAATGCTATGATAGTATTGGATGTACATGATCATGCAAATCCCCATTCTGTTGGTTACTGTTTGGATATCACATCGGGTAGAGATAGCATTCCTCATTCAAGAGGTATAGATGTCATTTCAAAACCCGATTGTCATTATGTGTACCTGGTAGGTGAAAACCCAGGAGCACTTTGCATATTCAGGGTCACTGGTATAGCAACAGGTATTGAAGAGACCATTAAAACTCCTGGTTCTTTCGAGCTATTGCAAAATAGACCAAACCCTTGTTTTAACAGAACCGAGATATCCTACTACCTACCTGAAAGATGCAGGGTAAAACTTACAGTTTACGATATAACAGGTAGAATCGTAAGGGAGCTCACAGATGGAGTCGAAGCTCCAGGCTATAGTTCAGTGGTTTGGGACGGAGTAGATGCTACAGGTAAGCCAGTTTCACCAGGTCTCTACTTCTATAGACTCGAAGCTGACAAATATTCAGCACAGAAGAAGCTCATTATACTGAAATAGATTAACTCGAATAGCATCAGATAGAAGCGAAGACACTTCAACCTGCAGGGACAGGTCTTCAGACCTATTCGATTAAAGGGGGTATTAAATGTTAGATAAGAAAGAGGTTCGAAATTATTTTCGGATCTGTACGGGTCTCTATAGAATATCTAAAGTAACTATTTATGGAGCAATATTAAGCCTACTTACTTTGAATTCTGCATTCAGTTACACTATCAGCGGTGTAATAGCAGATATTGATGGAAATCCTGTGATTGGTATTGCAGTTGAGTTAAGTGGTGATGCAAGCATGAGTATCGCAACTGACGACTCGGGATTTTATCAATTTCCATACATATATGAAGGAACTTATACGGTTACTCCCTGGGATGCCTCTTACATCTTTATTCCTGAGGATGTAACTTACGATTCACTTATTTCTGATACTGTGCAGGACTTTTTAGCTGCCCGTATCTATTCTATCAAAGGACATGTAAGAGATGACTTTGGTGATGGGATAAAGGGGGTAACCGTGAATCTTAGTGGAGACAGAGATACCACTATTGTCACTGGAACGGAGGGCTATTATAGATTTGGTGAGCTACCTCCTGAAGGTTATTATGAAGTGACTCCGTTTAAACTTGGGTGGGAATTTACTCCTCCATGTAGTTGTTACTCTCAACTTGACAGAGATTTAACCTTCAACTTTCTTGGTACCCACGATTACTACTCGATACAAGGTTATATAACTCAGAATAATGGTTCAGGAATAGATGATGTTATCATAAAGTTTACAGGAGTATCTACTATAAAATATGATACTACGAAGGAAGATGGTCAATACGAGCTCAATTGGCTTCTACCGGAGACCTGCAAAGTAACTCCATATAAATCTGGGTGGGAATTTACTCCTCAAAATATAAGTTATTATCCACTCGATAGCAGGAAGACTGGTCAGAATTTTATTGGACAAGAGGTTGCACTTGTCAAAGTTTGGGGCGGAGAGAGGGGATACATTAATCCCACCAGGAATGAGGTTGCTAAGATACTATTTACGCCAGCCATTGCAGGAGAAGTAAACATTAAGATTTATACCCTAAGCGGGGAATTAGTATGGGAAAAGGCTAAGGTGTTCGTTGCTGGACAAGAGGGAGAATCTCAAATTATTGAATGGAATTGCAGAAACGAGGATAATGAAGAAGTTGCATCAGGTATTTATTTAGTATACATTAAAGGCATAGGGATCGATGCAAAGAAAAAGATAGCCGTTTTAAAATAAACCACTGATTTCAAAAATTACATAAACGAAAGAGAGGTGGAAATGCAAAACAGATTTCTTGGATTAGTTGTAGGGTTATCAGTTTTATTTTTCAGCCTATTAGCAACCTATGCAAGTGGTCAGGGAACAACCGCAGCTGTAATACTCATACAGCCAATCGGGGCAAGGGCATCTGGGATGGGAGAAGCAGTTACAAGTATAGGAGGGGATATTTGTGGATTGCATTATAATCCCGCAGCGCTTGGTCGACTGACTAATAAAGAGGTCTCTTTTTCTCTTCATAGAGGAATAGCGGATGATTACTTTGGCACCTTGATCTTTGGATTACCCACAAAAATGGGAATATTTGCTTTGAGTTTTGTTTACTATAATGCTGGAGATATGGTCTTGATAGATTGGTCTGGGAATGAAAGAAAGGTAAATGCACTCACCGACTATCTTTTAACTTTATCCTTTTCCCGGAAGATGACCGAAGGCTTGAGTATTGGATTCTCTACAAAGGTGCTTAATTCCACAATCGTAGATGAGTTCTCTGCTGTTGCCTTTGCTGTAGATTTTGGTGGACAGTATAGAATCAGTAATATTGGTTTGGGTTTATCTGTCCAGAACATAGGGACAGGGTTAAAGTATATAGAAGAGAAGGCTCCTCTACCTTTGGTTTTTAGATTGGGTGTATCTTACGACTTTGACCCTGGTCTGATTGTTTTCGATATCGTTCGCCAGGTAGATGAAATAAAGGCAAATATAGGATTAGAATACTGGTATCATAAACTATTTGCAATCCGTTTTGGGTATAGATACAGAGATATTACTTCCTTTTCCTCAGGTCTGGGGTTTGCGGTAAATAATACTGGGATAGATTACAGCATAATGGTGAGTAATGACCTGGGACTCATTCATAGAATAGGTTTGAACCAAAGTTTTTAGAGATATGAAATGTGCATCCTATCCTCATCGATTGGGTGTGATTATTTTTTACAGTTACACTTTATAAATGATAAGGAAAGGAGGGAGATGAGTAAAAACATACTTAGATTCGGTATTATAATTTACCTAACCATAATGGGAGTAGCAAATGGTTCGGTAACTCCACGTGATTCTATTCCTGAACGAGCAATAGAGATACACTCAAAAGTATATGTCTGTGAAGAGTGGGAAGCAGAACCGCCAATTGATAAGGTAGCAACCTTGTTAGGAAAAGATGCAACTGCCAACTGGTTGGATATCTCACAATGGATTACTCCTGTTCATTTAGCACAAGGATTTGTAGATATTATTGTCACGGCAGGAATAGGTCAAATACAAGGGATTGAAAAACCTGGATGGTATATGAGAGGAGATGCAGACGATCAAGGAGAACAAGACATACGCGCCCTCTGTAGTGGTGTATTTTATGACCTGATCGATTTAGATTTCAAAACTACTACAGGTAATGTATTCGAGCAATCTGCAGAAGATAGTCAATATGTAATCTTACGGTTTGGATTACCGCCTGTAATAGGAAATTACTATAAAATATATATTGGAAAAGGGTCGGTAGGTTTAGCCTCTACTTTTTCAGAGTACACCGATTCTTGCCAGGTCAAGTTTTATCTTTGGCCTCTTGATGCTGGTTTGTATGCATGCCCTGACTTATCCGATGTTGCGATATCCTACGAAGTGCTAACTCCAGTAAGGAGGGTTCTTGTTAACACTCTCATTACATTCGATTGCAGTCGGTCTATTTCAATGGACTTCGATACTCTCTGGGTGGATACCACGATTGAATTAATCGATACTACATTCAGCAGTGAGAATATAACTCTATATGAACTTGATACAGATAATAACTTCAATCCAGGAGTTGACGTAACAAGTGATAAGCCATTTCTTTCCTATATCTACCGCACTTCTGGACTTAAAAAGGTAGTACTTACTGTACGCGACGATAGTAATAATGCCTCAAGAAGCAATGGGAATCCACGCGTTACTATATCAAGCAATCCTTTACCCCTATGGGTCGAGGTGATTGACTCCATAAGTAATCTGCCTGATTATACAAGTAATGTATCAAAGCTTTATCAATGTGCTCCTCAACCATACATTCCTTCTGAGTGTCCTGTAACAAATATTAAATATATGATTACATCACCCAGTTATCTAACTATCAAGGTTTACACATTCTCTGGTGATTTAGTAAAGACACTGGTCGATGAGCCAAAAAGTGCTGGTGAATGGATTACAACTTGGGATGGACGAAACAAGCATGGACAAGAGGTAGGAGCTGGAATTTATTTCTGCGTTATGGAGTCAGGTAACTTTAGAAAGATAGAAAGGATGGTGATGATAAGATGAAAGTAATGAAAAATTTGCCTTTGGTACTTAGTCTATTGGGTTTGTTCCATTGCTTGGCTTTTTCCACCGAGGTTGGAACTACTGGTATGGGATTTCTCAAGATAAGAACTTCTGCTCGTCCCCTGGGTATGGGCAATGCATTTGTAGCAGTTGCTGATGATATTAGTGCGATGGCCTGGAATGTTGCTGGGTTAGCTACCCTTGAACAACAAGAGCTGCTTTTCACCCATTTTAATTACATAGATGGCATCGGGTATAGTAATCTCCTATATTGTATACCAGGTAAGAGAGGTACGATCGGTTTTGGCTTTGCTATTCAATCATTTACAATTGATGAAATAGATGCTCAGTATAATTACAGGGGAGAGATGGCAATCAGAAATGCGGTTTTTTCTCTTGCTTATAGTCTAAAATTGGGTGATTCTTTCGCTTATGGTTGTGGCATAGACCTATTTTCTTCAACAATTGGTAATTATTCACTAACTTCTTACGGGCTTAATTTTGGTAGTCTGTACTTTGCACCTTACGACATTATTGTAGGTCTGTCAGTGCAGAATATTGGACCTGAATTCGCTTATGAAAGCAAGACTTTTGTTGGTGAGAAACAGTCTCTTCCTTTTACCTATATAATAGGAGTAACAAAAAAATTGACATTCTATGGAGATACTCTCTTAGTTACTTCCGATATAGTGAAAGACTATGTTATGCGACTGAATGTAGGTATGGAATACAAGCTGCTAAATCTCCTTACATTAAGGGTTGGCCGTAGGATAGGTTATGATACAGGCAGTTTTGCTTTTGGAATGGGCATTAATTATAAACTTGAGGCATTGGATTACTTTCAGTTTGACTATGCATTTTTCCCAATGAGTGAATTAGGAAGTACCCATTGTTATTCGTTAATTAGTAAATTCTAAAGACATCCTATAGTTAAAGAATATGACAAACCACAGAGGACACAGAGTATCTTTGAGGTAGAAAATTAAGAAAAAAATAAAAAACCTCTGTGCTCTCTTCTATAGAACCCAAAGTTTACCAGATGTGAGCTACAAGCAAGAAAAACGCTGATAGTGAATTTGAGTACACAGAGAAAAATAAATATTATCTCTCTGTGCCCTCTGTGGTTAGATTTTGCACAATACTGAATATTATACCAGGAGGAAATTATGAAGAAAGGCTTAAAAAAGTCTTGGTGGTTAGTAGCTTTGCCTTTCTTGGTTATTTTAGGTGAAATTACTTACGCAAATCCATTGAATAGTGTGGTCGAGAGCTTTTGGGACGCAACCAATGATTTGCTTCTGGAACCGAGGTGGTACATAACCACAGAGGTCCGTATGCAGAGGAATACGCTCATAAGTATGGGCGAGATAGGTACCAGTTACTACACCGATCCTTTAGTGCCTACATACAGAACTACAATCCGTGTGGGCGATCCTCAAAAACTCACCCTCGAGGCTACTTATGAATTTACCCCTTACACCACAAGCCAAACGATCTATCGCTCTTCTGGAAGTGAGCGGCTTCTATTGAGAAGTTCCTATGCAATTAAGCCCAAGTGTTTATCTGTGAATGTGGAGACCGGTTGGGATGAGAACAGATATGGGCCGGGATTTGGGATTTACGATCCTTTCCTTGCAGTGGGAGCCCTGGGTGGTGGTTTCACAGAGGAGTGCACAGATGGTACCTACAGGCTTGGAGCAGGCTTTAATCTTCACTGGCCATCTATGATGAAAAAAATTCTTGCTCTTAGCATTACTGTCGGAGCTCAACAGAAGACTAAAATATATCCAAAATCTGAGACTCCTTCGATAGAGAGTATGGGGGATAAGGATTTGGTGGAAAAAATGAACGCGTATGCAGACCTCTCTGGCAATTTTGCCTTCTCTCCTAAATTTAAGATTACATGGAGAGGCGGTCTTAAACCTGACCAGCGTATAGGATACTATACTACGGGTGGTTATGCAGAGCTATATTATACTACAAAGACATTAGAAATTGGGGCCGAATATGAATTAAATCCAGCTTTAAAGCTTGGATGTGGCTATTCCTACGAAGAAAAGATATCGGGACGAACTGTGGGTACTGGGGCTGAAGAGTTTGGTCTTCCAGCGGAAGTGAGGAAGACAAACAATGACGAATTCTACATAAAGATTGATTTTCATCCATAATCAAAAAATTCATCAGAATGAGGTGAACCAGGATGAGAAGAGCTCTTATCATAGCAATTACAATTCACTTCGGTCTACTCTTGGCTGCTGGCTACATCTATGTGATGCGTCCCGAGAAAAAGGAAGCTGCGTTTAGAGCCTTTCTTCGTGCTGAGAAGGTAGCACCAATGAAGAAGATTAGAACAGCACCACCAAAGAAAGAACCGAAGAAGACACCAGCCATACGTCCTCTAAGAAGGGAAAGACCAATAGAGTTGATAGCTGTGAAGAGGGCAATTACTTCAGCATTTACAGTTAAGCTGCCAGAGGTTTCTGGAGCAGCATATAGTCCACAGATAGCCCTTGTATCTGTTCCCGAGCCTACATTAGCACCTGAGAGGCTGCCTTCTTTTTGGGAAAGAGAGATAGAGCTTAAGGGAAGAGCGATACAGTTGGAGAGTTTTGGTGTGACCACCTTGAAACCTCTTGGAACTTTAGAAAACCCAATAACTCGAATAATTGTACAGGTTACTGCTGTCAGCTGCGGCAATAACAACGAAGTAGGCATCATTTATCCTGAAAAACGCACAATTGCGACAGGTTTGACAGGAGATAGATCCATGAATGTATCAGTGGCGGTTGGACCTTATGCAGTTCCTCCCGAAGGGATTAGTTTTTATCTTACTTCACCTGAAATAGGAAATCAACTGTTACTTTCTACGGACCCTAATCAATGCCGTGTGAAGCCATTGGGTTCAAATACATGCATTTATGAATGGGAAGATTTACCACCAGGACAATCGGATATGGATTTTAATGATGTTATAATGAAAGTAACTTTTATGGGAGCAGAAAACGGTTGGTGAATAGATGAAGAGAGCCCTTATCATAGCAATTACAATTCACTTCAGTCTACTTTTGGCTGCTGGCTATATCTATGTGATGCGTCCAGAGAAAAAGGAAGCTGCGTTTAGAGCCTTTCTTCGTGCTGAGAAGGTAGCACCAATGAAAAAGATTAGAACGGCACCACCAAAGAAAGAACCGAAGAAGACACCAGCCATACGTCCTCTTAGAAGGGAAAGACCAATAGAGTTGATAGCTGTGAAGAGGGCAATTACTTCAGCATTTACAGTTAAGCTGCCAGAGGTTTCTGGAGCAGCATATAGTCCACAGATAGCCCTTGT
>JAUWGP010000039.1 GCA_030606335.1 Caldifarciminota bacterium
GCTTTTTCTTTTATTCTTTTTATTTATAACTATCCTTTATATCCAGTCAATCCTTTCAAATTTTTCTTTTTTTAGACAGGATATACAGGATGAACAGGATTAAAACTTATTTTTTTATACTATTAAATCTTAACATGACCCAGCCAATACTCCTCATATAACAGACAAAAGGAGAGGCAAGATGAGGAATGTATTAATTCTCTTATATTTATCTTTTTTTGTTGTTTCTGCGGTTGCCGAAAATCTTATTATAAATCCAGGCTTTGATGAGACTCCCTGGGATACTGGGTGGACCTGGCATGGATGGGTGGAAGAGGGAACTTTCAGTGCAACACCAGATACGGAAAGATACTACACATCACATCGAAGTTGCATGTTGCGAGCTATGACAAGTTGGCGCGGTGCGTATATAGACCTTTTCCAGGAGATACAACCTGCAGTATCTTGTACTTGTAGAGTTTATTTTCAAAATAGAAGCTATAACAGCATGTATACATTGACAGAATATCGTATTTATGTAAAGGTAAATAATAATTATCAGACAGAATGGGTTTGCGAAGGAGATAATCCTGTTTGGACAAAGTGGGAAAAAATATATACTTCTTCCGACACTATAAGTAGTATCGAGTTTGGCATCATTGCTGGTAGTGGGCTGCATGGCTTTACAGCAGACGGAAACTTCTGGATCGACGATGTATATATATCAGGTACAGTGGTAGGAATCGAGGAGAATGTAACCAATAGCAAGGAATTTTTAGAAATATATCCAAATCCTTTCAGAGATAATACAGTTATCAGTTATTCGTTATTCGTTAATGGTAATGACACTTCACGCCTTACACCTTACGCCTTACGTATATTTGATGTCTCTGGTCGCCCTGTCCGTACAATTCCCCTCAATCTGTGTAATCTCAATAAATCCCTGCAGTCTGTGATTTGGGATGGTAAAGATAGACAGGGGAATGAAGTGTTATCAGGAGTATATTTTATACGTCTTGAGACATTAAGCGGTGAATCACTTTGCCCCAATAAAAAGCTTGTAAAATTTTAAAAAGTAAATACTAAGATGCGTGAAAGATTAAATATCTTATTAGCAATACTGTTTACACTATTAATTATAGAGTGTTTACAAGCTCAAGTTATTGCTATAGATACTATCCAACTGGGTGCTGGAAATAATCCCTTTGATATTTCAGTTAATCCATATATAAAACGCATTTATGTATCATGCCAGGATAACAATATGGTCTTTGTTATTGATGAGACAAACAATTTAGTTATCGATACTATATTGCTTCATCATCCTTATAATATCTCGGTAAATTCTACAACTAACAGAATATATGTAACACAAATTGATAAGATTTCTGTAATAGATGGCTTTACTAATTCTGTCGTTGATTCAGTGATAATTGAAGACCATGCCATTAATGTTTGTGTTGATTCGTTAACTAATCGAATTTATGTAACAGGTTCAAAGAGTAATTATTGTTATGAACATTTTAAAGTTTACATTATTGATGGAGAAACCGATTCAATTACATCAACAGTACCTGTCGGTGTCTACCCTCGTAGTATTTCTATTAATTCAAAACTCAACTATATTTATGTTACAAATTGGTATAGCAGTAGTGTCTATACAATTGCTGGGACAAGTGATTCGATTATTGCTGCATTAGCAATCGCCCAATGGCCTTATGGTATTTGTGTTAATCCAAAGACGGATTATATTTATGTAGCCCATTATTATCATTCTATTTGGTACAATTCAAACCTTGTTTCTGTAATAGATGGAGCTAATAATTCAGTTTTAGCTACAGTAATTACTGGAACGAGTCCACGTTCTGTTTGCGTAAATCCAGAAAATAATCGGGTATATGTAGCGAATGAAGGCAGTAATGATGTTTATGTGATTGATGGAACAAGTTTTTCAGTAGCAGATATAATTCCTGTTGGTAATAAACCTTATAACATAGACGTTAATCCAACCAATAACAGAATTTATGTCACATGTTATGAAGATGAAGCGGTATATGTACTTGAGGATTTAGTAGGAATAGAGGAACCCATCTTTATACCTGAATCCTTTTCTCTTACTTTATTAGAAAATCCTGTGAAAGAGAAGGCAATTTTTCATTTGAATCTTTCAGAAAATGTTATAGTTACTTTGCGAATATATGACATAATGGGTCGCCTGGTTGACTTACTGATTAATGAAAGAAGGGCTGCTGGTTTTTATGAAATATCATGGATTCCAGAGGTGAGTGCAGGCGTCTATTTCTATGTTATGGAAACAGCACAAACAAAAAAATCAGGTAAGATAGTTCTAATAAAATAATATCGCTTGCTCATATATAGAATTCCCTATTTTTTATAGTTGTTCTTGTAAAGCATTGGTGTATTTAATGTATTATTAAATTTTAGTATTAAAATAGGAGTTAAAGTTATGAGTTGTAATCTTCTTTTGGTTTTGGATTAAGGGAGAAAAATTCTCTCTTTGATTAAATAGGAGAGATAAAAAGAGGAGATATGAAATACTTAAAAAACATAAAATATAGAAAGAGTCTAAATTGTTTGTTGGCAGGCAAAAAAACCTCGTTAGTAATATTTATGATACTTGTTTGTTTATCTGCAAAGGCAAATACTGATAACAATATCGACGAGAGATGGAGTGATATTTTGAGACAAGGAGAGTGTGGAACATGGAGTTCAGGGGTAGAAGAAAAGAGGAGACGATTGGGAGGAGATATACTAGAAATGAATGGGGAAGCCATTCCTATTCGAATGCCAAAGGGAGAAATTGTAACTGAAACTCAACTGGAAGTAATAAAAGATGTAATTAAAAATGACTTTCTTGTCAATGATGATACTACTTTTGGATATTATCAATATACTCCTTCAGTAGCGATAGATGGGTCAGGCAGCTTTGTAATCTGCTGGCAGGATGGACGTAATAGCAGCAGGGACATCTACATGCAGATATATGATGCTGGAGGGACTCCTCAGGGGTCTAACTTCAGGGTGAATGATGATGCCGGGACAAGTGAAAAATGGTACCCTTCAGTAGCGATGGACGGGTCAGGTGGCTTTATAATCTGCTGGGAGGATGGACGTAATGGTGACTGGGACATCTATGCACAGATGTATAATGTTAGTGGGGCTCTACAAGGTCCTAACTTCAGGGTGAATGATAATACAGGGTCAAGTAGTCAATGGTGTCCTTCAGTAGCGATGAATGGGTCAAGCAACTTTGTAATCTGCTGGCAGGATGGACGTAATGGCGACAAGGACATCTATGCACAGATGTATGATGCAAATGGGACTCCACAGGAATTTAACTTCAGGGTGGATGATGATACAGGGTCAAGTTATCAACGCTGGCCTTCAGTAACGATGGATGGTTCGGGCAACTTTGTGATCTGCTGGTATGATCAGCGTAATGATGATTATGACATCTACGCGCAGATGTATGATGCTGGTGGCAGTCCACAGGGGTTTAACTTCAGGGTAGATGATGATATATGGGCAAGCGATCAATATAATCCTTCAGTAGCGATGTATGAGTCAGGTACTTTTTTGATATGCTGGATGGATGAACGTAATGATTGGGATAATCCTGACATCTACGCGCAGGTGTATGATGCAAGTGGGACTCCCCAAGGGTCTAACTTCAGGGTGGATGATGATACAGGGTCAAGCGATCAACGCTGGCCTTCAGTAGCGATGGATGGGTCAGGCAGCTTTGTGATCTGCTGGTATGATCGGCGTAATGATGATTATGACATCTACGCGCAGGTGTATGATGCAAGTGGAACTCCCCAGGGGTCTAACTTCATGGTGAATGATGATACAGGTTCAAGTAGTCAATGGTATCCTTCGGTAGCGATGGATGGGTCTAGCAGCTTTGTAATCTGCTGGCAGGATAAGCGTAATGGTAACAGGGACATCTACACGCAGAGGTATGATGCTGGAGGGACTCCTCAGGGGTCTAACTTCATGGTGAATGATGATACAGGATCAAGTAGTCAATGGTATCCTTCAGTAGCGATGGATGGGTCAGGCAGCTTTGTGATCTGCTGGGAGGATGTACGTTATGGCAACAATGACATCTATGCACAGATGTATGATGCCAGTGGGACTCCACAGGTATCTAACTTCAGGGTGAATGATGATACATGGATGTATCGAGGGTATCCTTCAATAGCAATTGATAGTTCAGGCAACTTTTTGATCTGTTGGCAGGATCTGCGTAATAGCTGGGATTATCCCGATCCTGACATCTATGCGCAGATGTATGATGCTGGAGGGACTCCACAGGGTTCTAACTTCAGGGTGAATGATGATGGAGGGGAATGTAGGCAAAAGTATCCTTCGGTAGCGATGGATGGGTCTGGCAGCTTTGTAATCTGCTGGTATGATCGACGTAGTAACGAGAAGGACATCTACGCGCAGATGTATAATGCAAGTGGGACTCCTCAGGGGTCTAACTTCAGAGTGAATGATGATGTAGTGTCAAGAGATCAATGGTATCCTTCGGTAGCGATGGATGGGTCAGGCAGCTTTGTAATCTGCTGGGAGGATAAACGTAATGACAACTGGGATATCTATGCACAAAGGTATGATACTAATGGAGCTCCACTGGATTCCAACTTCAGGGTGAATGATGATACAGGTGTAAGTGAACAAGGGTATCCTTCAATAGCGATGGATGGTTCAGGCAGCTCTTTAATCTGTTGGGAAGATGAACGTAATGGTGACAATGACATCTATGCACAGAGGTACAATGCAAGTGGGACTCCTCAGGGGTCTAACTTCAGGGTGAATGATGATACAGGTGTAAGTGAACAAGGGTATCCTTCAATAGCGATGGATCCATCCGGGAGCAGGTTTGTAATTGTATGGACAGATTTCAGAAATCCTGACGGTGACCCTGAGATTGTGGCGCAAAAATACGTGAATGGATCTCCTGTTGGTAACAATGTTCAGATAAACGAGCCTGATTTATTTCCATATAATCATCAGTTGTCAGGAAAATACTCTGTTGATTGCAATAATGATATAGTTGTATTTACGTGGATGGACAATCGTAGACATAAGGGGTGGGACATATATGGCAAATTGACCGATTGGGAACTTGTGGGAATAGAAGAAGATATGATACCTCAGATTTCAGACCTTAAACTGAGAGTATATCCTAATCCCTTCCGTAGTTGTATTACAATATGTGGAGGAGATAGTGAGCTGGAAATCTATGACATCTGTGGGAGATTGATAACAAAAACAGAAAATAACTCCTGGAATGGTACAAACCAAAAGGGTAATGAAGTACAATCAGGTATTTATTTTATAAAGGCTAAAGGTTATGAACCTATGAAAGTAGTGAAGACAAAGTGATTGGAAAGTAAGCAGAAACAGATTGGTATTCTTCATTGAGTCTTTAGTATTGAGTAAACCCTATATTATAGCAAAAGTGACTTATATGTTATAAATCTGGAAGTATATTTAATGAAAGATTAAATCAAGAATTTCAGTAATATCACGCCCCCACTATCTCTTTCTCCACCTTTCCGTCAGTCGACGGACTTCGCTTCAACAAATTCAATTAATGTTACATTGTGTCCACATCACCAATATGTTGTAGCCCGCACTTATCAAGTATATTTTTTCAAAGTATCACATCTGACTTTTTTCCTTGACAAATCCTTTATAATATGCTATAATTCTCGATATGAAAAAGAAGATATTTAGTGGTGCACAGCCAACAGGAAGACTTCATATAGGCAACTACATCGGCGCCCTCAAGAATTGGGCTCAGTTACAATATGATTACGATTGTGTCTTCGGGATAGTCGATTATCATGCCATAAGTGTGCCATTCTCACCGAGTGAGATGAAGCAGAGGGTATTAGATTGCGCAATAGGGTTTCTTGCATCTGGTATAGACCCTGAGAAATCTATTATTATGCTTCAGTCACTTGTCCCTCAACATACGGAGCTTACCTGGATATTAAACTCAGTTTCACCTGTACAGGACCTTATGAGAGTCCCTACTTTTAAGGAAAAGTCGGCACAGCATAAGGGAAATATTAATATGGGACTCTTAGATTATCCTGTTCTTATGGCTGCGGATATAATCATATACAAAGCAGACTTTGTGCCTGTTGGCGATGATCAGGTGCCCCATATAGAACTAACCAGAGAAATAGCAAGAGAATTTAATAAGAGATATGGTTACACTTTTCCTGAACCAAAAGAAATTTTAGGACCAAGGATACTCGGACTCGATGGACAAGCCAAGATGTCAAAAACACTTGGAAACTGTATATACCTTGATGAAACACCTGACGAAATCTGGAAGAAGCTTGCACCTGCTCTTACAGACACACGAAGGAAGAGAAGGAATGATCCCGGTGAACCGAAAGACTGTAATATTTACAACTGCTACTTAAAGAGATTTTGTGATAAAGAAGAAATCCGCTATATTGAGGAAGGCTGCAGGAAGGCATCTATAGGTTGTCTGGAATGTAAAAAAATACTATTCAAAAAAATAGTTAAAGAACTTACCCCTGTAAGGGAGAAAATACTGGAACTGAGACAGAATGAGAACTATGTGATGGATATAATATACAAAGGCTCAAAAAAGGCAAGAATCATTGCAGAGAAAACCCTAACAGAGGTAAAAGAGAAAATTGGTTTTGACTATAAATTATAGAAAGTAATTTATTTATAAAATTTACTATCTTTATGAGGAATAGTCGAATATTTCTTATCCTCATTTTATTACTTTTTTTTATATCGATAATCTCTCTTTTTTTAGGTGTCTCCATTCCCTCTCTTCTTGTTGTTACTAAGATCAGGTTACCCAGACTTGTCCTTGCCATATTTGCCGGTGGTGCACTTGGTATTGTTGGTGCTGCTTTCCAGGGATTATTACGCAATCCACTTGCAGACCCATACATAATTGGAGTTTCAGGAGGAGCTACACTGGGTGGGACTATATCTATTCTTTTAGGGATATGGCCTATACAGGCATTTGCATTTGCAGGTGCAGTTGTTACTATATTTATTGTTGAGAGACTTGCAACTATATCCGGCAGGATGGAGCGAGAGACATTGCTCCTTTCAGGAGTTGTATTCGGAACACTAACATCATCTCTTGTAATATTATTTATGACAATAGGTGGTAAGAGTCTTGATGAGATGATTTACCTTATAATGGGTTGGCTGGGTGTCATCTGGGATAAAAAACTACTTGTTGGATTCATTGTATCTGCCTTGATTGTGACTGTTTGCTCTTTTATAATCTGGATGCGTTCTAAGGAATTGAATATACTTTCTTCAGGCGAGGAGGAAGCTATCTCTATAGGCGTGGATGTTGAAAGGCTTAAAAGAGAGATATTCATACTTGGTTCGATTATTGTAGGGCTTGTTGTTTCACTTTGTGGCGCAATAGGTTTCATTGGCTTGATTGTTCCGCATATAACAAGACTTATTCTGGGACCTGACCATCGTGTCTTAATCCCTGGTTCAGCAATATTAGGCGCAATGCTTCTCGTGCTTTCGGATATGATTGCAAGGGGTATTGCTGTTTATGAGTTACCCGTGAGCGTAATTACGGCACTCTTCGGTGTCCCCTTTTTCCTTTATCTCTTGAGAAGAAAAAATGTTAATTAGTTGATTGGTTAATTAGTGGATTAGTTGAATAGTTGATTAGTTGATTGGTTGAATTTTGAGTGTTAGATGTTATTAGTTAATGGTTATTGGTTATTAGATATAACAACTAAATCGACTAAATAGATCCAATGACTCTAAAACATAATGATGAATGACTTAGTACTTATTAACTCAATAAACTTAACAAACCGTGTAAATTTATCCTGCTTGCCATGTAACGATAGTGTTCATGGTGAAATGCGACTTGTCCTGCTTGTCCTATAGCGATAGCGTATAGGGTGGAATGTCTAACTATTTCATCGGTAAGCATATTTCACCGGGACTCAATGAACTAATAATTGTTATATGAAAATATTAATGGTATCTGATTTATATTACCCCCATACAGGAGGTGTTTCTGAACATATATACCATTTGTCATGTGAGTTAATTAAAAAGGGGCACTGTGTTACTGTAATGGCACCACATATGACCGGGGAGGGGGATACTATTGAATCACCACCAGTTGCAAGGGTAGGGAAGGCTATACCAATTTTGGCAAATCGTTCACATTCTCAGGTTGCAGTTGCATGGGATATACAAAAACAGGTGAATGATGTGCTTGAAAGAGGGTTTGATATTATTCACATACACAGTTTTGTTCCAGTGCTTCCTATTCTTGCCTTGAAACATTCAAATACCAGGAATGTTATAACTGTTCATGCAGCTTACGAAAAGAGTCTTCCTTATACAGTATCTAAGAGATATTTATTGAGATATTTTAATAAGTTACATGCAAGGATAGCTGTTTCAAAGGTTGCGGAAAATTCGCTGTCGATGTTTTTCCCGGGAAGGTATAAAATAATACCAAATGGGGTGGATATTAATAGATTTAATCCAGATGTTAAACCACTGCCGGAATTTGAGGGAAGATTTAACATACTCTTCGTTGGAAGGTTTGAACCCAGGAAGGGTTTGAAATATTTACTTTCTGCATTTCATATTATAAAAAGACAGGTTCCATGGGCAAGGCTAATCGTGGTAGGAAATGGTAGATTTGAAGTTCCTAAGAGATATACCGATGATATAATTTTGCGTAGATGTGTCCCTCCTTCGCTGATTTCAAGTTACTATACATCTGCAGATGTCTTTTGCAGTCCTGCGACAGGGAATGAAAGTTTTGGAATTGTATTAATTGAGGCTATGGCTTGTGGTATACCTGTTGTGGCATCATCTATTGCGGGTTACAGGTGTGTTATTAAGAATGGAGAAAATGGAATATTAGCAGAAAACAGGAATCCTCATGCCATAGCATCAGCTATTATAGGACTTGCAAGAGATAGGATTACACGAGAGGAACTGGGTAAAAGGGGAAGACAATTTGCGCTTAGGTTTTCTTGGGATATTATAGCAAGTAAAGTTGAAGAAGTTTATAATTCATTATATGATTAATTAAAGGAATAAGAATATGATATCTCTACAACAAGAGATGAGTCAATTGAAACGGAGGATAGATGAAAGGCTTCTTAAACTACTCGAGGATAAGAAGAAAATTGCAGGTGACTCTTATAACAAAGGACTCTACAACCTTCTTATTGATTTTGCAATGCGTGGAGGAAAAAGACTTCGTCCAATTCTTATGATAGAGTCTTACAAGGCATGTGGTGGTACAGACATAGATGCAATAATAGATGCATCGTTGTCTATGGAACTTATTGAAAACTATCTGTTGATACACGATGATATAATTGATAGGGATTATATACGACGTGGAGGTCCAAGTTTTCATAAGATGGTTGAAAGGCTTTTAGAAAAAGAAAATGAGGAATTAAAAATTGATTCTAATCTCTCCCACTTTGGTATTTCAGGTGCATTGATTGGTGGGGATGTTTTTTCTACCCTTTCAATGATTCCAATTCTTAAATCCACTTTCCCAGCTCATTTGAAGATAGAAGCTTTAAAGGAGTGTGTATCTGCGTGTGAACAGTGTTTCAAGGGAGAGCTAATTGATGTAATAATGGAGAAAATTGAGGACGTAGACGAAGAGGAGTTACTTCGTATGATTGATCTTAAGACTGGCAGTTATACCACCTGTCTACCGCTTGTTGTTGGTGGAATATTTGGGGGGTTTAAGAATCTTTCAGTGTTAAGGGATTATGGAATGCTTATAGGTCGTGCCTTTCAGATAAAGGACGATATACTGGGTACGTTTGGTGAAAATAAGAAAACTGGTAAGCCAACATCATCTGATATTAGACAGGGTAAAAAAACATTGCTGGTTATTTATGCATTAAAGGAAGCCAATTCAAAAGATAGGAAGTTCTTAAGTAGTAAACTTGGTAAAGATTTAAATGAAAAAGATATGAACAGGATAAAACAAATTATTAGTGATTGTGGAGCACTTGAATATTCGTTGGATAAAATTGAAGATTATTCTACACAGGCAAAAGAAAAACTCCTTTCCTCCTCTCTAAAATCTAAGGACTTTTTCATCCAGTTTGCAGACTATCTGACAACTCGAGAATTTTGAATATCCTTCCCAATTTACACATTTTTTCCCCAAAAATTGTCTAAATTATCAAAAAATGTTATTTAATACCGTTTTGAATTAATATGATTTTATAAAGCCCTTCTGAATAAGGTTTTATGAAATATTTTTTGCTTAACTTTTTCTTGACAATCGTCGAAAAATGTGGTATAATAATGTATGTAAGGTATATACAAATTTTTATCGTAATATGCGGAGGTTAAATATATGAAAAAATCAAATTATGAAGCTGAGCATATTCATGTATTGAAAGGACTCGAAGCAGTGAAAAAGAGACCTGCAATGTATATCGGGGATACAGGAAAGATCGGTTTACACCATTTAGTATTTGAGGTAATTGATAACTCCATTGACGAGGGAGCAGTCGGTGAATGCGATAGAATAAATGTAATAATACATAAGAATAATTCGATAACAGTTGAAGATAATGGAAGAGGAATACCAGTAGGTATCCACGAAATTGAAAAGCGTTCAGCACTTGAGGTAGTAATGACATCCCTTCATGCTGGTGGTAAGTTTGATCATAAGGTCTATAAGGTCTCTGGTGGATTGCATGGGGTCGGTGTTTCGGTTGTAAATGCTCTATCTAAGTGGTTAGAGGCATGGGTTACAAGGGATGGGGGAGTATATTACCAGAAATATAAGAGAGGAAAACCTATAAAAGATGTAGAGCGAGTAGAAGATGTGGGAAAAAGGAAACATGGTACAGTAATAAAATTTTATCCTGATCCAAAGATATTCGAGAATATAGACTTCGATGTAAATATAATTGTGGAAAGGGTAAGAGAGTTGGCATTCTTAAACAGAAAGGTTAAACTTACAGTTACAGATGAAAGGAGTAATATCAAAAAGGAATTCTGCTATGATGGAGGAATAAGTGAGTTTGTGACATATCTCAATAGCAGTAAAACAGCCTTGTCACCTGTCATATATTTCAGTGATGAAAAAGAAAACGTCGAAATTGAGATTGCTATGCAGTATACTGACTCGTATGCAGAAGAGATATTTACTTTTGCTAATAATATACTTACAAGAGAAGGTGGAACGCATCTTGTAGGCTTCAAGAGTGGACTGACAAGGGTAATTAACGATTCCCTGAAAAGGGATAATAACAAAGAGTCAGTTCAGGGTGCAGACACTCGAGAAGGACTTACTACGGTTATCTCTGTGAAGTTACCTGAGCCTCAATTTGAGGGACAGACAAAGATGAAATTAGGTAATACTGAGATTAAAGGATTGGTAGAATCTACTGTGATTGAGCATCTCAACATCTACCTCGAGGAAAATCCGAATGTGTTAGATAAGATTATTAAAAAGATATATGCAGCAGCAAGGGCGAGGATGGCAGCAAGAGAAGCGAGAGAACTTGCAAGAAGAAAAAGCGCACTTGAAGTGTCGCCACTGCCTGGAAAGCTTGCAGACTGTATCTCTAAGGATATAAAAAATGCCGAGTTATTTATCGTAGAGGGTGATTCTGCTGGGGGTTCAGCCAAACAGGGTAGGGATAGAAATTTCCAGGCAATACTTCCACTAAAGGGAAAAATACTAAATGTCGAAAAGTCAAGAATAGATAAGGTGTTATCCAATGACGAGATAAGGACTGTAATATCGGCAATAGGAATAGGGATTGGAGATGAATTAGAGACACTTGAAAGACTAAGATATGGTAAGATTATTATTATGGCTGATGCTGATATAGACGGTGCACATATATGCACACTCTTACTAACGCTTTTTTATCGCTATGCAAAGAGTTTGGTTGAAGAGGGACATCTCTATATTGCACAACCTCCATTATATCGGGTAAAGGCGGGTAAAGAGTTGTTTTACTTCTATTCTGATGACGAACTTAACCAGGCGCTTGAAGAGAAAGGAAATAAGGTTGATATTCAACGATATAAGGGACTCGGGGAAATGAATCCGAATCAACTATGGGAAACGACTATGGACCCTGAAAAAAGAAATCTAAAGAGGGTTTCAATAGATGACCTGTTTGAGGCTGAAAAAACCTTCACCACGCTCATGGGAGACAATGTAGAACCAAGGAGAAAATTTATTGAAGAGAATGCAAGGTTTGTAGAAAATCTGGATGTATAATTATATGGATCTTGCGAGTCTTATTCTTAATAGGGCTTTTGCCCTGGATACTCTGACCTTTGCATTACTCTGTGTAATGCCGAGCTCCCTTGCTATCTTTCCGTAAGGATATCCTTTTACTTCCCTCATAATAAAGGCTTCCCTGTATTTATGAGGTAATCTTTCTATCTCTTTTTTTAATATTCTCCTCAACTCCACCTTTGTAATATCTTCATTGAATGGTACAGAAAGGGTTTTAGCTACTGCCGGGTCTTCAATTGAGATTTCTGTAACCTTGCTTCTCAACCTCATAAGTGAAAGATTTCGGGCAATACCTATTAACCAGGAGCCAAATTTTGTTGCGTTCTTCAGGGTAGTTAAACGGGTATATGCAATAAAAAATGTCTCCATAGTTATATCCATTGCATCATCTCTATTGTGCAGTATTTTATATGCTGTATTGTATATCTTCCTCTTATGCTTTTTTAGAAGAATTTCAAATGAATTCTCATCACCTGCTTTTGCTTGCTTTACAAGCTCTCTTTCTTCCATAATTATTATAGTATATCGCAAAGAACTAAAATTCTTGATTTAATACAAAAGGATTGAATTGATTGGTTTGAGCTTAATCAATGAGGTTAAGGATATCTTTATAACATTTTACTCTTTCCTCAATGTTATCTCTATCAAGAATGTCTCTCGATATACAGATTCCATCGATATGTAGTTTGGATATTTGCTCAATCTTTTCAAGGGTTATACCTCCTATCGCAAAGAGAGGTATCTTGACAGACTTTTTAATATCCCTGAGAATGGATAATGAACGGATCTGAGATTTTTTTGTTTTTGAGGGGAATATTGAACCAAATGAAAGATAGTTTGCCCCTTCATTTTCTGCGCGAATAGCTTCTTCTACAGAATGAACCGAGACTCCTACTAATTTCTGAGGACCAAGTATCTTTCTTGCAGTATAAATAGAGACATCATCTTGCCCGATATGTACTCCATCAGCATTTACTTCAAGGGTAATATCTGGACGATTATTGATTATAAAGGTGGTGTTATAGTGACATAAAGCAGTATTTATCTTTCTCGCGTCCTTGATAATTTTTCTTGCATTCTTGCTCTCCCTGAGCTGTATCATTGAGACACCCAATGAAGCAACTCTAACTGCTATTTGCTCTATTTTTCTGCCTTTAAGCCATTCCTCTCCAAGGATGATATAAAGAAGCATAAGATTATCTGGTTTGTATAGAAGAAATAATCTAATCAAACATTAGTTTGTTATACACTTATGTGTGTTCTTGAAATATAAACTCTCATTCTATAAAGTTTATTTTCCTATATATCTTTCTTACGAGTTCCGTATCTCGCATACAGTACTCACATATTTCATCAATTCTTCCCTTTTTATAGTATTCATAGACCTGAGAGCCATCCATATCGGTTTTTGAGGTTGGCAGGGAGAGAATATAGGCGAGCTTATCGAGTGATATTCTTGCGCTCCAATTTTCCCACTCCCACATAGTATCGAAAACCATATCACGCCTATATCTTGCAAAATTTATTCGCACAGTGGGCTTTATCCCATATAGTATACATCTCTTAGAAATAAATTTTAAATCAAAATCAAGTATATTATGTCCTACAAAGAGATTGACATCCCTGCAAAACTCCCAGAATTCTTGTATTAAATTTTTTTCATCGCCCCTGAATATCATTTTCTCCAGATGGTTATCTCTTTCCTTAATACACGCAATACATACTATCTGACCGAAGTCACCTGATAGAGAAGTTTTTTCAAAAGATTCTCTAATTATTTTTGGCTTTTCTTCCTGTTCCCATTTTTTAAGTTCCTCGAATGTTTTGGCTCCCTTTGGTTGTTTCATATGTGTTTCAAAATAACTTTTTGCCTTTTCTCCACCTGGAATCGTCTCGATATCTAAAAATAAAATATTCATAATTAACCCCCAAAGTTTCTATTGCCCTCCTCTGTCTGCAGCCACCATTCAAAAAATATGATTATTTCTTTTGTAATATCTCCAGTTCTTTGTACCTTTGCATAATGTGGGGCGTCATCGGTCTTAAGAAAATAATAGTAAGGATGGCTCTCTTCATCTGTCCATTCAAATACTTCACAAGTTAAGTATCCCTGCGCGGGAGCAGTATCACTATCTCCTACAACCCTGACAACTCCATTGGCGTGTATATAGACATATCCACTGTTATGCTCCAGTTGGAACTCTCCGTAATCTCCCCCAGGAAATGTGAATGTATAAAATCCATTTTCCGTTAAATCACAACTGCCAGTTCCATGTCTTATGCTCGATGGGGGTTGTAGTGGATTCTCATTACAAGCAATAATGAGTGATAGAACCAAAGGAGGGAAAAAAGTGAGCTTTTTCATATGCTATTATAAAATTAGATTTTCGTTTATCGTTAGGGTAATTCTAACGCTATGTTTTTGTTATATTTCTTATTGAAGATAGTTTTATTGCTCTTGAGGATATTAATTGTGTTAGCAACTTCTTCAGCTTTTTAACAGGAAGACCAACTACATTGTGATAGTCGCCTATGATATATTCTATAAATTTGTCACCATTTTCCTGGATTGCGTAAGCACCTGCCTTATCCTCCCAGTTACTTGATGAGAGATATGAAATTATCTCTTCTTCCTTCAGCTCCTTCATCTTTACAATTGTTTCTTCATAATCAGATATCTTTTTAAGCCCCCTACTGTTTTTTACAATAATACATAGACTAGTTATTACCACGTGTTCACTACCCGATAGGCGAGATAAGATATCATATGCATCCCTCTCATTCTGTGGTTTGCCGATTATAGAACCATTTAGTGATACTACAGTATCAGCAGATATTATTACTCCCTTCTTTATGTTCAGGGCAACAGATTCCGCCTTTGCTTCCGATGCCTTAAGTGCAAATTCTACAGCATTTGTATCATCAATAAGACTCTCATCTATACCACTCTTTATTACATCAAAAGAGGGTATGAGTGTTCGAAGAAGTTCCTCTCTTCTTGGTGATGCTGAAGCTAATATAAATCTCATGTTTTTAACCTCTTTGTTTTGGCTGCTGGGAAAAGAATATTATTGAGTATAAGTCTGTAACCAGGGGAATTTGGAAAATTTTCTAAGGCCGTTGGAGGATCACCAACAAGATGTGCAAAATCTTCAGGGTCATGACCACCAAGAAATGTAAAGAACCCTTTTCCTCTATCCCCATAAATATACTTTACCTCTTCAGTATCCTTGATATCTGCCAGGACAACTACGTCATCCTTTATCAAATTTCTTTTGAATCCAGTGTTCTGTCCAAGATATTCTCTAATATGTTTTGTATGGTCCTGAGTGAGCATAGAAGAAATAGGGTCGTATTTCGCATCAAAATTTTTTAATGTAAAGTATACATTTTCACCTCTTCTGTGTGCCTCTCTGGTTACATCAATATCAGAATGATTATAAATTAGCGGGTTCACATCAGGTGTGAAATCTGTAAAGGCGAATGTACTATTATAATCAAGTTTATTCATAAAGTTAGATTCCTCTGGAGTGCCATCAAATGGTTGGCCTACTATGTCTACTTCAAGTGCTGCAAGTGCTATATCAATTGTTTCAGTTGCTGAACACATGGCAAAAAGGAATCCCCCATCCTCAACATACTCTCTTATATTTAAGGCAACTGCGTGTTTCAATCTCCATACTGATGAAAAGCTAAGTCTTTTAGCCATGTTCTCATTTATCGCAACTTCTTTCTTATACCAGTCTGCATTGTGGTAGGACCTGTAAAATTTACCATATTGACCAGTGAAATCTTCATGATGGAGATGTACCCAGTCATAAGAAGATAAGGCTCCTGAAAGGACCTCTTCATCCCATAGGTTGTCGTATGGAATATCGGCATACTCCAGCGCAAGTCTGACAGCATCATCCCAGGGAGAAGAATGTGGCGGTACATAAACAGCTACCTTTGCAGCCTCTTCAAGAATGATCTTCTCCATATTATTGGATTCTATTAAATCATAGATCTGTTTCACTTCTGCTTCACTTACAATAGAGTAACTAACCTGTTTCTGAGTACAGAGGTTTTCGAGCTGCCTGTCATAGTCGATTAGAAAAGAGCCACTTCTGTAATTAAGAAGCCATTCAACCCTTTTCTCTAAAAGTAATGCATGATAGGCAATACCATAAGCACGTAGATGGTCACTTTGCATTGTATCCATAAAAATAAGAAGCCTTGCAGATGAGAGTGGGAGTGCAATGATTATTGCTATAAAAATGAATAATTTACGCATATAATAGATAATTATCTATTCGTTTTCTTGATATTCAATGTTTTTTTATTCATAGTGTAGATAAGTGGAAAACTTCTCAATACCCTTTCGAACGCCATCTGTAACTGCTCTTGATGATATAGTTGCTGCAGTAATGGCATCTATTGTGCCGCCATATGATTTCAATCGAATTTCCTCTAATTTTTTACAACTAAACTGGTCTAGAAAAAATGCCTCAGTAATCTTCACACCAAGTCCAGGTGTCTCTTTCAGTCCTTCAGAAGGAGTTGCAGGTCTTATCGTTACTATAGTTGTATCAGTGGCTAAACCCACGAGTGTCTCGATTGGTCCACCATATCCCTTTGGAAAGACCTTGAACAATATCCCAATTCGGTTACCTGTAGAATCCAGAGCTGCCCAGAGTGTATCTTTAAGCAATGTATCTCCTTCAACTATTATATAATACGAGAAAGAGTGGGCTATAGGAAAAACTTCACGAAGTTGTTCGTCTAATTTTTCCTCGATACCTTCTTCAATTATTGGTGTTGTGACAGTATATACATATGATAGAAGCGCTGCTGATGCCAGACATACAATTAGTAGTGATAAAATCATTTTAAGCTTGATAATTACTCCTTATCAAATTTTCGGTATTGTCAAAAATCTAACCACAGATTCACCCTGTTAAATATCTTAACAATGAATGTCAGAAGGCTACAGTAAACGCTTCTATTAAACAGGGTGAACCCTGTTAAATAGTCACATGATAAAGTATAAGTAATCATTTCTGATCCTTTATTTAACAGGGGAACCACAGAGAGATAATATTTATTTTTCTCTGTGTACTCAAATTCTCTATCAGCGTTTTTCTTGCTTGTAGCTCACCTCTGGCAAACTTTGGGTTCAATAGAAGAGAGCACAGAGGTTTTCTATTTTTTTCTTAATTTTCTACC
>JAUWGP010000031.1 GCA_030606335.1 Caldifarciminota bacterium
AATCATCGATTGTCTTTTATTGTAGATATCTGAGTATTAGCTGAAACAAATTTTCCTGCCATTATCTTGTTTTTTCATCTATACAGTAAAGAATGATTAAAATACATTACACTTTGATACAAAAATTGTGCATGTTCTACATATTAAGTAACAGGAATCAATCGGAATAAACCTCATGTTGACCTAATCAACGAATACTCTTTCACTCTGACTTTTTCTCAGCCTATTTATTAGGAGTTTTTCTCTGGTATTTTGCCAGTTGACCGTAAATTGACAAGTTTATTAAGAAGATCAAACCAAAATGGTGCTCCTTGAGATACAGCAAAAATTGTTACTAGTAATCCCAAGACTTTGTAAATCCAACCTTTTGGAGTAGTTGGTAGTTCTCGAGGGTCTTCATATTCATCTGATGTCTTTAACCAACCTATTGGTAACTCAAGCTGTTGAATTTCAGTACTAAGCTCTTTTATCCTTGTATAAGGTATATCTGTTTCAATAGGAGCAGGTAGTTTGGTTTTCTCAATAGCAGCTGCAACCACTGTGGCTCGTAATGTATCGTTACGCCATATGCTATTAGCAATCATAATTGTGTCAATATTAAACACTCCAATACCTATAAGAGCTAAACACAGAATGATTAGTTGCACTTTACGCTTATACCAGCCTGAAACCCTTTCCATCGCATCATCAAACCATTTCTCGAGTCTTTCTATTATTTTATTTAACTCCTCTCCTGTCTCTTCTATAATGGAGAGCAAAAGGCTTCTCAAAAAATTATCTTTGACTTTAGTAATCCTGTTTCTGATATCTTTGAACGCTCTATCCTTGTCCTCACCTTCAGCAGGATTAATAACATCTAGAAAAGCTAGAGCAAAGGAACGAGATGAGATATATGAAGGTTTGCTAACCCTTTTCGGGAAAAAGAAACTTCTTCCCTCCAGGGTAAGCTTTGCAATTAAAGGATGTTCATAGAACATCTTTGTTAGCCCTGCACCTTTTGGGTCATTTAAAAGATTCCTGATTGCCACCTCAAGATTACGTGAGCGCATTGCTAAGGTCTTTGAGATTAATTCAGTAACTGAGGAACAAATCAAGCTTAAAATGAAATATACAAACACTAATGCTATTGCTACATCAAATATCTCAGAACCAAACATAGCCCCTCCTTTTATTATCTTTGTATTTTAACTAAAAACAAGGTGACATGGATACATCTTCATTATGTGTCCTTCGCCGGCTCAAAAAATAATATTAGTGGTAAATCAGTCTTGCCAGGAAATCTTCCCCAAAAATCTCAGCATGGTTTTAGCCATTTTGGGTTGTAAGAGATAGCCATAAGATTTATGTGGATTTAATTCTCTATTAGCATTTCTATATGGATTATATAGATTCCTATAATCACGAAAATCCTTTACAAGCTTCTTCTTTTTCATATACTTAAAGTCATCAGTTAGATTCTGATCATGGCAAACAATGTCACCGAGAGCAGCGAAATTCAACCAATAATCAATATTAGTTAGTAATCCTTTGGTTTCAGTATAACCATAGCGCTTACCAAGCAGATAAGCCTGAATCATTTTATCCCCTAATGGGCTACCTATCGTGACAAAAAGGGATATTTTCTTACCCCTCATGTCTTCTGCATCTCTATGATGGGAAAAGCGCCATAAAACATCATAAGCAACAAAAGAACCCATACTGTGACCAATAAGAGCAACTTGCTTGTCTTTTGTTAAGGCCTGACGTAAAGGTGTTTCAAGTTTATCTCGAATCCTGTGTGCTATGTATTGATCTTCCCAGTAAAGTTGCAATTCTATAAATTTCTTCTTAGTAACATCATCTTTAACTGTAAGAATATTAGCTACAAGATCTACGGCATCGATTCCCTTATCTTTCCAGAACTCCATAAATTTTATTCTCTTGAGCGGTACATGAAAGTCGTTGCCTTTTTTTATTCGTAATTTGATAATGTCAGCAAGGGGTTTCTCTAATTCTTTAGGGTCATCTTCAATGTGATTAGGAATGACATTAGCCCAGTATGCCATTTCAAAAAGATCATCAGCCTGGGTTTCCATATCACTGCCAAGTTCGGAATCATAAAAACGGACATTTTCGATTAAGCAACGTCTCCAGTTAAAAAGTAGGTGCTCTTTGGGTGGTTTTGAGACCAACCCATGTATAAATATGATCTTGTATTTTGATAAATCCATATTCAGTTCTCCTTATTTAATAGGCAAAGACTTAGCAACAGAGAAAACAAATAATATTCAAATCGTAAGTAAGAGAAAAAGAATTAGACAGCCCTTTCAAACCTTTATGTCTGTAATAATATTATAACATAAATTTTCAAATTTTCACCACTTAAAAAAAGCTTAGTTAAATTAAGTGTTATTACCCTCAAAACATTGCGAAATAATAATCTACAGACTTCACGAAATACCTATAAAATCTATGTATTTGTGTATTGAGTAAATAAAAGAGAGGATATTTGCTTAATCCTATTTTAGCGATTTGTTAAATTATATTCAGGTATACCCCAATGCTTCTAAAAAAGGTTTTGGAAAAGGTTAGATCTTCCTGGTGTTATGGACGCAATACAACCACTGTGGAATTTGAAGTAGAGAAAGAGATTGTGAGGGTGTAGAGATAAGTTTATAGGTTGTGAATTCATTTGCTAAATGTATCGACTTAAATTTACAAATAGAGAAAACATTAAGAAGGAATTAAGTTTTACTTAACGAAAAAGCTCACTTGCCGCCAACATTGCATGGTAGTGAGATTTGAAAAACCACATGCCTTAATGCTGGGCAGTATACTCCAAAAACTGTCGTGTTGTTGGCGGTCAAAGACAGTGCCTTGTTATGTTGCCTTTATTTATTTTTGCATTCATTACACTGTTCCCTTCCAGATGGGCGAGTATTACTTTTTTTCCAACCCTGAGCAGGAAAATGATTTTTCGAACATGACCGCTCCCAATGATAAGTATCACTATTTTCTTTGTAATAATAGGGTGCTTTTGGCTTTGACATAATTATAACCTCCTTTTATTATTAACAGCTTTTATTTTCACACTTATTTTCCTCTTCTTTTGATTTGCATTCATTATCTAACTCACCAGTTGGTGGACGACCTTCGCCACACCAAGTTTCATAATTATAGGTTGCTTAACTATTCTCTTATCCATAAAATTCCTTAAATATAAATATCAGAGATTTAACTCCACTATAGATACCAATTAAACATTTTTATATCTCTCTAGAGCGGTAAGAAAAGAAATATTACATTCTTGAAGTGCTTCCATCTGGATCGAGGTCAGATTTTTTATGAAATTCACTGTGCAATTTTCATCTACAAGAAGTTCTCGTTTTACAGCATCAATAATTTCTCTTTCTGAAGGCGGATCAGAAAACTTAAAATCATTTTCTACTTTTAAACATGAAGGACAATAAGGAATTAACGGCTTTTCAATATTTTCAAAGATTTGACGCAGTAAATACGCTCCGTCTATACGACGATATCCCCGAAAAGCAGCCTTTGGAAGATGTTCATAGATAGGATACGGCTTCCGAAAAATAACCAATTCGCCTTCAAATTTTACTTCTTCTTCATTCCCAAATTTTTCTCTTTTTAATCTTTTAGAAATTTCATCCCAGTACAGTTTTCCCTTTGCTATTTCTGCTTTATCACGAAGCTCCCTTAAAATTTCTGTTCGAGATTTCCTGTTTATCAATGTTTCTTTTTGGCATATCCTCCACAGCTCAATCCCTTCTTCAGGATCAATTTCTTTAAGTGAAGCCTCATTATCTTTCTGATTTTTAAGAAAATTTATACGATCTTCTTCTGACAGCCCTTCTAAATGAGTTTGAAGCTTAGACTGGAACTTGTCGCCTATTTCCCGAAATAAGCTATCAACGAGATAGACAGCACCAATTGTTTTTCTTTTGCTACATCCAGCCCCACCCTGTAATTCTGTATGCTCTTCTCTTGATAATAACTGGATATCGTGTGTCTTAAGTTTATCTAATAAGTAGTTGAAAAGCTCTTCCAATATCTCAGAAAAAATTTCTCTCATTATATCATCATATGAATCTCCACCTGTTGGTTTTGAATCCTTGATCTCCCCTTTTGCAATTTTCCTCGGATATGACCTCCTCCAGCTCTTCCGTACTCTTTTTCTTATTTTTTTAGCGATATTGTTCCTTTTCTCCTCATCACCTTCATTAAAAGCATCACGATATTTCTCAAATGAATTTAAAAATTTATTAAAAAAATCTTCTGACCATTTATTTTTTAAACTTTCAATCGATTCCAGTACTTTTGAGCTGGTTATGATCTCTACGCGGTCAACACAATAAAACCCAAACAAGGACCCTTGTGTGCATTTCTCTCTACTATCTTTGTGAACGAGAAACACTCGAGAAAGACCTGGGACGACCTCTAAAGGAAATCCCTGGATCCTTCTGCAACAACCCTGTTTTGAAGCTTCGAGAATATAATCTTCCACATTTTTATATGTCCGACCTACCCAAATAAGAAAATCCATACAAGCCATTAATACCTCCTTAGTGTCTTTTTCGTGAGTACTCAGAAATTCCAAACACCTTTATTTTCAACAGCCTGTGAAGATTCCATTTTTCTGACGCCTAATGTTGCAAATCAGCCAACGCAGTAGCGGTCGACTGAATTTGCCTAGTTAGGACGCTTTAGTAATTTCAGCAATGGTACTGCAGGGTAAATTATGGACTCTACCGTTTCAAATACTGGCCTTAGTATACTGATCCACCGAGAAAGCTGCGTGCTATTAGACGACCAGGTTTCCTCAATATCCTTTGCTGCTTCTGTCAAATATTTTTGAAAATCTTCATAATCTTCATGAGCCCTATCTCGCAACACCCTCATTAGATATTCATGGATAGCCACGACTTCGCCATATCCATCATCCCATGGATCAGTTTCCATGATTTGTTCATATAATTCATGAAGGCGCTTGGACAGTTCTTTAATCTCTGGATTCATGATTATTCCCCCTTATCACCAATCTTGGTTAATTCGGTCACTGCATCAATTACTGCTTCAATTCTTGAGTTTTCATCAATAGCTTTAGATATATAAGAGTTAGCAAACCTAATTGCCTTTGTTATTTCTTCAAATTTTACCAACGTTTGTTCTGGTTGTGCACTTTGCTCTAGAACTTTATCGATTTGCTTTATTACCACAGGAAAACCTTTTGCAAATCTCTCTAGAGACTTTCTTTCCTCCTCAGAAAGTTTGCTTTGATCAATAGATGAAACGTAAGAATTGATAAGCACGAGTAGTTTTTTGGCGGAATTTGCCGCTGCTATCGCTGCTTCCCACTCGGCCACAGTAATGGCTGACTGATTGTCAACTGCATTTGCTGAAACTTCGACTAACTTTGGAACCTTGTTTGGTATTGATGTGCATCCTGCTAAGATAGATACTAAAAGAGCTACTACTAACTTAGTGTAAATATTCATAAGAACTCCCTTTTTATTATTTAGGTCTAACATAGGTTTATCTGTACTAATAAAATAACAATCACGGCTAATCTTAACTATGTAAATCCTCTCTTACCTGTTCTTTAAACCCAATTATTCCCTTAATTTATAAGCATTTTGATAAAAGATATGGATCTTAACCACTAAGTGTGGAGATTATATAGACCTTCTATAATTTCATAGATACTCACTCTGATTTTACACTCTTTTAGTAATGATGGCAAGTAAAATCTTACCCTCCTTTTAAGTAACTAATAATTATAGCTAATATATTCATTTTTCATTTCCCTTCACTATATTAAAGAGCAAAAAGCGTGTCACTTTGAGTGTAATTATCTGTAACGACTGAATAAATAAGGGATTAAAAAATTTACATCTTAGGGAGGGTATTTAAGTGGGTTAAAAAAGTGTAAAGAAACTTTACACTTTTTGATAGGTGTGTAAAGAAACTTTACACTTTTTAGAAGTTGATATTTTGTCTAATTTTGGCCATCATATGGTTATATAAGGACTTGGGGGGATTTGCTCTGAAATTGGGACAAGAATAAAGTGTCCAAAAACATCGTGAAAGTGTAAAGAAACTTTACACTTTATCTTAACCAAATTATATTTATATATTTTATATATCAATAGTTGAAAAATTTTTAGAATTAATGTAGGAGTTGTTTTAATGTATTAGCTTAGTAGGTATTTTTCGTTCTTTTCTGGTGTTATATGTTCGGAGCTGCACGGACAGGGATTCATTGCTGCCACAAGCATAAATCTTGATGGGAATGTAAGAGATATGGCTGCCCTTGATATAGTAACCCTGCCGTCCTCCATTGGTTGTCTTAGGACCTCTAAGACATTCTTGTTGAATTCAGGCAGTTCATCGAGGAATAAAACTCCGTTATGAGCAAGGGAAACCTCGCCTGGCCTTGGGTACTGTCCCCCACCAATAAGACCTGCATCCGAGACAGTGTGGTGAGGACTTCTAAATGGTCTTGTAGCAACAATAGCCTTACCAGCAAGAGCTCCTATAACAGAATGTATCTTTGTCGTCTCAAGGGATTCTGGGAGTGTTAGTTCGGGCAATACTGATGGAAGCCTCCTTGCAAGCATTGTTTTACCAGAACCAGGAGGCCCGATCATAAGGAGGTTATGTCCTCCAGCAGCAGCCACCTCAAGGGCACGTTTTGCACTCTCCTGTCCTTTTACATCAGAGAAGTCCTCAGTATACTGAGATGCTGATTCCCAGACCTCGTCGAGATTTACCTTACAGGGTAAAATATCTATCTCATCATTAAGAAACTGAACAGTCTCTTTAAGGCTCTTTACTGAATAGACCTCGATATCCTGTGTGATGGCTGCCTCCTTAGCGTTTACCTCAGGCACAATCATTTTAGTAAGACCGTTTGCTTTACACGAAAGTGCCATAGGGAGTGCTCCTCTTATTCCTCTGAGTGTTCCATCGAGAGAGAGTTCGCCTGCAATAACCGTCTGTTCGAGTTTATCAGGTTTTACTGCACCATTGGCAGCAAGAATCCCTATTGCTATAGGAAGGTCGAATCCAGACCCTTCTTTCTTTATATCAGCAGGTGCTAGGTTTACTGTGATTCTCTTTAAAGGGAGTTCTAATTCCGAATTCTTTATTGCAGTTTCTACCCTGTTTTTTGATTCCTTTACTGCTGCATCGGGTAAACCAACGGTTGAGAAGGTAGGAACACCCCTTGAGAGGTCAACCTCTACCATAACAAGGTATGCATCTATACCTAAAACTGCTTCTGAATTAATTCTTGCAACCATAGCCACAGATTACACAGATTGAAAAGATTTAGAAATATGACATGTTGTCCTATAATTCATATTAACCACAGATTCACCCTGTTAAATATTTATAAAGCAAATTGTTTGTAGTCACAAATCGGGTTTTATTTCACAGGGTAGATGGTTTCTTTAGGTAAAAAATAATTTAATAATCCGACGATCAGAAGTGTCTTGTTAACGTTGTCAGTATTGTTATACCAAGTTCTTCAAAAAATAGCTCTTTATCCATATCAGTTGGTACATCTTCTCCATTGAACAACCTTCTCGATATTGCCGTGCCAATATCCATTTCAAAGCCTGATAGCAAAAACCCGCAACCAAAGGTGAACTTTGCGGTTGCGATTGATTTATCAAGATAAGAGGGTATATAAGCAAATCCAAACCTCAATTTAGTCTCTGGTGAAAATAGATGCTCAACTCCAAGGTGATATGAGATTGTATTATTAAGTGATAAGGAGCTGTCCAATGGGAAAGTGTTGAAAATATTATTTAGCTCACGGTCTTCCCAGCCTGTATACAGAATGTCAATATTAAGTGTTGCAGGAAATTGGTTTGCCGGTCTATATCTTATGCCAAATCCAAATGTTCGGGGATAATCAAGATTATCTACAGGACATCCCAAACCCTCAGGGGAAGCAAGAGGGTGTGTTCTCTCAATCTTTCCACCCATATCATAGAAAGCAGCAAGTTGTAATCGCCAATCTATATCCACATTTAAACCAAGAGACATATTCCATCCACTCCAATCAGTCCTGTAAAATTCATAATATGATTCTATTTCGGGGTCTACATAATCTTCGTTTTTTTCACTTCTTATTCTACCATTTATATAATCGTATCTTATACCTGCTCCAATAGAGCCAAATTGCCTTGCAAACACAGCAGAATAACTCCAAAGTTTTCCATCACACTCTTCATATATATCTTTGATTTTTACATAAAAATCATCCCTTACTATTCTCTCGTATCTATAGTCAAAGTTATATTTTGGAGCTATCTGAATGGCCATATTTGCAAACGTAAAGTGATATGCGAGCACAAATGGCGTAGGCGTTAAGAATAGAAAACTATTGTCAGATATGGTAACATCGCCTATAGTATTATCGAATGAATCGAATGCCTTCTTCGAGCGTCTTTCACCCTGGAGGCTTGACTCAAATCCTATTGATAACAACGTACTATTCAGGTAAGCAAAAGAGGCAGGATTAGAACTTATATCTCCAGCTATGAAGGTGCCGCCCATTCCAAGTGAATGGGCAGAAATTATAAAATTTGGTTCTCCGTATGTATATGATTCGAGAATGCCTGCATGGGTCGCAGTAGGCAGTGTAAAGAAAAGAGTAATCACTAAACAATAGGTAGTAGGCAGTATGTAGTAGTGTAGATGGAGATAATTAAGATTTTTATGAAAAAGGGAATTTTTATTGAACATAATACCCCCGTTATTAAATTAAAAATCAAATATTAAATATCAAAATTAAAGACGTAGATTTTACAGATTTTGGACCACAGATTACTCAGATTTAGAAGATTAGTATATTTTTATATCAGTGAAATCTGCTATTCATTTTTGATTTTTGCATTTTAATCTTTGATATTAAGTTTATGTTACCACCAGAATATGAGCTGTAATTCACCACCCAGCTCCCGTTTCTTATCAACGAAATCCCTCATCATGGGAATCTCTTCCTCACCTATCCTGTAATCTCCTTCATATAGCCCTGTGTGGGGAATTTCAGTAAGTTTATCCCTCAATTTAAATCTAATATAGATGTTATCAGATAGACGGTCTTTTATAGTAATATAGAATTTCCTTCCGGAGCCGTATAGAAAATCTATACCCGTATCCTCAAATATCCACTGGCTGAGACCGTTAGTTGACCATACAGCAAACCCACCAAGAATTGAAAGACGGTCTGAGAATCTATGTTCATATGAGGATGATAGATATTCCCCGTCAATAAGTGAGTTCGAGCCATACTCTACAGTTGGGGTCAACTGTACTCTTGCGATTCTAATCTCAGTATTGATGTAATCACGTTGAGTAAGGGTTGCGAAACTACGGAGTGTCGTCTCAAAGGTTCTTGAAACTGTAGGTTCGACAGATTTATATAGATATTTTCTTTGTATCTTCTGTTTGAGTCTGAGCCGTAGTGGGAAGATGGGTCTCCACTCTATTTCTCCCTGGAATCTTAGGTTCGGAAGACTCCTTCCCACATTCCTCCAGATATCGACATATACCTTCGTAAATGTAAAATTACGCGTGACTTGATTTCTAAGTTCTATGTATAATCCCTCTTCTGCTTTGGGTGCTGGATATTCTGAAAGAAAGAAATAAAGAGGGTCTAACAATCTATATTCTTTCTCAAGCATGGTGTCGTCAAATTTTTTCTGTTCCATAAACGCTCTTGAGTATGGATTGTCATAAGAGATCCCATAGTGTCTTAGAAGCACGAGTAGATATAAGGTATTGTATTGAACTCTTGATTTGAGAATAAGGGCACTGCCCTGCTCTGTCCAGGCCCATTCCCCTTCAAATGATAGATTTCTAATAACAGTTCTTGCATCAATGCCGTGTATATTCCTACTTTCGCCACTCCACATCCTCGTATAATTTGGGTCAGTAAGGTTGTCTTTATCAAAGGGTATATCGAGTGTCCTTGCGTCCGGGCTGAACCTTTTATCATATGATAAATTCATACCTGAAAACCCAATACGTGTAGCAAGAGGCATCTTTAGTATATTTGACAGGTCAAAACAGACCCTTCCTCCATATAACTCTTCACGGAAGACATCTTTAAAAGCCTTCATTCTTGGAACTGTGATTATGTAGGAGTTTATGGTGCCATCAGGATTTTCTATGCCATCCCTTTTTGAGTTGGAGTAGAAAAACATAGAGCTATACCTGCCTATACCAACTTCCCCTGCAATACCCTTAAGTACAAACTCTCTCGTTGATGTGAGGTCACCAAATAATCCTTCTGGCCTATCATATATTCTTGAGAGAGTTTCATCTGTATTATCCATAAAGAGTCCCTGAGAAAAGGTAAGTCTATAATTACCCACATACAGCTTTCTTAGATAACCCATCTCCTCAACTCCAAAGTAGCCCTTCAAGAGTTCGTTATTACCAAGCTCACTTTTCTTTTGAATACCGAACTTCAGATGAGGACCCAGGGTTAATCTTAATTTCATAGTTGGCAGGGCAACTGATGAAAGTGAGGCGAGCTCATCTCGCTCCTCCTCAAGTCTTTTCCTCAGGCTGTCAATATCTGAATCACTCCATCCTGCTCGAATTAGTTTTTCGTATGTAATGCTATCTGGAAGAAGGTTACTAATAGAGCTTTCGAGATAATACATATTCTCTACCGGATTATTCCAATCTATATCGAACCTATCACTATCCTCAATCTGGATTCTTCCAAATCCATGAAACTCGAGGGATTCAATCTCCTTCCGCTCGAAGGTAACGAAGTTTCTCATGTTTCTGAATGCATAATATGTTGTAGCTCGCTTTAAATCGCTCTGATACCTGAATCTTCCACCACTTTTTCTATATCTGACAAGTGATGCAGCATCAACGAGATTTACTCTATCAAGTAGGAGTATGTCATCTATTCCTGCTGTGTTTATATCCATTGGGGATACAGCAAGTTCCTCCCATTTATCGACCGCTGCCTCGGATGGGCTCTCTTCTGATGCAAGTCTTTCCTGTACATCCTCGATATATCTTGAAACGGCTCTTTTCTCTTCCGTAGGTAAAATCTCTATCAGAGGTTTTATCCGTTCGAATTCCTCTCCATCTATACACTTGAGCTCTCTTAATTCATATATACTCTTAAATTCACCCTTTGATAATCTCCATTCATATAAAGCTCTTGCATCCTCTTCTGGAATTGGAAGTGTAAGAACTTCCTCAAGAGCAGCACGGTTTATATCTATAGGTTGGGTAGTAAAAACGAGAGACAGTATTATAAAAATGAGATTCATAAATACCCCATATTAAAATCTCAAATGACAAATTTCAAACAAACTCTAAATTATAATAAATAAAGTTCTAAACAATTCGGAGTTTAATATTTTAAGACGTATCAAAGTATTATGTCACGAAAAAGAGATAGAATGGAGTGCAATAGCTTGCTATTGCTAAATTCTTAAAAGATAATTTAACCCTCTTTGCATTACCCCCGCCACAGCGGGATTTCCGCTACGCTTCAACAAGGTAATGCACTCCACTACAGATAAGTAATGTCACCAAATAAATTAATAAAATTACCTGATATTTGGTGCTTGATGTTTAAAATTGTGACTACATTGAATAACTCACCCCAATAATGTGTGTCATGGGTAAGACTTCATGGTTTAACACACTATAGTCAATTTCAATATTTTTTATTAATAATCCAATACCAAAAGACGCCTTAATTGGCTGTGTTGATAATCCTGCTCTGAGAGTGATATTTTTTAGTATCTGAAACTCCTGACCAAAGCAGAGACGAGTATCCTTACCAACCTCTTTTGATAAGTCGATACTCGATGTGACTCCCTTGAAGGGTGTAAAAGATATCCCCAATGAAAGCAATCTTGGAAGGTTATGTCTATTTTCTTCCCCGAGTGTTGGTGAATTTATATTATGAGCAAAGAAGCCAAGGCGCCATCTATCATATATATCTGCAATAAGCCCAAGATCAACCCCAAAGGTGTTTGCACTACCAAATCTGGTCTGTGTGAGCTGGTATCCAATAAGATTGCAACCAAATGATAGATCTTCGTTGAGAGCCTTGCCATAAGATAACGTAATTGTATTTTCACTTTCCAATGTCTTTTCACCGAGACTCTCTCCATTTATATTTGTTTCTTCCCCTTTTACAGAAACATTCTGAAACGAAAAGCCGAGAGTCCCAAATGATGCCGGGAAGACGGCATTAAATGTAGCATTATTCACAATGCCATAAAGGTTCTTGTAATATGCAGTTAATTGTATTTCTTGTATGAAAGATAGTCCTGCGGGATTAAAATGTATTGAATTTGCATCATCTGATATTGCTGTGAAGGCGCAGCCCAATGCCTCAGGTCTGGCACCAGATTCCATGTCCTCAAAGGCAGCAGATAGTAAGAACGGTACTAATAAAAGTAATACAAGGCACTTAGAGAATTTCATAATAACCTCTCTTTTTTAGGAAAAATTTGGACGCAGATTCACCCCGTTAAATAATGTAACGATAAATATCAGAGCGTTCTCGAAACAGCTCTATTTAACGGGGTAAACGCTGATTAACATAGATTTTTAAAAATCAATGAAAAATATAACAGGGATTGAAAGAGAACTTATCCCATCCTTACGGTTCTCATATCCTCTTTAACAGAACGTTATTTTTACTTATAGATAAATTACTACTCAAGAGGTGTTCCAACTACAACGGGTTTTACTACACTCTCGGTATCACCATCTTTTACTGACTGTATATGAACAAGATATATACCTACAATTACTTCTTCTCTGTTCTCATCAGTACCATCCCAATCTGTATAATTCGTACCACCCGTACGGTTGTTGAGTAATGTCTTTATCAATCTACCTTCTATATCAAAAATACGAATGGTTATTCTGCTATCAAGCTGTGAATTTAACTCGATATACAGGCACTCCCCAAGGTCTGGTGAGAATGGATTTGGATAAATATTAACAGTGAGTTCTTCTGATGGTTCTCCATTGGATACCTTTTCTAAATCCGAGAGAAACCTTGGGAGGAACTGGTATCCACTTGAATAGGGCTCGTCAGTATCATACTGTCCAGCAATACCTATTATGTTCCAGTAATCACCCAGTTTCATATCCTCGATGGGTATCTCTATTCCTGTTCCATCCTGCAGCCTGACATCAATTAGTGTCTTTGCATTCCAGACCTGGAAGTTCCCGGGTATTTCATATGGGAGAGTTTGTATCTTTGTGTTATTTATCCTGACGAGTCTACCTTCAATATTCTCTGTTATTCCCTGAGATGGGTCAAGGACCATTGCAAGAGCATCTATTTGTTCCCTTGTACAGGAATCACTCATAAGTATACAATCATCTATCTCATCGATTTTTACCTCAGTTAGACCATTGTATTCAGTTACCTCTCCTGCTATTATCCAATCTTTACCGAGATTCACGGGTAATGGGTCATAACAGAATATATTGACTCCTCCTGTGAAGTCCTGAATGTAGAAACTTGTATACTCTCCCAGGGATGGTGAAGTTACGAAACCCCGTATATTAACCGCTTCTCCTAAAAGGGAGGGAGTGTACCCATCATCTCCTGGTCTCTGTACATCGCCTATACTTGTTATATCAACAGAGTCTATGATTGTAATCGATGGAAGGGTCTCGATAGGTGACACGGGCTCCTGGTCGGTACTTGTAGAGATAGGAAATTGAAAATTGCCTGTATAAGATGGTGCTGTCAGACTATCTATATATACAAAGATTGTATCTGTAAGAGGAACATTATCAATGAATACCGAATCAGGGGATGAGTAAATAACTGGATTTCCCTGTGATATAACCCTGACGTGTTCGTTATTTCCTGTCCAAACCCAGGGGGATGGAATTTGTATAAGTACTCTGTTTAACTCAATTCCGTAGTTTGTATTAATATCTATTCTAACCCCAAGCTTCTCAGCCTTAAAAAGCTTGAGTGGATTCATTTTTGCCGCTCCTATACCACTGGTGGTCAGTACCCTTACAGTTGGCTGGGTTATTATAGGCACAGGCTGCTCTCCTCCCGCCGCTGTTTTTATGGTAAATGCGTATCTCGCAGGCTCATCAGGGGATATAAGACTATCAATTTTAACTGAACCAGAGTCGATCAGGCGTGCGTCTGTAATATCTATAATCCATGGTGATACCACACTTCCATCTCCTGTTATATCGAGAAATGCATTTTGAAATGCATCACCCGAAAGGGTTACAGAAGAAATTTCCCCATTAAAGCTCCACTGATGTGGTATTTCTATTGTTATATGATTTAATGTATCAAATGGGTTTCTTATATCTATTAAGAGAGATATAGGCGAAGATGTAAAGACAACATCCGGTGATATTGTTGCTGTTCCTGTTCCGCTTGCGCTATTAATTAAATCAGATTCACCTCGTGGATGTATTTCGTATTCCTCAAAACCATAACTTCCCACACCTATTATGGCTGCAAAGGTTTCACCCATATATGGTTCATAGTGATACAATCCATCTTCGATCTGACATTCTCCACTTCCATCGTTCACGTACCATTGACCATAACCATCAGCAGTCTGTGTTACGGTTACATTTATAACTATAACTAATACTCCTTCATATTTTTCTGCCTCGAAGCCACCACTGCCAAATACTCCTGTCGTTATCTCAGTTGGACCAGGGATAGAGTTATTATTTGAGTGTATGGTATAGGATGAAATATTCTTTAATTCGGTTAGTCCGTAGTATTCGTCGACATCGCAGGTAATGGTGATACTGTCACCAGTTTCTGGTTTAACTGAGTTATCATATACGTATACACCACGCCATGCACCTCCCGGATGCTCTTCGATGTAAAAATTGTTGTATTCGCCAGTTGCTACAGCTGTAACAATGCCTGATACGGTTACGGTCTGTCCTTCGAGGGGAGATGGATAAGTTCCATCACCTGGGTTTGTTGTATATTGAATATCGTAGATGGTGGTAGCAAAAGTGAAAGCTGGTAGTAGCAAGATAAACTTCAAGAAATAGTGCATAAACCCTCCTTAATGGTATTTTGACATGGTATGCTAAATTGTAATATTGTGCAATTCTCTGGTTATCAGCTGGCTTGTTTGTTTAATGATACTGTTCTAACCAACTAACCAACCAACTGACTGACCAACTAACCAACCAACTGACTGACCAACTAACCAACCAATTAACTAATAAACTATTCAACTAATCTATCTACCCTTTTCGCTTCACCTGGCAAGAAACTTACTATAGAACCACTATCAGTTCTTATTATTATCTCCTCATTATCACCAAGATTTATGAATTCGCCACTCACAGACCCATTTTTAGTTTTTATTTCTACATATCTATCTAAAAAAGAAAGATGTTCTCTAATAGATTCCATTATGGTTTCTTTTTTAAAATTATGCTCGAATATAGAGAGAAATGACGAGAGAATTGATTCTCTACTGAATGACATCATCGTCTCTATCCTCACCGATGTTGCATTTTCAAGGGGAGGTACTGTCTCGTTGATATTAATTCCGACACCAATAATTGCAAGATTCTTCTCTATTTCTACAAGTATGCCACATATCTTTTTACCATCTATAACAACGTCATTTGGCCATTTAATCTCTGTATGAAGTCCACATTCTTCTTTAAGTGTTTCAACGATAGAAAGAGCAGTCCTCATAGATAGAAGAGGAATTTTTTCTACGATAAAAGTGAATGTGAGTGATTTACCCTTTTCTGATATCCATAATCGACCAAATCTACCCCTTCCCCTGTATTGTTCATCAGATATTATTACGTATCCTGGCTTTCCAACTCTATTTTTAATTAGTTCCTTTGCTCGGTCCTGAGTAGACAAAAGGTGGTCATAGAATAGAAAGTTCTCACTTTTAAAGAGCCATTTTGTTCCGATTACACTATCTACGTCCACTATAATAAATTGAAATGTAAAAATCAAATAGTAAAATTACAGATTAAAATTTAAAATGAAAAACTGTAGACTTAAAGAAAAGAGCGTATAGAAGATTTATTCTGTTATTATTTAGATTTCAGTATTCTTAATAATTTTGAATTCATATATGTAAATTTGATATTTGATTTTTTTATCTGTATCCAATCACCTCTATCTCGATATTCCCAACAAGGTCCATTATCTTTGCCCAGTCCTGTAGACCTCCTTCCTCAAGTGTTATGTGTGTGGCATCCGCAATAGGTTGATTGAATGTTGGATCTACTTCAATCCATTTCCCTACCCAGACTTTATTCCAGGCGTGGTAATAGAAATATCCATTCATATATACAAGACCCACACTAATATCCGTTGGAATACCAGCAGCCCTTGAAAGTGCTACGAATAAAGTAGCGTGCTCATTACAATCTCCCTTAAGGGATTCCATGACATCAAGTGCACTGGGGATTGTTGCAGAGGGATAATCTTCAACATTTTGCGATACCCAATTGGTGATTTTTACCACTTTATCCCAATCATCTCTTACACCCCTGACAATCTGAGCAGACATATTCCTTATCTTTCTATCATTTACCTGTATAAGAGGGGTGCTTTCAAGGTACTTTTCTAATTCCTGGGGTACTTTGCGCAACTTAGAGCAGCTACATCCAAACAAAGGTCTGGGTGTTGTCTTTATTCCTTTGTCAGGGACAATTTTTTCCACAATGAGTGTGTCGCCAAGTAGTCTTTGTCTATCTGTAATCTTGAATCTACCCCTGACTATTGCCTTAAGATAGGTTAAATTTCTGGGGAATATTAGTTCCATTCCAGCAGGTATGGCGAACATGGAGAGTATCTCAGGTGGTTTTTCGCCAAACTCCCGAGCTTTTTCTATCACCTCTCTTTTCACAGTTACATCCATTGGTTCCTCTGAGCGCAGCACCTCTCCATTTCTACCAACCCAGGTAACAGACCTGGCACCGAGAATTTTTGTTTGATATTTTATTGAATCACCTTTATCCTCTAATATAGTAACTTCAGCTTTGTTGACTGCAAGTATTGTTGGGTCGAATATAGAAAGAGTGCAATTGCTCCTGTTAGTAGAGACAATGTAGGGGATTACCTGAGATATGTATAAGTCTCCATCAAGCTTTGTCGATTTGCTCATCTCCCTTCCACCTGTTTTTACATTGTATATAAGGTAATTATCTTTTACCTCACCATATGAAGCGATTGTTTGAGAATAGGTTTCTAATTGAAATGAGAAATTTTTTAGTCTATATTCATTATCAACTTTATACACAGATTTGACCTCCATACTCCTTTCCTGCTCTAACATATCAATTCGCATAAACATCTCTTCCTCTAAGGTATATCCATCTGCTTCAGGTTTGATATCTATTATCGTATAGCCTATCTTCTCGCCCCCAAGATACATACCTGAGGAGTAAGATATTATTATGATAAGACTAAGAAGTATCATTTATCTATTTTAATTACTGTGATTGAAAAATCAGGGCATTTGTATTCACAAACAAGACAGCCAGTGCAGTCCTCTTCTCTAATAGCCTCTGCTTTCCTGTCGTCACCAATCTGGAGTACATTGTTAGGGCAGAAGGCAACGCACAGCTCGCATCCTTTACACCAATCTATATTTATTTTGATAGTATACTTTTTCATAATTTTAATTCTCATACAATCTCTTTAAGAAGTATACCTACCTCCTCGGGTTCTGATGCAACTTTTATACCAACACTATTAAACTTTTCTATCTTTTCTTTCGCTGTTCCACTACCTCCAGAGATTATTGCGCCAGCATGACCCATTCGCTTGCCAGGGGGAGAAGTCTTGCCAGCTATAAAGGAGACAACGGGTTTACTGATATTATCTTTTATAAAATCTGCAGCGTCTTCTTCATCGTGTCCACCAATCTCACCAACAAGGAGTATAGCCTCTGTTTCAGGGTCTTGCTCAAACATCTTAAGGCAGTCTATAAATTTAAGACCAATCAGAGGGTCACCGCCGATACCTATACAGGTTGACTCACCAAGACCCTGGTTGGTTATATGCAATACAAGCTCATAGGTGAGAGTACCACTCCTTGAAATAACACCAATGCGTCCCTTTTTGAATATATTTGAAGGAAGAATACCCACTTTGCTTTTGCCTGGTGATATAAGTCCTGGACAGTTTGGACCAACAAGTAAGACGTCTTTCTCTCTATAGAATTTCAATACCTTTGCAGTATCAAGCACGGGAACGCCTTCAGTTATACACACGACAAGCTTTACCCCGGAGTCACCTGCCTCAAATAGGGCATCTGTTGCAAATCTTGAGGGCACAAATATTATGGTAGTATTTACTTCCTCTTTCTCCACAGCCTCTCTAACTGTGTCATATACAGGAATGCCATTTACGTCCGTTCCTCCTTTAGCTGGTGTAACGCCACACAAAACCTTCGTACCGTATTCGATCATCCTTGCAGCGTGAAATGAACCCTCCCTTCCTGTTATTCCCTGAACACACACCCTTGTGTTTTTATCGATAATAATACTCATAATACAAGTTAATCATTATAAACTTGTGAAACGGCGAAGAGTGAGGAGAGAATAGCGAGGAACTTGTCCTTCATCTCTCTTCCCCCTTCTCCCTTCCCTCTTCTAAAAGTTCTATAGTTTTTATCACTCCTTCTCTCATTGATGTAACGGAGTCGATTGGAGAATCTTTGAGTATATTTTTTACCTCTTTATCATTTGTGCCGGTGAGCCTTACCACTATAGGGAGTTTGAGGTTCATAGCTCTTGTTGTCTTGAGTATGCCTTTTGCGACGTCATCACATCTTGTCATTCCGCCAAAGATATTGAAAAGAATAACACATACGTTTTTATCTGAAAGGAGAATGGATAATGCCTTTTCCACTTTTTCAGGGGATGAGCTTCCGCCAGTGTCAAGGAAATTTGCAGGTTCACCGCCATATTTCTTTATTAAATCCATTGTAGCCATTGCAAGACCTGCACCATTTACGACACAGCCAATATTTCCGGTTAGAGGTATATATGAGAGACCTGCATCCTTTGCCTCCAATTCCTTCTCCTCACCAGGATCGGGGTCTCTTAGTCCCTCAAGTTCCGGATGCCTGGCAAGTGAGTTATCGTCAAGTACTATTTTTGCATCTGTAACCCAGAGTTTCCCTTGAGTGCTGAGAGCTAATGGATTGATTTCTGTGATTTGGGCATCACAATCAATAAAGAGTTGATATAGAGTAGATACAATTTTAGTATTTTTAAGTGCGAATATTTTGTTATCAAATAGTGAGAATGCTACCTGTTTTGCCTGGTGGGGGAGTAAGCCATATACTGGGTCAACCCATAGTTTATTTATTGCATTTGGTTTTTCTCTTGCAACTTCTTCTATATCCATTCCACCCTCTCTTGATGCCATAATGAGCGGTGACTTTTTATCGCGGTCCATTATAACCGCCAGGTAATATTCTTTCTCTATATCAATAGCCTTCGCAAGTAATACCTTTTTCACCGGTAGATGTTTGATCTTCAGATTGAGTATCTTAGAGGCGTGTTTCTCTGCCTCATCAGGTGTTTTTGCATACTTAACACCACCTGCCTTTCCTCTCCCACCTGTATGGACCTGTGCCTTAACCATAACAGGACACATATAGTCCTCAGCAATCTTCTTTGCCTGTTCTGGTGTTGTAGCAATTCTACCTTCCTGTACAGGCAATCCATATTTTTTCATTAACTCTTTTGCCTGATACTCATGCAGGTTCATATAGACCCTCCATCTATACGGTAATCAGTAAAAAAACAGGTGTACCAGGTAATCAGAATATCAGTAGGAAGAGTATCAGTAGATCAGGGTATCAATCAGGTTTGGGTAACTCACTCCTGATCTTCTGGTGCGCTGATATTCTGCCCACTGATCTGCTGGTATCCTGATATGCTGTGTAATCTACAATCTCTAAAAGGTCTCTGGTATTATGTCTTCGGTCTTCCTTGCTCTAGTGCAGCAATTCCTGGAAGTTTCTTGCCACTGAGAAACTCAAGAGAGGCACCCCCTCCAGTAGAGATATGTGTAAATCCCTCTTTAAGGTTAAATTTGTTTATAGCTGATGTGGTCTCTCCTCCACCAGCAACTACGACTGCCCCATTTTCTTTGGCATTCTTCATAGCGCAAGCAAGTTCCTTTGTTCCATTGGAGAGTTTATCGACCTCAAACACACCAGGTGGTCCATTCCACAGAATAGTTTTTGCATTTCCTATCTCTTTCCTGAAGGTTTCAAGTGTAGTAGGTCCTATGTCAAGACCCATCCAATCTTCGGGTATATTTTCTACAATTCTGACATCTACGTTCTCGGCTATCTCCTTAGCTATAATAAAGTCCGTTGGAAGAACTAATTTACCACCTGACTTTTGGAGTATGTCTCTTGCGATGTTTAGTTTGTCTTCCTCTACAATAGAGTTTCCAACTTCCTTTCCCAGGCTCTTTAAAAAAGTAAATGTCATTCCACCACATATAAGTAGTTTATCACATTTTGGAAGAAGATTGTCTATGACTGCTATCTTTGTAGAGACCTTTGCTCCACCAAGAACCACTATGTAGGGATGAAAAGGAGATTCACACACCTGTCCAAGCCAGTCTATCTCCTTCATCAACAAAAAACCGGCGGCTTTAGTTTTTATATAGTTCGTAACACCCACAGTTGATGCATGTGCGCGGTGTGAAGTAGCAAAGGCATCATTTATATAGACATCAGCAGAGTCTGCGAGTTTTTTAGCAAATTCCATGTCGTTCTTTTTCTCCTCTTCGTAGAATCTTAAATTTTCAAGCAGGATTACGTCGCCATCTTTGAGAGTTGAGATGGCATTTTCAACATCAGGTCCGATGCAGTCATGGATGAAATTAACATTTTGTGAGATAAGGGTTGATAGATGTGGGGCTACTGGAGCAAGACTCATTTCTGGGATTATTTTGCCCCCTGGTCTGCCGAGGTGTGATATAATTACAAGTCTGCCATCATTATCAAGGATGTATTTTATTGTCTCAAGAGATGCCCGAATTCTTGTATCGTCGGCTATCTTTCCATCTTTAAGCGGAACATTGAAATCAACCCTAAGGAGAACTTTTTTACCTTTAATGTCAATATCTTTAATTGACAGCATAATCCCCCTTTATAACCACAGAAAACTTGATGAAATTCAAAAAGAAGCCACAATATTTTCTTCTACAGCCTCTCACCTATATAGTGAATAAGGTCAATAACCCTTGAGGCATATCCATATTCGTTATCATACCACGCAAGCACCTTAATGAGGTTTCCCATCACCTTTGTTTCAAACGGATCGAATATCATGGAGTGAGGATTGCCAATGATGTCACAGGATACAACCTCATCCTTCAGATACTCAAGATACATTGGTTTTTCCTCGGATGCATTTTTAAAGGCGTTATTAACTTCTTCTACAGAGGTTTCTCTCTTAAGAATACATGCAAAATCAACAAGGGAGGCATCAATAGTTGGTACCCTTACTGATATAGCATCTAATTTTCCCTTTAACTCAGGTATGACTATTCCTATTGCCTTTGCTGCTCCAGTAGTGGTAGGAATAATGGAGTAAGCAGCAGCCCTAGCTCGTCTGAGGTCCTTATGTGGTGAGTCAATTAGTCTCTGATCAGCTGTGTATGAGTGAATGGTTGTCATAAACCCTTTCTCTATTCCAAAATTGTCATTTAATATCTTTACCATTGGGGCAAAGCAGTTTGTAGTACAAGAGGCGTTATCAATGACATCATGTTTGGTAGGGTCGTAAATGTTTTCGTTTATGCCCAGGACAATGGCGCAATCTGCAGGCGTACCCTTTGAAGGAGCAGTGATTATCACCTTTTTTGCACCTGCATGGAGGTGTAGGGCAGCCTTTTCTCTGGAGCGAAACATTCCTGTTGATTCAATTACTATATCTGTGCCAAGGGCTTTCCATGGAAGTTTTTCTGGTTCTTTTTCCATTAAGGTGGGTATCTTATTGTTATTTACAACTATCTCACCATTATTTCCTTTCACATCCATATCCAGTATGCCATAGGCAGAGTCATATTTAAATAGATGAGCCAATGTCTTTGTATCTACAAGATCATTTATCCCAACTATATCGACATCAGAGTCCTTTATTGCTATCCTGGCAACAAGCCTTCCTATGCGTCCAAATCCATTTATTCCGATTTTCACTGCCATTATACCCCCTTATTATCTTTAAAAAATACAATATTTTAATGCCGAGAATTACTTCACGAAAGTTGGCTCTTATTATAACACAAGTGGATTGAAAAGTCAAGCAAAAAAGTTAATAATATAGGGGGTCAGGCTAAGAGATAAGAAATAATTACTTGACATAGGGGAAAAGTTATGGTATAATAAAGACATGTCCAGGAAACCGAGGATAGAATATGAAGGAGCTTTTTACCATGTGATATCTCGCGGTAATAGGAAAGAGTCTATATTTCTTGGTGATAGAGATAGAGAGAGATTTTTGGAAAAATTAAAGGAGTATAAGAAGAGATATGGTTTTATACTATATTCATATGCCTTAATGAATAATCACATTCATTTACTTTTAGAGACTAAGCGAGCACCGCTTTCAAAAATAATGCAGGGCATATTACAATCACATACTCAATGGCATAACAGGAGATATAATACAGTAGGACATCTATTTCAAGGCAGATATAAAGCTATATTATGTGATAAGGATTCATATCTTCTTCAATTAGTAAGGTATATACATCTGAATCCATTAAGGGCAGGTATAAAGGATCCAATGGATTATATATGGACAAGCCACAGATTATACCTGGGCTATAATAGTAGTGAACTTGTTAATACTTGGCTTGTATTAAGTCAGTTTTCAAGGAATAAAGATAGAGCAAGGAGGTTATATAAAGAGTTTATCTGTGAAGGGCTTGATGAAGGTGAGGATATGGAGTTTTATAAAATCAGGTCACAGAGAATTCTTGGAGATGAGGGGTTTTATGAAGAAGTAATAAATATAACGAAAGAGAGAGTAGATATGATAGATAGAATTATGAAGGAAGGGTCACTTAATGATGTTTTGGCTATGGTTGAAAAACTTACTGGAGTGACAAAGGAGCTATTAAGGGGGAAAGTGAGAAACGGGGAAGTAATTAAAGCAAGGAGTTTATTCATTCATTTAAGTAGGCTTTATACGAAGTCATCAGGTATAGAAATTGCGAAGTACCTAAATAGAGAACCGGGGGCATTGAGTTATATAGATAAGAAAATGAGCACAGAGGAATTAAGTGACTATCTAAGAAAGCTAAAATGGTAGGTAAAATCTATATTCTATCTCTTATCTCTTAGCCTGACCCCGTTGCGTTGATGCAAGAAAAATCTTGACAAAGAGGAATTTTTATGTTATAATAACGCTCACAATTTATATGTTTATAAGGTAAGGAGTAAGCAATGGCTGTTCCAAAAAGGAAAATATCTAAACAACGAGGTCGTAAGAGAAGAACGCACTATAAGCAGGGTATTCCTAACCTCATAAGATGCCCCAACTGCAATCAACTTATACCACCTCATACAGTATGTAGTTATTGCCATTATTATAAAGCAAAGGAAGTAATAGTTTAATAAAATTAAGTTTAACAAGGCAATTATTACTACTGATTTTAAATCCCGTTACATTAGGAGGAATCTTGAGAAGTATAAGTGTTAATCAAATAAAGACGATTGGAATTTTTGGTCAGTCTTCTACAGGTAAGACAACTCTTGGAGAGGCAATCCTATATCATGCGAAGGTAACTAACAGGCTTGGAAGTGTAGATGAAGGCACCTCAATTTTATCCTCAACCCCACAAGAGATTGAGAAAAAGATAACAATTAATCTTTCTATGGCATCTTTTGATTACGAAGGAGCATTGCTTAATATACTTGACACGCCTGGTTACGATGACTTCTATGGTGAGGTTTTATGTGCAGTAAGGGTAAGTGATGTTGCAGTAATAGTTATAGACCCTATTCAGGAAATAGGTATTGTAACAGAAAAAGTATTTTTGGATTTAAAAGATCGAAACATACCAATTGTTATCTACTTATCCAAGATGAAGGAGGGGGAAGCAAGGTTAGAAGATTCTCTTTCTAAGATAAAAACGGTGTTTGGTAATGTGGTGCCTATAACTATAATTGATGAGGATAAAGTAGCAAGTACTCTTGAACCCAATTCTGATTATTATACAGATCTGGTTGAGGCGATAGCAGAAACCGATGACGGACTACTGGAGAGGTATCTTTCTGATGAGGAATTGAAACTGGATGAGTTAGATACTGCATTTTATAAGGGATTGTCCGCAGGTAAAATAACCCCACTCTTTATGGGAGACTCAAAGAAGGGAATAGGAATTAAGGCATTACTCGCTTCTATATTAAAAGTTCCCTTGGAGAAGAAAGAAGAACAGACGCTTGTTTACGTTTTCAAGACGTTTGTAGACCCTCATCTTGGAGAGGTAAGATATGCCAAGGTTTTAGGTGGAGAATTATCTCCTGGCACTACACTATTCAATCGTACAAGAAACACAGACGAAAGAATAAATCAGGTATATCTTATAAAGGGTAAAAATAAGGAGGATGTAGACAAACTTCCACATGGTGGCATTGGTGGTCTTGTCAAGCTAAAGAATACCCATACAGGTGATACTATTGGCGAAGGTAAAGGAGAAGCCTTGCCCAAAATAGAATTTCCTGATCCAGCGGTATCTCTGGCCATAGTTCCGAAGGAGAAAAAGGATGAAGAGAAGGTTATGGAAGGACTTTTGAAATTACATGAGGAGGACCCTTCCTTCAGTTACTTCTATGATACAGAGACAAGGCAGACCATTATAAGGGGAAGGGGAGAACTCCACTTAAACATAGTTATAGACAAGCTCAAAAGAAGGTATGGGGTTGAACTATCCACAAAAAAGCCAAAAATTCATTACAGGGAAACCATAAAGCGGACTGCCGAGGCGCAGGGAAAATTCAAAAGGCAGACTGGGGGACATGGTCAGTATGGAGATTGCTGGCTCAAGATAGAGCCAAAAGACAAGGGAGAAGGATTTGAATTTTTGAATGCAATAGTTGGCGGCGCCATACCCTCTAAATATCTTCCATCTGTGGAGAAGGGTGTGAAAGAGGCTATGGTGGAGGGTGAACTGGCAGGATATCCGATGGTAGGCATGAAGGTAACCTGTTATGACGGAACCTTTCATAATGTCGATTCATCAGATATAGCATTCAAGATTGCTGGTTCGCTTGCCTTTAAAAACGCATGTGAAAAGGCTGATTTGACCCTGCTTGAGCCAATTATGAATATCGAGGTAATAGTGCCTGAAGAATATCTCGGCGATGTTATGGGTGACCTCAATTCGAGAAGAGGGAAGATCCTGGGAACTGAGGCATCAGGAAGGTTTCAAAAGATTAAGGCACAGGTACCAGAAGCTGAAATGTTTGGTTATTCTGCATCACTCCGCTCCATTACCCAAGGTAGAGGTACATTCTCACAGGAATTCTCTAACTATGAGGAAGTACCAAGGGAACTACAGGAGAAGATAAGAGTAGAATCAAAGAGTGCAAAGTAGAGTTAGGTTCCCATTCGCCATTCCTTCAGATATGCCTTCTGTTCCTCTGTTAGTGTATCTATTTTTTTATCCAAAGCCTCAAGTTTCAGTTCTGCAATCTCTTTATCAATTTCATCGGGTAATTTGTGAACATTGATAGAGAGTTTGTTATTTATTATATATTCTGCGGCAAGTGCCTGATTTACAAAAGACATATCCATAACCTCGGGTGGGTGACCATCTGCACAGGAGAGATTTACAAGCCTTCCTTTTGCAAGCAAGTATATCTTTCTTCCATCCCTCATCCTGAACTCATCTACGAGTTTCCTGACCTCTGTCTGACTATCAGCAATCTCTTCAAGTGCCTTTCTGTTTATCTCAACATCGAAGTGGCCTGCATTAGCAATTATTATCCCATCTTTTGCCACCTCAAAGTGCTGTTTGTTAACAACATTTATATCTCCCGTTGCAGTAACTAAAATGTCCGATTGTTTTATTGCCTCTACTCCAGGCATTATTGAGAAACCATCCATAAGTGCCTCAATAGCCTTTATAGGATCAACCTCACAAACAATCACCCTTGCTCCCAGACCGTTTGCTCTCTTTGCTATTCCTCTACCACACCAACCATAGCCACACACGCAGAATATCTTACCTGCTATGAGTGTATTTGTTACCCTTAATATGCCATCAATTGTTGACTGACCAGTACCGTATCTATTATCAAATAAATGCTTTGTAAGCGAATCATTTACTGCGATAATGGGATACATCAAGACGCCATCCTTAGCCATACTTTTAAGTCTTATAACACCTGTTGTCGTTTCCTCTGTTCCTCCAAGAATGTGGGGAATTAAATGCTCTTTCTTTGAATGAAGGGTAGATACAAGGTCTGCCCCGTCGTCCATTGTAATATTAGGTCCTACATCCAGACAGGAGTTTATATGATTATAGTATGTATCGTTATCCTCCCCATTTATAGCAAACACAGGGATTCCGTAATCAGTAACAAGAGAGGCTGCCACATCATCCTGTGTTGAAAGAGGGTTTGAGGCACATAACCGCACCTCTGCTCCTCCTAATATAAGTGTTCTCATAAGGTTGGCAGTTTCACTTGTTACATGGAGACAGGCAGAGACCTTCTTCCCTGAAAGAGGGGTTTCTTTCTCAAATCTATCTCTTAATAACGAGAGTACAGGCATGTTTCTGTCTGCCCACTCTATTTTTTTCTTTCCTTCCTTATTTAATGATTTATTTCTTATATTACAATCCATAAGACCTCCATTGTAATGTCTAATTTCTAATGCCAAACATAAATGTTTATTACTTATTAATCAATAGTCAATTATCATAGAACTCTTTTATTATATCCTTTAGTTCATCTATTCCCGCACCTGTTGCGGTTGAGGTAAAGATTGAGTTGGGGAATCTCTTCTTCAAGTATCCTACCTCATCATGTGCAAGGTCAAGCTTGTTAAATACGTATATAAATGGCTTTTCTTTTACTCCAAGTGTCTCAAGCAGCTCATCTCCGGCACCTATTTGAAGTTCAACGTAGGGGTGAGAGACGTCCACTATATGTAATCTTAAATCGGCAATTACCGCCTCCTCAAGTGTTGAGTGGAAAGAAGAGACAAGTCCATGAGGAAGCCTTCTTATGAAACCTATCGTGTCTGTGATAAGATATCTTCGTCCATCTTCTGATACAAATGCTCTGGTTGTTGCATCAAGGGTGGAGAAGAGTTGATTATCTGTCTTTAGGTCTGCATGTGTTAAGGCATTCATAATGCTTGTCTTGCCTGCGTTTGTGTATCCAACTATTGCGACCCTTCTTTTGCCTATCCTTCTCTTTGATTGAACTCTTTTTGCCTTTTCTACATTTTTTAACTCTTTTTTTAGTGTCCTTATCCTCATCCTGATTCTTCTTCTATCGGTTTCAAGTTTCGTCTCACCAGGCCCCCTCGTGCCTATTCCTCCACCAAGTCGTGATAGAGCAATTCCCTTTCCGCTTAATCTTGGTAATCTATATAAGAGTTGTGTAAGTTCAACCTCTATCTGAGCAACCTTTGTGTGGGCATGTTGCGCAAAAATATCAAGGATGAGTTCGGTTCGGTCAAGAACCTTCATGCCTGTTATGAATTCAAGATTTCCAATCTGTGAAGGGGTAAGCTCTTCGTCAAAGATTATTGTATTTAATGAGAGTGAGGGAGCTATCTGTCTTAACTCCTGTGCCTTTCCCTTACCAATGAATGTCCTGGGATTCGGTCTCTGTAGATTTTGGAGAAGTTTTTCGACTACTATAACTCCTGCAGTCGTTGTTAAGTTTTTAAGTTCCTCTAACGAATCTATTTTTTCCCATTTTTCTTCATGAGGAAAATGAACGCCTACAAGTAGTGCCCTCTCTTTTGTTTTTTCTGTTGGATACATAATGGAAATTCTTTTGATTGTAAGGTAGCCATAGGCTTTAGCCTGCGATGACACGCAACCTAAAGGTTGCGACTACAAAAGATTGACTACATTTATGATCTGTGAACCGAAGGTCGCCGTTAGGCAACAGCTGTAATCATCCCTGCCTGCAGCAAGCAGGTGTGGTTAAAGCTTGTTCTGGGTTTATTTATTCAGAAAGAAGCTTTACGAGGAGTGCCTTCTGTGCATGAAGGCGATTCTCTGCCTGGTCAAAAACTATTGATTGTGGTCCATCAATAACATCATCTGTTATCTCTTCTCCTCTATGTGCTGGTAGGCAGTGCATAATCAGACAATCGCTTTTAGCTTTTTTTAAAAGATTGTTGTTTACCTGGAATTCTTTGAACTTTTTAAGTCTTTCCTCTCTTTCCATTTCCTGTCCCATACTTGTCCACACATCTGTATAAATAATATCAGCCTCTTTAACTGCATCTAATGGTTCATTTGTTACATATATAGAGGAGGTATTTGTAAATTTTTTGTTTGGCTCATATCCGCCGGGGGTAGAAATACTCAAATCAAATTTAAGGATTTTAGATGCAATAATAAGAGAATTGCATACATTATTACCATCACCCACCCAAGCAAGTTTAATGTTAGAGAAAGTACCCCTCTTCTCCCATATCGTAAACATATCAGCCAGTACCTGACAGGGATGCTCAATGTCGGAGAGTCCGTTTATGACAGGTATGGTTGCATATTTTGCAAGTTGCAGAACGGTCTTGTGCTCAAAAGTTCTTGCCATGATTCCAGACGCCCATCTTGACAGATTTCTTGCAGCATCAGGAATGCTTTCCCTTTTTCCAAGCCCTATATCCTGAGGTGCAAGATAAATTGCATACCCACCAAGTTCAAACATTCCTGCTTCGAATGTAAATCTTGTTCTAAGTGAAGGCTTTTCGAAAATGAGAGCTAGTACCTTTCCGTTTAGTATCGGTGAGATTTTATCTTTCTTCAATTTCTTTGATAACTCGAACAGGTCATATAATTCACTTGAAGTCATATCAGAAAAGGATAAGAAATGCTTCCTCATACATCCTCCAGAAATTGAGTATGTTGTGTTAAATATCAACCACAGAGTGCACAGAGGATTATAGAATAATAAAGAATCGCAGGGGATTTTCATCCCACCCCTCTGTGACCTCTTATTAATCTCAATATCCATTCCACAGGATATGTATGGAAAGGATACGGAATCTCACGGACAAGACTAATTGCTTTACCTTATATTTTTCTTTTTTTTAACGCTGATTGTTTCTTGCTTAAAAGGTTTTTATTTATCTTTAAACATCTGTGTTTACCCCGTGAAATAGATATTTCACAGGGTGAATCTGTGATTAATTTTAGTCTTTTTTGGAGAGCACAGAGAGTTAAATTTACTCTGTGATCCGTCTGAGACGGACTGTGGTTTGTCATATTCTTTTATATTCTATTATATTCTATTTGACACTACCTTGATTAACTCAAAAAAACTGCCAATCGTCACTTGACATTTGTCATTGGTTGGCTTTAGTATTATGGGATTTTCTTTTAATTCCCGTGTTCTCTATTATATGCCTTGATACCCTTGCCAAGTATATGCATAGCATCTTTCAGATATTCATTTTTCAATACAAATGCAATCCTTGCCTCATTTTCACCAATGCCTGGTGTGGCATAAAACCCGGCACCAGGTGCAAGCATAACTGTCTTTTTATCAACATCAAAACTTTCAAGCATGTATATTATAAACTTCTCTGAATTATCCACAGGCAGGGTAATCATAGCATAGAAGGCACCTTCAGGATTGTTCACACTAACACCGGGGATTTTGCGAAGACCCTCTATTGCAACATTCCTGCGAAGTTCATATTCTTTTATCATACTATCTATATAGTTATCTATATGTATGAAGCCCTCAAGAGCACCATATTGTTCTATGGTTGCAGGGCACAACCTGGATTGCGCAAACCTTACAAGCAGTGGAAGCATCTCTTTGTTTTTACAAACTACAAATCCTATCCTGGCACCGCAGGCACTCATCCTCTTTGATATAGAATCTACGATTAAGGTACGTTCAGGAGCAATGCTGAGTGAGCTCGTATGTTTCATATTGTCGAAGACAAACTCCCTGTAGACCTCGTCAGAAATCAGGTAAAGATTGTATTCCCTTGCGATATCCGCAATCATTTCCATCTCATCTTGTGTATATACAGTTCCTGTTGGATTGTTGGGGCTACACACGAAAATTGCCCTTGTTCTATCACCGATTTTCTCAGATATTTTATCCCTATTAGGAAGATGATAATCCTCTTTTGGATCCATTGTTACTGGTACGAGTTTTATGCCAGCTACAGCGGCGAGTCCATTATAGTTGGCATAAAATGGTTCAAAGACGATAATCTCATCACCAGGATTGCACAAGAGAAGCATTGAAAATAGTATTGCCTCACTACCACCCTGAGTTATTATCACTTCCTCAGGTGAAACATCGAGATTATATCTTTTGAAATAATCGGCTACTGCTGTCCTCAATTCTTTTAAACCTTCGGATTGTCCGTATGGAAGAACGGGATTATCAAATGCCTTTATACCACTCAATATCTCTTTAGGTGTTGGGACATCGGGTTGACCTATATTTAAGTGATAAACCTTTATGCCCCGCTCCTTTGCCCTGAAAGAATATGGGAAAAGCTTTCTTATCGGAGATGCAGGCATATTCATTGCACGCTTACTTATCATATAGGCTCCTTTCTAATCTATATATTTTGTTATTAATCAAAGAGACCAATAATTTATTCTCTTAAAGGATTTCTTAAATTCCTATTCTATGAACTCCCTGAGTAAGTATAGGTTGGTTGTGACGTCTCTATATCATTTCTCCTGAGAGCGATTATTTCCCAAAACATCTAATTCAATATCCAAAGTAATAGAAGATTTGTTTGTTATGAATATAGGGATTACCTTTTTTATGTATTTTTTCTTATCTACAACCAGGTTATATGCGCCAGTCTCTACCCAGAAATCGTATTCTCCTGTAAGCGAATCGGTTTTTGTGTCATATCTGCGTTCACCAATAAGAGAGACAGTTGTATAAATGGGTCTACCTGCGGAAGTGTCTAATACCCTGCCCTTTATTGATGTCTCTAAAATTCTTTCAAGTGCAAACCAGCAGAAGACACTATCATATGGCATAAGTTTAGCAACCTTTGTTACAGAATAGTATCCGTCTTTTGATACAGAAATCCTATAAGCACCTGATTTCTGGAGTACAAAGGAGAACTTACCTGTATTTCTATCAGATCTTAACCAACCTACCTCAGGTCCATAGATCTCAACATCTGTATCTATAGGCTCGTACGTTAAACTATCTACCACAGTGCCCTCTATCTTCACCACACACTCTGTTTTGTGCCCTAAGGCTTTGGTGTTGGTTATAAACCTCAGACCAATGGCAGGAAAGTTATGTATCTGACTGTCCGGAACAAAATCAAAATCTGAGATGGGAATGTGTATGCCGAACTGGATTGTGCCGAACGAACGTCTTAAGTTAACCTGTGGAGAAATAAATATCTTTTTGCCGTTCTCTGAAAATAGGACACCTGAACTAAGGACTAATGAGGGAGATGCTTGAATTCCTATTCCTGCACCGATTTCCAACCCACTGCTTCTATTATTTTCCGATGATGAATAAGGTTCTCCCCTGATAACATATCCTAAATTTAGTAAGGATGAGAATTTACCAATTTTGTATTCGCAGAGGAGACTAAAACTATAGTCTGGCGCATGATTGGGGAGAGGATAGAAGCCCATTTTGATAAGATTTTTATCATCAGTTGATATATTTACTCTCTTAGCACATATTGTAACCGATGGTCTAAACCCCAGGTTCAGAATAGAGTTGTGAATCTGAAAAGGGGTATAAAGTGATGTTCCCAACTCTAAGGTAGGAACACCTAAGGTAGAGTAGGTTTTATCTGTATATGTGGCTATTCTATAATGAACAACAGGTTTAGCAAAAATCTCAAAATAGTCAGACAGACCATAAGTGAAGAAAAAATCAGAAAAGAAAAAAATGTGTGTATGCTCAGTCGTGATAGAAGAGTATGGTGTAGATGAGCCTGTTAAAGTGATATCGAAACCGATTGATCCATGAGGGGTAGTTTGTGGGGAATATATATAAAAAAGACCCTCTGCTTGCGGGACTGAAAGGAATAAGATGAATGCGATGATTGAACTCACACATCCTCCCGTTTACTTCTTTGGTAGTGTGCAAAATCAAACCACAGAGAACACAGAGAATCTTTAGTATTAAGGGATTAAAAAAGATTTATATTCCTCTCCCCTCTGTGACCTCTTATTAATCTCAAGATCCATTCCACAGGATATGTATGGAAAGGATACGGAATCTCACAGATAAGACTAATCTTTTATCACATCTTTTAATCTTTGTACGTTGAATGGTATTTAATAGCACAGGCAATTATCTTTTCTATTATACCATTCAGGAGAAATTCTTTTGGAGAGCACAGAGAATTAAATTTACTCTGTGACCTCTGTGGTTACAGCCCTGTAGTTGATTGTTTTTCGTCCCCAACGGGAGTTGAACCCGTGCTACCACCTTGAAAGAGTGGTGTCCTAACCACTAGACCATGGGGACGGAAACAGAGTATCAAGTTATCAGGGAATCAGAATATTAGAAAATTATCTTGATATAGCTTTCTGTTTTTCTATTAAACTGGCATTTAATCTTTAGGCCGTGCGGGATTCGAACCCGCGACTCCTGGATTAAAAATCCAGTACTCTTCCTGCTGAGTTAACGGCCCGCAATTATTATAACATAAATATAGTAAATTGTCAAGATGTTTTTTAGAGAGCTCTTTAAAAACTACCTTTGAGCTCTCTTGTAATCAAAAGTCCTTATCCCTTGTCATTGCGAGGAGTCCGTCAAGATGTACGATGGATTGACGGACGAAGTAATCGCATCACTTCTGAACCGTGGAATACTGGATGGAGTGACAGTCTTTAGACTGTTATGCAGACAATATTACTATTCATTTAACAGCATAAATGCTGTCATTCCTATAAAGCTACCTAAACATGATTATTCAACTTTTGGGAATGTCCAAAAGTTACGTGATACGGGTCTGTCCTGTCATTGCGAATCCATCGTCCGTCAAGAATTACGACGGATTTACGGATGAAGCAATCGCTTTTTACTGAATTATATCACATATGAGATTGCCACGTTCATTTCATTCACTCGCAATGACACACTACTCTTTGTCATTGCGAGCTGTAGGTGAAGCAATCGCTTTTTACTGAATTATATCACATATGAGATTGCCACGTTCATTTCATTCACTCGCAATGACACACTACTCTTTGTCATTGCGAGCCGTAGGTGAAGCAATCGCTTTTTACTGAATTATATCACATATGAGATTGCCACGTTCATTTCATTCACTCGCAATGACACAATACT
>JAUWGP010000053.1 GCA_030606335.1 Caldifarciminota bacterium
CGAAGCTGGGGTCACTAATCCTAACGAGGCTGTGTATATCATTCAACAATTTAAAGAGGTTGCAGAAGAAACTGGAGATGATGAAATCCGTGAGGCATCTCTTCACAACTTGGAACATATTGCCAGACAGGAAACGATCAATCCCAGGATCAGAGAGGCTGCCAAAAAGGCTTTGGAAAACACGAAGTGATTCATTGAAAGAGACTGAGGGTTGGGTCTTCACATAACATATAACAGAACTTGACATTAGTCACTGTTGATTGGCTAGCAGAGATCACTGTAAGAGAACCCCAAACAATTAAAGAAGGAGATTAATGATAGTTATACCATCACAATCTCTTTCTCTACCTCAAATTCAACAGATGTTGTATTGCGTCCACAACACCAGTATGATAGAGTCTTCTGCAATATCTCTACTCTCGTAGGTCGCATATTCTAATTGACATTTTTCTTGATTTTTCCTTCAATTAGTATTATAATAGTAAAAAATAGAAATATCTGGGTGCGAAAAGAGAGAAATTGTAGTTAAAGGCCAGCATATCGGACACTATCAAATACAAATTAGTTACATTCGATTTCTATCAGTAATATCCTTTGTTTGGAGGCAAGATGGTATATAGAAGTAAGAATCTTCTATTTCTCTCATTTTTATTTCTTTTCTTATCTCTTTTTTCATGTCAAAAAAGTCAACCAACTTCTGATAACTTTCAATTGGGAGGGATAAAAGGTAGGATAGAATTCTATGGAGCCGAGCCAAATTCTAAGATTCATAATATCGCTTTCGTGTCTACAATTCTCTTCACTTACATGCCAAATACGTATAACTTTATTTCTTATCTTGGAAATTATATTGTGCAGGCATCGAATGTTAGACCTGACCACACCTATTGGTTTACTAACTTGCCAAATGGAGAGTATTATCTAAATATTGGTCCTTTTGACGAAGAACCAGATACTAACGGAGAAGTTAGTCCTTTTCCTTATATGAGTTATCACAGTACCGAACCAGTTTCAGTGGATGGGGAGACAGTTGAAATTCCAGATATTCTGATGTTGCCAGGCGGAAAATCCATTATGCAATGGTTAGCAGGACAGGCAACTTATAAATTGCAAGGATTTAATTTCGATTTGATGAAAAATGTTTCTACTATTGATAGCGCAGATGTCTGGTTTGATGGTGCCAATGAAATGTTAATTACTCAAGGTATGAATATCGTTTCGTTGCCTTCCGAACCAGAGGGTCTCTGCTACATAACTGTTGCCCCTGATAGCGGTTATAATAATTCACTGTCAGTTCCAATTTCTGAAGGCGGAAAGCATTTCGTCATACGCACTCAAAATAATACATACGTTAAAGCCCGTATTGTCGGAATGGGTCAGAGTGGCTCTGGTGAGAGTGTAACACGAAGAAAAATAATCTTCCAATGGCTTCATCAACCAGACGGTTCAAAGCAGTTCTCTTATTAACTCAGGAAAGGATAGAAACTATGTTTAAAAAAGGTTGGGGACTTCGTTTCACTTCGTACAATTATTTTTTACCTTCATTATTGTATGTCTTAAAGACAGTAAAGATACTTCGCAAACATACAAGACGTTACAGGAACAATTTACATTAGGAAGTTCAATTATACTACACTTCCAAGATCTCTTTCTATATTTCAAATTCAATCGATGTTGTATTGCATCCATAACACCAGGATGATCTGAAATTAGACACAAAAGATAACTAAAATGAAATTATTAATTTTAGTTTCAATAATCGCCTCATTGGCGATAGGAAATTCGAGGGTTTATGGCCAGGAGAAAGAAACGACACGAAAAGAGCCGAAGGTAGATCTAAAAGTTGTCTACGAGAAAACCTTTGATGAGCCAATTGTTGATGTAATGTTTGCTGAAGCAGAAGTGACGTTGCAAGAAGCTAAGAAAATGGGATGGAAAGAAGATGCGTTTAGCATGGAAGAGAAGGCAAAAAAGAGAGTAAAAGTCTGCTATCCTAAAGTAATAATTACTTCAAGGAGAGAAACTATTGACTATCCGGGTGAACCTGAAGGGGAAATGAGAGCTAAAGAAATTAAGTTTTATGATAAGAATGGAATACTATTAAAAACAGTTTCGGCTGGTCATCGGTTGTTGAGGTCAGAAAACGGAAGATATCTTGTTATGGCTAATTTATTTGGAGACGGCTATGATAAAGAAGGGAATTATATTTATCATCCTGGTGGTAGCATAATTTATAACTGGAATGGCGACGAGATTGGGAAAATATCCTCGGGACGAATTCTCCAAGTGTCAGATAATGGATATGTTTTAGGCGAATGGGTTGTTTATGATAGTTTAGGAAGAGAAACAGGTCTTTTGAAGCCAGGAATTTCTGAAACGTATATGAACTGTGAACTAAATTGCAGCAAGATGAGTCAGGAAGGTGAATTCATAGTGACTGTACTGAGTATGTGTGGAACGAAGAAGGCACTGTATATTTTGTGGGATAAAGCTGGCAAGATTCTGTGGATTAATGAATTCCCGTTTGAAGTAAGTGCTACGATGCCGATGAACCATATTGTGATAGAAAAATTTGGTATCTTGGGATCTACAATCTTTATGATTGACTGGGATGGAGATATGAAGTGGCAAATTCCCCTTAAAGGCTGGAAGGGAAATACATTTAGTAAATTATCGGGAAATAGAGTCTTTGTTGGCTCATCTGGTGGGTATCTATTTTGTATAGACTATCACAAAGGAGTCCTGTTATGGGATTATAAGGAAGATTGGTCTTTTCCACAGGGAGTGGTGAAACTCAGCGAACTTCGAGATAAACCATTGCACGAAGAAATGATTCTTTCTTCTGATGGACAAATTGTTGTTGCGAAGGCAAGGGGTGTCAAAGACATTGTTTCAACTATAATTTATTTCGATGGTGCTACTGGTAGGATATTGGATAGAATAGATTTTTTCGACTGGGTCTCTCTGGCGGTCAAAGACAAATTCCTCTTTATTATGACAAGAAATAAAGTCACAGGCCAGCTCATAGTAGGGAGGTAAAAAAGCAAACAGACGAAGAATGTAATTTAGGAAGTCGAGATGAAAGGGTTGATCTTAGTTATAATCGTTATCTTGGAAATTCGGGGTCACTTAGAAAACTGAAATCTATTAACAACAATTTGAGATAAGTTCTTAGTTAAAACGGGTAAGCTTATCTCACAATCTCTTTCTCCACCTCAAATTCCACAGATGTTAAATTGCGTCCACAACACCAGTAAATTTCACCTACCTGAATAGTATTCCCTAATCTTATAAAATCATTTAATATATAATTAAATATTCTTCTAACGTTCACTATTTCGTATTTTTAGAACTTAGAGGATGATTTGAGGCTGTTCATATAGCACATGACAATTTCCATTGAATAGCCTTTTATGTATGATGGTCTTCTGTCTTTTTTCTTGACTTTTAGTACATTTTGCATTATAATATATATGAAAGCTTCTGAACTCTGACAATTTAATAATGTAATAGAATAAGGCAATTCCTGCAGTTGTTAATACTCCACCTCACATTCCAACCAGAGGCAAGGTTAAGCAGTAACTCTACAAGATTAATGGTTCGTACTGGGAAACGGTTTATTCTCTGTACGCTACTCCCACAGAGTTGTTCATCCTGAATTGCTAGATTCCAGAGTATATAATTCCGTATAATTTCATAATATTATGCTGAGGCTATGTAAAATATTCTCGGTAATTCTGCTTATTACCCTAATTCTTGTAAATACCATTTATGCAAAATCCCAGTCGATAGATTTCAAAAAGAGTTCTGACAAATGGACTTACTATAACGAATGGCCTACGAGTAGAAACCTATCACAAAGTGATTCGGATAGAATCTATATTTTGGATAGAACTGAGAAAACTCAGTCTGACACACTAAATACATGTTTCGTTGGTAACTGGCCATTTGGTCCCTGCGATGCAGTGGAGGTCGATTCTACAAGGCAATTAGTCTTTCTCGGTTCAGGTGGAGGTGTATTTGTACTTGATATATCAGATGTCTCTAATCCGTTAGAATTAGCTGACCAAAAATTGCGAACTCCAGGGATGGTCCGTAGTCTATTTTATGATAGTCAAAAGCAATGGCTTTTCATTGCGGCCGGTCCTGCTGGCTTTGAATTGTGGGATGTAACAAATCCTGCTTGTCCAACAAGACTTGGCAGATGTAACACTCCAGGTGAGGCTTATGGTGTATACGTATCTGATTGTTTTGCTTATTTAGCCGATTTTGATGCGGGTCTTCGTATTATAGATGTGTCAGATCCTTTTCATCCATACGAAGTTGGTTCTTACGATACTCCTGGTTACGCTCAAAATGTATACGTATCTGGTAACTATGCTTACATAGCTGATTCTTGGGGCGGAGGTCTTCGTGTAATTAATGTTACAGACCCATCCAACCCGAATGAGGTTGGCTACTATGACACTCCTGGTCAGGCAGAAGATATTTATGTTCACGATAACTATGCTTATGTGGCAGATAGGGATTCGGGGCTCAGAATAATAGATATCAAAAACCCATCATACCCGTATGAGGTTAGCTTCTTTGACACACCTGGTCAGGCCCGTGGTATCTATATATCTGGCACCTTTGCTTATATAGCTGATGGGAGTGCTGGTCTTTGTATATTAGATGTTACAGAGCCATCTGACCCCCATAAGATTGCTTACTACGACACACCTGGTCATGCCAAAGATATTTATGTTGCTTGCAGTTATACATATGTGGCCGATTGGAATGGAGGTCTTCGTATTATAGATGCAACAGATTCCTATAATCCTAATGAGGTAGTCTACTACGATATAGCTGATTTCGCCAATGGAGTATATATTTTAAGTGACTATGCTTATATAGCTGATGGGAGTGCTGGTCTTCGTATATTAGATATATCAGACCTATCAAGCCCTTATGAAATTGGATATTACGACACTCCAGGCCATGCTGAAGGTGTCTTTGTTACCGATAATCATGCTTATGTGGCTGATTTGAATTGCGGTCTTAGTATTATAGATGTGTCAGATCCTTCTAATCCCTATGAACTTGGCAGCTATGATACTCCTGATCATGCTTATAGTATATATGTATCTGGTAATTTTGCTTATGTTGCCGATGGTAGAGCTGGACTTCGTATTATAGATGTGTCAGATTCATATAAACCACACGAGGTAAGCTATTATGATACTCCCAGCTTTGCTATGAGTGTCTACGTTACTGACGGTTATGCATACGTAATTGGTTGCTATTCGGGATTACATATAATAAACGTGGCGGAACCTTTTAATCCATACGAGGTTAGCAACTGGGATTTTCCTACTTACTCTTTTAGTTGTGTCTATGTTGCTGGTTACTACGCTTATGTAGCTGCTAAAAACGATGGTCTTCGTATTATAGATGTGTCAGATCCATATAAACCGTATGAGATTGGCTTTTATGACACACCATGCTGTGCTTTCAGTGTGTATGTAGCTGAAAGCTATGCCTATGTAGCTGATCTAGATTTGGGTCTCCGAGTAATAGATATTAAAGATCCATCAACCCCTTATGAAATTGGATATTATGATACTCCCGGTCATGCGGATGGTGTATATGTTACTGGAAGTTATGCCTATGTGGCTGATTCAGAAACTGGGCTTCAAATAATAGGAGTTACTGCAATTGGAGTAGAAGAATCGGAAGAAGCGGCATACACACTTCCCATTATAACACCAAACCCGCTTTCACGAAATGCTAAACTAAGCTTCACACTACCCAAGAATGAGCAAGTATCTATTAAGATATACGATATAACAGGTTCACTTGTTAGAACTCTTACAGATAAAAGATTCACTGCCGGTAACCACACACTTACATTAAATACAGATAATCTCACATCAGGTGTCTATTTCCTGAAAGCCGACGTTGGCGAGTATTCAGGAACAAGGAAGTTTCTGGTGATAAGATAAGAATCTATCTGTCATTAAGTGAGTAGCTTGGGAGAAACACACAGCATTATAGCTGTTTCGATTGTATTATCATTGGGTTCAACGAACATGTACTTTAAACACTCTCAAGCTTGTATACTTCAGTCAATTGGTGATGAGCAAAGATAAAATTGTTTCGATAGTAAACCAAGAATTTGATATATATTGCATTAATCGAAATAATAAGCTTAGAATAGAAAAATGATAACTTTTTCAAGATTCGAGAAGCTTGGTCTTTTCTTTTTGACAGTATTCTTGTTAGTTTTTCTGGGCTGTGAAGAGCGCGACTATGAGATAATACCTTTAGAGAGTAAGGTTTTGTATAGCATCCAGGAAGGATATGATGAACCCTATACAATTAGCGAGCCAAGAATAATGCTATCAATGGTCACAGAAAAAATATATCCTTGTTTTAACTGGTCTATAGCGTGTGAAGTATATTTAATAGAAGATTTAATCTTGATCGAAATTATTGGTATATATGTTCCTGAAATCTGCTTTTTTGCCTTTGGACCTGCTACCTATAATTCATTTTTAGATATCTCGAACGGCGAATATTTACTCTATTTTACATATAAGGGAATTGTTGATAAGTATATTCTTACCATCACCGACTCTTCTATTGCAATTACTGAGGACACATTGCATTTTACTCAACCCAACTTCACATTATTCTGGCGTTATCCTCCTAATTCATTTGCTTACCTATGTGGAACTACTATCGGGGCTGAATGGATATGTGAGGACTTCCTTGATACCTTATTGAGTGAAGTCGAGCTTGAGGAATTTCAATTTCCAGATTCTGGCGAAATCTCGTATCCTTGCTCAAGTATGGGACATTATTATGATATGCCAGCCAAGTATTTCTTTTATCAAGAGGAGGAAGATTACGATACCGCTGGAGAGATATTGGAAGTATATACACATGATGTAATATCTCATTATTCGGGCGTGGGTATTTCATTAATTAACTGGAGGAACAAAAGCTATAAGTCGTGGTTATTTTAGAATAAACAGGAAGTTTTAAAACCTGACTGAGAAAAATAGGCAATTATTTAATATATTATTAAATATTTTATCACCGATATTTATAGGAGATTTGATTATGAAGCAACAATGGAATCAAAAAGAAATACAGCGGTACATTGATAATGGGACAGAAGAGAGTCTTACACTTGAGTATAAGGCCGCTGCTTCTATAGATAAAAGTCCTCAGAAGAAAAAAGAAATAACGAAGGACGTCTCTTCTATGGCAAATTCGGCTGGGGGATTTATCATTTATGGAGTTAAAGAATATGATGACCCCAGCAAAAAGCATAAACCCGAGGCGATTGACGGGATTGACCGACAGCAATTTCCTAAAGAGTGGTTAGAGGATGTGATAAATAACGTTCACCCACACATAAGTGGATTACTTATACATCAAGTAGATATGAACACCGATTCAAATAAAGTTATTTATGTGGTCGAAATTCCTCAAAGTAATACTGCTCACCAAGCTACTGACTACAGATATTATAAGAGGTTTAACTTCAAGTCTGCACCTATGGAAGATTACGAAGTTAGGGATGTAATGAATAGAGGAACTACACCAGATGTTTCTGTGGAATTTCGATATCGTCTCTTACAAAGAGATACCTCTTCTCATGAATACTTGTTAGTAATTTTAATAAAGAATAACGGTGTTCAAATGATTAGTCACTTCAAGTTAGAATTTACATTTCCTAAATTTCTGTTATGCCGCCCGCCTGTGCTTGGCCATAAACAACATATCGACTTCTCATTGGAAAGGACAAGTAATTATCTCGTAACGTATCGTTCAAAGGAAGTGCTATTTCCTAAGGAAGAACTGGATATAAGCCGTGACATTGAATTAGTATACAAGATTGATTATGAAGTTTTACATAAAATAAAAGTTACCGAAGAGACAGTAAGGAATTTATCGTTGAGTTGGACTCTCTATGCTGATAACATGCCAGTCAAGTATGGCCAAAAGCTTATATCTGAACTGTACAATATGTGACAAGATGATATTTAATTGCTTGGATTTCAGAATATTTAATTGAAGATTAAATTACTGATGGTCTTTATCTAATAACTTCTGATTATTTTACTTTTACAATTTCTTTCTCTACTTGGAATTCCAAAGTGGTTGTATTATGTGCATGACACCAGGATAATCGAACCTTACGGGTACATGAAACGCTTCACAATTTGTCCGTTCTATTCAAAATAACGAAAGCCAGATAGATTCCCAAAAATGCTTTCTCAACTAACAATTTTGATCTAACTACCTCTTTATAATAATAACCCTCCCAATACGTAACCAAGATTTTTCTTGAATTTTCCTTCAGGTTATGTTATAATAGTAAAAGATAGATATATCTTG
>JAUWGP010000045.1 GCA_030606335.1 Caldifarciminota bacterium
ATTATCAGAGTATCAGGAGGTAGGAGTGACTTCCCAGTCGCGATAAGGGAAGAGGGAAGAGCGAAAGTAATTGGTTATCAGTAATCGTTGAATTGAAAAAACTTTGTGCCTTTCCGTTAGCTAACGGACTTGGTGGCATTAGAAGAAATGTTTAATGTTGGATGTGAGATGTTAAATGTTTAATGTTGAATGTGGAATGTGAGATGTTTAATGCCAATTGAAGATTGACGATTTTAAATTGACAATTGACTATTTCTTTAATAACCTAATAACTTAATTACTTAACGACTTGAAGCCGTCGGATTGCGAATTTCGGATTTTAAAACAAACTCAAAAACAGAGTAAACTGTGTAAACTCAATAAACACAATAAACTGAGTAAAGTGGGTATACTTAATAACTTGTTTGTTTTAGAATATATATAATTTTTTGAACACTTGGTGTCTTAGTGGCTTAGTGGCTAATAAGAATTACTTAATTTCCTAATAACAAATAACGATTAATAAAAAATAGGGGAGTTTATGGCAGAGGAATATAGAACCGTTATAAACATATCAGGTCCTCTCATGCTTGTAGAAGGGGTCAGTGGGATAAAATATGCTGAGCTGTGCGAGATAGAATTGAAGAATGGCGAGGTTAGAAAAGGACAGGTTCTCGAGGTTGACAAAGATAGAGCGTTAATACAGGTGTTTGAGGGAACAAGAGGTATTGATATTCCCGAGACAAAGGTGAGATTCAGGGGAAGGGGTATTGAAATTTCTCTATCACCTGAGATAACAGGCAGGATATTCAATGGTATGGGTGAACCCATCGACAATGCTCCCGAGATCCTTCCTGAGGTGAAAGCCGATATAAATGGTTCTCCTCTTAATCCATATGCCAGGAATTATCCGGATGAGTTTATCCAGACAGGTATATCTGCAATAGACGGATTAAATACACTTGTAAGAGGACAGAAGCTCCCTATATTCTCTGGTTCAGGTCTTCCTCATAATTCAATAGCTGCTCAGATAGCACGTCAGGCAAAAGTACTTGGAAAAGAGGAGAAATTTTCAGTGGTTTTTGCTGCCATGGGCATTACTTATGAAGAAGCTGAGTTTTTTATTAACGATTTCAGAGAAACAGGAGCTATATCAAGGGCATCTATGTTTATAAATCTTGCGAATGACCCGGTTATTGAGAGGATAGCAACACCAAGAGTTGCTTTGACAGCAGCAGAGTATCTTGCCTTTGAACTCGAGATGCATACACTTGTAATACTTACAGATATGACCAACTATTGTGAGGCACTAAGGGAAATATCTGCAGCAAGAAAAGAGATACCAGGGAGAAGGGGTTACCCCGGATATATGTATACTGATCTTGCCTCGGTATACGAGAGGGCTGGAAGGTTGAAGAATAAAAAGGGTTCAATAACACTCATTCCGATTCTTACAATGCCTGAGGATGATAAAACTCATCCGATTCCTGACTTAACTGGATATATTACAGAAGGGCAGATTCTACTTGGAAGAGGGCTTTTTAGAAAGAAGGTATTTCCGCCTGTAAATGTATTACCATCACTTTCAAGACTTAAGGATAAAGGAATTGGAGAGGGTAAAACAAGAGAGGATCATGCAGACCTCTTTAATCAATTGATTGCTTGTTATTCAAGAGGTAAGGAGGCAGAGGAACTCTCAATCGTACTTGGTGAGGCGGCACTATCTGATATGGACATACTATATTTGAACTTCTCAGACGAGTTTGAAAAGAGATATATATCTCAGGATGATTATGAAGATAGGGATATAGAAACCACACTAAATCTTGGTTGGGAACTTCTATCGATGTTTCCTAAGGCGGAATTGAAAAGGATAAGGGATGAGCACCTTGATAAGTATTATAAAAAATCATAAACGCGAATGGGCACGAAAATAAAAATTTTTAGTAATTATCAAGGGTTTAACATTAAAGTACTGGCTTAAAACAACAGTAGTAGTTGTATCAGTTTTATAGTCTTCATTTCTTTTGTCCCGCCATAGGCGGGAAAACGAAGCAAAGAAAAAGGCACCCCAATGTAATAAGATATAATTTAGTATTAGAACTTTGATGATTGCCTAATTATTTGTAAATTAAAATAATCAAGATAATCTGCGAAGATCTGCGTCCAATATACAGGGATTAATATGAGGCTTAATGTAAATGCAACGAGGATGGAGCTTTTAAGGCTCCGTAAGCGCACAGAGATTGCAAAAAGGGGACACAAACTCCTTAAGGATAAACAGGATGAACTTATGGAGAGGCTTCTTGCTATGACCAGAGAGCTTGAAGTGCTGAGAGAGAAGATTGAAAGGGAACTTACTCGTGTTACAAAAAAATTTCTTCTTGCAAGAGCCAGCATGGAACCAGACTTCCTGAAAGAGGCGCTTTTTATTCCTACGAAGCATGTTGAGGTAAGACTGGAGCAGAAAAATCTGATGAATGTTAAGGTTCCAGTTCTTACGCAATCTGTTAGCGGTGAGATAATCTGTTATGGATATTATGGGACGTCACCAGAGCTGGATGCAGCCCTGATGAGTCTTGATGAGATAATAGGGGAGCTTCTTGAACTTGCAGCAAAAGAGAAAACTCTTGAACTTGTTGCATTGGAGATTGAAAAAACCCGTAGAAGGGTAAATGCACTTGAATATATTCTTATACCAAATCTTGAAGAGACACTTCGATATATAGTTATGAAGCTTTCTGAGATGGAACGTTCAGCGCTTTCAAGACTTATGAGGATTAAGGATATTGTGAGGGCGCATTGAGGAATGAAGAAGGACAAATGGGTAAAACGTATAGCGTAAGGCGTAGGGCGAATGGGAAACGACTAATTTCTAATGCCGAATTTCTAATAATGGACATCAGACCATCCCATAAAGTCGCTTCGCTCCAACGGGGCAGGCCCCTGATGAAATAGATACCCCGTTGAATAGCTCCGCTTCCACGGGGCAGACTACATTTCACCACGATGTAATAAATTTCATGAATGGGACAAATAATTTAATTATTTAAGCACTAATAGAGAAATTTAGCCGCAAGTTTTTTAAAATAATTCTGTCTAATAAATTATAAACTTTACTAGTTAGGAATAAAAAAGATTTAACGGATTGGGAAGTATCATTTGGGCGTAGTCTGTCGTACTTGTTGACTGACGATGAAGCAATCTCATATTGGTGGTATGGATAAAAAGGGATGAGATTGCTTCGCTAACGCTCGCAATGACGGACTGTTGGGGTGAGATTGTAATGTTCACTTCGTTTACTCGCAATGACTGATAAGATAAAGATATATATTTATATTTTTTAGCTGCTTGGTATTAGAAAATTATTATTTTTTATGAAGTTTCTGGTTCATACAAAGACGGCATTACTTGCTCTAAAATCGCAGAGGATGAGGACATTTCTAACCACCCTCGGTATAATTATTGGTGTTATGACTGTTATAACAATGACCTCAATTGTTCAGGGCATGAACAGATATGTTTATAAGGTTCTTGGCACCATTGGAAGCAATGTGATATATGCACAGAAATACCAATGGCGGGTTATGGGTGGACATATGAGCAGAAAGGAATACAGGGAAATTGCCAAAAGGAAGGATTTTACAGAAGAGGATGTAAAGGCAATATCTAAACTTCCATCCATTGAGCGTGTAACATTTGCTCAGTCAACCTGGGGTAGGGGAAGAAAGATTGCATATCGTAGTGAAGAGATTGAGATCAATCAAATTGAAGGTGCAACCCCTGATTATATGATAATATCAAACTACGAAATAGAGCGAGGTAGAACCTTCATTGAAACAGACCTTTCTTTCAGGAGACAGGTTTGTATTGTGGGTACTTATATTGTAGAAAATCTTTTTAAGAAAGGAGAGGACCCTATAGGTAAGGATGTTTACATCGGAAGCTATAAGTTTGAGATCATTGGTGTGCTGACGGAGCGTGGCAATTTCATGGGAAATAACCTGGATAATACTTTAATTATTCCTCTTGCTACACTGAGTAAATTTGTCGGTTCTGCTCGTGGTTGGTATTCTACTTATGAATCTCCTTTTATAGTAGCACAGACACGGGAGGCCTTCCCGATAGAAGAGGCTCAGGAACAAATGGAGGAATTATTGAGACAAAGAAGAGGTAATAGATTTAACGAGGAGAATGATTTTGCCTTAAACACTCAGCAGATGATAGTCGATATTTATAAGAAAATTACTTCTGGTATTTATACCTCTATGATTGGTATTGCATCGTTGGCACTGATTGTTGGTGGAATTGGAATTATGAACATTATGCTTGTATCGGTTATCGAACGTACAAGGGAGATAGGTTTACGTATGGCAATAGGTGCAAAAAGAAGAGATATAATGGTTCAATTTCTTATTGAGGCAGTGGTTTTAACAGGAGCTGGTGGAGCAATGGGAGTATTGTTGGGATTTGGTCTTAGTAAGTTGATAGCTGCGTTTACACCTTTACCGGCAAGTACTCCATTCTGGAGTGTTGCTCTGGGAATTGGATTCTCTGTTATTATTGGCTTATTTTTTGGTATTTATCCAGCTTCAAAAGCTGCAAAACTTGACCCCATAAGGGCACTTCAGTATGAGTAAAGATATGAAAAATATTATAAGGATATTCTATGAGCCTGTAGAGGTCTTCAATGATATAAAGGAAAAGCCTGCATGGTTTATTGCATTAATTGTGCTGGCTGTATTTTCATTAATTGGTACTGCTGTTCTCATACCTGGTGTTATCAGACCAGAGGTTATGAAATATTTAAAGAGAGCAGTTCCTCCAGAAAGCTTAGAACAGGCTATAGTAGCGATATCAGGAATAAGATTTTACATTATGACTCTCCTGAGAACTCTCATTGGTTTGTTATTTATAATTGTAATTCAGGCAGGATTTTTCTCAATTGTTCTTTCAATAATAGGTAAAGAGGCTGGATTTAAAAAATTACTCTCAATAACCGTATACTCATATCTTGTAACAATTGCCGGAATCATATTAAAAACACCATTGTCTCTTATTAAACAATCAGCCGAGATACATACGAGTTTACTTCTATTCTTGCCTTTCCTGAAGCAGGAAACCTTTTTTTATAATTTTTTTGCACAGATTGATTTTTTTAATATATGGGCATTTATTCTGTTATCTATTGGCATTTCTGTGGTTTCTGAATTTGATAGAAAGAAAAGTTATATCCTTGTCTTTGTTACCTGGTTGTTGTTTGCTGCAGGTCTTGCGACCCTTGCTACAATTGGCTTAAAAATGGGAGGGTTAAAGTGATAGGTATAATATTGTCTGTATTTCTTTTAAGTAATACATTAACAATCGACCTGGAACAAGCAAAACAAATAGCGATTGAAAATAACCCGGCATATGGTATTGAGGAATTAAATTATAGATACTACAAGCTTGGTTTATATGATGAATTATCCTCCAACATACTCAACCCGTCAATTGGAGTCACATATTCTGATGTTACATATGAACAGTGGCCCTATACCTCGTTAGAGGGTTATAATTTTAGTTTTTCTTTAAATCAGACAGTATTCGATATTCAGGAACTTGCCTCCATTATTCAAAGCAAATCCAGTGTTAATTCTGCTGGCGCTTCACTTGAAGAGGCAAAAAATGCACTATATTATCAGGTTGAAGCACAGTATTTAGCTGTTTTAAAGGCAGAGAAACTACTACAGATGCGTCAAAATGCCATAAAACGAGTAGAGGAAAATATGAGATTAGTATCCAAAAGGCAAGAACTCGGGCAGGCATCTAAACTGGACATCCTGAACGCACTGGTGTCTCTCAATCGAGCCAAATTAAATCTATCCTCTGCTGGCAAGGATTATCAGATTGCAAAGAGACTAATACTTAATATACTTGGAATTTGGCATCAAACTGAAATCTTGCTTGAACCCGTAGAAACCGACAATGATTTTGAATTGCCTGATCTCGATACACTCATAACCATAAGCCTGGAAGAGAGACCTACAATAAAGGCAGCAAGGGAAGAGATGAAAAATTCAAATATTGGATTCTGGGGTAGTATGCTTTCATTTGTACCCCAGGTTTCTTTTAGGTGGCTCTGGAATTATAGAAGTAAGGATTTCCCTGATAACTTCTCCACGATAAGGGATGAGGCAGTAAAGAGCTCTGGTTGGTCTGCTTCTGCCGGTATTAATCTATTTACCTATCCTTTTGAGGTCTCTAAAATGAAGACCATTATGGATATGACGAAATTGAACCTATTAAATAAGAGGTTGAGTGTGGTCGAAGATGTTAAGGAGGCATGGCTTGATTGTATGACTGTATATGAAAACCTGAATCTTGCCCAGAGTCTTTATGATGCAGCAAAAGAGGGTGATGATTTGGCGAAATTGCAGTATGAACTTGGCTTGATTTCTACACTTGAGCTATTCCAGTCAGAAAATGACCTGCTGGATGCCGAGGTAACATATGTTTCTGCTCAGTATGACTGTAAACTCGCAAAGGCGAAAATCAAATATGTAGTGGGTGGGAAAATTTAAATTTATGTAATTAACCGCAGAATTCGCAAAACATGCAGAGTTAAAAGAAAAATTTAAGAGAGAATATGGAGATTTTTAACTGCAGAGCACATGGAGAATACAGAGGCATCTATTCAGTAATTTTTGGTTTTTTATCTGTCATTTTAATATTTGATGTTTGATATTTAATATTATATGTGACCTCTGTGGTTGATATTTTATGGAAAGAGATTATACCAGGAGAAGAATATGAAAAAAAAGAAGAAACTTTTTATTATAATAGGAATAGTTGTTTTTATTATTATTATCATTATCATTAACCTGGCGAGAGGGGAAAGGGGTATAAAGGTAGATGCCACTATTGCAAAAAGAGATAACATAATCTCTAAGGTAAGAGCTGAAGGTGCTTTAAAAGCCCTTAATCAGGTCCAGATTGGTAGCGATGTTATGGGGAGGATTATTGAACTAAAGGTAAATGAAGGTGATAGGGTAAACAAAGGGGATATTCTTTGTATTATTGAACAAAGCACCTATCTTGCCAGACTTAGAAAAGTACAGGCTTCGCTGGATTTTGCACGGGCGAAGCTAACCAAGGCAGAAGGCGACCTGAGACGTATGGATGAATTATATGATAACAAACTGATTTCTCAGGAACAATACGAAAGTGAAAAGCTGAGCTACGAGATGGCGAAAACAGAGACCGATGCAACTCTTGAATCCTACAACGAGGCAAAAGAGAATTATAACAAGACAATCATAAAGTCACCTGTTGATGGTGAGGTGATGCAGATCAATAAAGAGCAAGGTGAGATGGCTGTAATGGGTACAATCAGTACTCCTGGTTCAGTAATTATGACAATCGCCGAACGTTCAAAGATGTTTGTTAAGGCGCTTGTTGATGAGACTGAAGTAATAAGGATAAATCCAGACCAGCCTGTTAAAATAGAGGTAGATGCTTTACCGGATACGACCTTCGAGGGTAGAGTAATAAGAATTGGTGGTATACCGGCAAGTTCAGGGTATGGTTATGAGGAGGCTATTAGCTTTCCAATTGAGGTCGAAATATCAGGTGCTCCTGAAAGACTTTATCCTGGAATGTCGGCTACATGTGAGATTACGGTTGATATCAGAGACTCTGTTATCGTAATACCATATACAGCAGTGGGAAGAAAAAAGATAGAAGGAACTGAGGAGGATGTTGTGTTTCTGGCTAAAGAAAAAAGTTCAAAGGTTGTTCAGGTGAAATTAGGAATTACAGGTGAAAGTGGTATAGAAATAGTTGACGGAGTATTTGAAGGTGATACTATACTTACAGGACCATATAAGACACTCAGAGAATTAGAAGATGGAGAAAAAATAGATGTGAATCTACGGGAACCATTATTGGATGGAGAAGAAAAGGGGAAAAAACGAGGTGGGATTAGAGTAAAGGTAGGAAAATAAGATGCTAATAGAAACAAAACAGATAAAAAAGGTATATAAAATGGGCAATATTGATGTTAATGCCCTCAGGGGTGTAAATCTGAATGTTGAGGAGGGTGAATTCATTGCGATAATGGGTCCCTCAGGTTCTGGCAAATCTACACTTATGCATATACTCGGTTGTCTTGATACACCAACTTCCGGAACTTATTTATTTCGAGGGAGAGAGGTACAAGATTTATCAGAAGATGAGCTTGCCAACACCAGAAATCGAGAAGTAGGATTTGTTTTTCAGACCTTTAATTTACTTCCCCGTATGAAGGCATTTGAGAATGTGGAATTGCCACTAATGTATTCCGGTGGAAGAGCTGCTGCAATTAGAAAAAGTGCACTTGATGTTCTCGAACGTGTAGGCTTAGAGGACCGTGTAAATCATAGACCGACTGAGCTCTCAGGTGGTGAACGCCAACGTGTAGCTATAGCCAGAGCACTGGTAAATAACCCCAAGCTTGTCCTTGCTGACGAACCAACAGGTAATCTTGATTCTAAGACAGGTCATGAGATAATGGAGCTGTTCAGGAGTCTGCACAAAGAGGGTAGGACGCTAATTGCTGTTACCCATGACCCTGAGATAAGTGAATATGCTGACCGTATTGTAAAGATCAGGGATGGTGTCATAATTGATTGATTATTCCTCCATGTAACTCTTCAAAAAGACATAGGTCTATTCTGTCATTGCGAATCCCGATGACAATTGGAATGAAGCAATCTCATATTAGGGAAGAATTGGTATAAAGGTTGTAGGCATACCTACCTGACAGTAGTCAGGTTTTTTGACTCTTCGAGCGTCTGGAACGAATCGCTACTCCGCCAAAGGCGGGGGGTCTTGTTTTGAGGGAAATTCGTATCTACATATCCAAATAACTTATTAATAACATAAGGAACAGTAGTCTGTAAACTGTTATAGGTAATGAAAATGAGATTGCCACATCCGTCAAGCGACGGACTCGCAATGACAGACTGCCGCTATATTGGATTGCATCGCTGAGGTTGGTATTGACAGACATCCTCTTCTCTGTTATCACGAGAGTTTAGGACATACTTTAATTTTAAAAATTGAAAAGGATATGCTTGCCTTAGATAACATCATCCTTGTGGTTATTGATGTACAGAGTAAACTGGCACATCTTATGTACGACAAAGAATCCCTGTTCCAAAACCTCCAGATACTTATAAAGGGTGTAAAAATCCTTGGAATTCCGATTATATGGACCGAACAAACACCTGAGAAAATTGGTCCCACAATACCTGAAATAGCCCAGATTTTATCCCCGAAAAGACCGATAAGTAAGATTAGCTTCAGCTGCTGCCAGAATGAAAGGTTTATGCAGGAGTTTAAAGCCCTCAACCGTAAACAGATTCTAATCGCAGGAATTGAGACACATATATGTATTTATCAAACGACTGTAGATTTAATCAATCTCGGGTATGAAGTACAGGTTGTTGTGGATGCCGTTTCTTCAAGGACAGTAAAGAATAAAAGGGTAGGTCTCGACAGAATAAAGGATACATGTGCTAGCCTTACAAGTGTAGAGATAGCACTATTTGAATTATTGAAAGTAGCAGAGGGGAAAGAGTTCAAGGAAATATTGAAGTTAATAAAATAGATATATTGGTTTTTAATTAGCTCACTGCTTCAGCGGTGGGCTACATAAAGCGGTGGGCTACCTATAAATAGGAGGGGATTTTATGCAGATAGCACCTAAGGATTTGATATGGAAGGATTTTCAGAGATTACGCAAGAAAAAAGACCTTTTTACAAAGTCTATTGTCGAAGACCTTCTCTTTATCCAGACAATAGAAGGTCATTCCCATAATGGTGATGGTGCATTTAAAGGACGAAAGTTTGTGGATACCACGATTAATGATATTGTTCATGCACTGGGAAGAGAAGAATTTATTATACGTTCTGAGAGACAGATGTTGATAGATGAAATATATGAATATGCTGAACGAGTAATAGATGGAGAGAATCTTTCTCGTCTTTTAAACAAGCATAATGAGCCTTTAATGCGTTGTCCTCTTTTCTTGCAGTGGGAAGTAAATCCTGAGGATGTGCTGAGAGGCTTGTATCTTGGTGGATTGATGGATGATTTTTCGATGCGCATAAGGGTGAACAAGAAGTTTAAAACCAATATGGGTGGAGGAAAGCCATACCTTATCGACCTCAAGGTGATGGAAAAGATGAATCTGAATGGAGAGGTTCTTGCACATGGTAACCATGAGGATAAGATAGCTGAATACATAGAAGAAGGCTTAATTTTACGAGACTCAAAGAATGTGGATTTCTTACGTCATCCGAGCATTAGATTTCAGTATATAAGACACAAAAGGGGTCTTGGTGTTTCAGATGATGCAGCAGTGATAGTAAGTGGACTTCTTTATAGTATGAGCGTTGGTCTTGGTGCATATCTTGCCGATGCAATTGATACCCTGGATAAATATTCACTAAAGTTCATAGAGCAGGATGATACATTAGCATGCACAATTGAGACCAACTTTTCTGACCTGAATATAACAGAGGAAGAGGTGTTATCCTTTATATACCTTATTGCAATTCCAGAAAAAATGCAAAAGAAAATCCCTGATTCCTCTCAGAGATACTTCCTTCAAATTGATAGGAAAACAGACATTACAACGCTTGAGTCACATTATAGGTTTGTTATGGGACTTCCGTACCCCCGTTTTACAATTTCATATGATAGAGTGCTGAACGAAGATTTTTATGAATATGTAAAAGAGCGTTTAGAATCTTTTAAGAAAACTGAAATTTAATGATATACTGTTATCTTCAAATTCTTATTCAACCTTTGACTAATCCCATTTTTTTAATAAGTAGTGCTGTGTAAGGTAAGGTATGTTACATTTTAGAGGTAGCCGTAACCTTCAGGTTGCGTTGTAATTCGCAGGCTGAAGCCTGCGCCTACCATATTCTTAAAAAAGCGAAATTACCTTTGCTGACACAGCACTAGTTCATCTTCAATAGGTTTAACATCTCTTGAATATCATTTAAACCAACTAAATTGGAGATGAACCAAAAATCATAATAAAAACGAAAGATAGAAATACGAAAAAGGGATTTTATGAATATAATCAGATCACAAATAATAGTCAATTTATTGATAGTATCGCTAATCTCTATCACTGTATTATCTTATGCTGACTCAGGAGAGTCTGAGATTTGTATGTTTGTTTTTTATGAAGAGGACTGCGAGAATTGTCAATATATAATATATGAATTCCTCCCTCAGATAATATCTGAATATCAAGACCGGGTGAGTATAAGGTATTTTGATATAAGTAAAATAGAAAATTACGAGGCTCTTGTCAAACTTGAAGAGGCATTTAATAGTACAGATAATGAATTCCCAATTATGGTAATAGGGAATTTCTTATTAGGATTCGAAGCGATAGAGGTAGAACTTGAAACGATATTGGATAAGTATTCAAAAGATGGGATTCCATTTCAAAGGATAGATTTAATAAAAGATGCACAGTATACCGAAAAACCTATCTGGGAAGAGCAAATAGAAAAAGAGGGCAAAAAACATGAATTACCTGAAGTCTATCTTGCCTACTTTTATGAATCAGGCTGCCCAAAATGTGACCGTGCTGAATATCAAATAAAATATCTGCAATGGAAATACCCAAACCTTGTGGTTAAGAAATTTAACATTGCAGATAGAGAGACAAAAAAACTGGCAGAGGCACTTGGCGAGATTTATAATGTACCTGATATTAAAAGAATGGCAACCCCATCTGTCTATACTGGACAGGATTATTTGATTACAGATGATATAAATGATAAGAATTTGATTGAACTTATCGAAAGATATAGGTATAAAGGAACAAAACCACCCTGGGAGGATGCAGAAGATTACCTAAAAGAGGCTGAGAAGAATATAATTAGCAGATTTAAAGGATTAGAGATAACTACTGTGTTTATAGCTGGGCTTACAGATGGGGTTAATCCTTGCGCTTTTGTGACTATTATCTTCTTTATATCTTATCTTGC
>JAUWGP010000004.1 GCA_030606335.1 Caldifarciminota bacterium
AAGGTTTACGCTATCGAACAGGACAGATGTGAGTCTTGGTGTGTATGATGTTGGTGGGAGGCTTATAGAGACACTTGTAGATGGAGTGAGAGATGCAGGAGAGCACAGTGTTATCTGGGATGGTTCTAATCTTCCTACGGGTATATACTTTATCAAGCTTACAGCAGGAGACTACAGTGAGATGAGCAAGGCGGTTATACTGAGATAGAACCGACAGTGGAAGTTATACAGAAGGGGCTCTCGAAATGAGAGCCCCTTTTTTTATTGAGTGTTCAACAGGGGCTTGTAAGAGAAATTCTTTATTTTAAAAGACCTAATTTAACAGGGACTTGGATGAGACTTGAAAGAGACTTATTCTTTATTTTAAAAGACCTAATTTAACAGGGACTTGGATGAGACTTGAAAGAGACATTCTTTATTTCAAAAGACCTAATTTAACAGGGACTTGCCTGTCAGCTGACGGGCAGGCACTCCAAAGTATCGTCCGTCAAGCGACGGACTCCTACAATAAGTAGATGAGATTGCCACGCTCCTTTCAGTCACTCGCAATGACAATTACTCTTACGTCATTGCGAATCCGTCGCACTTCTTGACGGATGAAGCAATCTCATATTATGTGGATTGGTAATACACTATGAGATTGCTATTCTAATCCCATATCCCGGGTATCTTATGATTGCAGAACTTGCATCTACCATTTATTATGTTGTTTACTAAAACTGCAAAGTGCACCCTGTGAATTAGTATTTCCTTACACTCAGGACAGAATGTTGAATTGTATATATGTCCTGGAACATTACCAACTGTAACATAATGGAGACCCACAGCCTTTGCTATCTTATATGCCTTCACCAGTGTCTCGATTGGTGTTGGTGGTAAGTGGAGTAGTTTATAGTTGGGGAAGAAACGGGAGAAGTGAAGTGGAACTTCCTTACCAAGATTATCCCTGATCCATTCACACATCCTTTTGATATCTTCAGGGTCATCATTTATTGTTGGAATGACCAGGTTTACAATCTCAAGCCATACTCCTTCTTGTTTGATAGTCTTTAGAGTTTCAAGGACTGGTTCCAATTCAGCAGATGAGTTCTGGTACGCCTTTTTAGTAAATCCCTTCAGGTCGATAGTAACAGCATCAGTATATTTAAGAAGTGCCATTAATGGTTCTTGATTCATAGAACCATTGGAGTGCCACAATATTCTCACACCTTTTTTCTTTGCAAGAACTGCTATATCATAAACGTATTCATAGAAGACAGTTGGCTCATTGTAGGTGAAAGATATTGTGGGAATATTCTCCTGAATAGCAAGTTCGATTACCTTTTCTGGTGGTAGATTGTAGACATCAAGGTCTTCAGGGCTTGCCTGAGACAGATGCCAGTTGTGACAATGGCGACACCTGAAATTACATCCTGCTGTACCAAAGCATAGTATTTTACTCCCTGGTAACATATGAAGTTGTGGTTCCTTTTCAATGGGGTCTATATGCATAGCAGAAGGTCTTGAATAAACCAGCGAGTAATATTTACCATCACGGTTTTCCCGTGCTCTACAGAAACCCCTGCTACCCGGGGGGACAATACATCTTCTGAAACAGATATTGCACTGTATCCTGTTTTCATCCAGGCTTTCATAGAACATTGCCTCTTTTATTGATACGCCTGGAGAGGCACCTGTAATACCGGAGGGGTTTATGGATTCAAGATAGGGGATAGGTCTCATCGGCCAGAGCATAATAACGACGAGACTCATTATAGTAAAGACATTCACAAGGAGTTTAAAGGTTAACATTTTCTTCTATCAAATTCTGTTCATATATATTTTACTTCTAATTTGACAAAATGTCAAGAAAATTTTTAAGGGATTTCTTAACAGGGATTGAAAGAGTCCGTCGGCTGACGGATTAAGAGATATTTAAAAATATTTTTTACAGGGACTTTTAAAAGACATTCTTTATTTCAAAAGAATAAATTAACAGGGACTTTTAAGGGACATTCTTTATTTTTATGAAGTTTAAAGAAAATTAAAAAAAAGCTTGACAAATGCGATTTTTTATGTTATAATAAACATACGTTTGTTTAAAACAAACGATTGTTTAATATGGAGGTAATATGACCAAAAAAGAGAAAAAGGATGCAAAACAAAGAATATATGATGCAGCACTTTCCCTCTTTGCGAGAAAAGGTTACTCTGCGGTTGGTTGTAGAGAAATTGCCAAAACTGCAAATGTCAATATTTCTATGATATGCTATTACTTTGGTAAAAAGGTTGACATACTAAAAGCAATCATTAATGAGTGTTATGACAAATACTATCATGCGGTTTTGAATATTGGTGACGAGAATACTCCTCCCCAGGAGCGTGTGAGATTAATAGTCAGAAAACTCGTTGAATTTTTTAGAGAAAATACCGGACTCGCCATGGTTGCCTTTAATACACTTCCTATTGATATTCCTGAAATTGTAGATCTCAAAATAAAATGGATGTCTGGGAAAAGTAAGGCAACGATAGAATTATATACTCAACTCGGTCTGGACACGAATGATGTGGTTAAAATGAATGTCATCCGTGGTGTCTTAACTACTATTATTTTAGAGCATTTCCAATTCAGATATGCCCGGAAACATATTATGCAAGTAACCCATCAATCGAAGTATATACGTGAATTTCTTACACAAGAAATTATCCCAGAATATAACGATGACTTTTATGAACAGTACTCAGAAATCCTTGCAGAACTATATTTTCACGGTTTAAACAGCATTGTTGCACATAATTCCAAACCATAGGAACGCAGCAATACCACAAAATAAAAAAGGAGGAAAAGATGTTAAACAAAACACCAAAAAGGAGCCCGCTGTGCTTCCTGGATGAAGCATGTAACGCATCGGGCAAGTCGAAGAACGAAAAAAATTACAATACAGAAGGGGGCTCAAAAATGGTTATAGGTAGAAATAAAAGAAAAGGATTGAGATTCCGCAAGCCATTTCAATATCCTGTGCCATCAGGACTCATAATAGGGTCATGGGATATATGATAAACCCCAGGTTTCAAGTAGAGGATTTCGGAATGTGAGATATACAGAAGATAGGAGGGAAAGATGAAATTTGCCAAAGTGGTTATAGTGGTAATATTAGTCGCTTCCATTGGTTATAGCACAGAGAATATGACGGACCCTTATCAAATCCTAAACAGACACTATGAAGCAATTGGAGGATTAGATAAATTAAAAGCGCAAAAGACTATCTATGTGGAAGGGAGCATAACTATTGAAGGAACAGGACTACAGGGACAATTCAAAAAGTGGAGCGACGGTCCCATTCGTTCAAGACAAGAGGTTGATTTAACGATTATAAAGACTATTTCGGGAGACAATGGTGAATTTAGCTGGCAAATTGATACTAATGGGAAATTAGTAATTAATAAGGATGAAAATACAATAAATGCGAGAAGAGTTCAAGAATTGTTAGGAGAGTATGAGCATTTGAATCCAGAATCACCCTATTTTGATTTATCTTTTGAGGGCATTCAGAAAGTAGGTGATGTCGATTGCTATATTGTCAAAATGAATAATAGTATAAATAAAGATATAACTATATATTACTACAATACCTCAAATTTCTATCTGGAAAAACAGGTGGAGATTAAACCGGATTTTGAAAGCCACACTGTATTTTCTGATTACCGTATTATCAATGGTGTAGCAAACCCATTCCAGCAAGAAATTGAAATCTTACCCGTGGGACAAAAACAGACCATTCAGATTAGCAAATACGAGACCAATATTGATATTGGTAATACGCTTTTTGAGCCGCCCGGGCAGGATGTTGAAGATTTCCGGTTTTTAAATGGGAAGAGTGCTGAAAATGTACCTTTTCGTTTCATTGAGGACCATATTTTCCTTCCAGTAAATATCAATTGTAATGAGAGACTGTGGATTCTTGATTCTGGAGCCAGTGTAACTGTTGTAGATATTCGCTATGCCTCGGAACTCGGGCTTGAATTGCAGGGCACTTTAAAGGGTGTGGGAGCCGAACATATCGTGGATTTCTCTTTTACTACACTTCCATCCTTCAATATTCAAGGTTTGCAGTTTGATGAACAGAATGTCGTTGCCGGAGATATTAGCTCACTATCTCAAAAAATAACGGGGTTAGATGTGATCGGAGTGTTGGGTTATGACTTCTTGTCACGTCTCGTTACAAAAATTGATTATGCCAACGAGACTATTTCATTCTACCATCCCGACAGCTTTGAGTATAGTGGGAGTGGTCAAATAATAAAAGCACCACTGGAGGATAGGTTTTTCATTGTCCCAATGAATATTGACAACAAGTACTCTGGAAAATGGACGCTTGATTTAGGCGCCGGGGGACTGACTTTTCACTTTCCTTTCGCTGAGAGAAACAATCTTTTAGATTTAGAAGGGGTGGATAGAATTAGGTTTGGAGCTGGTGGAGAAATCAAATCAAGGATTTCTAAATTTCATACAAGTGAGTTGGGAGACTTCGTAGTGCAGGATCCTTTGGTTTCTATTCCCCGCCAAAAAGGAAAAGGTGCTTTTGCACATATGGAAAGAACAGGAAATATCGGTAATTCCCTTCTGAGACATTTCGTTCTTTTTCTCGATTATAAGAAACAACAAATTATTATCGAACAGGGTAAGCATTTTGGTCGAAGTTTTCCCACAGATAAGAGCGGTCTGCAACTGTTAGTTACGGAAGATGCAGATTTTGAAGTGTTTTTTGTGTCTCCAAATACCCCGGCTACTAAGACGGGATTTCAGAAAGGTGACATTGTGCAGTCGATTAATGGCATTGGAGTAGGTTATTTTGGAGGGATCATATCTATTCGGGATTTGTTGCGAGAAAAGGCAGGTACAAGATATACTTTTGAAGTTTTGCGTAACGGGACGACAAAAGAATTGATATTAGAATTAGAAGAGCTATATTAGCATTGATGTGGGGGTGGGTAGTGTATCGGTGTCAGTTCTCAGCAAGACATAACTTTTCCAGTAATATGTGCATCTCCTGGCAGTTCCCCAAAAAAATTACTACCTTTATTTTAATATACAAAGTGTAACAAGATTATGGAAATAGCAAAATCTTTAACTCTTGCCATAAGTATAATATTTCTTGTTAATATTGCCTGTGTGTATAATCATTCTCCTTCATTGAAACTGCCAAAACCAACTGGACCATTTGCTGTTGGCACTATTAATTATTATTTCGTAGATAAAGACCGATCAGAGACTTTCACACCCGAATCCGATGATTTTCGGGAGGTAGCAGTAAGGATTTGGTATCCTGCAGAAGCGCCTTTAAAGGGAACTCCTGTGCCTTATATAGAAAATGCTGAGGAAAGAAAAGACAATCTTCCAGAGAACTCACCATTACCTCCATCATTTTTTGACAAAATAGCTGGAGTGAAATCACATTCATATAAGGGTGCAAAGATGGCTGGTGAAAAAACACAATATCCTATCCTTTTATTCTCTCACGCTTACTGGGCTGGTATGAACCAGAGCACAGTACTCATGGAAGAATTAGCAAGCCATGGTTATATTGCTGTAAGTGTTGGGCACGCATACGAAACATCCCATTTTATTAAAGCAGACGGTAGTATTAAAACTTTCGACCCACATAATAAAGAACTTCTTCTTAGAGCTGAGGAACGTAAATATGCCCAACCTATCCAACAAAAGATTACACAAACAATTGATACAGAGCAACTTGAAGCATTGTTTCTTACTCTCATAATACAGCGTCCTAAAACAATAGAAAGCCTTCACATCTGGGTAGATGATATCAGCTTCATAATAAATGAACTGGAAAGGATGAATCGTGAGAATGGATTTTTTTGCGGGAGGTTAGACACCAACCGTATTGGTGTCCTGGGTCATTCATTTGGTGGAATGGCTGCGGGTCAGGCTTGTCTTGCTGACGCACGATGCAAAGCTGGTATTAATTTAGATGGACTTCAATTAGGAGACCTTATCGATAATAATTTAACTCGACCATTTATGTTTTTGCACCATGATAATATTGAAGTAATTAACAAAACACCGAATCGGATATTTTTTGAACGGGCTGAGGATACAGCCTATATGATTCTCATCAAAGGTGCAAGACATCTGAACTTTTCAGACCTATCACTCCCTGGTTTTTCAGATATTTTGAATATGCCAGAAGGTTCGTTAGGAAATATAGATGGCAGGCGCTGTTTGAAAATTCAAAACGCCTATATACTTACTTTTTTTAATAAGCATCTTAAAGGAGAGTATTCAGGACTTTTAGACGGTCCTTCTGAAGATTACCCCGAAGTTGATATCATGGTAATAAATAACAAATTGAATAGTAAATAAATGAGGGATAGACTGAGAAATAATATTTAATATAAGATATACAAAGTATTATATATCTCGTTGTTATAACTCGGAGATAAAGCCGGAAGTAATATGGGGATCAGGACAAGGTCGACAAGAAATGTGCAGTGCTTGTTGGCGATCCTGAGAATCCTGATTCCAGGAATATTATTCAGTAATTAAAAGAACTACTGGATTTGGATTTCTCTACAGCAGTCCGCGGTTTATCCCTGTTCCAGAAACACTTCGCACCTTATTTCAAGCGGTCGGTTCTCCAGATGTGTTCCACAGAGCCCGTTAACCTGAAGGATTTACCTATATCTGTATTGGACTGCTACTCCAACCGAATACGAAATAAATTCATGGTCACAATTTATCCAAAAGGAGGTTTATACACAGACGCAACGGTCTTAAATCGCTTTGTTAATGATGTTGAACGTGTCAGCGAAAAAAACAACTTGGGTCCTCCTTTAATGGTAGCTTGGCTTTAAATAGCTGGTCGTGATGGACGAAATGCCATACTACTAACACTAGTCATTGTTTTTCTGTTATTATGGGCTGATTTTAGAAAGCCACGCTATGCTTTGATTGCAATGATTCCGCTGGCTCATGGTGTATTCTGGATGGTCGGACTGATGCGCCTGTTTGGTATGATGCTCAACTTTATGACCCTTATGGGATTTCCGTTGATTATTGGTATTGGCATTGATGATGGTGTGCATCTTCTCCACCGCTACAGGTATGAACAAGACACCCACTGTACTTAAAAGTACTGGAAAGGCAATACTGCTTACGTCTCTGACTACAATAGCGGGTTTTGGTTCATTAATGCTTGGTACATACCGTGGATTTGCGAGTCTTGGAATACTCCTTGCAATCGGCGTTGCTGCCTGTTTTCTGACAACTGTATTGTTCCTTCCAGCAATCATAGGTCTTGTGCAACGGAAGAACATAAAGAAAAATCCGACGAAAGTAACTCAAAATATAGAATAAATATTATATATCCTATCTTTCTGTATTTTTATTCCTAATATTGAATTACTGAGTATATAGAACGACGTGCGATTGATTATATCAACGATAAGATTGCCGCACTCACTTCGTTCGCTCGCAATGACAGACACTGGGATGAGATTGCCGTGAATTCAATTAATTCAGTCTCGCAATGACAGACACCGGGATAAGATTGCCGCACTCACTTCGTTCGCTCGCAATGACAGACACTGGGATGAGATTGCCACATCCCTATTATCATTGGGATTCGCAATGACAGACACCGGGATAAGATTGCCGTACTCACTTCGTTCGCTCGCAATGATAGAGACACTATATGTCATTGCGAATCCGTCGCACTTCTTGACGGATGAAGCAATCGCTGCATTATGAATGTAGGGCAAGGCTTCCTGACTGCCGTCAGGCAAGTCAGCCTTGCAAAAGCAAACCTAAAGCCTGCCTGCCGGCAGGCAAGGTTTGCCCTACAATAACAATAAGTTAATCCACATATTAGTGCTGCATAGTAAAGCTTTTTACTCCATCAAAGAGGTTGCGGTCTAATCAATAAAATCAGAGATGAGACAACAAATTTTTATTTTAAAGAATTATATGGTATTGGTGATACTTTATGAAAAAAATCTTGACTTTTACCTGTTTATATACTATAATAATACCGACTATCTGGTAAAGGAATCTAAAAGGTAGGTTGTTTATATGGAGATATTTGAGTCATTATACGATGTTATTCAGAATATGGTTTCCACACTGGATGTGGAAGAACTATTAAAGAGGGTGTTGGATAATGCAATATTAGGTGCCAATGCAGAGAGGGGATTTATACTTATAAATGAAGGGGGTAAATTTTCCCTGCGTATCGCAAGAAACATCGACAAGAAGGATATCGAAGCAGAACTCTCCAGGACTGTGATTAAGGAAATTATGAAGGAGAGAAAACCCATTTTGACGTTTGATGCAACTGTTGACCCCAGATTTAAAAACGCCCCGAGTATAGCTATGAGTGATGTGAGGTCAATATGTGCTATTCCACTTCTACGAGGAGAAAACCTTATTGGAGTCATATATGTAGATTCCTCAAGAAAGAGAGGGCTCTTTAGCTCTGATACCCTGAAGTTTCTTACCCTATTCTCAAACCTTGCCAGTATAGCATTTGAAAATGCAAAAAATTATTCCCAGCTAAAGGAAGAACACAAAATACTGAAACGGGGAGAGGGCTTTGGTGAAATAGTTGGAGAGAGTCCTCCAATGCAAAGGTTGTTCAATCTCATTGAAAAGACAGCTGAATCTGATTGTCCAGTACTTATACTTGGAGAAAGCGGTACAGGTAAAGAACTTGTTGCAAGAGAGATATATAAGAGAAGCAAGGTAAATGCATTTGTTCCTGTTTATTGCGGCAGCTTTCCAGAAGGCCTTATAGAGAGTGAATTATTTGGATATCGGAAGGGTGCATTTACAGACGCCACAAGGGATAAAGAGGGTTTGTTTGAAGCTGCAGATGAAGGCATAATATTCCTCGATGAGATGTGTGATATACCCCTCTCAACACAGGCAAAACTCTTGAGGGTGCTGCAGAATGGAGAGGTGAGGAGACTTGGAGAAACCAAGATAAGGAAGGTGAAAGTGAGACCAGTTGCTGCAACAAACAAGGATGTGCAATCACTGATAAAGCGAGGGGAGTTTAGAGAGGACCTTTACTACAGACTTAATGTTATGGTTGTCCATATCCCGCCATTGAGAGAAAGGAGAGGGGATATTCCCCTGCTTGCGAATCATTTTCTTGAGAGGTATAATAAGAGATATAAAAAGAACATTTCCTTTACAAAGGATATTGTTCGCAATCTTGAAAAACGTCTTTTCAGAGGTAATGTAAGAGAGCTGGAAAATTTGGTTCATCGGTTTGTAGTTACAGAAGATATCCCACCAGAGGAAAAGACGTCCTTGGACAAAGGATTAATAACCCTTGAGGAGATAGAACAAAATACAATAGAGGAAAGGCTAAGGCAGTTTGGAGGTAATAAGAAAAAAACATCAGAGAGTCTTGGTATTCCTTTGAGAACGCTATATTATAAGATATCGAAATACAATAAGATGAACCGTGAACCGTAAGGTGTAAAGCGTCCTGATAGAATAGCTGCGCATTCTACAGGATAAATAAAGCGTAAGGCGTAGAGCGTTGTAATGACCTGATAAACTAATTACACAATGGACATTAAAATCCTAAAAGAGGTTGGCAGGAGCGTTATCTATACATATTATACAGCATATGATAGATACGGAAAGACCCTTTATCTCAAGGTTCTTAATGAGGGTCTTGGTAATAAGAAAGATATTCAAAGAAGATTTGAAAGGGAAGCAAGAATCCTTGAGGGACTTACGCATCCCAACATAGTGAAGCTACTATGGCATGGAAAGGTTAAGGAAAGACCTGCACTCGCTTTTGAGTTTGTTGAAGGAGATACACTTCAGACCCTACTGCAAAAGAGGGGAAAACTAACACAAGAAGATGTTTTCAGGATCGCCAAACCACTCCTTTCAGCCCTTGAATATGTTCACTCAAAGGGGGTTTTGCATCGAGATATAAAGCCGTCCAATATACTTATGGATAAAAATGGTAGACCCAAGCTCTCTGATTTTGGACTTGCAATAGGTAAGGATATGCCTACGGTTACCCTCGACGGTTCGCTTCTTGGAACACCAAACTATATGTCTCCTGAACAGATAGAGGGCAAGAATTTGGATAACAAGAGTGATTTATACTCACTTGGAATAGTCTTGCTTGAGCTTATTACGGGAAAGAAGGCATTTTGTGGTGGAAGTTACGGAGAGGTTCTGAAAAAAGTGCTCACTTCTGAACCTGAGAATGCAGAAACCGCTCCAGAGGTAATCAGATTTCTTATAAATAAGGATAGAGATAGAAGGGCAAGGAGTGCTGGTGAGGTTCTGGAGATGCTTGGAGAGAGGGCACAGCAAGAAGGAAGAATGAAAAGGATGCGAACTCCCTTAGTAATAGTGTCAGGTTTGACTGCTGCGGTAATATTGTCTCTGGTGTATTTAAATTTTCACAATCAAAGATTGCAGGCCCCAGTTGACTATACCGATTTATTTATCTTTGCTCCATTAGATTCTACTAAAGGAGAGGTAGAAGTAGTCCATAAAAAAGAAGAGGTTTCGGTGAACGAGACATCTGTTATTACTGATGCACCCCAGAGAAGGAATGTGTGGCTAAACGTCCTTCCATATGCAGAGATATACTATAAAGATAGGAAGATAGGAGAAACTCCACCACCCATTTTAACTCAGTTTGAAGAGGCATATCCCCTGTTATTTTTCAGGAACCCAGCATTTCCAGAGATAAAGAAAAAAATAGATGGTGATAGTGTTCTAATCAACCTGACAAGGGAGGTTTCGTATCTCCGCCTGAGTGTACTTCCCTGGGCAGAGGTGTGGATCGATGGTGAACTAAAGGGTGTCACCCCACTTGATGAACCAATTACTATACTGCCAGGGCACCACGTAGTAACACTGCATAATCCTTACTATAAGGATGAGAAAAAAGATATAACAGCAGAAAGGGGTGATACTGTCTCTATTATATTACAATTGAACAAGGAGTGATTTTGTATCTTTTTTTACTCATACTCCTGTATCCTCTTGACTCTCTTTATGCGGCAGGTAATTACCTTGCTGTGATTGAAGAGGGTAATAGACTGTTTGAAGATACAACATTGACCTTAGAACAGAGGATAGACATACATAAAAAACTGGCTTCTTCCTATGTTGCTATAGGTAGTGAGAGACTTGCAAAGCTTGACTTTCTTGAAGCATTCTTCTTAGACCACGATTTGGAGCTAGACCCTCGTCTTACATCCCCTAAGGTTATGAGGGTATATATGGAGGCAAAATCGAGTTTTGCATTTCCACCAACAAGAGTACCAAGACCTGAAAGGAGCCTTCCCTCCATATTGGTTCCAGGTATTGTACAGAGGAACGAAGGAAAAGCAAAACTGGGTAATACGCTTCTTATCTCAGGTATTGTTTCAGTCGGTGGGATTATAACCTCCCACTATATGTATAACAGGACGCACAACCTCTATCTTGATGCAGGGAGCGAAGAAGAGATAGAGAGAAGATACAATGAATATAAGACCTGGTATAATTTTCGAGGATTCTTCATCTCTACAGGGGTCATAACCTACCTTGTCCATCTTTTTTCTCTTGCCAGTGATTGACTGCAATTATTGCATAGATTTTGCAAAAATTGCACGGTCTTATTTACCCCCTATATTAGTTATTTATTGCTATTTCAGGATTAGCAAGTTCTGACACGGAATTTGCTCTTTAATTTGAGTGAGAAGGAATATTTAAGGGTGTTGTGCCACACATCACTTTGTGACATTTTTTTGTAACTGGAGGAAAGGAGGAGGTATGAAGAGGATAGGCGTAATAGTGGGATGCATGGTACTGCTGACTGGAGTGATACGAGCAGACTGTGGAATAACTGGATTTGTAACAGACGACTTGGGTTCTCCACTTCTTGGGGCTCTTGTCAGTGCACATTATACTCCCTTCGGTGGTTCTGTTGGTGAAGGTTACACGGATAGTACTGGAATATATACAATATACCTGCTACCTGGTGTATACTATGCTTACTGTTTTAAGGATGGATATATACCCGAGTGGTGGGATGACCATGTTTCACCACAGGAGGCAGACCCAATATTTGTGGACTCGATGGGCGTGATTACATCCGATATTGATTTCGAGCTGTCCGAAGATAATCTAATATACGGCTATATAGAGGGAGCAGTCACTGATGAAAGCTCCGGATATGTTATAAGTAGTGCCCTTATAACATTCTATATTCGGGGTTCTTACTTTCCTATCGCATCTACATTCTCAGATACTGATGGTTATTATATTGACTCACTCCCGGTAAATGATGTCGGTTATCTGGTCAAGGCGGAAAAGGTAGGTTATGAAGAGGAATGGTATCTGGAATCGAGCACACAAGATAGTGCAACACTTGTGACTGTTGAGGAGGGAGAAACGACTTCAGATATTGACTTTACACTTATACCATCTACAGAAACAGGTTCCATAAATGGATATGTAATATGTAATGATAGTCTCTTTTTAGATGCGGTCCTCTTCTTGTATACAGATTACTGGGGGATTCCAGTTGACACGACAGTAACAAACTATGGTTTTTATACCTTTGAGAATATCGAACCGGGAACCTATTATGTCTTCTGTGATGCCGGGAACAATGGCGAGATGTGGTGGGATAATGAGTCCAACCCTGAAGATGCTGACCCTATAGATGTATCCTGTGGAGAGACAGTCTGGGGAATAAATTTCTTCTTTGGAACACAGTCGGATGGTAGAACCGTTGCGGGATGGGTGTTTGATGAGGCAACAGGCCTGGGTATTGGGGGTGCAGGTGTTATAATACATTCTGCCTTCCCACCAGGTGATTCCATAGGTGGGTATACAGACTTTTATGGAAGATACGTGATAAATGATGTTCCAGCAGATAGTCTTTATGCTATTGCATGGGCAAGAGGTTATTTCTCTGAATGGTATTATGAATCAGATGGATTTGATGGTGCTACAGCCTTCATAGTGCCAGAGGGAGAGGTGGTTGATAATATTAACTTCACCCTTGCACCAGATACAATCTGGTTGCCTGGTTCAATATCAGGACAGGTAACGACCACCGAGGGTATACCTATTTTAGATGCCTGGGTTACTGCCTATACAGGCGGCTATGTTGGAGGAATCTCGCAGGTAGATAGTGGTGGATTTTATATGATAGAGGATCTTTTACCGGATTCTTACTATGTGGTTGCCAGTGCTTTTGGTTTCTATGAAGAGTGGTATGAAGAATCACCTAATCCTCAAAGTGCAATACCTGTTGAGGTTACGGCTGGCGAGAACCACGGTGGTATTGATTTTACACTGGAGTCCATGGAAACGGGGACAGTCATAGGAAGAGTGATGGATACAGACTCTATTGGTATACCCAGAGCATACATATGGGCTGAAGGTATAGATAACTGGTCATGGGGTTATGCTGTGAGTGATGTAACTGGTGACTACATAATGGAGCTCGAACCAGGTTTCTATTCAGTTTCTGCATATGCTGGTGGATATGAAATGGGAACATATCCTGAGCTTGTGGAGGTAATAGTAGACCAGATAACGCCAAATATTGATATCGTGCTTGAAGAATATAATTATGAGGAAGGGACAATCTCTGGTCAGGTTTTAGAGGATACAACGTATTTAAATCCTATACAAGATGCACTGGTTATGACATTTTCTATTGTTCCAAACAATATATTTTTTGGTTATGCATTTACTGACGAAAATGGGGAATACGTAATTGAGAATGTCCCTGCGGTGTACTGTGCATGCTACTATGTAGTTGCCCTATCTGAAGGATATATACCCGAATTCTATGATAATGTATACACCTATGAAGAAGCGACATCTGTTGCCGCCTTTGCTGAGAATATAGACTTCTCGCTTGGTTTGGGAGCAAGTGGTCCCAGGGGTATATCCGGAAGAGTCTTAGAGGGTAAGAGTGGGGTCTCAAATGCACTTGCCTTTGCAATGGAGGGCTCAGAGGTAGTGGCGGCAGCGGTTACCCTTTCTGATGGGAGCTACAGGATTAGAGAGCTCCCGCCAAGTGTATACACAATAATGGTAACTGCGGTAGGTTATGAGACTACATCATTTCCATATCCTGTGGATGTTACAACAAACAATGTATCTGGAGTTGATGTTAATCTCGACCACCTTGGGGTTGAAGAGGAACACGATGTAGTATCAACCCTGATGCTTACGATGGCTCCAAATCCCACAAGGATGAAACCGACTATATCCTTCACCCTGCCAAAGGATTGTGAGGTCTCTCTCAGTTTGCATGACATATCAGGAAGAGTGGTAAAGGAAATAGCAAGTGGGTTTAGACATGCAGGTGTATATACAGGAGAGACTGTAGAAATAGAGAATCTACCTGGAGGGATATATTTTGTAAGGCTTAAGGCAGGTAAGTCCACTCTTGTGAATAAGGTAGTTATTCTTAGATAGTACTGTTGCAGTGGTAATGATGCAGACGGGATGGGGGAAATATACCCCCGTCCCGTTTATTTAATTACCATAGACATAACAGCCACGAAGGCACCAAGACACAAAGTGATAGGTTATCGTTAATTGTTATCTGTTATTAGTTATTTTAATTCTAAAAACTGGGTGTCCTGGTGGTTAAAATAGTTTGCCACGAAGACACGAAGTATTGATAAATAGTAAATGGTGAATTCCAAAGCGTATCAGGATACCAGGAAATCAGTAGGTAGAATATCAGATTATCAGTATATCAGAACCTGATGATCTGGTCTGCTGATGTCCTTCCCACCGATACACTGATTAGCTGATACACTGTGCTATATGAGGCTTATCAGGATATCAGCGAATCAGCAGGTAGAATATCAGATTATCAGTATATCAGAACCTGATGCTCTGGTCTGCTGATGTCCTTCCCACTGATACACTGATTAGCTGATACACTGTGCCTTCGTGTCTTAATGGTTAAAAGTTATTTAAATTGAATAAAACTTGGTGCCTTAAAAACTGCAACAAGGCACAGCAAATAGGCTGAATTTTTGAATTTTACTTTTTGATATTTTATATTTGATTTTTTCTCTTATAGGGGAAGATATGGATTACTTCATACACAAAACCGCTGTAATAGATAAAGGAGCAACCATCGGGAAAGGAACGAAGATATGGCATTTTTCTCACATAATGGGTAAGGCAAGAATAGGTGATAATTGTGTTATAGGTCAGAACTGTTTCGTTGCAGATGGTGCTGTACTTGGAAACGTTGTCAAGCTTGAGAATAACGTATCAGTGTATACTTTTGTAACACTTGAGGATGGTGTATTTGTTGGACCCTCTGCGGTATTTACAAACGATATAAATCCAAGGTCTCTCTATCCTAAAGGAGGAAAATGGATACCCACACTTGTCAAAAAAGGGTCAACCATTGGTGCAAACGCTACGATACGCTGTGGAATAACGATTGGTAGATGTGCACTTATTGGAGCAGGAGCTGTAGTGACAAAGGACATACCAGATTATGCTATTGTGGTTGGTGTTCCCGCAAAACAAATCGGTTGGGTATGTGAGTGTGGCAATAACCTTTCCTTTGAGAAGGAAAATACAATATGCAGCAAATGTGGAAGAAGATATACACTGAAACACGAGCTCTGCAGGCAAAATTCCTGATTTAATCGTCTATCTTTAAATTCTATTATGACGGTATGAACATATACAATTTCCCTCATTTATACGAAATTGCATTTAGAACCATCCCGCCCTTATGTATATGGAGAAGGGAATGGGAAAGAGAGGTATATAGATTCTTGGTTTCTCTTCCCAACCCTCCCGCATCTATCGTTGATTTATGTTGTGGAACAGGCTTCCTCTTTCCAATGATAAAGAGAATCTACCCAAACTCAAAGATGGTCGGAGTTGATATTAGTGAATCTATGATAAAATTTGCTCACAAACACTACCCATTCGTAGAATTCAGGTGTGCCAATATTACCTCAATTACTAACAAGTTTGAGGTTATTATTATGGGGGGAGGTTTAACAACCATCCCGATTAATGTTGCAATCGATTCGATTCAAAGAATTTCACCAAGACATTTTATACTTTCAGGATATAGATTATCCCTCTGGAGTCTAACACATAGTTTCTTCGTTAAGACAGTAATGGGAATAATATGTCACATTATTTCTCCTTCTAAGGCCATAGAGACCTTCAAATCAAGAGGGATGGATGTCTCGATAAGATCGATAGATAGGATAGAGGGAAGTTATGCAATATACAATGGAATACAGTGACCATGTTTATCCTGTAGAGGAATACTCTACGGGGTTATTGCTTACTTATTATGGAGTGCCCCGCCAAAGCGGGGTACTCCAAAAAGTTGTCATTGCGAGCGAATGAAATGAACGTGGCAATCTCATTCGTTTCTTTCGCACGACCCCGCCTTTGGCGTGGTGCCCCGAAACCTGCGGCTACCATTATTAATCTCTTAATCAATCCAGAATCTTTTTGCTATTGACCTAGCTGTATTTCCATACTCATCTTCTGTTACAATCCAATAATAATACTCTCCTTCTGAGAGAGTAATGTCAACAGATGATATAGTATCCTGGGTACTCTCCTCCCATAACACCTGTGGAGGCCATCCAACAAATATCTGAGCGAGATATGATATTGGATAAGTTATTCTCAACTTATGCCATAGAAGCTGAAGCCCTACCGCCGAGACTGTATCACCATCTTGAGGATAGATTGAGATAGGAAATTCAGAGAATATCCTTGCAAGATAAAATTCACTGGATGTATTCTCTGCCTGTTTTTCATCAACTGCAGTAGCTATAAATGGTTTACCTATGAGTAGTTCCGGATTTCCATTGGGGCACTCATTCTCAGATATCCTGCATTCATACACCTGAGTAAGGGGATTGAAATCCATTTTTTTCTCAATATCACTGATGACCACACTTACAGAGTCTATATCCTGTGTGCCATCAGGGTCATCTACTTGAGCTGATACAACTATCTCTACAATACTTCCCATCCAGGTAGCCATTCGTCCTGATGTTGCCATCTGTTGAACAAAGAATGGAATGCCATTTATATGAAATAAAACCTCCTTTTCCTCGCCAGCATTTATGGCAATCTCCTCATAGCACTCCGTATAGCCGTCCTTGGTTGCAATCACATCATAGCTCCCTTTATTAATGGAAAGGGTAAATCTACCATCTCCATCTGTAAATGTAGAGACAAAATACTGGGAGTCTATAGAATAAGCGGATACAGAAGCATTTTCTATTGGATTGCCAACAAAGTTACCAACAGTTCCCTTCAATGTTGCCTCTCCAGTATAATGTGGAGACTTCGGGTCCAATGGATTATCTCTCTCTGGACTACATGCGATTACAACGGTTAAAACAACCAGAAAAATATATTTTAGAATATACATCATAGTTTTAGTCAACTTACTATTATAATACAAAATTATTAAAATTACAAGAATAAAATTCAGGAAGCATATTATTTCTGTTAAAATAGTAGCCACTAAGGCAAGAAGGCACAGTGTATCAGCTAATCAGTGTATCAGTGGGAAGGACATCAGCAGACCAGATCATCAGGTTCTGATATACTGATAATCTGATATTCTACCTGCTGATTCGCTGATATCCTGATACGCCTCATATAGCACAGTGTATCAGCTAATCAGTGTATCGGTGGGAAGGACATCAGCAGACCAGAGCATCAGGTTCTGATATACTGATAATCTGATATTCTACCTGCTGATTTCCTGGTATCCTGATACGCCTTGGAATTCGTCATTTACCGTTTGTCGATACTCAGTGTCTTCGTGGCAAACTCTTTTAACCACCAGGACACTAAGTTTTTAAAATTAAAATAACTAATAACAGATAACAATTAACGATAACCTATCACTTTGTGTCTTGGTGGCAGTTATGTTGGTAACTAAACAGCTGCAAGTATCAGGGAGCATAATGCTCCCAGCATACATGTCTTTAATATTCTGCTTGTAAGGGTAAATGAAATCCTATCCCTTTTGATTAGAAATAAAAGGACAACCAATGGGATGTCGACAAGTATAACAACCGAAATAAGATAAGGCAGTCCATATATACCTGCCAAATATGGAAATAGTGTATATAATATGAGAATAACGGTTAGTACATTCACAAGTCTCCGTGCCCTTTTAATTCCATATACAATGGGATATGTTTGTGCATAACCCCTGTCTCCGTCAATATCCTCTATATCCTTTATCAGTTCTCTTAAAAGGTGAAATAGAAAGGCGAAGAAGAAGGGTATTATAGTTGGTGTTATAAACTCAGCAGCTATTCCTCCATATATGAATGGAAGACCGCCAAGAAATGCAACTGCAATATTTCCTCGAAACCCTCTCCTTTTAAGAGAGAACGAGTAGAGTAAGAGAAGAACTGTTACGAGTATCGCCATCTCAATTAACCAGAAAGATACAAGACCTGCAATGGATACTCCAGCTATAAATAGAGCGATGGAGATGATTCCCGCAGCTTTTCCTGATAGCCTTCCAGATGGTATGGGTCTTTCTGGTTTGTTTATCCTGTCAATATCCTTATCAACCATATCATTTATAGAATTACCACCACCTGTTATCAGAAAACATGAGAGGGCTGCAAGCCAGACAGACTGTGTTAGACCGCATTTTGTCAGTACGGCTCCGATTATTACGGACACAGCAGCTATTATGCCATTTATAGGTCTTACAACTTCCAACCCCGCCTTTATTTTATCTCCAAACATAATTAATTGACATTTAGTGAGTTATTATTTACTTTGGACATTATCCATTTGCTGTAATTATGATACCATATAAATAAAAGAATGTCAAGTTTAAATTATGACCCTAAAGTTACTCTTGCCTGCCAACAAGTATTTATAAGTTTTTTCTTGACTTTTTTTCAAAATTGAGATATAATGATATAATGATATGTCTTGGCATAGATACATCAAGTTTTGCAATTGGTTTGGGTATAGTAAGTGATGAGGAAACGATTTATAACATATATTGCAACAAAGGTAGTCCATCTGCAGATAAAATTCATACAATGATCCTTGGGGCTTTGAAAGATGTTGATTTGACATTTGAGGATATAGGGGTATTTGCCTGTACAATTGGACCAGGTTCCTTCACTGGTATAAGAGTAGGAATCGCAACTATAAAGGGGTTATCTTTTTCACTCAACAGACCAGTTTATGGTATTCCAACCTTTGACGCACTTGTTTGTAGGTTTTTAAACCATTTTGAGCAGATCGTTCCAATACTTGATGCAAAAAGAAATAACGTATATGCTGCGGTATATAAAAAGGGTAAACAGGTAGTTCCTACAGGAAAGATGAGAATAGATTGTTTATTTGAGAAAATAGAAGGAGATGTTTTATTTTTAGGAGATGGAGTAAAATTATATAGGGATTTAATACTGAAGAGGTTTAAAAATAGAGCAAATTTATTGACACCGAATATAAATTCACCCAGGGGAGAGGATGTTGCATATCAGGGGTTGCTTTCATACAGGGAAGGAAAGGCCTCTGACGAGACAATAGAACCAATATACATAGACCCGCTAAAGATAAGAAAGAAGAGCAGACCATCAGGGAATCAGACTTTTTGATAGTAAGGTTGTAGTATAAATTTTAACAGCATTGGATTGCTTGGTAGTGTCAAATAGAATATGAAAGAATATGATAAACCACAGAGGACACAGAGTATCTTTGAGGTAGAAAATAAGAAAAAAATAAAAAACCTCTGTGCTCTCTTCTATTGAACCCAAAGTTTGCCATAGGTGAGTTACAAGCAAGAAAAACGCTGATAGAGAATTTGAGCACATAGATAAAAATAAATATTGTCTCTCTGTGCCCTCCCTGCCTGACGGTAGGCAGGTGTGGTTTGAACTTGCATAGCAATATTAAAAGATGGAATAAAAAGATTAGTTTTGTAGAGGTCACAGAGGGGAGACATAAGACTCTTTTGCAAATCTTTAATTAATAAAAATCTCTGTGTTCTCTGTGGTTAATTTTTTTGACAATATTGGATTACTTTTTCAGGAGGTTACATGTTAGTACTTCTTGTGCTTTTGTCGCTTTCACCAATATATTCAGCCAAAATAGATGGCATTATAGAACCCATGGGTTCAGATTATTGTAGAAGGTGTATAGAAATCGCTGAGGAGAACGAATCCCCTCTCATAATAGAGCTTGACACACCTGGGGGGTTAGATGAAGCCATGAGAGAGATTGTAAAGGCAGAATTGAATGCAGATGTGCCAGTTATCGTATATGTTACACCATCAGGTGCGAGGGCTGCATCGGCAGGAGTTTTTATTACACTGGCTTCTCATATTGCGGCTATGACACCCGGAACGAACATAGGAGCTGCACACCCTGTAAGCATAGGTCAACAGCAGGGAGGCGAGGAGATGGCAGAGAAGGTAGTTAATGACGCAGTAGCATATATAAGATCAATAGCAGAGAAGAAAGGGAGAAATGCAGATTGGGCAGAGGAGGCGGTTAGAAAAAGTGTATCAATAACTGAGCGTGAGGCACTTGATATTGGTATAATAGATCTTATTGCAGAATCCAGAGAGGAATTGCTCTTGCGTATAGACGGCATGGAAATAGAGGTGTCCGGTAGAAAGGAGATACTTAGGACAGAGGGTAGAGAGGTTGTTGAGATTAAGCAAACATTCAGGGAGAGGCTCTTCTCGAAGCTGGCAAATCCCAACCTGGCATATATATTTCTTATTCTTGGTATTTATGGATTGATTCTTGAATTTTCAAGACCAGGCACATTCATACCCGGGGTCTTTGGTGCGATATGTTTGCTTCTTGCTTTTTTTGCATTCAGGATGTTACCGATAAATTATGCTGGGCTTGGGCTGATAATTCTATCAGCTATTTTCTTCGTCCTTGAGGTGCTCACTCCCACTTATGGTCCCCTTGCTATTGGAGGTGTAGTATCACTTGTCCTGGGCTCGATAATGCTCATACGTTCTGAGGCAGAGTTTCTTCAAATTTCGATTCCTCTGATAATAACCACTACTATATTGGTTGGAGGTTTTTTTATGTTTGCTCTTGGGATGGCATTCCGGGCTATGAGAAGAAAACCAACGACTGGTGGCAAGGGTATTATAGGTCAGCTTGGTAAGGTTACAAAGAAAATAGAGAAGGAAGGTGTCATCTCAGTCTCTGGTGAACTCTGGAATGTCGAATCCGATGAGGTTATAGAAAAAGGTGAGAAGGTTGAAGTAGTGGGGATTGTAGGGCTCACATTAAAAGTGAGAAGAAAAGGGGTTTAAGTATTGTAAAATGAGGAGGGATGGCCGAGTGGAAGAAGGCGCACGACTCGAAATCGTGTTTCCGATAAAAGTCGGAACGGGGGTTCGAATCCCTCTCCCTCCGCCAAAAGAGTTAAAAGGTTTATTATTGCTTTAAGTTCTTGCACAACAATAACTTGTAATGTATATTATGGATTTATTTTAGAAACAGGATATAATTTTTTTTCTTTTTTACTTGACTTTTATGAAAAATTGTTATATAATCTATGGTGATTTTTTTCGGCATGAGTAAGTAACCCACAGAGTCATGGATAAGTTAATAAAAACAGTTTTAGTAGTAGATGATGATAGAGATATTGTAGGTCTTATAACAGACCTATTATCCAACAAGGGATATGAGGTGGTGGTTGCTTACGACGCTCTTCAGGCAATTCAATTTGCACACAGGGAAATTCCTGACATTATCATTCTTGACCTGGTTATGCCTGCAGGGGGTGGATTTACAACCCTGGAGAGACTAAAGGGTTCTGCAATGACCAGTAAAATACCAATAATTATACTTACCGGTAAAGGCTCTGATACGGACAGGAAGAGAGCTTTACAACTAAAGGCGGATGATTTTATAATGAAACCCTTCGATGCCGATATGCTAATTAGAAGAATAAAAGAACTCACCAGGTAATCCTATATTCCCATATTCCCACCATCTCGGACGTATCCCACACTTAATTTACATTAATATGGAGTGCATTATGGAGTGCATTATGGAGTGCATCAACCGTGTTGATGCATTGCTGTGACCCCATAGAGTATTCCTCTACAGGGTAAACACGGTCACAGCACTCCAGAAAGATTATGAATATATTAATTGTAGATGATGAACCAGTACTTCACGAACTTTTGAGGGATATATTCGAACTCCACGGGGATTGTGTAGTTAGTGATGCCTATGATGGAGTAGAGGCACTGCGGATTTATCGTAATCTTATATTGTCTTATAAAAGACCAGATTTGGTAATTATGGACCATCGTATGCCAAGAAAGGATGGTATTGAGACATCAGTCGAGATATTACAAATTGATCCATCTGCGAAGATACTTTTTGCGAGTGCAGATGCAAAAGCCAAGGATAGAGCACTTCAAATAGGAGCTATTGATTTTATTAAAAAGCCTTTTGAAATATCAACTATGTATGAGGTAATAAATAAATTGAAAAAGAGTATTAGATGTAAAAAGTAGCTTTTTATAGTTATCCAGAATATGGCCCATATTTAAATAATTTTTTTTATCTTTATATAATAAAAATTAATGAGTATTATAATATAACTTATTCATAATATAAACATATTTCTGTTGTGATATACATATAATACCTAAATAATATATGGTTTTTACCCAGAAGCTGGCAGAAAGAGTTTCGAATTATTCAGGTTATATAGTAAACTTCGATATTTAATGTATAAATTAGAAATGTATATCTACGGGGAGAAAATACTTATGGCATACAACAACTACCCTCGCAAATAAACGAAAATTTCATGTTTATAGTAAAAATTTATAATAGAATTTTAATAGAGTATCTCAAGAATGTGTTTGACTCTGGGTTTGTGTAAAGTAGAACAATACTACCAATATTTTATTTTTTTAATTTTTTTCTTGACAATTTCGTTTTTTTGTATTATATTGTATAGAGAGACATATTTCACTTTTCCAGATTATGGCCAAAAAATATATCTAAAAAAACCTTGACAAAAATAAAAAAAAGTGTTATAATATCTTATAAAGAATATTAAATATTAAAATGAATTTGTGAACTGAGTTTTAGATATTAGGGGTTTATATATGGAAGAAGTAGATACAGAAAAGAAGGAAAGTAAAAAAGAAATTAGCTCGTTCACTATTGATATATCCGAGATTAAGATTCCTGAGGATCTCTTAAGTCTTATACCTTCAGACTTTGCCAGAGCACGCAGGTGCTTACCAATTAAAAAAAGAGGTAGGGTACTTAATGTAGTTGTGAATGACCCATCGGATACACTACTTTTAACTGATCTCAGATTCATAACTGGTTATGAAATCGAGCCATTTACAGCTAAACAGAAGGATTTTGATGACGCAATTACTCGTTACTATGGTGAGATTGAGAGCATTTCCTCAATTATCAGTGATTTAACAAAAACTTCCGAACTCGAGCTTATAGAAACAGATAAAGAAGACCAGGGTGCTGAGGATTTGCTTGTCCTGGCAGAAGAAGCACCGGTTGTCCGATATGTAAATAGTCTTATCAGAGAGGCAATATTAAAGACTGCAAGTGATATACATATCGAACCCTATGAAAGTTTTATAAGGGCGAGAATTCGTATCGATGGCAAACTACTTGAACTTCCTTCACCTCCATGGAGATTAAGGAGAGCTATATCATCAAGAGTTAAAGTGATGGCTAACCTTGACCTTGCCGAACACAGGATTCCACAAGATGGTCGTATAATGGTTAAATATCAGGGTAGGACAGTGGATTTAAGGGTATCAACTACTCCTACTATATATGGGGAAAAGGTTGTAATGAGGATACTCGATAAGGCAGCAGTTCCCCTTGATATGGAGAGTCTTGGAATGGATGAAACTGCATTGCAGAGATTTAAGGAGACTATAAATCTTCCCTATGGTCTCATGCTTGTAACAGGACCAACCGGGTCTGGCAAGACCACAACCCTGTATTCTGCACTCACGCGTATTAATCGTCCAGATATAAACATTATGACAATTGAAGACCCAGTGGAATTTGACTTTCCAGGTGTAAATCAGGTAGCCATCAGGGAGAAAATAGGTCTTACATTTGCATATGCATTGAGGTCTTTCCTACGTCAGGACCCAGATGTGATAATGGTTGGTGAGATAAGAGATAAAGAAACAGCGGATATAGCTATAAAGGCGTCTCTTACCGGTCACCTTGTCTTATCAACACTTCACACGAATGACGCACCTTCTGCGATAACCAGATTACAGGATATGGGTCTCGAGTCCTATCTTATCTCTTCTTCTCTGGTTCTTGTCATGGCTCAGAGACTCGTTAGAAAGATATGTGAAAAGTGTAAAGAGGAAGTTGAGATTTCAATGGATATCATTGATAAAGCAGGAATTGACACATCCCTTTTCAAAAGAAATGTATTCTATAAAGGTAAGGGATGTTCTTACTGCAATAATACAGGTTATAAGGGGAGAGAGGGTATATACGAGATAATGTATGTATCCCCTTTAATGAGGGAGATGATAGTACAGCGTAAATCTATTGATGAGTTAAGAGAACTGGCGAAAAAAGGAGGTATGATTACACTAAGAGATGCTGCAATAGATAAATTCAAGAACGGTTTGACAACACTCGATGAGGTTATTCGAGTAACGAAGGAGATCGAATGATCGACATGGAATTACTACTTGATGAAATGATTATGAAGGAGGCAACGGACCTACATATAACCGTTGGGCTTCCAGCACAATTTCGAATTGCTCAAAGGTTAGTAAATTCTGAGTCAGTAGTTCTTACACCGGAGCTTGTAAAGGAACTCACATATTCTCTTTTTACTGATGAACAGAGAACGAGATTTGAACATCAAAATGAAATCGATTTTTCATTTGGTAGAGACGGAGAGGCAAGATTCAGGGGAAATGCATTTATTGAGAGAGGTAATGTAGCCTGCGCTATAAGATTTCTTCCATCAAGGATACCATCATTCGTGGAGTTGGGTCTACCTGAAATGACGAAGGAGCTTACCAGGAAACCTAAAGGGCTCGTGCTCGTTACTGGTGCTACTGGCTCAGGCAAATCTACTACCCTTGCGTCGATGGTTCAGAGAATAAATAACGAGAGGGCGTGTCACATAATGACAATTGAGGACCCGATTGAGTATGTATTCGAGCATAAAAGGTCTATGGTGCATCAAAGAGAGGTAGGATACGATACAAAATCCTTTGCGAATGCTCTCAAATACTGCCTTAGAGAAGATCCTGATGTTATATTTGTTGGTGAGATGAGGGATATTGAAACTGTAAGCTTTGCCCTTACAGCTGCAGAGACAGGACATCTTTTGCTTTCAACTCTTCACACAAATTCAGCTGTGAGCTCAATTGAGAGGATAATAGACGTATTTCCTTCTGCTCAACAGAGACAGGTCAGGACACAGCTTTCTACTACATTACAGGCAATTTTTGCACAGGCACTCCTACCAGGGAAAAACGGGGGGCTTGTGCTTGCAGTTGAGATACTTATAGCTACACCTGCGGTTCGCACAATGATAAGAGAAGGAAGGGAGCATGAGATATACGGCATTATCCAGGCAGGTCAGAAACATTATATGCAGACATTTAATATGAGTCTTGCCAAGCTTGTCAAAGATGATAGAGTAAGACGTTCTGAGGCATTAAACTATACAACCGACCAACGGGAACTTGAAACAATGCTGGGTAAGGGCTAAGTATTGTATTATGGAGTGCCTTATGGAGTGTTCTATGGAGTGCATCAACCGTGTTGATGCATACTTTAAGGCATTAAAAAGGATATTTTTATGTTCGAAAGGATAACTTTAAAAGATATAGCAACATTTACACGACAGTTCGGCGTTATGGTGAAGGCAGGTGTTCCTGTTGTAAGGTGTTTGAAGGGATTAGCAGAGCAGTTAACAAAGAAGAAGTTTCAGGCAGTTATAACTGGTATTGCGGAGAGTGTTGAGTCGGGATTATCTCTGTATGATGCATTTGGCCAAAAAATAGATGTCTTCGGACAACTTTATGTGGCGATGGTGAGAGCAGGTGAAGAGGGTGGGTTTTTAGGACAGGGTCTTGAAAATCTTGCCAAATGGTTCGACAAGTCACTTGCAATACAGCGAAAGATAAAAATGGCTATGGCATATCCAGCGGTTATATTTATCGTTGCAGTAGGTGTATTGATATTTATGCTTACTATGATTATACCAACGTTTGCAGGGATGTTTGAACAGCTTGGGGGACAACTTCCTCTTCTGACCAGGGTTGTGGTTGGACTCTCTTCATTCATGAGAAGGTACATATGGCTTGTAATATTGATAATAATTGGGCTGGTCTTCTTATTTCGATACCTGTTAAAGAAGGAGAATATCAGGATGGCTGTTGATGCTTTTATATTTAAGATTCCCATTTTTGGTGAACTTATCAGAAAGACTTCAATATCGAGATTTGCCGTAACAATGAGTTCACTGCTCACAAGTGGAGTTCCAGTAGTTGAATCGCTGGGTATCACCGCACAAACATCAGGAAACAAGGTTGTTGAAAAGGCTGTCTTGTTATCTGCAGAGAGGATTGCAGCAGGAGAGAGCATCGTAACACCTTTGAAGGATTGCGGTGTCTTTCCCCCACTGGTTACTCAGCTTATAGCAACCGGTGAAGAAAGTGGTCAACTGCCTGATATGCTTGAAAATATATCTACGTTTTATGATGAGGAAGTGGATGCTGCTGTTAGCACACTTACATCCGTTATAGAACCAATAATGATTGTATTTATGGGAGGCTTGGTTGGTGTGATGCTCGTGGCGATGTATCTGCCAATGTTTGATATTATAGGACAGATGAGCAGATAAGGTAAAAAAGAGTCGTAGGGTTTGTTGGGTCCCAGTGAAATATGCTTCCCGTTGAATAACTTCCTGCAGAAATAGCTAAGCATTTCACAGGACAAGTCGTTTCCACAGGACAGGTTGCATTTCACAGGATAAATTTATTGAGTTTGTTGTGTCCCAGTGAAATATGCTTTGCATTTCACGGGATAAATTTATTGAGTTATATAGTCTTTGAAATTTTGATATTTAATATTTGATATTTGATTTTACTAAGGGGGGTGGTAATAGAAAACTACTTGAAAGGGTTGTGCGGGTTTAAAAAACCTGCACTATGTGGTTGTTATTTTATATGAAAGGAGGTGAAAATCGTGAGAAACAACAAGGGATTTACACTCATAGAGTTGATGATCGTTGTGATCATCCTCGGAGTCCTGGCAGCAATATTGATACCGAGATTTATGGGTGCACAGAATGATGCAAGGATAAATGCCGCTGTAGCAGATGTATCACTCGTAAGAGAGGGATTGGGTTTGTACTTTGTATATGAGGGACATTTTCCTGGTGACTGTGACTATCTACCTGATCTTCGTGATTCAATAGGTCAACATGTCTCCGCGCCTATAGACTCTCAGACATTTAGCGGTCTCACATACGACCAGGTCACTGATTACACATATCATATAGACGCTAAAGTACTAAAGGTCAAACCAAACCACTATGTCCATGCGAGTGAAGATAGTATTTTTCATAACGAAACTGCAGTTGGTCCCTGGTAATATTACAGTGATACTTAAGATGGATAATGCATAGTTAAAAGGCGGCAAAACGAATGGTCTTTCTACTATTCATTCTCGGTGCCTGTTTCGGGAGTTTCCTTGGTGTGGTTATATATAGACTTCCCAGGAAACTCCCGGCAGGACTCTCCTTCTCTAAGTGTGAGAAATGTGGGAAAAGAATACTCTGGTATGATAATATACCAGTCCTGTCGTATATTATCCTGAAAGGGAGATGTAGATTCTGTAAAGCTCGTATTCCAATCAGGTATCCACTGATCGAGCTGACTACTGGATTTATATTTGTGTTTACATTCTATCAGTTTGGTGTCTGTATCAGGACTCTTTCATTTCTCATTCTCTTTCTTTTTCTATTAGCAATCTCATTCATTGACCTTGATACAAATAGGATACCTGATGTACTGACTCTGTCGGGTATGATAATTGGATTTGGGTTGAGCTTCTGGACAATTACCTGGTTTAGGTCAATTATTGGGATTGCAACAGGAATTGGGCTATTATATATTTTTGCAATTGTTGGGAAGTGGGTACTCAAACAGGATGCAATGGGTGGTGGAGATATCAAACTTCTTGGGATGATAGGCTCATTTCTTGGTCCGATTGGTGTACTCCTGACCCTGTTTTTTGGGGCAGTAATTGGTTTGGTGGTGAGCGTTCCAATGAAAAGGAGGAAGGTGCCATTTGGACCCTTTCTCTCAGCAGGTGCATTTATCTACGCCTTCTGGGGAGAAAAGTTAATAAAATTTATATGGAATTTTAATTTTTGATGAGATTGCCGCGTTCATTTCATTCACTCGCAATGACACCTCCATTCTCGTCATTGCGAGCTGCAGGCGAAGCAATCGCTTTTAAGGAAAGATAGTTATTAGAAGGTGAGATTGCCGCACTCACTGCGTTCGTTCGCAATGACAGATTCGGGAATAAGATTGCCGCACTCACTGCGTTCGCTCGCAATGACAGGCGATATCTTATCTGTAATTACGTAACTTTGGGACAGCGTGTTATTTTTAATATTTGATATTGTTACTTATGCGGACCAATAGAATAAAGGAAATAGATATACAGAAGTATGTGTTGAAAAAGGAGTGGGATAAAGCAATTGGACTATATAAAGATATAATTGGTGAAGGTGGAGAAAGCGGTGACATATATAACCGGCTCGGTGATATGTACATGAAGAAGGGAGAAAAAACTGTTGCTTTAGAAAATTATTTGATATCGATAGAGTTGTATATAAAAGAGGAACTTTATGATAGTGGGACTGCTATATGTAGTAAGATGCTTAGATACGGTTTAGAAAGACCTGATCTTTATTTCAGGCTGGCACAGTTGAATACAAAACTTAACCTTGCTTTCGAGGCAATAAGATGGTTTAACACGTACTTGAGTAAGGATTCAAAACTTATATACCTCAAGAAATATATAAATGAGTACCAGGAGATGATAACGCTACTTGCAGGCCATGACCTCCTTTTAGAAAAGGTAAAGAATATTTATATTAAGGCGAATCTCAAGATCGAGGCATTAGATAAACTTTTCAGAATAAATGTAGAGGGTCTTACAGAAGAAGATACTGAATTTATGCTCTCTACAATAAGGTCTATCAAGGGATATATTGAAGAAGGAGATACGAGAAATAGGGATGAAGAGATAGAGGTATACAGAAATCTCAAACTCCATAAGCAGGCAATAGCTGTATTACAGAAACCACTTAGAGACTCACCAAACGATATAGAGAAACTGAAACTCCTGGGTTTGTGTTTTCTTGAGAACCATAAACCACGACTTGCGATTAGAATCTTCAATAATTTAATTGAAAAAAAAACGATGTCTAAAGATATAGTTGAAGAGATTAAGATGTATATTAGCCTGGCACAGACAATTAAAAAGTATGTTACAGCTTAAAACAAAAGAAAGATTAGTAGATTTACTCTTAAATGAAGAGATAATCTCAAAAGATGACCTTAACAAGGCGATGGAGCATCAATGGGAGAAAGGTGGGGAAATAGAAAAGAGCCTAATTCAGTGTGAGTCATTGGGTGAGATGGAGCTTGTGAAGATATTTGTAAGAATACTCGGGTTTCCTTTATACAATCCGGATTCTATAGTTGATAAAAGACCATTGGCTCTTGTCTCGAAAGGAACAGCCAAGAAGTATTCTCTGATTCCCATCAAATCTAACAATAAATATATAATTGTTTCCATGGCAAACCCCATTGATAAGGAGGCAATATCCACTGTAGAGGATGAAACAGGACTAAAAGTCATAGCAATGGTTGCACCAAAGAGCGAGATTGATAATACTGTAATCAAGCACTATCGTTTATTTAAATGAGGGAGTGAATAAAGAAGTAACAGGGATATAAATTATGCTTATAGAAGATGTTCTTAAGTTAGACATTAGTAGAGATTGTATTGACGAGAAGGAGCCATTTACCCTTGGTGTAGTCTTTATAGAGATGGAATTGCTGGAATATGCCAGGGAAGAACTTAAAAAGGCAAAGAAGCATACAAAGGCACCAGTAAAGGAGATGGAGATACTCGGTCTTCTATATTTTGATACAGGAGAAGTAGAAAGTGCAATAAAAGAATTTAAGGAGGCGTTAAAATTGGCTGAAGAGTTTTCTCCAATATCCGTAAGACTATACTATAATCTGGGCATAGCCTACGAGAAGATAAGTCAACTTGAAAAGGCAATTGAATCTTATGAGAATGCTTATATAAGGGATATATATTACAAGGATATAGAGGAAAAGATAATCCAATTAAGGCAACTGACTCTTGAATAGGATTTACGTCAGAATGTGAAAACCATTTATACATTTATAAGACTTTAATCATTTTAAGTGACACATTATTTATTAATTTTATCTTACACAAGGAAGATAGTATGACAGAGGGTATGTGGGATAAGGCAAAGGAGAATGGGATTATATCCGCTTCGCAACTCAAAGAAGCTCTCCAAGTGCAGAGAAATGAGGGTAAGGAGCTCGAATTCTGTCTTTTTGATATTGGGGCACTTGATGAGGATAAATGGATTGAATTTCTTATAAACAACTACGGCTGTCGCACCATTGACCTTGATAAGATGGAAATAGATGAGGAAGCAGTCAGAATCATTCCCGCACGTGTTGCGAAATCTTTATTTATAATACCAGTTAGAAAGGCAAGGGATGCAATTGCCATCTCGATGATCAATCCTTTAAATCAGAATATACTCAAGTTTATCTCACATATTACAGATTATGAGATTTTACCCTTTGCAAGCAAAAAGAGTCAGATAGAAAAGGCGATAGAGGTTTTTTATGCAGGAAGGGGGGAAGGGAAGCTTACTTTTTTCCCGCTTTTAGAGACTATGGAGGGAATTCCATTGGTTGATGAATTTTCTTTTGAAAAATTCGTAGTCGACCGTGGAAATGAATTCGCATACTCCCTTGCGCTTGCTGTTGCCAAGAGTTATAATGATGAATACAATCCATTCTTCATATGGGGTGATGTTGGACTTGGAAAAACGCATCTTCTAAATGCAGTTGGAAACTATGTAAAGAATGATTCTACAGAAAGAAGTTTCTGTTATACATCTGCAAAGAAGTTTGTTAATAGACTTCTTACTGCAATTCAGGAAAATACCCTTAAGGAATTCCAGGATAAATATAGTACAATAGATGTTTTACTTCTTGACGATGTAGAGTTTCTTATTGGAAGAGAGAGGACACAGGAGGAATTTTTTCATATTTTTGACCTTCTAAGTCACCGTAAGTGTCAGATAGTTTTAACCAGTGATAGACCTCCTGAAAAATTAACAGAGTTGATGAAGAGACTTACATCAAGATTTGCATCAGGTGTAGTAGTTGAGATAAAGGAGCCTGTTTTCGAGACTAAGATGGCTATTTTGAAGAAACATGTTGGGGACAAGAAGATTTCAGATGATATTATTGAATATATTGCCAAAGAAGGACCAGGCAGTGTAAGAGGGGTCCTTGGTTTACTTCATAAGATTATCTCTCTTGCTGAATACAAGAAAGAAGAAGTGACCCTAACTCTTGCCAAAGAGGCTCTTGATTTGAAAACAGAGGAGGAGGAGCAATTCACTGTAAAAGATAACATAGAAACAGATAAGGATTAAGATATTTTAGAAGAAGATAAGACCAAAGGAGGATTACCTTATTTGCTGATATATATGTATATTCTTAGTTTTGAAGGGGGAGAGAAATGGAGATAAGTAGGATAAAAGAGGTTTTAGCCAGACCTGTCTTTTATACCGCAGAGAAAATACTTGGACTTGATATTGGTAGTAGATTTATTAAAGTCGTTCAAGTTCAAAAAACTACCGGGGGATATAGTGTTAAGAAAGTCGGGTTGAAAGAACTTCCTCTCGACGTAATAGTTGATGGAGAGGTGATGGATGATACTACACTTGTTGATTTAATAAGTTCATTTATCAAGGAATTCCAGGCTGAGGATACTCAAGATAAGGATGTTGCACTGATTACATCAGGTAGGGATGTTCTTATTAAATCAGTAGAGACAGAATTTAAGGAGAGGGAAATAGAAAGAAAGAAAAAGGATATTGCAACAGCCAATATACCTTATGATATTGAGGATGTCTGCTATGATACAATGACGTTAAAGGGAAAGCCAAATAGGGTTGTTATAGCAGCAGCCAAGAAAGATAGGATATATTCTATACTTGGTATAATTCAAGATGTAGATCTCAAGCCAGTAATTATAAGCATGGTTCCAATTGTGCTTGCTAAGCTCTTTCGTATAAACGGACTCATTCCAGATAAGGGCGACTATTTAATAGTGAGTTTATGCAGTGATAGAACTAATGTCATATCAATTAGAGATGGCGTATTCAATAATTATTTAGATGTAAGGACAGGAGTCGATGTTTACTTGAGGAGTATTGCTAAAGAGCAGCAAATACCCGTTGATGAAGCAGTGCCGATTATTCTTGGTGAGGGTACTATAACAGAGAGGGTTGCTAAGACATTAAACTATAATAACCGTAGTATTGTGCAGCAGGTCAAGGCTTTTATAAAGGCAGACGGTTTGAAATGTGAAGAGATAATTCTTACAGGTGAGGGTGCAACTATCCCAGGTTTGAGTGAGTCCATACAAAATGCTACCGAGGTTGTTTGCAAAATAGGTGACCCTTTTGTGGGTATGTCAACTGAAACGACCATTGAACTACCCAATAGATACGATATAGCATTCGGTCTTGCTATTCTTGGTCTCAGAAATGAAGGTGTGAATCTTCTTCCAGTTGAAATGAGACCCAGAAAAGAACAGAAGTTGGTTTCTCTACTCAAAGGGAGCTTTCCTTTGTGGGCAGGAGGATTAACTTTTCTTGTGCTGGCTCTAATATATATTCTAACAGCAATGAGTGTGGGTAATTATAGAACTCAAACAAAATCATTAAGGGTTCAGGAAACAACTGTGATGGAGAGAATGGCACTCCTGGATGACCTGAAAAAGAAAAGGCAGGAAATTAGAAAGAGAATTCAGATTGTAGAGCAATTAGAAGAAGGAAAATATTCCAGGGTTAAGTTATTAGACGAATTAAACCATATATTACCTCCTTATACATGGCTTACGTATCTAAGTGAAGAAGGAGGCGAAAGGAGCTTTGCCGTCTTGATAAAGGGGATAACTGGAAGTAATCTTGGAACATCTGAGTTTCTTAAAAGACTCGAGGATTCCCCGCATTTTTCAGGAGTTGAATTGTCTTTTACAAAGACTAGTGAAGCCAGCGGGGTTGAAATTACCGAATTTGAGATAAGAACAATATTTAGTGAATAGGGTTAGCGTAGAGCGTATTGAGTAGGGCGATTGACGAGTACCAGAGTATATCAGGATATTAGCAGATCAGTAGGCAGAATATCAGATTATCAGAGTATCAGGAGGTAGGAGTCCGTCGTTTGACGGACGATAAAAGGTTATAGGGCAGGTCTGTGGTATAGATTTTTGACAATATTTTTTTGTAAATAAAAGGAGGTGGAATGAAGAAGAAGGCGCTTATTTTACTGCTCTGTCTTTTGCCTATTTTAGGTTGTGAGCAGATGGAAGATGACCCTGATAACGCCATTGTAACTGGAGTTGTGTATAGACATGTTGTCTTTACTGATTCGATATTTCAGTGCGAGGATTCAATATGGGTTTATACAGATTGGTATTATACTGACCCAGCAGAGAGTGTTCAGGTATGGGTCGAAAGTGATGAGATGTCAGGGGTACCTTACATAGGACCTGATATTATGGGTTATACCGACTCAGAAGGAATATACAGAATACCGATATATCTTGGACATACATATGGCACTTTTTCTGGGGATGTCTATAGTGAACTTTTAGAAGATTTCACAGGATATACCTTTAAGTATTATGCTGACGTAAGGGTGTTCTGTGTATACAAGGGTGGATGGTTTTATGATTTTGGGGGAGGTCTTACTCTAAAGGCAGGCGAGGAATTTATTTTATTCCCTGTCTGTTTAGAGTGGTACGCATCCCAGGGAGATTAAAAAAGGAGTTATCTTGGATGTGATGTTGAGAAATAAGATAATAGCCTCCGGTGTAATAGTGGGAATCCTCTGTCTTATCTTTTTCACCATAATTTATCCGTCAAAACGGAAGACATTTTTGAATCTTAAAGGAGAATATACAGAACTCGATAGAACAATGAGTATAGCAAGAGAAAATTTGAAACAATACAGCAGGTTAGAGAGAGAGTACGATTCCCTTATTACGACATGGAGGAGGATTGAGCTGCTTCTGCCTGAAGAGAGGGAGATACCGAATCTTCTTGAAGATATTGCCAGGGTTGCAAAACGGTGTGGAGTGGTTGTTAGTGAATTCAAACCCCTGGGCCCTATTCCGCATGGTTTCTCTACTGAAATCCCTATTAGTTTCAAATTACGCAGTAGTTACCACCAATTCGGAAAATTCCTATCAGAGATTTCGCGGCTTCCAAGATTGCTAAAGGTGGGACAATTGAATATAAAACCGTTAAGAGAAAAAGATTCGGAGATAATTACTCTACAGGCAGATTTTATTGTTTCCGCATATACTGTAGCAAAAGAAATTTCGCAAGCGGGGGGAAAATGAACAAGTTTTTTGGAGCATTAGTATGTTTGTGGCTTTTCCTTCTTAATGGACAAGCATTCCCTGCAACTATAAACGACATAGCTGTTTCTATAACTGACACGTGCACTGTAATCTCCGTCATTACTGATGCAGCAGCCTACAAGGAGGTGCACGTTCCTCCTCCACCAAGAATTGTTGTAGATTTTTCTCAATCAGAGTATAGTGCAGATAAACTAAGAATTGATGTCAATAAAGGGAATCTCATAGCTGTTAGGATAGGTCAATACAAACCTGATGTAACAAGAGTGGTTCTGGATTTAAAAAAAGAAATGGCTTATACTATAAAGAAAACGGATAAAGGCTTTGATATTCTGCTTAAAGCAGGTGTATTACCTGAGGTTGGGAAGGAAGAGAAAAAGGAAATCGTAGAGCCGGAAGTAATAGAAGAGAAGGAGCAGAAAAAGATTATCGAAAGTCCGCAGGTACCGGAGATCTTTACGTATTCAACAAGAGGAAGAAGAGATCCCTTTAAACCACTTGTTGGTTTAGCCTCTGAGGAGGATACACTTCTTGACATAAGGGGTGCGCAGGTTGTAGGAATTGTATGGAGTCCTCAGGAAAGATATGCCCTTATTCAGGCAGAAGATGGGGAGGTATTCATTGTTGAAGAGGGTGACAGAATAAGAAACGGAAAGGTAAGCAAGGTAGATAAGAAGAGTGTAGACTTTACTCTTTGGGAACTTGGAAGAACGGAGAGATTAACCCTTAGAATTATAGAAAAGGAGTAGAAATGAAAAGGTTGGTAGCTTCTTTACTCCTATCCCTTATCATATCTTTTTCATTGTATGCTGAGAGGGATAGACCCGTAACCCTGAAGTTTAAAAATGCTGATATAAGAACAGTTATACAGGCATTTGCAGAGCTTGGTGATGTAAACATTGTAATATCTGAGAATGTAAGAGGAACAATATCCTTGAGTCTGAAAGATGTATCATGGGAAGATGCATTCAAAACAGTACTACAGGTTCATGGTCTTGGAGCTGTTGAGCAGGAGGAAATGATTGGTGTAATGACTATGGTTGAGTTTGAAGAAAGAAGAAAGATGGTGGACCTTGAAACGCATGTCTTCAGGATAAGGTATGCTGATGCACGTGATATAATGGGCGTAGTAAGAGCTATGATGTCTGATAGGGGTGGTATAAATGTTGATACCAGAACAAACTCGTTAATAGTAACGGATATTCCGAGCAATATACCCAAACTTACAGCCTTGTTAGATACTATTGATAGTCCAACACCACAGGTAATGATTCAGGCAAAGATAGTAGAAATTGATTATAAAACAGCGAGGGAGACAGGTATAAGGTGGTTTATAGGAGACCTGGATGATCCAACCAGAGACACCCATATGGGAGGGGCATTAGATGCTCGTGGAGAAGCTCCATTTACCTTTACATTTGGGACGTTGCGAGCAGGCATAGATATAGATGCATTCATCGGACTATTAGAATCGAAGGATCAGGCGAGGATTCTATCAGAACCAAGTATTGCTGTAGCCGATAATGAGGAGGCGATGATTCTCTCTGGGAAAAAGGTTCCAGTAATTACATTGGATATGGCAGGAAACAAAATAATTAGATTCTATGATGTGGCTCTCAAGTTTACTGTTAGGCCACATATAAATCCCAATAATGAAATTGTGCTTGAGCTCCATCCTGAGGTGAGTGACCTTTCAAGTGAGGCAACTGTTGAAGGTGGGATTATAATACTTTCGAACGAAATTAAAACGAAATTGAGAGTCTTAGATGGAGAGACAGCAGTAATTGGTGGTGTTATAAGAGAGAGGGAGAGTAAAGTTGAAAAAGGTATTCCATTTTTGTCCAGCATTCCACTTCTTGGGCGTCTCTTTAAATACAGCAGTATAAGCAAGGACAGGGTCGAAATTATGATATTTGTAACACCCAGGATAATACAAACTCGATAAATCTTAATAATTAAAGAACTGAAATAATTAACTTATGCATGAAAAAATTATAATATCAAGAAAAAACGGATTTAGTCTGGTCTCAGTTATGGTAGCTTCTCTTATACTTGGGATTGGTATTGTTTCCCTAATGAGAATATTTACTGTTAATCCCTTTGTAAACGCTACTACAGATAGATTATCTCAGGCAACTAACTATGCACAGGACAAGATTGAGGAATTAAGGGCACTCGGATACATCAGTCTGGTGGATACAATAAATGCAGGATATACAACAGAAACAGACAGCATTGGACATATTGTAAGAAGATACATCCTTTCTGTTAATACGGTTAGTACTGTACAAGTAGATGTAAGGTGTTACTGGCAGGCACTACCCATAGGAGTAGTGGACACAGTAAGACTTATAACTCTCGTTTCCGGCCATGACTAGCAGGAATATAAGAGGATAAGAAATGTTAAATATCAAGAGGGTTTATTTCCGAGAATTAATCACAAGGTGTAATAAGGATATTAAAAAATGAGATTGCCGCGTCCGTCAAACGACGGACTCGCAATGACCTTTTTCACTGTCATTGCGAACCGTAGGTGAAGCAATCGCTTTGTTTGTTATCATAAAGGTTTGGGATATTCTCTAATTTTTTGATGTTATATGGGTTTTATAAATAATAACAGAGGTACTACATTAGTCGAGGTATTATTAGTAGCTGCGATAGGTGCCGTTATCGCTATTGTTGTGGTTGCGGTCCATATCAGTCAGGAAAGAATTTATGTGGGTGAAGATACCCTTATAAGGATGTTTCGAAATACAACGAGTGCAATGCTAAATATGACCAAGGTTCTGAGAATGGCAGGTTACAATCCTACTGAAAGTTCTATATTTGATAATTCTGTCAGTTACGGAGGTAGCGATAGCATTGAAGTGGTTATTGATTACAATGGAAACGGGGCACTGGATGGTTTGAATGAGATTGTAACATATTCGCTTAACGACTTTGCACCATGGGGTATTGATTCATTAGCATTTGTATATCTAAATCGTAGGCATGATACACTCCCTCGACCTGTTCTTTCTGACAGTTTGCAATCTATAAACTCTATTCTGGTCACTGTTGTAATGAGAAGGGATAATAATGTTGCAGGACCTGAAAGATATGAGTTAGCACGAGAAATAAAGATGCGAAATTAAAGAGGAGGTTGCCACGCTCATTTCATTCGCTCGCAATGACAGATTCGGGATAGAGATTGCCACGCTCATTTCATTCGCTCGCAATGACAGATTCGGGATAGAGATTGCCACGCTCATTTCATTCGCTCGCAATGACAACTTTTTGGAGTACCCGACTGCCCAGCAAGCAGGTTTAATCTTTTATATTTAATTTTTGATTTTTAATATATTTTTGTGGGGGTTTTATGTTGAGAAATGAAGAGGGAATGTCTATAGTAATGGTTTTCGGGATTATGGTTATACTCGGAATACTTGCATCTGCCCTCATCGTTAGAACCCTTGGTGAAAGACAGATTACCACCTATATTAAGAGAAGTGAAACTGCATTTAATGCTGCAGAGGCGTGCCTTGACCTTGCAATATCTAAATTACACACGGAAACAAGCGCCATACCTGCGCCACCCGATACATGGGCAGCTCTTCCCAATAATGCATTGTACAAGACAGGACTCCCGGATTCTTTACCAGAGGAAATAAGCATCGAGGATATGTATACACCACCACTTTGGAGTGCAGAATTGGTAAATATTATTTATGAAGTAAGGACATCAGGAAAGGAAAGAGATATAACACGTTCACTTGAAGCAGGTGTAAGAATAGGTCCCGTACCATTTATAACTCAACATTAAAAATTTTTGGTTGTATATAACCTTTAATAAAATAATTATACAGTTTGAGATGTGAAAAGTGTAGATTCGAAAAGGGAGGAGAAATGGACATAAAGAAAGTGAATGCTGCTTTAAAAATCCTTAAGGATAACCTGGAAGATGCTCTCATTGCAACAGATATATATGGCTCTATGGATGGTCAATCTATAGCAGGTTATAATTCACAACCTAAGGCTGCAGCACTCTTCAATCGGGTTACAGGATTTCTTGTTGGTTTGTTAGAAGAGGGTGAGTTTCCAGAAATTGGCAGGTATTACATTTTAGACCTTGTTGATGGAAAAATATTGATAGTCATTCCACTTGGTGAATTTCAGTGGATAGTACTGGCCGACGGAAAGAAGGTTCAACTTGGACTTCTTTTAAATGTCTTTATACCCAAAATTGTTGATGCCTTTGAAGAAGCGATAGCAAGCTAAAGAGGTATGATGGGAGAAAAGTTAAAGGAAATATATAAAGTAACGACAAAAAAGGCGGGTTTTATAGGAAGAATGAAACTTGCAGAAAAAACAGGAATACCTTCGGTTAAGGCAGCCGAGAGTGAAGATTCAGATGAAGTTATCAAAAAGTTTAAAGAGGCTGCAACCGAGATAATCGGAAAGAATATAGATGAATTTTTAGAAAAGTAGAACGGAAAGTATAATCTCAAAAATTTTTAAACGGAGGTATGGTGAGGATTTTAATAGTTGATGATGATGCTGATTTAGCAGAAATCCTTTCTACAGCATTTACCACACAGGGATATGATGTAGATATGGCATTTTCCGGAAAAGAAGGACTTGATAAATTGCTTGAAGAGGATTATGATTGTGTTGTTCTGGATGTGGTTATGCCTGAAATGGATGGATTAGAGGTAATGAGGAAGATAAGGGCATCCAGACTCGATGTATGGGTTCCAGTAATATTGATTACAGGTAAAAATGTAATTGAGGATGAGAGGCGTGTTTTTTCCCTTGGAGCAGTTGATTATATTAAAAAACCATTTGAATTTGATGAACTATTAAAGAGAGTCAATTTGAGTGCGGAGAGAGGAAAGATATTAAGGAGGTTTCAGGGAAAGAAGAAGTTTTCAGGAAAGATCGATTTATTATTAATTCAACATATAATTGGGTTTATTTCAATAGGACAGCTTTCAGGTATGCTTCAGGTTACAAATGTGGATATGGAGGGAGTACTGTTTTTTATAAATGGTAATCTTGCAAATATTAGGTTAGAAGAACAAGTAGGAATGAAAAATTTCGATGAAATTATGGAATGGAAGGATGGAATTTATTCATTTGTGGAATGGGAAACTGGGTTAGAGATGACCATAGAAACATTAAAGGATATGTTATTTTTTACAGAACTTGAGGAAGGAAGTTATATTTTGAGATGCGAAAGTGGGGGTAAAAAAGGAGAAATTCATATTAAAGGTGGGAATATTGTTTATGTAGAGGGTAACGGACTTAGAGGAGAAGATGCTTTGAAAGATATTCTAACATGGAGGAAGGGTACTCTTAATATTGAAAAAACAGATAGACTGAAAAAGGGGGTGAAACTTAAGAAATCTATTAGTGAAATTTTACTTGAGACATCACGATTTAAGATTAAAGAGAGTAAACCAGAAGAATTGAAAAAAGAGGAAGAGGAGAAAAAGATTGAAGAGAAGGTAAAAGCTGAGAAAAAGGAAGAGAAAAAAAAGGAGGCGAAGGAGAAGGTGGAAGAGGAGGAAGGGAGAAGAGGGAAGAGAGAAGAGGGAAGAGAGAAGAAGGTGGAAGAGAAAATAAAAGAGGAGAAAAAGATTGAAGGAAAGAAGGAAGATATAAAGGAGAAGGTAAAAATAGAGGTAAGGGTAAGAAAGGAGGAAGAAGAGATAAAAGAAGAGGTTAAAGGTAAGGAAAAGGAGGGGATTAAAATGGAGGAGAAGAAAAGAATAGAAGAGGAGGAAGAAAGAAGAGGGAAGAGAGAAGAGGGAAGAGAGAAGAAGGTGGAAGAAAAGATAAAAATAGATGTAGAAAAATTGAATAGTGTTATCGAGGACATGAAAAAAGACCTTGGAGATGCCCTCATTACAGCGGTTATATATAGTTCTGCAGATGGGAAATCTGCAGCAAGTTACAATGAAAAGTCTAAGACATCTGCTATTTTCAATCAAGCTACCAGGTATCTTTTTAATGCATTAAAGGATAGTGAATTCTCAAGTATTGGAAGGTATTACATTGTGGATCTTGTGGATGAAAAAATGTTAATAGTCATACCACTTGGTGAGTATCAATGGGGAATGTTAATAGACCGTGAGAAGGCTCAACTTGGACTTCTTTTAAATGTAGTTGTTCCCAAAATAGTCGCTGCCTTTAAAGATGCAGTAGCATAAGATAGTCTTGCGAATACCGACCCGTATACGCTATACAACACACCTTGTCACTTAAATTAAAACAGATTCAGGTAGAATTTTCTGATAATTAAAAGAATAAAACTCTTCTACAGATATTGGAGAGGAGTATATAGCATTTAATAATAATTTAGGAGGTTAAAATGAGAATAGTTAAATATATATCCACTGCAATATTTGTCTTTTTACCCATTATTGCTATGTCTGAAGATATAGCAGTACCGAGCGATGTGGGAACTGAGGTTTTAATGGAGACGACTTACAAAACCGGTAAAGATATTACAACAAAGGGTAAAATGATACTAATGAAACAGGGTAATAGGGTAAGAATAGAAAAACTTGTTGAGATTGAAGGCAAGGAAAGACTCACAGGTGTTTCAATATATGATGGTCAAACAACCTGGGAAATATCACCGATGGGAACACACAAAAGCGATGACCCAATGAGTTATCCATGGAATTGTCCACAGTGTGCTGAATTAAAATCAAAGACAGGATATCTTGAAGGAAGAGAGGTTAATATTATTGAAACAGTGGGAGCAAAGATATACATAGATGCTGAGAGGAATGTAATTCTTCTTGAGGAGAGAGAAGGTGAGAATATTTATTATAGAGACTATTTGATTGTAGGGGATTTAGGATATATACCATCAGTTATAGAGAGGATAAGTAGACAGGGTAAACTTCTGGAAAAAACGGAATTAATAAACGTAGATAAGATGAAGGTGTTACCCAGTTCAACCTTCGACCCGGATGAGGTAGAAATAGAATTTCCCGAGGAAATAAAAATACTTAACTAAAGGTGTTTTGAGGTTAATATCTGAGCAATCAGCTATTAATGAATATTATACCAGGAGGGTATATGAAAAGGTTAATATGTTTTATTATATTACTTATACTGCCTGTTGCAGTACTTACTGATGACGAGGTCTTTTTTATGCTCTGGATGGATCCATGTATTATGATTATACTTGACTCGTCAGGCAGTATGACCTGGGATATGGCAGGAAATGCAACCTGTGGGGATGGAAGTATTGTCTATCAGGGAAGGGATACAAATTTAGATGGATTTGCTGATGACAGCAGGCTCTATATCGTGAAGAGAGCACTTCGGGATATAACAACTGAAAATACCCAATTCCAATTTGGCCTTATGACTTATGGTCAGGATTATGAATGGACTAATCTGTATAGTTACGGTGGAGGAAATTATGCGAACTGGTACTGGCCGTATTACTGTAGTGGATGTACCTGGAACTGGTATCCACCATACAAGTACCAGTACGGTTATTATACGGCATACATGTGGTGGTGGGGTATGACCTGGCCCACAAGTTATCCTGATTATGCACATTATCCACTCAGAGTCCCGGTTAGTCCCCATACTCCTGCACACAGAGATTCAATCTTAGCCTGGATAGATAATGATTGTGGTTACCCATCCATTGAGGATGGAGACCATGAGATAAGGGCATGCGGAAGTACACCTATTGGTGGTTCTCTTTATTGGGTAAGAGAATATTATAGATTAGAATATATACCTAACGATCCTGCCAGAAATTGCCGTAGATATTTTGTTTTGCTTGTCTCAGATGGTGAAGAGCAGGAATGGACACTTAACCCCTATACTTGGGCTTCAAATCTGAGAAGTACTAAAGTTTTTGAAACAACTCATGATATTCAGACCTTTGCCCTTGGTATAGGAGAGAATATGTCGGGTTCTCCTATGCTTGATTCCCTTGCTAAATTAGGAGGCACTCAACGTGCTCACTTTGCTACGACTCCCGAAGCCCTTGATACTGCCTTTGCTGCTATCCTGGGAGATGTATACGAGAGGTCTTTCTCATTCAGTGCACCTGAGGTTCCCGCAGTGCGTGTAAAACAGCAGGATAAACTCTATATGGGCTCTTTTTTGCCATCATATGATATATTTTGGAAGGGTTACCTTAAATGCTACCAGCTTAACCCAGATGGTTCTCTTCCCGTTGATTCGCAGGGTGTTCCTCTTAATCTACCGCTCTGGGAGGCGGGAAAAAGGCTTCAGTCTACATCAAGTAACTCAAGAAATATATATACTGAGGTAAATGGTTCACTTGTTCCCTTTATTCCTGCATTTATAGATAGCACGATGCTTGGAGTGCCAGGTAACGATGTTACTAATTTGATAAACTGGGTAAGAGGTGATAATGGTATGAATTGGAAACTTGGCGATATTTTTCACTCCGAACCTCTTGGAATTATGAATCCAAACCCATTTTACAACGAGGAGGGTTACAACGAGTTTAAGGTTACATACGAAAACAGAGATAGAATAATACTTGCAGGCGCGAATGACGGTATGCTCCATGCCTTCGATGCTGGAATATACAGTGCAGGAACTGATTCATTTAGTGATGGCTCCGGCGATGAGTTATGGGCATTCATACCCCATAATTTACTATCCAAATTGAAGAATATGCGAAACAGTCATCAATATATGGTTGATGGCTCACCAGGCGCTGCAGGTGTGTGGATACCTTCAGGTCCATTAGATATCACAAAGGATGCAGATGAGTGGAAGACCATTCTTGTATGCGGGGAAAGGTCTGGTGGGAATCACTATTTCTCACTCGACATCACTGATACCCACAGTCCATCATATATGTGGGAATTTACAGATACTGAACTCAGTGAGACCTGGTCAGGACCATTGATAAGAAAGGTAAGAGTACCGAGGGATAAATGGGTTACAGTGTTTGGTGGTGGATTTCACCCAGATAACGAAAAGGGTAGGGCATTATATATCTTGGATATTAGCGACGGTAATATAGTCTTTAAATTTGATAGTACTGTCAATGCAAACATACAATACTGTTTCCCATCAAGACCGATAGGCATTGACCTGTCACCGATAGACAAGTTTATGGATAGGATTTATATAGGAGATGTTAGTGGGCAGATGTGGAGATTCAATGTATCTGATACAAGTGTATCATCCTGGTCGAGTCAAGTTATATTTGCAAGTGAACCGATTGCTCCAAGAGTTACACCCATATTCTATCCTCCCTCCCTCTCTTATGACGAAGAGGGTAACCTCTGGGTCTTCTTTGGTACGGGAGATAGGGAAGATCCGAGGAATGTAGATAGTTTTGAAAGGTTTTACGGGATAATAGATAGAGGAGTACTTCTCAGGGAATCAGATCTTGCTGAGATAACACATGGAGGAAATCCACCCTCAGATGATGGTTGGTTTATTAAGTTAGAGAGAGGGGAAAAGGTTCTTGCAGGTTCTGCAGTTATATCTGGCACGGTTTACTTCACGACATATAAGTGTATAGATACAGATGACCCATGTGAGATTCAGGGTTTAGCAAGATTATATAAAGTAGACTTCCTGGAAGGAACGGTTACATTTGAAACTATAGGAACATCACTACCAACTACTCCCCAAATAACTATATCTCCCGAGGGATATCTTACGATAATGATAACGCTTGCTGAAGGAAAGATATTTACTGAGGTTATGGAACTACCTGCTTCATTTAAGGAAACAATATACTGGAAAGAGATAAGACCTTAGTAACCAATATACTTGAAAGTAAACACCAAAAGTAGGAAAAGATTATATAGAATTGCACGAGTTATCGCTTCCATAGTGGTATACCTTTCTACAGGAAATTCGTGCTTGCAATTGCTACAAACAACCCTCGAATAAAACTTTCTGTCTTGCCATTCATGTTTGCTGAAATATCCTCAGTTTTTTTGGAGTACCCCGCCAAGGCGGGGCACTCCTTAGTGTTAAAAATGAGATTGCCGCGCTCCTGTTGTTCGCTCGCAATGACAGATAACGACTAAAGATGGTAGCCTGCGAATAAAAGAAAACAGGAAATTGTCATTGCGAGTAGTCCGTCGGTTGACGGACGACGAAGCAATCTCATCTCTCAGCATTCTATGGAGTGTATTATGGAGTGCATTAACCGTGTTAATGCACCACTGTGACCCCATATAGAGTATTCCTCTACAGGGTAAACACGGTCACAGCACTCCAAAAGGGCATTGCTGTTACCCTATAGAGTAATCCTATACAGGGTAAATACGGTCATTGAAATTTTTGGAGTACATCGACCATGTCGATGTAAGCAATAACAAGGAAATGAATGAGATTGCCGCGCTCCCATTGGTCGCTCGCAATGACAGGTAACGACTAAAAATGGTAGCCGCAGGCTTTAGCCTGCGAATAACAGAAAACAGGTAATTGTCATTGCGAGGAGTCCGTCGGTTGACGGACGATGAAGCAATCTCATCTCTCAGCATTCTATGGAGTGACAGTCTTTAGACTGTTAAAAAGGCGTTAAGGATGAGATTGCCGCGCTCCCGTTGGTCGCTCGCAATGACAGCTAAAGGAATAAGATTGCGACGTCCCGATTATCATCGGGACTCACAATGACAGACAACCATAATTGTCATTTTTTAATTTTATCCCGGGGGTGATACTATGAATGGATGTTTTCTTTTAATATTACTCTTTCTTCCAATTTTTTCTGTTTACCCCTTAGAATGGGTCCAGACAGACTGGTCTGGGGGAGGTGGTGAATTCTATTGGGGTGATTCCACAAAATACTACAGCAGCACACTTAATGGGTGGAGAAATCCAGGAATTCTTACCCTTGATACACCTTCTGATAAATGGGAGGTTATGGGTGACCCGGATGGGGCTAAAAATATCTGGGTACTGCTTGAATTTGTGGGGAATATATATGCGGGTGTTGACAACTATCCGACTACAGGAACAGGTAGAGTGCTATTTTCAAACGACAATGGACATAACTGGACAGCAGGTGGAGCTCTTGGTTCTTCTAATTTTGTACACGCTCTACTTGAATACAATGACGTAATATATGCAGGTACAGATGGGAATGTATATAAATCCTCTGATGCTGGAACAACGTGGACACAAACTGGGAGTCTCTCGGGTGTAACAAGGGTTGATGCTCTTGCCTTAAGGAATGATACCATCTTTGCAGGAACAGGGACAGGTGGTGATGTATTCAAATCAGGTAATTGCATGAATTGGACCAACACAGGAGAGCTCACAGATGCAACAATAATATGGGATTTACTTGTGGGTTTTGATGGAACAATGTATGCTGCTGGAACAAAGAATAATACATCATCCTGTATATTCAGGTCCACTGATGGCGGTGGAACATGGGTGGATCTTGGCTTCTCCCATGATGTGGTCTGTTATGCACTTGCTCAGGCAGCAGATTCTACCATATATGCTGGGATAGGAGTAGATAGTGGATATGTATATAAATCTACAGATGGAGGAGACACCTGGATTGTGACATCTGATCTGGGAAGTGGACTTTCAAAGGCGAATATTGTTTATAGTATAATTATAGCAGATGATGGTAGTATATATGCAGGCACTCTTGCAGGTACAGGAGCAGGGAGGGTATTTAAATCTAAAGATGGAGGAAATAGTTGGTCTGGTATATCTCTTGGTAATGCCCATATTTATTCACTGCTTCAATCAGATGAGGGTTTTATCTACGCAGGACAGGATAGAATAATGACAAATCCAATTTCAAGGACCGCATATGATTCAACAGGTTATCTTAACTCATCAGTGTACGATACAGAGATTGATACGGTGAAATATGGGATAATTCACTGGGATGCAGACCTACATGGGTGTAACATTACTGTGGGTGTACAGGCAGATACGAGCAATTGGTTTTGGCCAGAACCTGAGACAATTGAGGTTATGAATAACACCCAGCTGCCAGAGGCGTTAAACGATAAACGATATGTGCGGTATATATTTGAGGTATACAGTTCCTCTGCTGATTCCTCACCTGTAATTGATGAGATTAGTATAGGTTATTCACCAGGAGGTTCAGGCATAGGAGTGGATGAGTTTAGTGATATATACCTGTATACACCAGTTCCCAATCCATTTACCCATTCAACGACCATCAGGTATATCAATCCCAGAAGTGAACCGCTTTCTATAGATGTTTACGATATCTGCGGAAGGCTCATACGAAATCTTATTAATGGTTTTGATAGAGAAGGATGTATTAAGTGGAAGGGACAGGATAAATTGGGACGGAGATTGCCTCCAGGGGTTTATTTCGTGAGATTAGATATAGAAGAGAGAAGTATTGGTAAAAAGGTGATTTTTCTTGGGCAATGATAATTATTGGATCTGTCATTGCGAGCGACCAATGGGAGCGCGGCAATCTCATTCATTTCCTTTGCAGGCTAAAGCCTTCAGCTACAATTTTTAACACTATGGAGTATCCCGCCTTGGAGGGGTACTCCAAAAATTTCAATGACCGTGTTTACCCTGTATAGGATTACTCTATCAGGTCACAGTGGTGCCCTTTTGGAGTGCTGTGACCGTGTTTACCCTGTAGAGGAATACTCTACTATGGGGTCACAGTGGTGCATTAACACGGTTAATGCACTCCATAATACACTCCATATAGCACTCCATAGAATGCTTAGAGATGAGATTGCTTCGTCGCTTCACTCCTCGCAAAGACAAATAAGGTAGTGTCAGTCTAAAGACTGTCATTATATAAGGCATTAATTATGTTGCACAACATGTAGGCATGTTATAAAGAATTTCTAAAGAATTCTATCACCTTCTTCTCATATTTTCTTTCATCTTTTGCATAGTATTTTAAATGTTCCGCATCACTAAGTATCCACTTATATTTTTGTCCTTTGAGTATCTTATATATCTCTAAACCTTCAGATAATGGTATCTCTTTATCTTCGGCGCTGTGAATAATCAAAACAGGAGCGTGGAGTGTATCTTGTAGGAGTATATTTAGGTCAAGAGCCTTTGGGTTGAAGCCAAGCCGTATGCATGCTGTCCATATTGCAGGAGGAAGAAAGGGATATCTTGGCGCATGATAATAACAATTTGCAAATGAATATACAGCAGAATGGAATGAGATATATGCGCCTTCACTCACTACTGCATCTATATCTGGAGAGAGTAAAGCTCCAAATAGGGCAACAGTTCCTCCCATAGAAAAACCCATAACACCTATTTTATTGACTCCCATTTCCTTCAGGAATGATACTGCTGCAAGTAGGTCTTTTACCTCATAATATCCAAGGGAACAATTCCTTCCACCACTTTTTCCATGAGCCCTGAAATCGAACATAAGGATATCATAGCCAAACTGATTTAGGAATTTTGCATGAGGGATACAATGGCCTTTATCCATTCCATATGGATGACAGAGAATTATTGACTCGTTTTTATCTCCGGTTATATACCAACCCATTATCTTAACACCATCATCTGTGTAAAATTCGACCTCAGAATAATTCATTTGAAATTTTTTTAGAGTATAAGGTGTTTTAAATCTCGGTGGTGTTATTATTAACTCCGATGATTTGAAACAGTATACTAAAAATAGAAGGATGAGATAAATGGGTAGTTTTAAAAAAAGGCTCTTTATAAGCCTTGATACTATAAAAACGACTGCAATTGATATGATGAGGACGATTGTGGTAAGAATTGTTGAGGACATAATTACAATGAGGTGAGAATAGTAACAGTTATCATAGTCGCTAATTCATGCTTTATCCTATAGTGCTTACTGACTACTGCATACTATTTTTTTATATGTTGTCCGTATTATGATTTCACTTAATCTGGAACTTGAAGGGAAACGCAATAGTAACCTTTACAACTTTGTCTCTCTGTTTTGCAGGGTAGAATTCCCACTTATACGATTCTTCAATCACAATTTCTCCAATCCAGTCCGGGGCATCAGAACGAAGTAGTTTAGAATCAACTACACTACCAGTAGTATCTATGGTTAGACCAAGTATCCCAGAACACTCAATTTGTCTCTGTCTGAGATAATCAGGGTAGGTCATCTTTTTAACTCGAGGAGATTCATCGTAGGCAACAAATTCAGGAGCTTCGGTTACCAGAGATTCTTCAGACTCACCCTCTTCTTTCACATCGGGTAGTGGAAGTTGAGGTTTCTCGATATTTGGCTCAAGTGTGGTCACTCTTTGAACAACTGCCTTCTTTTCAATTATCTTTCCAAGAGAAACATCTCGTACTGCATCTCCTTTTGGGGTAAATGATATGGAACCAGTAATACACTTTATAGGCTCCCGTTCATTGCCGAGACTTGTAAGAAAATTTTTTACGGATTGTCGACTGTTTGCAGATGGTAGTGAAGCTAAAATAAGATTTGCAGCATCATAAGAGAGTATACCCCAATCACAGGGTAATTCACCATATCTTGCCCGGTATCTATCGATGAATGCCTTTACTTCCTGCTTTGATGTATCAATATAGGTAAAATGTTCAATTCTTGAGGCATTGCTGCTTGCCCACCTTTTGAATCTCTGTGAGGACATTACATCACTTCCAAGTTTGAATGGGTTACCACCCCTGATTAACTCATCGCAGATATTGATCATTGCGATTGGACCACAGGCAATGAAAACAATATCTGCTTCGATTACACTTGATAGATCGACTCCTCTGCTGTAAGGAATTGTTGCAAGTAGTACCCCTCCTTTAGATTTTATTTCGTCATTAAAAAAGAACTTGAGTCCCTGTCCATAGAGATTATCCTCATATATCGTCGCAATATTTTTGCCTTTGGTTATTGCATAGTTACCAAGAAATCTCCCCTGGTATTCGTCATTAGGGCAGATACGAAATAGATATTCTCCCATTTCCGAGATGATTGAATTTATGGAACTTGGTGTGATAGTAGGAAGCCTGTATTTGGTTAAAAGAGGTGAAATAGCCCGAACACACCAATCATTATAAGGACCAATCAATGCAATAACATTATTATCTCTTGCAATAATCTCTGTTACTAATAGTGCACCGGAGACAGTGGAGCTATCGTCATATGGTATCAGTTCAAGGTCAGTTAAACCGCTCCTACCCGCATCCTCTATTGCCATCTCGATACATCTCAGGGCACATCTCCCCTCCAATGTAAATTCACCGCTTAATGGGATAACGGCTCCTATCTTTACTGCCTGCAGTTCAGAAGAGCTTACAAGATATATTATGGATATGAATACTATGATTAATTTTACAAAATTTTTCATGTGAGTCTTTTGATTGCAATTTTTATTGATGCTGCCATTCTTCTGATGGATTCGGCAAGTTGCCCTATCTCATCTTTTGAACTTATATCCACAGTTACATCAACTTCACCCATAGATATTCGATTTGTTACATCTATCAGATGTTTGATAGGATTAGTGATACTGCGTGCTGTAAATATACTGGCAATGATACCAACTATAAGGATTATAGCTACTATGATGAACATTCTAAGAAGTAAACCTCTGAAGTATACGGTTAAATATTTTTCTGTATATCCAATCCTTGCATATCCAAGAGTTCCATCACGAATTGGAAAACTGACATCTTGGATATTAATACCATGTATATTCAAAAATTGGGCATTGTAATTTTTCCCACCAGTAAAACTGGGGATACTCAGGAGTTTAGAAGGTACATCCGACAAGAATGTATGTGCTATAGGATTCCCCTCTCTATCTATTATTATGGCATATATAATGTCGTCACTCAGCTGTTTTGTGTCATTAACTAGCCCATTTAAGGAAATCATATCTTCTGCAATAATAAGCTGGCTTGCTTGTTTGGAGAAGACCCTTGTTACAGGAACACCTACTCTTTCAATATCGGTCTTCAAAAGATTTTTGAAGGAAAACCATACAAAGACCATGGTGCCAATACCTATGAGGATGATAGCGCTCATGGTAATAGTTAGAACCCTCATTTTTAGACTCATATATCCTCCCTGTTATAATATTAGGTTTGTTAAAAAATCTTTTGCATATTTTCTTCTAATTCGTTAGTTAATGGATAACTCACAATTTTAAAAGCAGTTATCTACTTTTTGCTCTACCTCGTGGGTTCGATAAATCGAACCCCTACATTTTCGCTTTCATATTCTCTCTTCGTCCCACGCCCTTTTCTCTTATCGTCCGTCAAACGACGGACTCCTACCTTATAATTAGTCTTCTGTCTGCTTGCCCCGTTGCTCCAAAGGAGCTTTACGGGGTGGTCTATTGTCTAATATCTCTTTACTCTTTTATCAGCTATAAATTTCAGTATATATACCTATTTGTTTATAGATTATTGAACAAGGAGTTAAAACGACAAGATTTGACTCGGTTATTCAATAAGAGTGTTATGTTTATTATAGGATATGTTAAAAAGGAAATTTTCTTTAGCAGATGGGTTTGGCTCAACAAACAAAATTTTATACGAGTAATAGTATAGAAGAGTTTTAGAGATTTATAAGGATATCCAATAGAGCAGATTGAAACTGTATCTCTATTGCTTCTTCATCTATCTCAGTACTAAGCAACTCGACCAGTTGAGCAGCCATCTCCTTTGGAAAATTACTCTCCTTTTTACCAAGCTGGCTAATCTTCTCACTAACAAGGGCGGGAGCTAATGGTCCTATTGCCTTGGCCAGCTCTGAATTCAATGTGTAAAAAAAAGACTTCCTGTCGAATTCAGCCATCTTATCTCCTTACACTCTTTTCGGTTTCGTAGGATGCTACATTCATTGCAATACGTAGAAGGGACATGTTTATTGTAGGATTGTGGAAAACAACGATAAAGAAACTACCAGCACGTTTCAGAGTAATTTCACCCTTCTCGTAGGATATACGTAGAGTTTTAGGAATGTTATCGTCAGTCCCAAATGCATCGACCATTTGAGAAATTTCCATTGAGATGTTGCGAAGCACCTTACCATCCGGAGTTCCGTGTCCAGCCTGAATACCCTCAGTAAAACCAAATATATAGCACCCTGTAACTTCGGGAATTGACAATATTTTATCAACAATTTTATCCATAGTAACACCTATTGTAGTTAAGTTATCTCTTTTTCAATCTTAGTTTTTACATTATCCATTATAGCTGTGGGTTTTATCCATGCAATAAGATAGCCACTTCCAAGTTTATAGACAAAGCAGTTTTTCTTATCTCCTTGCATCTGTATGTATCTAAATTCACTCAGTTCCATTTCTTTTGATATTATCTCCGCCTTTGTACATATGGTTGCAAGGTAATTTTTCTTACCAATTTGTGATCCAACCCAGAGGTCGTTTGGAGATAGTGTAGCTACATTATCAATACCATCTATTACCTTTAAGCGTTCTTTCACAGTATTAAGTATTGCATCATCTTCGCCACCCTCAATTTTTTTAAGCGCCTCTTTTAGGAGTTCATTTGTATTTTTTACAATAGTAACCTTTGGAAGTTCCACATCAGTATCTATGTCGGTTTCAATTTTGAATGTGCCCTCCTTCCACTTTAATAGTTGAATGAAGGCTTCCTCGGCAATGAGTGGACCTACAGAAGCATGGACAATATTCCCCTCATGGAAGAAGATCATACCCTCGAGTGAACCGTACTTCGTGGTAATTCTACAGGTTCTTCCCTTGCTACTGTATATCTGGATAAGGTCGCCGATTTCAATATCTTTTAAACTACCTTCAAGAGCCATTAACCCATCACCCCCTTGTTTTTTACTTCTATCATGTGATAAGGCATTAGTGTGAATAACCTATATAGATTAAATATATTTACTCTAATGAGATTTTACTACAAAAAAACCATTTTGTCAAGAAAAATTTTACATTATTAAAAATATAATAAGTTTTATACCATACAGGTAATACTTTATTTACTTTTTCCTTGACATTTATTGGAATTGTGATATAATATAAAAAAGGCTTTTAATGGAGTGATAGCTTGAAATACATAGATATTTAAAATTGATTCATGTTCTTAAGTTTCTTAAGTCGAACGAAGAAGATTGAATGAGAACTATTGCAGCAATTGTTGGTCCAACAGGTGTTGGAAAAACAGAAATAGCATTTAAAATAGCATTAAGGTGGGGGGTCTCTATTGTCTCTTGCGATGCAAGGCAGGTATACAAGTATATGGACATAGGAACCGCCAAGCCAAACAAAAAGATTAGAAATACGGTTTCTCATTATATGATAGACATAGTGGAGCCGAATGAAAGATATACAGCATATGATTATGCGAGAGATGGAAGAAAGGTTATAGGGAAGCTCGAAAGTCCTATTATAGTCGGTGGATCAGGTCTCTATCTGAGTGCACTCATTGATGGGCTGTTCCCAATGCCAAAAATGGATTTAACCCTCAGGCAGAGGTTATCTTTAAGAAGTGCAAAGGAATTATATATGGAATTAATGAGGATTGATAAATCCACTGCAGACAGACTTCATCCCAATGACAGGGTTAGAATAATAAGAGCTCTTGAAGTTTATAAAGATACTGGTAAACCTATTTCCGAATGGAGAAAGGTGGTAGAATCGGTGGATTTCCAAGTTGAGTATTTAGGTGTTCATATGGAAAGAGAAAAACTTTATAGGAAGATAGAAGAGAGGGTAGATTCCATGATTACAGACGGGTTGGTTGAGGAGGTAGAATTTTTACTTGACAGATATGGTGAAACCCTGACAATCTTATCTTCGATAGGATACTGCGAGATAATCTCTTATCTTAAAGGGGATATCGATCTTGAAAAGGCGATATATCTGATAAAGAGAAATACAAAAAGATACGCAAAACGTCAACTTACATGGTTCAGACATATTAAAGGTATTAAATGGTTGCCGGCAGAACTTTTATTAGAGAATTTTAAAGAAGCCAGGCATTGAGAGGTAGAAATAATCTTAGAATATGAAGTATTTTAGTGATTTTGACCATATCTTTCTTGTGCTTATAGCATTTGTAGTGGCCTTGGGTCTTATTACACTCTATTCCGCAAGCATAAACGAGGGTGGTGAGGCTTTTCAGAGACAGGTTATATGGGTGTTCATTGGATTATGTGTCTTATTTCTTTTTTCACGTGTCCCATTTCGTTTTTGGCAAAGTATTGCTCCCTTTCTATACTTATTGTCATTGATTTTACTGATATTAGTGCTGTTGACAGGTAAAGGTGTAAAGAGATGGATAGAAATTGGTCCTATCTCATTCCAACCCTCAGAATTTGCAAAGGTATCAACAGTACTTTATATCTCTGATATTTTGTCTATAAGAAGATTTGAGCTTAAGTCTCTACGCTCATTTCTCATACCAATTGTTATTTGTCTCATACCATTTATTCTGGTTTTAATTGAGCCAGATCTTGGCACATCCCTTATCTTTATCTTCATATTCTTTTCGCTTATCTTCTGTAAGGGCACAAGACCAGTTTACATATTTATTTGGGCATCTCCGTTTATTTCTCTCCTCACAGCTTTCCATTGGGGTATTTGGGTTGTTTGGCTTGTTCTGCTCTTTTCTGTAATATACTGGGCAAAAATTCCCCTAAATGAGGCAATTATAGTCTTTGTAGTTAATATAGTTGTTGGTCTTTTAAATCCATTAGTATGGCAGGCATTGTTACCTTACCAAAAGGCAAGAATAACAGGCTTTCTTTCACCTGAGACTAATCCTGCTGGAATAGGTTGGCAGATCTTACAATCGAAGATAGCTATAGGCTCAGGAAGTTTTTTAGGAAAGGGGTTTCTGGAAGGCACACAAAAGGGTTTTGCCTTTTTGCCACACAAACAAACCGATTTTGCCTTCTCAACATTTGCAGAGGAATTTGGTTTTTTAGGTGTTTCTCTCCTTTTTGCTGCCTTAGTTGGGATTATAATGAGGGGAGTAAAAATAGCAAACGAATCGAGAAACCAGTTTGCATCACTGTGTGCATTTGGTCTTGTATCGCTGATTTTCTGCCAGGTGGTCGTAAATGTTGGTATGACTATGGGTATATTTCCTGTTGTGGGTATGCCTTTTCCTTTACTATCCTATGGAGGCTCTTCAATGATTGTTTTCCTTGGAATAGTAGGGATAATTCTTGGAATGGGTAGACAGAGGTATAAGTACTGATGTATTCTATGGAGTGCATCAACCGTGTTGATGCATTGCTGTGACCCCATATAGAGTATTCCTCTACAGGGTAAACACGGTCACAGCACTCCAAAATGCATTGCTGTTACCCTATAGAGTATTCCTCTACAGGGTAAACACGGTCATTGTAATTTTTGGAGTACCCCGCCTTTGGCAGGGTCGTGCGAATGACATATATTCACCCCTGTCATTGTGAATCAGTACGATAATCGGATGAAGCAATCTCATCTCTCAGCATTCTATGGAGTGACAGTCTTTAGACTGTTAAAAAGGCGTTAAAAGATGAGATTACCATTCTGCATTACCAAGGTAATGCACTCCATAGTGGCAACTGATTAATTACAGAAAATGAGATTGCCGCGCTCACTTCGTTCGCTCGCAATGACACCACCATAATTGTCATTGCGAGGAGTCCGTCGGTTGACGGACGACGAAGCAATCACATTAATATCTTTTGGTTTGTTGTCTTTTGTCTGATGTCTGTTGTATATCTTTTACAAGAATTTAACATAATAAAATATGGTTGTTATAACTGGCAGAGAAAATGTTGGGAAATCCACGCTTCTTAACCGTATGATGGGAAAGAATGTAGCTGTTGTTGGAAAGACCCCGGGTATAACAAGAGACTTTATTGAGAAATGGATTGAAAATGAAGGTAGGGGATTCAGAATGGTTGATACAGGTGGAATCTATCCCTCAAAGGATGGAATAAAGGAAAAGGTTCAGAAAAAGCTGAACCAGGTACTGAAACAGGCATATATAATTCTCTTTATGGTAGATGTTAAAGATGGAGTTACCGAGTTTGATAAGGAAATTGCAGTTACTTTAAGAAAGCTGGAGAAACCTATATGGCTTGTTGTAAATAAGGTTGATAGGAGGGATAGGCTCTTTACAGCTCAAAATTTCCGTATACTTGGTTTTGATAATCTCTATCCTATCTCAGCTCTGAAAGGTTATGGGATTAAAGACCTGATAGACGATATATTAAAAGGAATTTCTCATCACAAAAGACCCTCTCGCTCTTTACCTGTGATCTCTATAATGGGGAGACCAAATGTAGGCAAATCAACCTATACGAATGCACTTTTAGGGAAGGAAAGGATGATTGTTGATGAATTACCTGGAACTACAATAGATGTGTGTGATATCAATATAAGTTTTCATGGAAAAGAGCTTATATTAGCGGATACGCCTGGTTTAAAAAGGAGTTCCAGAATTAGGACTGATGTAGAAAAAGGAGCTACAGCGCTTACAATTTCAAATACAAAGAGGATAGATGTTGGAATATTATTGATAGAATCAAATTCAGGCATAAAAAAAGAGGATAAGAAGATTATCCAGCTTTTATTTAGAAGAGGAAAGGGAGTTGTTATAGCAGCAAACAAGAGTGATTTGGGGAAATATTTTCTTGGGCACAATCTTCATTTTGCCTTACATATTCCATTAGTATATATATCGGCATATTTTAAGAGGAACATTGACAAACCTCTAAAGGAAGCAATCAAGGTATATGATGAAAGAAGAAAGAAGGTTTGTGCGGATGACCTTGATAGGTTGAGAAGTATCATGAAGCATATTAGGCTTTCTGGACTCGTTCAGGTATCAACATCCCCACCACGCTTCAAGGTAACCACGAGGAGGAAACTATCAAAAGGAGATCTGCGGTATATAGAAAAATGTATAAGGCAGGAATTTGGTTTTCTTGGTGTACCTATTGAGTTTAAATTGTGAAAAATGTTTTTTTTGACAATACTTTTATAATAACAGGAATAGGGTATGTATGTACTATCCTTTATAGTAGGCTATCTTCTTGGTTCAATACCTTTTGGTGTTTTAATAGCAAGGATTAAGGGTATTGACATCAGGAGTGTAGGCAGCGGAAACATTGGTTTTACGAATGTATTGAGAACCTGTGGTACGATGTCAGGTCTGATTGTTTGCATACTCGATGTTTTAAAGGGGTTCATACCATCCTTTATATTTTCCAGATTAGTAACTTCCCATTTGATCTTCTCATCACCGTTACCGATATGCGGGGTTTTAGCAGGAGCGGGTGCTATATCTGGACACATTTTCAGTATATGGCTCAAATTCAGAGGGGGGAAGGGAGTTGCGACGAGTCTCGGTGTCTTTCTGGCATTAGCACCTACAGCAGTCCTGATAGCTCTCTTATCCTGGGGTGTTGGAGTTGCAGTTACTCGAATGGTTTCGGTTGGTTCTTTACTAAGTGGTATAGCGTTACCAACTGCCTGCTTTATCCTATACGGTAATAATCCTGTTTCTTATCTTGCCCTCTTTGCTGCTATTCTAAGTATGATAAAACACCTGGGAAATATCAAAAGGCTTGTTAAAGGGAACGAGTCAAGACTTGGAAGAAAGGGTAGGTGATTTCAATATGTATGCGGAAGTAGCCCTTACACAGGGTAATTTTACATATCTTCTAAATAAAGAATTTGAGTGGGTAACCCCCGGTATTCCAGTGCTGGTACCATTTAAAAACACCATAAGAATGGGCTTTGTTGTAGATATGAAGAGCAAAACCACATTGGAAAGGGTAAAACCTATTAAGGCTGTTCTCTATGAGGAGGTTATCTTGAGTAATAATATGATTACTCTCTCATTAGAGATGGCAAAGTACTATGGTGTAACTCAGGGAGTCTGTATAAAACATATGATGCCACCATGGGTGAGAAACCGTTTAAAAAACAGTAAGCCACTTCTCTGTGATAATAGTGTAAGAGATTCTATAAAACGAAAGAAAAGAAAATTACATTCCGAGCTAAAAGATGCAATTTCTTCCCATTACTTCAAGACCTTCCTTCTATTCGGTAAAAATAGGTTAGATACATATTTTACCTCCATAGAATATACTGTAGCTGAAGAAAGGAGTGTTATTTTTTTAACACCTGAGATAGTACATACACCACAGTCATTAGAGATAATGAGAGAAAATTTTGGAGATGGTGTCGTAGTTATGCACTCCAGGTTGAGAGAGAGGGAAAAAGGACTCATCTGGGAAGGTATACGCAGGAGAAGATTCAATATATGTTTTGGTTCTATAAGTGCGGTTTTTGCCCCATTTCCAGATCTGGGTTTGATAATAGTGGATGAGGAACAATCTGATGCATATAAGGTGGGACAGCGTCCCTGGCATAATGTAAGAGATGTTGCAGTTATGAGATCAATGATTGATAAGATACCCTGTATACTCGGGAGTGCTACACCATCATTTGAGTCGTATAATAATTCAAACTGTGGCAAGTATAGGCTGATAGACACCAGAAGGGAAGGAAAGACTATTTCTACAAAAGTTGTCGATATGAAGGATGAGAAGAAATTTATCCTCTCTCGATATCTTGTAAAAACAATGAGGGAGAGGTTTACAAGAGGGGAGAAGGTCATCCTTTTTTTACCCAAAAAGGGTTATTCTCGATTTTGTATGTGCCTTGACTGCGGATGGATACCCTACTGCCCAAAATGCTCTGTAACACTCGACTATTATCGAAAAAAACATATGCTCAGGTGCCATTATTGTGGATATGAGAAACCTGCTCCTGATATGTGTGAAAAATGTAGGGGGATAAGATTTGTGTATCCCGGTGAGGGTACTGAGCGGTTGGAGGCCAATCTGAAATCGATCTTTAGGGACAAGAAGATGATTCGAATGGATGCTGATATACTTAAAACACCAGGAGAGTGTAAAGAAGCATATAGACAATTTATAGAAGAGGGAGACATTCTTCTGGGAACACAACTTGTTATGAAAACACCGCAACTGGATTCCGTTACACTGGTTGGTATAATCTCCTGTGATGCACTATTATCTTTCCCGGATTTCAGAACCTCTGAGAGGTTTTTTTCTCAGATATTGAGAGCAAAGGCTATGATAAAGGCTGGTGAGGTTGTTCTTCAGACATATAATCCCTTAAATCCAATATTCAGGTTTATAAAAGATAATGATTATCCTGCATTCTATTCAGAGGAGATTGGAAAAAGACAGGATTTTGGACTACCGCCTTATTCCCACCTGATCAGGATATTGTCATATTCAATGACAAGGAATAAAGCCAAGGATTTGGCAGATAAGGTGGCAGAGGGTTTGAAGAAAAAGGGATATGAATTTTTTGGTGCCTCACCTTGTCCCATAGAAATGATAAAGGGCAAGTGGAGGTATCATATACTCATAAAGGTAAATAATCCCAAGGTGTTCTTTCAGAGTGTTAATATACCAAAAGGCGTTTCAGTAGAAGTAGACCCTCAAGATATGCTTTGATTTATTTAACTTTTATACAGGTAATTGTGGAGGAGACACCATCAACACGGTGAATCTTTTCAGCTACTATTTCCCCCAGGTCTTTTAAATCTGCGACATCTACAACGGCAATTATATCATATATACCTGTAACAAGATAAACCTGTGATACTTGCTTGAATTTTTTTGTAGCTTTCAGAACCTTTTCAGCACTGCTGGGCCTTACTTTTATTAGTATAAACGCCGACACATATCCCCCTTGTTGATGAGGAAAAATGATAAATATAATTGCCTTAATCTGCGTTAATTATTATAACACAAAATATTGAAAAGTCAAGTAAAAAATCTTGACATTTAAGTATTTATGCATTATAATATCCAAAAACCTATGTGAAATATGTGCGCGCTTATATTTCTTATTATATTAACTCCCTGGGAGGAATATACATCAGTAAGAAAATTGTATGACCAGGGAGAATTTATTGAGGCTAAAAGTGAGTTTGAATTTCTTTTGCAGAAGTATCCTCAAAGTGATATAACTCCATATTGTATGTTCTATATTGCGAACCTATCAAGAGACCCTGAAGAGGCGATAGAATACTACAATACAATTACTAACCTAAGCCCCGAGAGTAAAGTTGCCGATAATGCATTTGCCAGGTTGGCTTCATACTACTTTGTAACTACTAAATATCAAATTGCCGATTCTATATGTCGGATAATTCTAAAGGAATATCCAGATGGTGATTGTGTGGATGATTCAAACGACTGGATAGATAGAATAAGGAGTTTTAACGATGTTCAGCTGTTTGCCATTCAAATTGGTGCATTCAAAGACCTGAAGAATGCAGAAGGATGTATTTCAGAATATAATAATTTTAGTACTATGATTGTATTTGATGGAAGTTTTCACAAGGCTCTTCTTGGTAGATTTTACTCCAGAGAGGATGCTAAAAGTTTCAAGGAAGAGATGAAGGTTGAGGGTTTCGTTGTTCAGATTCCCGAAGGTTGTGATTAAATTATGGTGAACATCCAGAGCAAGAAATTCCCCTTTTTGAATGCCTGGTATACCCCTTTTTCTCTTGACATTTTATTAGTTTTATGTTATAATTATGTCGCTTCAGGTCTACCTGCCGGAGTGGCGGAATTGGCAGACGCGCTGGGTTTAGGACCCAGTGGGGAGACCTGTGAGAGTTCGAACCTCTCCTCCGGCACAATATGTGAGGTAAAGAAATCCTTAGGATTCAAATCCCTTTCTACTCAAGGTAGATATTGTAAAATCATATAGGCTGGATTAATTCCGCACTTCTATGGCCCTATCATCTAAAGGTTTAGGATGCATGGTTCTCAGCCATGTCATACGGGTTCGAATCCCGTTAGGGCTATAATAGTACTTAAAATGGTAGGCGCAGGCGAAGCAATCGCATTTCTTAGCATTATATGGAGTGACAGTCTTCAGACTGTTAAAAAGACGTTAAAGATGAGATTGCCACGCTCATTTCATTCGCTCGCAATGACAACTTTTTGGAGTACCCGACTACCAGCAAGCAGGTTTAATCTTTTATTTTTAATTTTTGATATTTAATATTTTATATGTTTTTGTGGGGGGTTATATGAAAACAATATACATCACTCTATTTATCCTATCAGTCTCAATAACCGCATGTTCAGGTGTGCCTGCGGAAAGTGTTGAAATGATAAACAACAGGGATTGTGCACCTGCTCTATTCAATGCTATTGTATCTGCAGAGGAGTCCATACACATTATAATGTATTCAGGTGGCTATTATCCTGACCACCCGGAGGGTATAAATAGGAGGATTTATGGTGCACTTATTAAGGCAAAAGAGGATGGATTGGATGTTAAAATTATTCTTGATGCATCGGACTGGAATCCTGGTAACACAGAGAAGAATAGTCGTCTCGGAGAATATCTCGAGGCAAATGGTGTACCTGTATGGTGGGATCCCCCGGATATAACTACGCATTGTAAGTGCATAATTGTGGATGGTCACACTGTTATAATCGGATCAACAAACTGGACATACTACGCCCTTTCCCATAATAACGAAGCAAATGTATTGATAAAATCAGAACCACTTGCTCAGCAATTTGAGACATATTTCCAGGATGTACTCACAGTATCTACAGATGAACTTGATGTAGTTTACAAGGGAGACTGAGGTAGTTCAGGTTTATTATTGGATTCCAGTATTTATTGATTGCGATTTTATTTATTTACTATTTATACTACTTATTATGCTACTTCTTCTATCTCTACTGTTCTTATCAAATGAAATTGTAATTTATCACACAAACGATATTCATGCAAGCTTTACCCCAACCTTAGCCAGATGGATGAACCCTGACTTTCCTCCCCCTCTTGGAAAGGGAGCATCTCTCTCTACTCTTTTAGCAAAGGCAAGAGAGGAATATCCTGATTTACTCTTGCTTGATGCAGGGAATTTTATGCCTGAGACCTTTCTTCCTGAGGACATTGATTGGGAAAGGTATATGGAAATTATGAACTTTTTGTCATATGATGCTGCAGCAGTTGGGATATCAGAGCTCTCGTATGGTATAGATATACTGGGAAGAATGTCCAAAATTTCAAATTTTCCGTTTCTATCTGCAAATCTTAAGGTAAAAGAAGAGGATTACAATTATATCAAACCTTACAGGATATTTCATAGAGAAGGTGTAAGGATTGGTATCTTTGGACTCATATCTGAACGCACTCCCCTTATGCTGTTACGGGAGATAAGGAATGAGATTATTGTATTCAGCGAGATTGAGACAGCAAAGAGAATTGTTGGCGAACTGAAAGAAAATGGGGTGGATTTAATAATAGCAATCACATCTATAGGATTTGTAAAGGATAAAAAACTCGCCAGAGATGTTCCAGGAATTGATGTAATAATAGGGGGATATACGGGTTGGGCACGATATGAACCTTACGAAGACCCGGTTACTCATACTCTTATTGTTAGACTCTATCCAGATTTTTCCTCTGTGGGAAGATTTTTGCTCGAGATAGACCCAATAACGAAGAAAATTAGCCGGTATGACTATAAGACGATCACACTTATCACAGGAGAGTATCCATTAGACCTACACTTTATCCAAATTCTACAGGACGTAAATTAACCTGGGTGAATGTTCTAAAACCGTCCTTATATATAATGAAAAAAAGGATTTGCATTTCAATAAAACCCTTCCTGTACCTGCTTCCCGCCATTATTATAGTGTTAGTCTTTAGATTTTTTCCAATACTATATGTGGCAAGGGTAAGTCTGTTTAAATGGGGGATAGGGGGAGCGGAGAGATTTACAGGATTTGGCAATTACCTGAAGGCATTGAGCGACCCATATTTCTGGCAGTCACTTACGAATACGCTCTGGTATGTAGTATTTGTGGTTCCACTATCTATATTTTTTTCGTTGTTTATTGCACTGCTGTTAAACAGCAAGATTAAAAGAATTGGTTTTTTTAGAACCGTATATTTCCTTCCTGTCGTAACATCAATTGTTGCCATATCTATGGTATGGAAGTGGATATATCATCCCAAAATTGGTCTTTCAAATTATACCCTAACTTTTCTTCACTTTCCTCCACAACGCTGGTTATCTGAATGGAGAGGGATATTCGAGATTATTATTGGAAGAAATCTGCCCGATGTTTTAGCAGGACCCTCACTGGCACTTCTCTCGATAATAATCATGATGGTATGGAAGGGTATCGGATATAATATGGTAATATTCCTTGCAGGGCTTCAGAATATACCTCGTAACTATTATGAGGCGGCTGAAGTAGATGGTGCAAGTGGATTTTCAGTATTCAGACATATCACATGGCCGCTTCTTTCTTCAACAACCTTTTATGTGCTCATTATAAGTACTATAACCTCTTTTCAGGTGTTTGCTCCAGTGTGGCTTATGACAGGACCTCCTGCAGGAGGACCACTTGGTTCAACCAATGTACTTGTTTATCATTTATACGATGCGGCGTTCAACTTTTCAAGTTATGGATATGCAAGCGCAATAAGTATGATATTATTTCTGATAGTATTAACCCTCACAATTGTTCAGAGAAAGGTGGTTGAACGCAGGGTTTATTATGAATAAACTTTCGATTCAATAGAAAATTAAATGAAGAAGTTTTTGATATACATCTTCTTAAGCGTTGGGGCACTTCTTTTTATAGTCCCTTTCTACTGGATGGTTGTAACCTCTCTAAAGCCAGCTGTTGAAGCAGTAAAATTTCCCCCCACATGGATACCCATGGCTCCAAGACCGGAGAATTATATTGACGCACTAAAGGCTGCACCCTTTGGAAGATACTTTTTGAATACTTTGTTTATAGCAATAATTACTACTTTGGGTGTTATTATTACCTCATCTCTTGCTGCATATGCCTTTGCAAGAATGCAATTCAAGGGAAGAGATGTAATTTTTCTTCTATTTTTGGCAATGATGATGGTGCCTATGCCAGTTTATATAATCCCCGGTTATCTCATACTCGCATCCTTTGGTTGGATAGATACATTTTATGCGCTTATCGTTCCCTGGATTGTTAACGTTTTTGCAATATTTCTACTAAGACAACACTTCAGGACGATACCAAAGGCTCTCTATGATGCTGCAACTATTGATGGTTGTTCAGAGCTTGGATTTTTATGGAGAATAGCAGTACCACTTTCAAAACCTGCGGTAGTAACGATTGCAATATTTTCGCTTCTTGCTTCCTGGAATTCTTTCGTGTGGCCACTTGTAATGACGAATCGTGAAGAAATAAGACCAGTTCAGGTAGGTTTAGCATATTTTATACAGGAACAATCGACTAACTACACTCTCCTCTCCGCAGCATCCACCCTTGTTGTTTTACCTGTAATCATCCTCTTTTTCTTCTTCCAGAGACAGATTATAGAGAGCCATATGAAATCCGGGATGAAAGAATAAAAAAACTTGTAATTTATTGATTTTTGGGTTATAATATATTTAATTAGGGGTGACAGTCTTCAGACTGCTAAAAAGGTGTTAAAGATGAGATTGCCGCGCTTACGCTCGCAATGACTACTTTTTGGAGCACCCCGCCAAAGCGGGGTAAGCATGACCCCGTAGAGTGTTCTTTGGAGTGCATTATGGAGTGCCCCGCCATAGCGGGGCACCACTGTGACGCGTGTTTGTCATTGCGAGGAGTCCGTCGATTGATGGACGACGAAGCAATCTCATCTCTCAGCATTCTATGGAGTGTTCTATGGAGTGCCCCGCCTTAGCGGGGCCCTACTGTGACCCTGTTGAGTATTCCTCTACAGGGTAAACACGGTCACAGCACTCCAAAGTTATATAATGGTAGCCGCAGGCTTAAGCCTGCGAAGAACAAGGACATACTATAAAACATGGATTTCAGTAATCATTTTTATTATTTAGTATTTTACAACTATGCAGGGTAAATTGTATATACCTCTAGAGAAAGAGGATGAGATGGTTTCAGTTCTCTTAGAAAGTTGGGAAAGGGAAAAAGGGAAGAAGAATATCATACTTCACATACCCCTGGAAGGAATAAAGAAGTTCCCAGCTTTATATCCTTTAGGTGTTTTGGGTGTTGACTGGCCAGGTATGCTTGAAACAGTGACGAGTGTGGTGCATAACCTTGATTGGAACATTTGTTATATAAGAGGGTTTACATTAAAACGGGATGGGAGTTCACTTTTTCTGTTCCTGTTGGGGGTAGAAATAATATCCTTGGATTTGTATAAAAAGTTTAAGGGAGATAGAGTGTATATAAAGAGAACTCTGGAATTGTTGACAGAAGGTCATGGAGGGGTTAAACAGAAGGTTTTATTAAAGGAGTTAAGAAAGTTACCGAGACTTGAAGAAACACTACAATGTATGAGAGATATGTTAGGTGGAAGCATAAAAGAGGAACTTGAAGAGGAAACACTGAAGTTTTTCGTAGGTAGGACAGAGGATTATCTTAGTAAAAGGGCTCCCAAATATCTTGCAAGGCAGATTTTTGCGAACTATCGAATGAAGAAGAAAGTTAGGGACTCTGGTGGTGTATCCCAGGTGAATGTTGATATCTATAAAATTAAGAACGAGAAGTATACTGGTGTATCGATTTCTGGTTTATTAAGGGATCTCTCTTTAACAGACTGTCTGGAAACTATAGAAGAGTTATTTCCTGGAAGCACAATTATATACAGCAAGGAATTCATAACAAGTGATGGAATAACGAACTACAGGATAGAGCTTGAGAGAACACCAAAAAACAGGGCAAAATTGGAAAAGACTCTCAAGGATGTGGTGAGAGGAAGAAAGATGAAACGTCAGATATTTATTGAGGAAAAGGGAGGTGTTGAACAGTATGCAAGGATTATAATACCACATCTAATTAAAGAAAATGCAATATCAGGTATACCCCAGGTTTTTATTGTGCCTCTTACTCAGACTAAGGATTCGATGTCATTGAAATTGATTATAGTGCACAAAGAGGGTGAAATTAGGAAGATAGTGCATGGACTACAAAAGGTAAATAAGTTTTCTGTGAAGACAGTTCATCCTACGAGAAATATGCAGGATACAAAGCTGGATATGTTAGATATTGATATACCGAAAGAAATGTTGGAAGATAGAGAAAAGGTTTATCCTGCAATAAAATCTGTTATACATGAGGAAATTGGTACTTTTAGAGATTTTGACGAGGGTATGCGCACCCTGGATATGACGAAGTTAAAGCAGGTTGAAAAGATTACGAAGACAACTGTCCCTAAAAATTTCCTCAGGAGTATATATTATAATCTTGAAGGCTTCTATAGGGTCAGGGCATCTGTGAATGAGATTACAACACTTGTTAGGATGGGATACTCCCTGTATAAAAGAGGCATCAAAAGACCTGAAGTATTACATGTCGTGACCAGAGAGGAACAATCAAATCATAAGTTTGCACTTTTGGGGGTTGCAACCAAAAAAAACATTCTTGCTGATGTCCTCGAACTTATGTCATCATACAAAACCACAACTTCGAGTGTCAATATAGGGAATATGTATTTTCACCTCTTTAGACTTGAAAAGAGTGAAGGTCAAATAACAAGAAATGAGTTGAACAGACTTGTCTATTCTATAAAGAGGCTTGTATGAAATATATATTGATTCTGATTTCTATCCTTTGTGTTTCAGTACTCACTGTAAATTGTGTTAAAAGATTGAATAAAGCTGGAGGAGACGAGACAGAGATTATAGTATTCGCAGATGAAGAAACATTCAATGTAATTGAAGAAGAATTATCCTCTGCATTGGAACGTGAGGTTTTTACACCTACGAAAGAGATAATATTTACATTAAAACCAAAATTACCCTCTGAAATTGCGATGTATGGTAGAAGAAGGAATGTACTTATGGTGGATATAGTTAACAAACCATTTATTGATTCCGTACTTTCACTATCTGCAAAGGGAGATGTAAATAAAGGGAAGACATTTGTTTTTGGAGAGAAGGATATATTTGCGAAAGGACAATCAGTATTAGTGGTGAGTGCAAGGAATTTAGATGAGTTGAGAGAGGTAATAAGAGTTAATAATGATGTGATATTCACATATTTTTTTCAAGCAATATTACAGCGCATTCGTGATGTGCTTTATAAGGATAGTTTCCAGGAAGAACTCGGAGAAAGATTGTCTCTGTCATACAACTTCACCATAGATATTCCTCCAGGTTGGAAGATAGAGGAACATGGAGAGAAGCGACTATTAAAGATATATCGACATTATCCTGATAGATTCATCACCATATACTGGGAGTATTCCCCAAGACCTCTCCTCTCGTTTGATGAAGCTTGTGATTTAAGGAATAGTATCTGTGTTGAGCTACATGATGGAGATAAAGTAGATAGAGAGAGAAGCAGAATGTTTAATGTAGACTTTCAAAATATGAATGCGCAGAAACTTGAGGGTACATGGGAGAATGATGAACTGGTAATGGGCGGTCCTTTCAGGACATACATTTTTTCTACTGATGAGGCGTTCTATTTCATAGATGTGTATGTATTTGCTCCAGGTGAAAAAAAATGGATACCTCTTCATCAACTTGCGAGCATAATATCTACCTGGAGAGAGGAGTGACAATTGACGATTGTCGATTGTCGATTGAAGATTGCAGAATGATTATTGACAAATGATAAATGAAATAAATCTAAAATTGATAGGGTATTTTTCAATTTAAAATATAAAATCGAAAATCTAAAATTAAAAGAGATTTACAGCGTTCTTTACTCTTACTACGGGTCTCAAAATTGGTGGCCTGCAGGTTCTCCCTTTGAGGTTATGGTTGGAGCAATCCTTACTCAAAACGCGAACTGGAAGAATGTCGAGAAGGCAATTATAAACCTTGAGCCCTATCTTGATCCATTTGTGCTCTTTAATATGGATATCGAAAAGCTTGCTTCTCTTATAAAGCCATCAGGTTATTATAGACTTAAGGCGCAAAGGCTGAAGAATTTCATTTCTTTTTTTATAGAAAGATTCAGCGGAAGCGTGAACGATATGAAGAAGATGAAACTTAAGGAACTACGAAAGGAATTATTGACAGTACCTGGAGTAGGAAGAGAAACCTGCGATTCGATACTGTTGTATGCACTTTCGAAACCTGTGTTTGTTGTGGATGCATATACAAAGAGGATAGGTGTTAGGCATGGTTTGTTTGGTGACAAGGTTGGTTATGAGGAGATTAGAAAGAGGTTTGAGGAAGAGATAGGTAGAGATGTATATATATATAACGAGTTTCATGCTCTTCTTGTAAAAGTAGGAAAGGAAAAATGTAAGAAGAGAGAGTCCAAGTGTAAGACCTGTCCGTTGGAGAGTTTTTTATAAGGTTTTATTTAATAACAATTTACAAATGGAGACGATGATACTATGAAATTATGGAAAAAACCCAAAAATAAAGGTAACCCACCATCCGGTAAACCCAAAGGTATGCCGCCCAAATATTCTATAATTCGTGGTTTGATTCTGTGGTTAGCATTTTTCGTTATTCTTTCTCTATTTTTTAGATTTACCAGTAGGGAAGGAATTTCTTCTGCGAAGATTCCTTATTCCACTTTCTACAGTGAGGTGAAAGAAGGAAATGTAAAGAGAATATCGATTTCTGAACTGACAGTCAAGGGAGAGTTTCATACTCCTATTATTGTTGACGAAAGGTCATATGAGGGATTTGTAACTATACTGCCTTATGAGGATAAGGATTTGGTAAAGGAAGTTTTGGAGAGTGGTGTTGTCGTAAATGTTGAGACTGCAAGATTCTGGAGGAATGCACTACCATGGATAATTATGCTACTTTTTATAGGCTTCTGGATATTCTTTATATTTCAGATGCAATCGGCGCCAAGGGGTGCAGCAGCTTTTGGAAGGAGCAAGGCTAAGCCAGTATCAGATGATACACCGAAAGTAACATTTGATGATGTTGCAGGTATTGATGAGGCAAAGGAGGAATTAAAGGAGGTTATTGAGTTTTTGAAAAACCCGCAAAAATTCACCTCTCTCGGTGCAAAGGTGCCAAAGGGTGTGTTATTAATTGGACCTCCTGGCACAGGCAAGACGCTTCTTGCAAGAGCTGTAGCAGGTGAGGCGGACGTGCCCTTCTTCTCTATGTCTGGTTCAGACTTCGTTGAACTCTTTGTAGGCGTTGGTGCAGCAAGGGTAAGAGATCTATTTGATAAGGGGAAAAAGAACAACCCAAGTATTATATTCATAGATGAGCTTGATGCCGTTGGCAGACACAGAGGCGCAGGTATAGGTGGTGGACATGATGAAAGAGAACAAACCCTGAATGCACTCCTTGTTGAGCTGGATGGTTTTGAGGCTAATAAGGGAGTTATAGTAATGGCTGCTACAAATCGTCCGGATGTGTTAGATCCTGCGCTTCTCAGACCAGGGAGGTTTGACAGAAGGGTGGTGGTGGACAGACCAGATATAAGGGGAAGGGAGGCAATATTCAAGGTGCATACAAAGAATATACCTCTTGCAAAGAATATAAACCTTTCCACAATTGCACGGACCACACCAGGATTCTCAGGTGCAGATATTGCTAATCTGGTTAATGAGGCTGCTTTGATTGCTGCAAAGAAGGGAAGAAAAAAGGTTTTGATGCGTGACTTCGAGGAAGCGAGAGATAAGGTTCTTATGGGTGTCGAACGAAAGAGTCTTGTTATAAAAGAGGATGAGAAAAGGAATATTGCTTATCATGAGTCAGGACATGCCATTGTAGGAAAATTCTTAAAGGAGGCTGATCCCATACATAAGGTCTCCATAGTTCCAAGAGGACTTGCACTCGGTATGACGCAACCCCTTCCTGTCGATGACAGGCATAATTTCTCAAGAGAGTATTGTAAGGCACAACTTGTTTCACTTCTTGGTGGTAGGGCATCAGAGATTGAGGCATTGAACACATTAACAACAGGTGCAGGTAACGATATTGAAAAGGCTACCGAACTTGCAAGGAAGATGGTTTGCGAATGGGGTATGAGCGAGAAGATTGGTGCTGTAACCTTTGGAAAGAGAGAAAAGGAGGTATTTCTCGGAAGGGATATAGCTACCCGTAATGATTATTCTGAGGAAACCTCACGTGAGATAGACAGTGAGATAAGGAGGTTTGTAGATGAGGCAGAAAAAACTGCAAGGGTCATTGTAAAGAAGCACAGAAAGGTTTTAGAAAAGATGGTAGAGAAACTACTTGAAAAAGAGGTGCTGACAGGTGAGGAGTTAGACACAATTGTTATAGAGGTAGAGGGGAAAAGAGTAACCTGATTTTTATAAGGTGAAATGGAGAATAGGGAGAAGAGGAGAACTTACCTGTTGCTGGGATAAAATTTATTTTTATATGGTTATAAACCCTGACTGCCGTCAGGTAGGCGTTCCTACACAGCTAATGCGACGATGCGATCGCAACACGTGTTTGTCATTGCGAGGAGTGGTAGCGACGAAGCAATCGCAGCACACATTTGTCATTGCGAGGAGTGAAGCGACGAAGCAATCTCATCTCTCAGCATTCTATGGAGTGCATTATGGAGTGCCCCGCCTTAGCGGGGCCCTACTGTGACGCGGTCACAGTACTCCAAAAGGGCACCACTGTGACCCCATAGAGTATTCCTCTACAGGGTAAACGCGGTCACAGTACTCCAAAGTTACATAATGGTAGCCGCAGGCTTTATGCCTGCGAATGAAACGAATGAGATTGCCGCATTCACTTTGTTCATTCGCAATGACAGATACCGATTGAATGCGTAAAAATGGGGTAGCAGGCAGTTACTCAATGATTAATGTAAAAAAATGGAGTGCCCCGCCTTGGCGGGGCAAGAATATGATAAATAAGAAACTTATAGAAAAATCAGTCAAAGATTTTCTTATAGCCATAAGAGAAGACCCTGATAGGGAAGGTCTTAAAGATACACCCAGGAGGGTTGCAGAGATGGCGGAGGAGCTCTTCTTAGGGGTTGGTGTTGACCCCAAGGAGGAATTAAAGTGTTATACAACCAGGAATGAAGATGAGATGATTCTAATCAGGGATATACCCTTCTATTCTATATGTGAACATCACCTGCTACCGTTTATTGGTAAGGTTCATCTGGCATATATACCAAACGAGAACAGGATTACAGGATACTCGAGCCTCGTCAGGTTAGTCGAAGTTATGGCTAAACGTCCGCAGCTTCAGGAGAGACTAACAACGGATATCGCCGATGCGATAATGGATACACTAAAGCCCAAAGGAGTTCTCGTTGTAATTGAGGCAGAACATCTTTGTATGACAATGAGAGGGGTTAGAAAACCAGGACATATAGCGATAACATCTGCAATGAGAGGGATAATGCGTAAACCCGCAACCAGGGCTGAGGCATTTGCACTAATAAAGGACAGTGGCAGGAGGTGATAGGTTTTTTTGTTGATTGTTTACCTTACTTGGTTGTACTGGTTTAGCAGATAGTATAATAAAACTTATTTTATGTTAATTATGACAGGCATTAAATTCCTGTCATTTTTTATTTGTCTTATTTTGGGGTATCCCGTAGGGTATTTTATGGAGTGTTCTATGTAGTGCATTATGGAGTGCATTATGTAGTGCATTATGGAGTGCATTAACCGTGTTAATGCACCACTGTGACCCCATAGAGTATTCCTCTACAGGGTAAACGCGGTCACAGCACTCCAAAAGGGTATCACTGTGACCCCATAGAGTAATCCTCTACAGGGTAAAACGCGGTCACAGCACTCCAAAAGGGTACCACTGTGACCCCATAGAGTAATCCTCTACAGGGTAGACATATCATTGAAATTTTTGGAGTACCCCGCCAAGGCGGGGTAAGCAATAACACGGTTATTGCACTCCAAAGTTGTTAAAAAATGGTAGCCGTAGGCTTCGGGGCACCACGCCAAAGGCGGGGTCGTGCGAATTAAAGATGATGAGTCCTGTCATTGCGAGTCCATACGGACGAAGCAATCTCATGTACCACCCTGTCATTGCGAGGAGTGAAAATAACGAAGCAATCGCATGTACCACCCTGTCATTGCGAGGAGTGAAAATAACGAAGCAATCGCATGTACCACCCTGTCATTGCGAGTCCATACGGACGAAGCAATCTTATTTTATGGTATTATGTAATAAAAGATTTAAATGCTGTATTGCATTACCAAGGTAATGCACTCCGGAAAAACAACAGATTGATAACAAGAGATGAGATTGCCGCGCTCATCCCCCAAGTTACAGAAGGATAGGTCATTGCGAGTCCATACGGACGAAGCAATCTCATATAAAGGAGATAAAAAACAGTAGATTAACGGCTGTTAAATATAATAATTAAAAGTTTACATTCAATTAAAAGGATTATAAAATACGTGTAAAATTTAATAATATTGAAAATATTAGAGTAATTTTTAGATAAAGATATTAAATTTTTTTCTTGACTTTTATATCATTTTATACTATACTATATATAGTATATGCGTATTAACATACAGTTGATATATTAGAACACTTAATAACAAGGTTTAAAATATTGAAGTCATATCTCCTTATAGTCTAAAGCTAATATTCCAGTAATAGAAATATATACACATTTGTATTAGTAAGGGAATAAATAGTCCTCTACAAATCCTATTACCATTAGAGTAGCTCTCCTATAGCTCTGAAACACCAAAAGAAGAATAATAACCAAATTCATTTAGTCATATAAGCATAGTGTGTTATATGCTTATTCTTTCAGTAACTCAGACAGGAAACAAGCAAATAGTATGGGAGGTAACAAAATGGAAAAGGTAAAGATATTAGTAGTTGAAGATCAAAGTATTATTGCAAAGGATATACAGATGAGATTGAATGGTATGGGCTACGATGTTCCTGTTATCGCTTTTTCGGGTGAGGAGGCTGTTAAAATGACAGAGGAAATACAACCAGATTTAGTACTGATGGACATAGTTATTCCATTGATGGATGGTATTGAGGTAACGAGAGAGATATTGAAAATAGACTCAGGGGCAAAGGTATTGGCACAGACGGCATATGCCAGTACAAAGGGTAAAGAAATTTTAGAAGCTGGTGCTTTAGATGTCATAGAAAAACCATTCGACTTGAAAAAGTTACAAGATACCATAAAAAAGTATCTTAAATGAACTCGTTTCGGAATACCCCGCCAAGGCAGGATGTGCAATGACAGCTGGCGGGGTGAGATTGCCGCGCTCCTGTTAGTCGCTCGCAATGACACCACCCTTCCTGTCATTGCGAGGAGTCCGTCGGTTGACGGACGACGAAGCAATCTCATATAAGGAAGGATTAGTTAAAAAGAAAATTAGATAGGTACGTGCATTTTTAAAGACAAGAAATAATCTAAAAAAGGAAAATAAATGAAGATAAAAATAAAAATACCTATCATCATATTCTCAATTGTATTAATCATTGGTTTGGTTATAACCATAGTTAGTCAGACCATATTAAGAAATATTGTTCAACAACAGGTTTTCAGGCATTTAGAGACCACTGCACAGTCAAGAGTGGCTCATATTGAGCCTTTTTTGGATATACAAAAAAAGAGTACATTGCAGTTATCAGAAAGTATTGTTATTGAAAGATTATTGATTTCGAACAGAACAGATAAAGACTATAACGATAGATTAAATGACGTTATAACCAGGTTTAAAAATTCTGCGAGTATCAATGAAGAAATATATGATATATTCGTTACTGATACCAATGGAGTGATTATCGCTTCAAACATTGAAGAAAGACATGGTTTAGATAGGAGCGATGACCCCTGTTTTATCTATGGAAAAAAGGGAGTTTACATAAAAGATGCCTATTTTTCTCGATTTTTTATGGAACAACCTTCGCTTGCTTTTTCAGCACCAGTTTTTGAGGATGTAACTAATAATTTATTGGGTGTTGTAGTTATTAGAATCAAATTGTATCCCTTGAACGATATAATGACATATAGAACTGGATTAGGAGAAACTGGAGAGATATACCTATTAAACAAAGACGGATATATGATTACTCCCTCAAGGTTTATAGATAATACATTCCTTAAACAAAAGGTTGAAACAGAGAATGCACGAAATTGCTTTAAAGATGTCGAACAATTTGGTTCAGAAAAGCATGAATATAGGGCTATTTTATGCGAAAATTATCTGGGTAAGAGTGTTCTCGGGATTCATGCACACATACCGGAGACGGGCTGGTGTTTGCTGGCAGAGATGAGCGAGAAGGAGGCATTTGCTTCAATAATTAAGCTAACTCACACAAGGATATTAATTCTTACAGTTTTTTTAGTTGGTGGTATAATACTTTCTATAATACTGTCCAGAACTATTACAAAGCCAATTGTTGAATTGCGTCAAGGAACTGAAGAGATAATGAGAGGTAACCTGGATTATAGAGTCGGAACAAAATCAAGAGATGAGATTGGGCAACTATCAAGGGCGTTTGATGAAATGACTGTTAATCTGAAAAAATCCCGAGATAAGTTAGAAGAGTATAGCAAAGGTCTTGAGAGGAAAGTAGAAGAACGCACGACCGAAATAGCTAAAAGTAATAAACAACTAAAGAAGAAGATAGCAGAGCATAAGAAAGCAGAGGAAGCTCAGCGAGAATTAGAAACCCGATATCGCAGCCTTTTTGAGGGTGTTCCTGTGGGGATTTATAAAACTTCTCCAAAAGGAGAACTTATCGATGTTAATCCAGCTCTACGAGATATGCTGGGCTATCCAGATAAAGATACATTGCTGAAGGTTAATGTATTTGATATTCATGTGAATATTGAGGACCGTAAACGCTGGCAATCACTGATAAAGAGCGAAAAGGTAGTTCGAGACTTTGAGATGCAGCTGCGACGATATGATGGTCAAACCATCTGGGTGCGAGATAATGCTCAAGTTGTAAAAGATAGTAAGGGCAAAGTGCTCTACTATGAGGGAAGTCTGGAGGATATCACTAAAACAAAGAAGGCAGCGGAGGAGCTGCATCAATACACCGTCGAACTCGAAGAAAGCAACCAGGAGTTAGATGCATTTTCCCATACCGTAGCACATGACCTGAAAAATCCATTGAACAATATTTTTAGTTTTGCACAGGTTTTAGAGAAAGCTCATACTACAATGACGAATGAAAAGCTTCAACATTATCTACATACAATTACACAGAATGGAAGCAGGATGAGAAATATAATTGACGAGCTTTTTTTACTTTCTAAAGTACGAAAATTAGAGATGGATTTGGTACCACTTGATATGGCGAGCATCGTATCAAGTGCTCAGCAGCGGTTAGTCTATATGATCGAGCAATATAAAGCAGAGGTAATCTTAACAGACACATGGCCGAAATCATTAGGCTATGGTCCATGGGTTGAAGAGGTATGGGTTAACTATATCAGTAATGCTATAAAGTATGGTGGAAGCCCGCCCCGAGTTGAGCTGGGCGCGACTGTTCAATTAGATGGTAATATACGCTTCTGGGTGCGTGATAATGGTTCAGGTGTATCCCCTGAGGAAAAGAAGAGATTGTTTACACCATTTACTCGACTCAGCCAAATTCGAGTAGAAGGATATGGATTAGGATTGTCTATCGTGCGGCGAATTGTGGAGAAAATTGGCGGACAGGTTGGAATGGAAAGCAAAATCGGCACCGGAAGCACCTTCTGGTTCACCTTACAGAAAGAATAACACTATTATTTCTCCTAAATATAACCTTACCCTGATATCCCTTTATACCTTTTGAAGCCAAGAGAAGATATTGGTGTCAGTTCTCTGTAACCATTTCAATCTCTTTCTCCACCTTCCATCAAAAGACGGATTTACACTTCGCTTCAATAAATTCAAGTGATGTTAAATTATATATTATTTCTGAACAATACAGAAACTCGACTAACTTTTTGTTCGTTTTAATCCCCACCTTAACTATTGCCCTTACAATATGTGTAAAAAGTTGCTTGTCCCTTCTTTAGTTAACCAGTTAAATCCCTATCTACCATCAGGTTGGCGTTGAACCCGCTGATGCTTTATTTTTTCTATAATCTGATAAATCCACTTAATCCGTTGACTTTTTTCTTGACATTTATGGTAGTTCGTGGTATAATAATAACCGAATTACAATAAAATAAGGAGGGCTAGTCCTAACGGTAAGGCAGCGGACTTGAAATCCGCCGGGAGCAATCCCATGGGGGTTCGAATCCCTCGCCCTCCGTTGTTCTTGGACGCAGATACACGCAGATTAACTCAGATGTTAAAAAATCTTTAAAAACATCAAAAATTAATATTTATCTACTTTTTCGAAACAATTAACCACAGATGAGCGCAGATATTCCCAGATAGAAAAAAGTATTTGAAATAAAAAAAGCGTCTTCAGAAAGACACAGAAGCAAATTAATATGGGCAATAGGTGTATCGAGATGTCAGAGGATCAGAACCTGATACTCTGGTTTGCTGGTATTCTTCCTACTGATATACTGGTTCCCTGATATTCTCTGAAACGTCCTTAAAATATTGCAAATTAGATCAGGTGCAGACGGACTACACTTTTTAAAGTAAATACTAAGCATCAAGCTCAGACTGGAGAGGTGGCCGAGCGGCTGAAGGCAACCGATTGCTAATCGGTTTTCTACTGAAAAGTGGAACGTGGGTTCGAATCCCTCCCTCTCCGGAGTTATAATTATAGACTACAGACAACAGACCACAGACTATAGACAAAGAATAAAGGTAAAATATAAAAAAAGGAGATTACAAGAAATTATGAATCTTAAGGGATTACAATTTATAAAGGTTTCAGGCGGTGGGAATGATTTTATACTGATAGATAACAGGGATAAGAAGGTTAAGACTTCAAACTTCCTCCCTGCTATTCAATATATATGTAAGAGAGGGTTATCCGTTGGTGCGGATGGTGTAATCATTCTTACAGAGGCTAAGGATGCTGATTTTAACTGGGTTTGTTTTAATTCTGATGGTTCTGATGCTCCATTCTGCATAAATGGTACTTTATCTGCTGTGCGTGCCTGTCAATTTTTAGGTAAAAGAAAGAAGGCATTTACATTTAACACTCCAGTTGGTCGAGTAAAAGCAGAGGTTCAGAGTAAGAAAATCAAACTGTTTCTTCCTTTACCAGGGAATATTCATCTAAATCAAGAATTGGCTATTGAGGACAGGAGTCTAAATTGTCATCACATTAATACCGGTGTCCCACATACAGTAGTCTTCCATGAGAAAATAGAAGAAATACCTGTGGATGAGATAGGTAGAAAGATCCGAGACCATAAGTTATTTTTTCCAGATGGTGCCAATGTAGATTTTGTTCAGCTAATCGGCAATTCTGAGCTGAGTATTCGAACTTATGAAAGAGGTGTAGAGAAAGAGACTTTTTCCTGTGGAACAGGAGCATTTGCTTCTGCTGTCATTGCTGTCCTTTTAAGGTTTGTATCATCTCCTGTTAAAGTGAATACAAGGGGAGGGAGTGAATTTATAGTAGATGTATCAAATAATATTCTCGAGGGACATGCCAGGGTAGTATACGTGGGAGAATTACAGGAGGCATTATGGCAAATGTAAGACTGGTTGCCTTAAAGAAGATTTATGATAAGAATGTTGTGGGTATTGAGGATGTTAATCTTGAGATTGAAGATAAGGAGTTTTGTGTGCTTGTTGGTCCCTCAGGATGTGGTAAATCAACAACACTAAGGTTGATAGCAGGATTGGAAACACCCACAGAAGGTGAAATATATATAGGAGATAGACTTGTGAATAGCGTACCACCTAAGGACAGGGATATCGCAATGGTATTTCAGGACTATGCCCTGTATCCTCATATGACTGTTTTTGATAATATGGCATTTGCCCTGAAACTTAGAAAATATTCAAAAGAAGAGATTATAAACCGCGTTGGTGATGTCTCGAAGCTCCTTGGGATAGAAGAACTTATAAACAGAAGACCCAGGGCCCTATCTGGCGGACAAAGGCAAAGAGTCGCTGTGGGAAGGGCAATTGTAAGAAATCCACAGATCTTTCTATTTGATGAACCCCTTTCAAATCTCGATGCAAAACTAAGGGTAGAAATGAGAACAGAGTTAAAAAAACTTCAGCGAGAACTGGGAACTACAGCAGTTTACGTGACGCACGATCAGGTAGAGGCTATGACAATGGGAGACAAAATTGTGATATTAAATGAGGGTTTAATACAGCAGATAGGTGATTCAAAGGCTCTTTATGATAATCCTATTAATCATTTTGTGGCAGGATTTATTGGTACTCCTCCTATGAATTTCTTCCAGGGGATTGTAGAGAAGGGTATATTCATTTCTTTTGATGGTAATATCAAAATGCCCCTAAAGCGTGTTAAGGGAAAGGTTACAATAGGAGTGAGACCTGAAGATATAGTTATCGATATAAAAGGAAAGATCAGGGCAAGGGTAGAACTTGTTGAGGCACTTGGAAACGAGGCACTTCTTCATCTGTCTATAGGAGAAGTTCGTTCGATTATGAGAACCTATGAATCCCCACCTAAGTCGGATGATACTATAGATATTAGCTTCAGGAGTGAAGAACTTCATATATTCGATACTGAAACAGGTAAGAGGTTATGATAACATTGAACGATGTAAAGAATAACTCAGCTGTAAAGGCATATATAAATAAGGCAGATAACACGCTTGGTGTGATAGGATACACAGAACATGGAGAGAGACATTCATACATAGTATCGAGAGATGCTCGGATGGTACTTAAAAGACTGGGAAAAAACGAGAGAATGTGCGAACTCGCTGCTATATCTGGTTACCTCCATGATATAGGCAATGTTATATCAAGGCGTAATCATGCCCAAACAGGCGCCCTAATTGTGAACCAGATACTTACGCAAATGGGTATGGATGTTGATGATGTATCAGAGATAATTACGTCTATAGGAAATCACCATGAAGAAGATGGGCTGTCTGTATCAGATGTAACTGCAGCATTGATCCTTGCAGACAAGGCAGATGTTCATCGTTCAAGGGTAAGGAATCCTAAATTTATCAAGTTTGATATACACGACAGGGTCAATTACTCCACTGAGAGTTCCTCGTTAAGAGTTAATAAACAAACCAAGCTAATTACCCTTGACATATCAATAGATACTGAGATATCATCAGTTATGGAGTACTTTGAGATATTTATCTCTCGGATGATTGTGTCGAGAAAAGCAGCTGACTTTCTTGGATACAAATTTGAGCTTATCATAAATGGGGGTAAGATGATATGAAACGGTTTTTTTCATATCTATCAGTTCTAATGGTTTTATTTTTTATTTCCTGTGGTGATTCTCCAAAGAAGAGAGATGTGTATTTTGAGAAAGAGGAGGATTTTAATGGATTTGTAGTTTTTGTTACTGATGCTTATGAGCTGAGGACATATGATCTTTCTTCCTATTCATTTATTACCCGCACAAGTGTACATAATCCCAGAGGATTCTTTATATATAGAGACTCCGTTTTCTTCCATAACTCAAATCTTTATAAATATAACTTTGAGACAAATGTAGTAGAAAAAGTTTTAGAGCTTCATTCTGCTACATTAGCAGTCATTCTTACAAACGGGGGTGTGTTTTCTATAAATCGGGATGGAATGCTTTATAATGACCAATGGATTGTCGAGGATACAATAATTGACTATAGCGAAAGCTATAGGAATATATGGCTTCTAACTCCTCATAAAGTAATGTCAATTGATAAAAAGGAAAGGACAGAGAAGATAAAAGAGTTAGATAATCCAATTACTTTCTGTGTGAGTCCTTATGGTCTTAGGACGTATGTTGCATTTAGTAATAGAATAGATGTTTACCAGGAGAAGGATTTTTTTCTAAGTAAGAGTATTAAGATAGACGATACTCCGGTTGAACTCGTAGCGACACCAGCAGGTAATAAGATTTATGTTGTAACCACAAGGGGATTGTATGTCGTAGATAGAGCCACCTATAATATAGATAAAATCGCATCTCTGATAACAGAACCAATCCTTATCCGTCTTTCAAGAGATGGTTCATATGTTACTGTGGCATGTTTGGATAGACTGTTAATATTCGATGCCGGAACAGATGAGTTGTTAAAGGAGATAAATATATCTTGTATCGATGTTGAGACCAGTCCACTTGATTCTAAAATATACGCATTAACAGATGGTGGAATAGCGGTTATAAGGAGTGATAGTCTTGTAGTGGAAAGTATCGTAGATATAAAAGGAGAGGATATTTTCATTCCTACTATAAGGTTTAAAATGAAGAAAGAGAATGAAGAAAAGTACTTTCCAACAGATGTTGATACGACAGTCCGTCTATTTACGATACAGGTGAGTTCTTCGAAGAATAAGAGAAGTGCAGAGCAACTTATTGAAAGACTTTTGACTGCTGGTTATCCGGCTTATCTTGTTGGTAGTGATGGCTGGTTTAAGGTAAGGGTTAGTGCATTTAAACAGAAGGATTATGCACTGTTAATTTCTGAGAAGGTTGATGAAGTTATTAAAGAGAAATCGTGGGTTTTGGAGTCAGAAATACATCTAAGTGAAATACCATCTCCATTAATAAGGGATCTCAGTGGTAACGGTTATATGGAAGAAGCTTGCATGAGAGATGGAAAGGATATAGTAATATTTGAGATTAGAAATGGCATGTATAATGTCATCCACACAATTACCGGGTATCTTGAGAAATATACTGGCTATCCATCTTTTTACGATATAGATGGAGATGGAAATCTTGAGATTGTAACTCCTACTTTACAGGGGGGATTATATTCGGTTGTTAGATACAGGAATGGCGAATGGATTGAGGAGATGAAAAGATATGAGTAGGTGGTTTAGTGCAATATAGAATATGAATGAATATGAAAAACCACAGAGGTCATTCACCCCGTTAGATAGTATCCCATTAGATAGCGAGCATCTCACGGGACAAGAACATCTAACAGGGCAGGGAGAGGACAAAGGAGAAGAGAGATGAGTGTAGAGCGTCCCGATAGAATAGCTGCGCATTCTACCCCGTACATTGTTACTACAGGGCAGGCGGGATAAATAAGGAGTAAGGCGATTGACGAGTACCAGAGTATATCAGGATATCAGCAGATCAGCAGGCAGAATATCAGATTATCAGAGTATCAGGAGGTAGGAGTCCGTCGTTTGACGGACGAAGAGGGGTATAGGGCAAGTCTGTGGTTAGATTTTTGACAATATTTTCTAAATCAACAGGGGAGGAGTATGTTTTTATTAATTGGAATCATTGTGATATTATTTGTTGTATTTGGTACGGTTATTTTGGCTCAAAATGGCAGTCAGTTAATAACCTTGCACTTTCTTGGCAGGTCTGTGGAAAACATCTCTGTTTCTCTTGTAATAATTGAATCAGTAGTCGTTGGTGCGATTTTCGCATTTATAATAATGGTAATAAATGAGATAAAGTTGAGAAAGATATTACGAGGTAGAGAGAAGGAAATCAAGGGTCTAAAGGAAGAGCTTGGTGCAATAAGAAATTTACCACTCAAGGAGGAGGAAAATGAACTTGAGAAGGAGGAGTAGAAACAGCATAACATACACCGATATTCTTCTTGCCAGGAATGAGGAAGAGGCGGAGATATTGCTGAGAAAATATGTCAATGCCAATCCCACGGATATAGCTGCCTATATCAGGTTGGGGGATATTCTTAGGAGAAGAAATTTAATTGAAGAAGCAATTAGAATTCATAAATCACTTATAAAACCCAGGCTGGAGATTAAAATAAAGATCAGGGTCTTGCAATCACTTGTGGATGACTTTATTACAGCAAGGAAATTTAGAGAGAGTATCCCATATTTGAAAGAGATAGTAAATATTGTTCCAAGAAATGATTTATACCTTAATATACTTGTTGGCATATATGAACAGGCAGAGATGTGGGAGGAAGCTCTGGTAATAAGAAGGAAAATCGGAGATAGAAAAAAACTTGCATGTGTACGTGCCTTATATGGTAAGTTTCTCCTTGATAAAGATCAAGAAAGAGAGGCAGTTCAAAACTTTAATAAGGCACTCAAATTAGACCCTTCGTGTATACCCGCACTTCTTTATATGGGTGATATGAAGTATAAAGAAAGTGATATTGATAGTGCGATAGAGTTGTGGCAAGATATAATTAAAAATTCTCCTGAATTTGCATTCCTCATATTTGATAGGCTTGAAAATGCCTACTTTGAAAAGAAGAGTTATCATGATATGGTTGATATCTATGAATCCTGTATACAGATATCGGGTTCTATAGAGGCACATAGAAGGCTCGCAGAACTCTATTATAAACTCGGAGAGAAAGAGAAGGCTATAGACATTCTATCTAAGATATTTGAAAGAAGCAGGGACGAATTGACCGCATATCAACTTATTGAGACCTACAAGAGGGACGGTGATTATCAAAGCATAGTTGAGGTAATGGAGGAAATACTCAAGGGTCGTGCTGAAGGTAGTATGTATGAATGTTCAAAATGTAATAGTGAGTTTAATGAGTTTCATTTCCGATGTGATAGATGTTTTGAGTGGCTTACACTTAAAGAGAAGATTAGGAAATAGTGGTTACTCCTTATGAGACTTGGAATATTTGGTGGAACATTCAATCCCCCTCATTTAGCTCATCTTATAGGAGCTGAACTTGTGAGGGAAGAGTTCCAACTTAGCAGAGTTTTATTCATTCCTGCCTTTATCCCACCACACAAACATCAGCCTGATGTTCCTCCGACCGTGAGATTGGAGATGCTTAGGATTGCAATAGAGGACAATCCCTTTTTTCATTTAGTCGATTTGGAGATAAAACGAAAAGGGGTTTCATATACTATAGATACAGTAAAGGAGATTATGAATATAAATAAGGGAGATTCATTTTATCTTATTATGGGAACTGACCAGGCAAAGGAATTCTATGAGTGGAGGGAGCCCAATGCCCTTCTTAAATTATTTAGGATTATTATCATAACAAGACACGGCCATGAGAAGGATGAAATTGATGAAGCTTTGAAGAAGAGGGCAAAGATTTTTGAGCTGAATATGGATATATCATCGACTATGATAAGAAAGCGGGTAAAAAATGGCAAGAGTATCAGATACCTTGTTCCTGAGGGTGTAAGGGAATACATAATTAGAAAAGGACTATACCGTAAATAATATTAAGAATCAAAAATTAAAATGTAAAAATTTTTCCAAGGAAGAGCCTACTGTGCTAGAAGTTTTTGTGAGCCAAAAGATAATTTTTCAATTTTAATATGTCCCGCCATAGCGGGATCCCCCGCCTTTGGCGGGGTGGTAATTTTGATATTTCATATTTAATTTTTGATACTTTATCATATGTGGTTCTTAATCCTTTGTACAGTTTTATCCACATTCGATATAACTATAGCGAGAGTCAAATATAGAGGTGGCGACTGGTATAATGACCCCTCTATAATCTCGAATCTTGTTAGGGAGATAAATAATAGGACAACTATAAACTGTGACGCCAATCAGTATGTAGTGACATTACAGGACCCTGATTTATTTTCATACCCTTTTGTATTCCTGACAGGACATGGGGATATACAGCTATCTTATGTAGAGGTTGAGAATCTAAGGGATTATCTTTTAAGAGGTGGATTTCTTTATGCAGATGACGATTATGGAATGGATGAGGCGTTCAGAAGGGAGATGAAAAAGGTCTTCCCAGGACTTGAGTTTGTGGAACTGCCTTTTTCACATCCAATATATCACTGCTTTTATAATTTTAATAATGGACCTCCTAAGATACATGAACACGATAACAAGCCACCCAAAGGCTATGGTCTGTTTTATAAAGAAAGGCTTGTGGTTTATTATACTTTTGAAAGCAACATATCAGATGGTTGGGCAGACCCGGGTGTGCATAAAGACCCGGAGGAGATAAGGGAAAAGGCATTCAGGATGGGAATAAACATCGTCGTATACGCAATGTCATACTAGATGAATATCAAAAATCAAATATTAAATATCAAAATTATCACCGCCGTTGGCGCGATCCCGCTATGGCGGGACAAATCAAAACTAAAAAATATTAATGAGATTGCCGCATTCACTACGTTCATTCGCAATGACAGAGACCAACAAACGTCATTGCGAGACGAAGTTGAAGCAATCGCTTTTTGACATTGCCTTTCCTGTCATTGCGAGACGAAGGCGAAGCAATCGCACTACACATTTGTCATTGCGAGGAGTTAAGCGACGAAGCAATCTCATCTCTCAGCATTCTATGGAGTGACAGTCTTTAGACTGTTAAAAGGCGTTTAGGATGAGATTGCCGCATTTACTACGTTCATTCGCAATGACAAGGACTTAAGGTAAAAGATTGCAACATCCAGTTTGTAATCGGCGCTCATAATGATAGATACAAGGTTGAAATTGCCATGCTCTCATTTATACACAATTTCATACAAAAGAAATATAAAATATCAAAATGTAAATTAGACTAAAGACTGAAGACGTAAGACTTAAGAAATAACAGGTCTCTGGTCTTTCTCTTTCAATGTTTATTAGTTTGAATTTGTGATTTTAAATTTGTTTGTAATTTGAGATTTGTTGTTTGTTATCTTAAAACATTATTATGTTTATCAATAAAAAAATAAATCATATATTCATTTTACCTCTGTGCATCTTTACTCTTTTCTCATCTTGCAGAACTATGCACAGTTATAATATTTACTATAATGCTATGGAGGCTTATGAGGGAGCAATAAGTAGTAAGTCTCCCAATGTAAATTTACTGGATAAGTGTATTGAGAGGTGTGCTAAGATTCTCACCTACTACCCCAATTCCAAATGGGCTGATGATGCAGTCTTTTTATCAGGCAAATGTTTCTATGCAAAAGAGGAAATAAATCAGGCTGAGATTAAGTTTAAAGAACTAATAAACTTCTATCCAGAAAGTGAGTATGTTTCAGAGTCAGAGGTTTTTCTGGGTAAGATAGCACTGGAGAGGGATGATGATGTAGAGGCAGAGAGATGGTTTTCGCGTGCAAGTGAAGATAAGAGAGTGAAGGAAGAGGTCGAATTCTGGCTTACTAATTCTTACTTTTTATCTGAGAGCTATGAGAGAGCAATAAAGATGGGCGAGTCGTATTTAAGCTCCTTTAATAAAGGGAAATATAAAGTAGATGTACTCCAAATTCTGGGAGAGGCATCTGATTCACTGAAGAAATATGCAGAAGCGCTTAATTATTATGAAATGGCTATTCTTTTAGTTGAAAATGAATTTGATTTCGTGTTGAAAGTAGGCGATATATATTTAAAGATGGATGATATTGATAAGGCTAAAGAGATATTCGAATCAATTTTACCCATGGATAATGAAGAAGAGATATTATTAAAAGGACGTATAGCTCTCTGTCATGAAACAGAGGGAGATTACGAAAAAGCTGTATCAATACTTCAGGAGTTGGATAATCAGGAGAGTAAATTTCGAATAGGAATGATATATGAAAAACAACTAAAACTACAAGATGCCCTGGAAGCCTACAACGAAGCAATAAATAAAGCACCCAATACTGATTTAGGTAAGGAATGTGCTAAAAAAGTTAAATCTATAGAGGAGATTCTTTGTCTCTGGGAAATTCTGGGAACTGAAGATACACTATACATTGAACCGATCCAAAATGATTCCACCTTTATAATTGAGGATACTCTGCCGCAAAATTTAGAGGGTGATACAATGGAAATTACATATGTTCAGGAGGATTCAATTGCAGAGATTATTGCAGACACCCTTTTAGTAGATACAATAACAGATATACCTATAACAGATACCCTTATAACAGATACCCTTATAACTGACACTCTTATAGTTGATACAACTGTAATTGATACCCTGGTTATAGATACTCTTGTGACAGATACAATTGTGACTGATACGCTTGTGAAAGATACACTTAACTACGAGATTGTTACAGGGGATACCACATCACGACCAGACACAGTTATAGATCTGGGGTCTGTAAGGATGAGATTAGCAGAGATATGGCTTTTGGAATTTGAAAATGCAGATGAAGCACTGAAAGAGTATATTATGGTAGTAGATAAGTTTTCAGAGAGTGAGTATGTACCAAAAGCTCTCTACGCAATTGCATGGATAGAACATAATATTAAAGACAATCAGGAGAGTGCATTATCAAGCTATAAGGCAATTTTAAGAGATTACCCGGATACAGATTATGCAATAGCTGCAAGAAGGCAGATAGGTATTATAGAGCAGAGGGAATAGTTAAATGTTGAATGTTTAATGTTTAATGTTTAATGTAGGAGCGACTTCCTAGTCGCGATTGGTAGGAGTCCGTCGTTTGACGGACGATAGAATGGTGTGATGGGGTCTTTGGTCTGTTGTCTGTGGTCTTCTGTCTTAGGTCTTGTTTTTCCTTATGGAATGTAATATAGAGAGTAATAAGAAGAAATGTAATTGCACATATGAGCCCTGTGCAAAGAAGGGTAAATGCTGTGATTGCATAGAATATCACTGGAGGATGGGTGAACTTCCTGCCTGTTTTTTCCCTGATGATGTCGAACGCACTTATGACCGCTCGATTGCAAAGTTCATCGAGGTCTACAAAAATCGTGTGTGATCATCACAATTTTTTTCCATCTACTACGCCTCGATAGGCTTAATATACTAGTTTCGAGTTACACAAGATATGACACATTTTGCATGGTAGTCGCCCCGCTGTTTAAAAAGCCTATGTATATTCTGATATCAGGGTTCGTTATATTATCTACACCCATCTTTGCTCCTTTGCTTAAGGGAATAGAGATATATCAGGGGTTCATTTCCTCACGACAGGGTGATTTATGTAACTTCACCCCCTCCTGTTCCGAGTTCGCATATAAGGCTATAGATGAGAAAGGACTCTTGGGTATAATTATGACATTTGACAGACTTGAGAGATGTAACTTCAAATGCTGGAGTTATGCAAATAATTACTATGATATAGTATATATTGAAGGAAGAGGATATAAACTCTATGACCCTGTTATTAAACAGCAAATACTTCCTCCTGTTGGAGTCAAGAGGAGTGTAAGAGTTAGCTCATTTGCTGATTATCTATATGAGAAAGGTGAGTGGGAGTCCTCAATATTGCAATATGAGCGAGAGCTTCAGAAGTATGATACTGAAAAGATTTATATGCGAATAGGCAGTGCATACTGGATGATGGGTGAGAGAGAAAGAGCAAGGTATTACCTGAATAGGGTTGATAATGATACATCAAGGCTTTTTGTGGGAATAACATGGCTTGAGGAAAGAAATGTGGATAGTGCCTTTTGCTATTTACAGAGTATTAATGGATTTAGAGAAGAGGTTAATGGATTTTTATATAATCTTAATAACATAAGTAGGAAGAATCCAGTTGCAGCCGGTTTGTTGAGTAGTATATTACCCGGTAGTGGGAGAATATATTCAGGTTGCATCTGGGATGGGATATTTTCATTTTTATTTATCTCTGGCAGCCTATCTATATCGTATCTCTATAATCGAGAAAAGAGACCAGTACCATCCTATACATTTCTCAGTCTTGGTTTCCTGCTATACATTGGTGATATATATGGGAGTATAAAGAGCGCTACAAACTATAACGAGAAATATTATGACGATCTTGTTATTGTATTTCGTGACAATTTTGACGAGTTCTTCTAATTTTGCTGATAGCCTTTTTGAAATTGGAGATTATAGGAATGCACTAATAGAATATGAGAGGCTTGATTTCTTTTCACCAAGTAATGAGTGGAAATATAAGAAAGGTATTTGTTATAGGGAACTCTGTAGATTTGGTGAAGCAATATATATTTTTAAATCGCTCAATGAATATAGAGAACTTGTAATAACATACATATTGCTGGGGAATTACTCTCTTGCTAAATATGAATGTGGGAGGTCAGGAGACAAGGAACTTATGGCATGGGTGATGTTACATGAAGGAAAATGGGACGAGTCTTTTTCGCTATTCAATAAACTTGGTCGACTTGATATATCAAGTGACATACAGACAGCGAGGTTGCTCCCTCAAAAAGAAATAAAAAAGGCACAAATGTTATCCTACATTCTTCCAGGTCTTGGAGAAATGTACGCAGGAAAGCCTTTGCCGGGGTTTTGTACTCTTAGTCTCAACTTACTTTTTGGGTGGCTTTCTATTAAGTCATTTATGGATGATCGTCCTCTTGATGGTGTACTCATAACTGTATTTTTATGGAGTAGGTTCTATCAGGGTGGAATAGAGAATGCCGGAAGAGCAGCCCATAAATTTAATGAAGAGAAAAAAATTGCTTTTATTAGAGAGATTCAGAAGAAATATGGTTTTGAATTAGAAAATGGCAACTGTAGAAATTATAGATAATAGCAGGATTACTCCTTATATTTTCAAGATGGTTCTAAAGAGTGGACAGATTGCAGGGAAGGCTAAACCAGGTCAGTTTGTTAACCTTAGAATTGGTGGTAAATACTATCCTCTCCTCAGGCGTCCGATGAGCATTTACTATGCTGAAATGGATAGGTTTGCAATTATTTATACAATAAGGGGAATTGGCACGGGTCTATTATCAAAATACAAGAATGGAGATTCGATGGATATATTGGGCCCTCTTGGCATTCCCTTTGAGTCTCTGTTGAGCACTGGAGTGGATAAAAAAAGCCCTTTTAGGGAGAAACTATACCTTATTGCAGGTGGAGTTGGTATCGCTCCATTGTACTTTCTTTACAAAAAATCATCTGCATTTCTTATCATAGGGGCGAAAAATAGGGATGGAATTTTACCCACATCGGAGCTCGGGCACATAGGAGAAGAGGGAAAAAGTCAAAAGTCAAAAGTCAAATGTCAAAAGGACAAAGGAAATGGGGAGGAAGGAAAAAGTCAAAAGTCAAATGTCAAATGTCAAAAGGAGCAAGGAAATGGGGAGGAAGGAAAAAGTCAAAAGTCAAATGTCAAATGTCAAAAGGAGCAAGGAAATGGTGAAGAGGGAGGAGAGAAAAGGGAAGACGAGTACGAAAGACGAGTACGAACAACGAACACAGATATACAGATTGTAACTGAGGATGGTAGTATTGGTAGAAAAGGACTTGTAACGGATTATCTCCCAGATGTTTCAGACGGTTCGTTCATTGTAGCCTGTGGTCCTGTTCCCATGCTCAAAAGGGTAAAAGAGTTTTACTCTAAAAAAAAGGTGAACTGTATACTCTCCATGGAAGCAAGAATGGGTTGTGGATATGGCGCCTGTCTCTCTTGTGCTGTTAAGACTATGGATGGCTATAGGTATGTATGCAAAGATGGTCCAGCATTTCGTGCTGAGGATGTTGAATTTGATGAAGATATATAACTACCAAACAAATATTTCTGAATAAAATTATCCTTTATCTTTTTTACACCCATCCTCTTAGTTTCATTGCATCTACAACTCTCTGAATTGCCACGAGATATGCTGCTGTACGCATATCTACATTCTTCTCTTTATGCATTTCATAGACGGCCTTGAATGCATTTGTCATCTTCTGATCTAACATATGCTGAATATATTCAAGGGTCCAGTAGAAGTTATAGGTGTTCTGAACCTGCTCGAAATAGGATACTGTGACACCACCTGCATTGGCAAGGAAATCCGGAATGACAAAAACGCCGTTTTTAGATAAAATTTTATCAGCCTCAGGAGTTGTTGGACCATTTGCCAATTCACAGCTAATTTTAGCCTTAATCTTACCAGCATTATCCTTAGTTATTACATTCTCTAATGCGGCTGGGTAAAGCACATCAACAGGTAGTTCAAGGAGTTCCTCATTAGTGATATCTTTTTTTGCATCAGGGAATCCCTTAACCTGCTTATTCTTTAACTTCCAATCAATTAACTTATGTGGGTCAAGACCATCCTCGTTATAAATACCACCTCTGGAGTCAGATACAGCAACAAGTGTTCCTCCACCGAGCACATCATGATGTAGTGTTGCGGCAAACTGTCCGGCATTACCAAACCCCTGGATGGCATATGTTGCCTTTGCAGGATTTGAACCAAGTAGTTTACATGCTTCTCTGACGGTATATATGCCACCTCTTGCAGTGGCGTCTCCTCTACCCTGAGAACCACCTAATTGGATGGGTTTTCCCGTTATTACACCTGGGTGTTTTTCTCCCATTATTATCTCATACTCATCCATCATCCATGCCATAATCTGAGGGGTAGTATACACATCGGGTGCAGGAACGTCCTTTGTCACCCCGAGAAATCTACCTACCTGTCTTATGTAACCTCTTGAGACTCTTTCTAACTCACTCTGGGACATCTCCTTTGGATTGCATATAATTCCTCCTTTGCCTCCTCCCAGGGGTATATCAACGACTGCTGTCTTCCATGTCATCCATGCAGCAAGGGCTCTCACAGTGTCTATAGTTTCCTCGGGATGAAATCTTAGACCACCTTTGCATGGTCCCCTTGCATTGTTATATTGAACTCTGAACCCCTTGAAAACCTTAATTTCACCAGAGTCCATCCTTACAGGGATTGTAAAATGATACTCCATTCTGGGCTCTCTAAGAATAGAATGAGTAGCTTCATCGAGTCCGAGAAGTTCAGCCGCCCTGTCCAGTTGTTCCTGTGCTATCTTGAATGGATTTAATCTATCCATAATTCCTCCTCTTAGATATAATGTTGTCGTATACCTTTACAATGTATTATAAAACGATTATTATTTCAAGATATTCATTATTACATCTAAGGCATTTTCAGGATTAATAAGTTTTACTTTATCAGCGAGCTCACCTAAAACCTTTTTAGCCTTTTCTTCAAGTTCTTCAGGAACGAGGATAATTGCAGGAATTCTATGTGCTATACAGGAATAGATAATATCTATTGGTTTTGTAGTTTGTTCTGCAAGTGGTATAATTTTATGAAGATATCCCACAACGAGTGAAATATTATCTCCCTTTGTTATATGCCCAACATATTTACCATAACCATCTTCACCATTACCTAAAGGAAAAGTATCTATGCCTTCACAAGCAAGAGTAGTAAGTATTATTGAATCTGTTCCCTCAAAATATCCAACCTTTTTCATTATACCTCCTGGTATAATGTTCATTATACCTGATTACTCAGATTAAAAAATAAATCTCTTTACCTGACAACTTTTATTACCAATCCGTTAGCTAACGGATAATTAGTAATCCAATATGAATTTTAGAAGCCTTTAAATATGAAAGTAATTGATATCCAAAGACTGATGGTATATTCCCTGTTAAAGCTTTAATTTCAACAATTACCTCATCTTCTATAACTAAATCTATTCTGAATTTACCAACCTGCTTGTCCTGGTATAATACCCTGAATTCTTTCTCTGTCTGATACGACAATCCCTCTTGAGCAAGTACTAATTTTAATGCATTATGGTATATCTTTTCATTAAACCCGGGTCCTTACTCACGGTGTACCTTAAAACAGCAAGCTATTATGCGTTCTGTTAATGGATCTCTATCTTTCATCTGTGAAATCTTATTTTAATCAATGTAATCAGACATCCTGATCTTTATAGGATGTCTCTTATAGTAATTTTATATACAAATAACACCCAATTGACCCTGGTAAGCTCTGTGTCTAAAATCCACATGATTCTTATAGGGGAAATATGTATCAACAGGTGGAACGATTTTCCCCGTGGTGATTATAACATAAAAAAGAAAAAAAGTCAAGCAGAAAAAAATATTTCCAAAACTACTTGACAATTGTTATAAGTTATAGTATAATAAGCTGATTATGAATTTATCTGTTAAGATAGGTAATATAACATTTAAAAATCCTGTGCTTTTAGCATCGGGATGTTTTTCTAAACACACATTAGATTTTACTGATGTCTCAGGGTTGGGTGGTATCATAACCAAGTCTGTTACTGTGAAACCAAGAGAAGGCAATCCCCCTCCCAGAATATTTGAGACACCATGTGGTGTAATAAATTCAATTGGACTTGCCAACCCAGGTATTGATGAATTCCTCAAAGATGAGCTTCCATGTATCCTTTCCTCTCAAACCAGGGTTATAGCTTCGATAGCAGGAGCGGATGTGGGTGAATATGTAGAACTTACACGCTTGCTTAACCAAACAGATGTCACTGGTATAGAGGTAAACCTTTCCTGCCCGAATGTGGAGAGGGGAGGAGTCGAGTTTGGTAAAGACCCTGAAAGTGTAAAGAGGATTGTAGATAGTGTAAGAAACAATACTTCAAAGATTATCATCTGCAAATTGCCACCACTATTTGATAATAGAAAAATTGTATCTGCAGCGGAACAGACAGGTGCAGATGCCATATCGCTTATAAACACCATTCCTGCTCTTGCAGTGAATTTTGAAACGGGAAAATTTGAGATAGGAGGAAAGAGTGGAGGGCTGTCAGGTCCAGCAATAAAACCTATTGCATTGTACTGTGTCTACAATGCAATTAAAAACACAAGCCTACCTGTAATAGGACTAGGTGGAATAATGAACGCAAGAGATGCACTTGAATTTCTTCTTATTGGTGCCAGGATGGTAGAAATTGGCACAGGAGTTTTAGTTGACCCGGATATTGGAAATAAAATCGTTAAGGGTATAGAGGAATACTTTTGCAAGGAAGGGATAAAAGATATAGCAGAATTTCAAAGAAGGAGTAGATTGGAACTATAATATTTATATGAGAATGTATGTCGTTGTAAACCCCAATGACAATTGTCTACGTATGTCAATCGAACGACTCCGCCTTTGGCGTGGTACCCCGAAGCCTGCAGTTACCATTTTGATACTTTCTACATGTAGGCACGAATTCAATTCGTGCTGAATACATTTGCACGGTTAAAAACCGTGCCTACAATCTAAGGTATGAGATTGCTTCGTCGCTTCACTCCTCGCAATGACATGTAAGAATGGGTCATTGCGAGCGACCAACGGGAGCGTGGCAATCTCATTTGTTTCTTTCACAGGCATAAAGCCTGCAACTACCATTTTTAAAACCTTCGGTCTGTGTCTGTCATTGCGAGTCCGTCGCGCTTCTTGACGGACGTGGCAATCTCATCTTGAATATAGTTGCTTTCATTAACAGTCTAAAGAGTGTCACTACTTATCATATCATAATTTCTGAATATATATTTAAAGTGCTTTCACAAATGCAGTAACGAGCTTCGCAAGTTTGGGTTCTGCCTCTTCTGCTGCCTTTATAACTATCTCATGGGAAACAGGCTCCAGAATATCAGGAAGTCCCATATCTGTAATAATGGATATTCCAAGGACCTCCATTCCCATATGTCGAGCAACTATCACCTCAGGTACGGTCGACATCCCAACCGCATCTGCACCTATTATTCTCAACATTCTATATTCTGCTGGTGTCTCAAAGCAGGGACCAGGAAGAGATACATAGACACCTTTTTTTATAGGAATTTTCTCCTCCAGGGCTATCTTCTCAAACAGTTTTATATAATCCCTTTTATATACCTCTATCATATCCGGGAATCTTGGACCAAGTGACTCATCGTTTGCTCCCCGTAAAGGGTTTTCTGGAAGCATGTTTATATGGTCTGTTATGAGCATTACATCACCTCTTTCAAACAGGGGATTTAAACCTCCAGCAGCATTTGAGACGATAAGTATGTTTGCACCAAGTTTCTTTAATACCCTTACCGGGAATGTAACCTCTTTCATTCCATAACCCTCATAATGATGAAATCTTCCCTGCATACAGACGACGGATTTTCCAGATAGTTTTCCAAAGATTAATCTTCCCTCGTGACTTTCAACAGTAGATAACGGAAAATGTGGAAGATCCTTGTAAGATATTGAATTAGATATATTTATATTATTTACCAATCTTCCAAGCCCTGTCCCGAGAATTATACCAATCTTTGGAACCATGTCTGTTTTCATTTTGATTATCTTTAGTGTATTTTCTATTTGCTTTACAGGTTGAGTCATATTCCCTCCTTATCAATCTCAATTAACTTTTCTCTTGTTTTTTCACCTCTTAATATACAAACCTTCGATGTCTTTATACCAAATTCTTTTGCAACTATATCAATTACCTCTTTATTAGCCTTACCATCAACTGGAGGCGAGACAACCTTTATCTTGTAAATACCATCGGATTGTTTTTTTATTTCTCTCTTTCTTGCTCTTGGAATTACTCTAACGATTATTCTCATTGGCTTCTAAATTTCAATAAGAATAAAAACTAATAAAAAAAGTTTGAGATTCATTCATTCAATCTTTTTCAGTCTTACCCTTTTCCGTATTACTTAATATAGACTCTTCTAAAGTAAGGGCCTCAAGATAGGACGAGAGAAGACTTTTAAAGTGTGCCTTAAATGAGTTCCTCCTTGCCACAAGTTGATGCAATTCAGTTTCAACCTCAATCTTTCTTTCATCAATCCCAGAGAAAATTTTCTTCTCCCTTTCCTTCATATCCTTTTCCATCGACTTTGCATCATTTTTTGCCTTGGCGAGTATCTTCTCTACTTCATCTGATATCTTTTTTGCTTCTTCATGAGCTGCCTTTATTATGTTTACTCTTTCTAAGTCTGCATTTTTCTTAGTATCTTCAGCAGCCTTTTGGGCAAGAATAAGAGTGTCCTTCAGGCTGGATTCCAGCTTCTCGAAGGATGCAAGTTTTTCCAACAGCTTCCTGTTCTCATCTAATATATGCCCAAAGTCTTCTGCTATCTCATCCAGTGTTACTCTCACCTCTTTAGGGTCGTATCCTCTTAGAACCCTGGTAAATTCCTTCTCCCTTATTTCCACGGGCATAAGCATAATTCCTCCTTTTTAGGTAATTTCTTTCTTACTATAAAAGTGTTCTAACCAACTAACAAACAAACTATTGCCTCTTCTCTCTTCCCCGTTTCACCTGTTCACCGTTTCTCGTCCTACGCTCTACGCACTACGCTTTTCGCTCTTTATTCTTCGCAACTAGGGCGTCGCTCCTTTTAATTTACTATTTTCGATTGTCGATTTACGATTGCTCTCCAATATCATTTAACCTAATCAACTAATTAACTTTTCAACTAATCAACTCTTATCCCATTTAACATCAAACATTCAACATTTCACATGAAACATTTAATAATTAATTAACCAACTAATCAATCCTATACTTTTTCACCCCTTCCTGAAATAGATCCCCTCCATAACAATCATTAGCAACGATACAAGGAAAATCGGATACTTCGAGTCTTCTTATCGCTTCTGCACCCAGATCCTCATATGCAACTATCTCTGCTTTTTTGATGGTCTTTGCAATGAGTGCTGCAACTCCACCAGTAGCAGCAAGGTATACCCCTTTGTATTTCTTTAATGCTTCTATCACTTCTGGACCTCTATTTCCTTTACCTATACTTGCCTTTAATCCGTGTTCGTGAAGTATAGTTGCATACGGATCCATTCTATAGCTTGTGGTGGGACCAGCAGGTCCTATAGCATATCCTGGTTTCGCTGGTGCAGGACCAACATAGTATATTACCTGACCCTTTATATCTATTGGAAGAGGTTTATTGTCTTTTATCAATTCAACCAGTCTCTTATGTGCCGCATCTCTTGCTGTGTATATTACACCAGAGAGAAGAACCTTATCTCCTATATGTAGTTTTTCTATGCTCTCATCACTTAGCGGTGTTTGTAACCTTATTTCTGCCATAAAACCCCCCTAACTAAAAAATTCAAATTTCTAATATCTAATAAATTATAAGCATACACGAATTGAATTCGTGCCTACACTTACTGATTACTGGTTACCGGTCACTGATTACTGATTACTGAATACTGATTACTTATCACCGATTACCGTCTCCTACTGTTTGTTAATTGATAATTCATTGGATATTGGTAATTGAGAATTTGAAATTTCTTATATCACCCTCGTCTTATGTCTTGCTGCATGGCAGTTGATATTTACTGCTGCAGGCATTGTTGCAATATGACAGGGAAATGTCTCGATGTGAACTGCAAGTGCAGTGGTCCTTCCCCCAAGCCCCATGGGACCTATTCCAAGATTATTTACCTTCTCAAGCAGCTCTTCTTCGACCTCTGCAAATTTTTTATCTGGATGATGGGAACCAATGGGATATCGGAATAGTGCTCTTTTTGCAAGCATGGCACATTTTTCGAACGTTCCACCTATACCTACACCAACAACTACAGGGGGACAGGGATTGCCACCAGATTTCTCTACACGTTCAATTACGAATTTTTTTACACCTTCAATACCGTGCGCTGCTGTAAGCATCCTGACCTCTGACATGTTCTCTGCTCCACCACCCTTTGGTGCCATTGTTATCTTTATCTTATCCCCTGGAACAATGTCAGTATACACAATTGGTGGTGTATTGTCCTTAGTATTGATTCTCGAGATAACAGGGTCATCGACAATTGACTTTCTCAGGTATCCATCCTTGTATCCTCTTCTCGTTCCCTCTGTAAATGCATCCATGTAGTGTCCATCAACAATCTTTACTTCTTCACCCAATTCCACAAAGTATACAGAAAATCCCGTATCCTGGCATATTGCCAATTTCTCATTCTTGCCTATCTCTATATTTTTCAATATATCTTCAAGGATTGCCTTTCCTGTAGGCGAGTCCTCCCTGTCTTTTGCTTTTTTTATACATTCTACAACATCCTCACCAAGATTATAGTTCGCATCCATACACATCTCTCTGACCGCTTCCTCTATTTTCTTAGCACTTACCTCGCGCATAATACCCCCGATAGAAATATCAAATATTAAATATTAAAATGCAAAAATAAGATTTGCCACCAAGTCAATAAGGACTTAGTTATCAGTTATTGGTAAATTCTTAAGCTTATCAGTGTACCAGTGAATCAGCAGGTAGAATATCAGATTATCAGTATATCAGAACCTTATGCTCTGGTCTGCTGATGTCCTTCCCACTGATATACTGATTGGCTGATACACTTTCTATAAGTCGAGCAATCTCATCTGTTATCTATTTATGAGGCGTATCAGGGTACCAGCGAATCAGCATGTAGAATATCAGATTATCAGTATATCAGAACCTGATGCTCTGGTCTGCTGGTATCCTTCCCACCGATACACTGATTAGCTGATACACTGTTCTATATAAGGCATATCAGGATACCAGTGAATCAGCATGTAGAATATCAGATTATCAGTATATCAGGACCTGATGCTCTGGTCTGCTGGTATCCTTCCCACTGATACACTGATTAGCTGATACACTGTTCTATATAAAGCGTATCAGGATACCAGTGAATCAGCAGGTAGAATATCAGATTATCAGTATATCAGATTTGGCTATATCACTATTGTCTCTTTTATCAGGTTTCCTTCCTCAAATCTTTCTATTGAGAGAGAAGAGAGGTCTATTGTCTTATAATCTCCTTTTGTTATCAGTTCAGCGAGAGCCTGTCCTGCAGCTGGTGCTTCCATTATCCCGTGACCTGAAAATCCTGTTATTAAGTATAAACCCTCAACTCCAGGGTATTTGCCGATAATTGCGTTGTTGTCTGGAGTGACTGCATATAATCCTCCCCAACACGATAGAATCCTGCAGTATTCTGTTTTAGGAATACGTGCTTGCATATAGGGATTCATCTCGTCCTCGTAATATTTTTTTTCAACCGTTATATCAAAACCAGGTTCCTGGTCTTCTTTTGCCCTTCCAACGATTAGATTGCCTGCCTCGACCCTGAAATAGACACCCTTATCTATAATAGTCATTGGAATATGTTTAAAATTGAGTTCTTCAGGTAGATAAACTGTAAAGAGCATTCTCTTTATGGGTACAATAGAGATGTTGAGTCCCGATCTTTCCATTAATTCTCCAGACCATGCACCTGCTGAAAGTATACAGCAGTCACAATGTACCTTATTCCCGTCCTTCATCTCAATCGCCTGTACCTTACCACTTGTGAAAATAATTTTTTCAACTTCTTTACCAAAATGAAGCTCTACCCCTCCCATCTCTTTAGCACATTCTAACATAACAGTTGTGCATGATGTTGGGTTTATTGCACAGCAATCTTTACCCCAGAGTGCACCTTTGAATGGATTAATGTCCAAAAATTCTTTGAATTCATCATCAATATCGGTCATTAGGTTTGGGACAAAATCAGGTATTCTCTGGGCTGGAATTAACTCTGCATTTACACCAAGCTTATGCCATTCTGGTAGGAATTTTTCTATCTGTTTGTATTCATCTTCATACAGACAGAACAGGTATCCAATATTTTCATATCCAATACCTCTACCTGTCTCTTCTTTAAAATTTGCAAATCTTTTCAGAGATTCGGTAGTAAGCTTGAGATTAACAGGAGTAGACCATAAATTTCTTGCACCCCCTGCAGAGAGCGAGGTTGAAGCCTCACCCGGGGCATCAAGTTTATCATATATGTCTATTTTGTCATTATAACCGAGTTTTTTAAGATGATATGTAATACTTGCTCCAATTATCCCGGCGCCTATTACAGAGGTTGACATAAATCCTCCTATTACCCATCCAGGTAGTGTGAACAATTTAACCACAGAAAATGTCAAAGCTTATTAGTAAAAAAACAGTGATTGCCTGCCCCGCCCTGGCGGGGGAAAAGAATTTAAGATATTTAAAAAATAAAAGATTATATTAACAGGGATTGGAAGAGAACATAAGAGATTAAAGGATCTAAAAAATGAAAAAGATATTTCTCTTTAAATCTCTTTAGATCCCTGTAGAATTAAAAACATAACTATTTAAAGATCTCAGATAATTTTTGAATTTTTACCCTGTTGTAAATCTCTGATTTTCTTGCGGGGTTGATTTGTCATTTTAATATTTAATTTTTTATATTTAATATTACCTCTGTGCCATCTGTGGTTCTTTAATATCTTATCGCTCAAATAATGAATAAGATAATTTAAGGCTTAATGTATGAATGTTCCCCTGATTATAGAATATGTTCTCACCCTGTTCGTTTATTAGTAGGAAATCATATATAATACTTAAGGTTCCCCTTCCAACTGAAAGACCTGAACCAGTCGTAAATCCAGGGACGAAGTCATTGAGGGCGTAATAATCTGTGATTTTAAACGAGCCAATCCTATTTGTCTCAATAACCCAGTTTTTCAGGGCATTGATGCTGATGCCAAATGATAAAAAAATACCATTCAAAACCTTCTTTTCAATGCATTGTGTAAAATAAAGACGAGAAAATTCACAATTGAGTGTATTGGTTCCAAGATGCGAACTATATTTATTTTTGGTGTAACCTAAGGTTGAAGTTGTAGTCAGCCTCTTTTCTATTTGTAGATGGTACGATAGATTGATTTCGTAACCAATTAAATCTCCAGGAAAGGTAGAAATTCCAACTGAAAATGAGAAATTCTCTGGTGGATAAGAGAAAAATAGAAATATAAAAATAATCATAGCCCGAAAGCTTAATTTTTTTGCCGAAGGAGGGAATTGAACCCTCACTCCCCAGAAGGGAACCAGATTTTGAGTCTGGCGCGTCTGCCAGTTCCGCCACTTCGGCAATCAGGGCTGAAAATGGAGTGAGCAAAGAATATAAACTACGATAGGTCAATCAGCTCATAGGTCTCAGAACCAAGCCCCATCTTTTCACCGTATTTTGTTTGTATTTGCATGTCAATATTGGGTCGTATTGAGCTTAACATTCCATTTGTTTTTTTCTCTACCATATCGAAAGAGGCTTTGTCTATTGCCACAGGGTCAGAGGATAACATAAACCCAATATCTGGACATATAGGCGCACCCTGCATGGGGTTGCAGTCACACATGGGTGTAATAGATATGAGGAAGTTTATACATACGAGTCTTTTTCCCTTCATAACACCAAGAGCGCATTCAACGATTTTCTCTTGAAGTACTTTGGAGTCACTTTGCCAATTTATTCTGATAGCATTCTCCGGACACACCGATATACAGGTGCCGCATCCTATACACCTCTCAGGATTTATAACAGCATAATCTTTCAGTGTAATGGCATCTTCTGGACACCACTTAAGACATACACCACACCGATTACATTTATGCTGAACAACTATTGGATGAACATCAGAATGTGTAAAGAGTTTATCTGCCTTTGCTACTCCACCCATACCAAGATTTTTTATTGCTCCACCATACCCAGCAATTTCGTGTCCCTTGAAGTGAGATAGAAGAAGAATCGAGTCGGCATAGTATAGAGCAGATGCAACTTTTACATTCTTGAGATGGTTGCCATTTATTGATTTTTCTTTGTAATCTTGTCCTCGCAGTCCATCTGCAATAATTATTGGTAATCCAGCTGCAGAGAAACCATTATGAATGGCACGCCTAATATATGATGGTGCATTTCTTCTTGAGCCTACATATAATGTTGTTGTATCTGTAAGAAAGAACTCTACTCCAACATCATCAATTATATTTATAATCTCTCTCACATACACTGGTGGTATAAAAAAGGGTGAGTCTTCACCCATATGTATCTTCACAGCTGTAGTATCGCCTTTTTTGAATGCTTCTTTGGTGTTACTCTTTTTTATTAGTCTTTCAAGTCTTTTGTATATGCGTTCTTTACCATGCTCTCCAAAATTTATGAGGTAGACCTTGCTCTTCATGTATATTTTTTGTGGAATAGACTTAAGTTGTTCAAGGATTTTATTATAACACAGCTAAGCTATTTTGTCAAGAAAATTTTATAAGAGCTCAAAAACTACCTTTTGGGCTCTCAAAAAAAACTTGACAAAGTCCATTTTTTATTATATTATATAGTATCCCAAAAGTCATTTTAACAGGGACTAGTAAGAAACTCATTCTTTATTTAAAAGGCTTATTTAACAGGGACTTGAACGAGACTTATAAGAGACTACATCCTTATTCAAAAGACTAATTTTAACAGGGACTTGAACGAGACTTATAAGAGACTACATCCTTATTCAAAAGACTAATTTTAACAGGGACTTGAACGAGACTTATAAGAGACTACATCCTTATTCAAAAGACTAATTTTAACAGGGACTT
>JAUWGP010000012.1 GCA_030606335.1 Caldifarciminota bacterium
AGGTTACGGTATTGTGGGTTTGAAATTTTGGATTTTAAGGAAACAGAAAGATTTTTATATTTTATAAGTTTTAAGAATTTAGAACCATCGAATCAATTGCCATATGACGGTATGTTAATTACAATTCCAAAGGTTGGAGAAAATGGACGTACTATATATTGCTATAAATTTAGAACTATGCATGCTTATGCCAATAACTTACACGATTATATTCTCAATAATCATAAGTTAGATAATGAGGGAAAGGTCCTAAATGATTTTCGTATGACTGGTTGGGGAAAATTCTTGAGAAGAACCTGGTTAGATGAGATGCCACAACTTATTAATATAATAAAAGGTGACTTATCTTTTGTCGGACTTAGACCCCTATCCAGAGAATTTTTATCACTGTATCCTGAGGATTGGAGAAAAGAACGCATGAAGATTAAACCTGGATTTGTCCCTCCATATTATGCAGATTGTCCAAAGACCTTTGAGGAAATCATAGAGTCAGAGAAGCGATACTGCGAACTTAGGAAGAAGAACCCTGTGAAGACAGATTTTATTTATTTTTTTAAGGTTGTGAGGAATGTTATATTGGGGAGGACGAGGATGGGGTGAGGGGATTAAGAATGACTAATTTCTAATTACTAATGACGAATTACTAAGAAGAAAAGGTTGTTATTGGTTGAAGGGAGTTAGGTAGTGAGATAGTGAGGGAGTAAGGGAGTTAGGGAGGAGATGATTGTTATTGGTTATTGGTTAATAGTTATTGGTAGGAAGATGAATGTTATTTGTTATTGGTTTAAGGGAGTTAGATAGTGAGATAGTGAGGGAGTTAGGGAAGAAGGAGGGGAAATGGATAAGCCGCATAAAAAATTGAAAACATGGCAAGAAGCTATGGAACTATGTATTAAAATATATAAAATTACAGAGAAATTCCCAAAGCATGAATTATATGGTCTTGTAAGTCAAATGAGAAGGGCTGCTGTATCGATACCTTGTAATACTTGCCCCGTTAAATAGTGCTTAAATATTGCTTAGATATTTTTAAAGTTTACCAGGATATGCAATTTAGATCGTTTATACGAAAGGATTATTTAACAGGGTAAAAGGGTGCAGCTCGAAGCTCTAAAAAGGAATCTGCACAATTTTATAACATTGCTCGAGCTTCATTAAGTGAATTAGATACACAAATTGAAATCGCAAATCGTTTAATGTATACAAACGAAGATGTAAATAAAAATGTTGATGATTTAATGCTTAAAGTAGATCGACTTCTATACGGTTTATGGAGAAAAGTATCAAGTTAAGTGTACTTTTGCCGCTTTAAAAATCTTCAATCTACCTCCCTATCTCACTATCTAACCATTTCACATAAATAAGATTTAGAATAAATGTTATCTTGCTTTATAGTGCTTGTACTCAATGCGGTATTCATCCCGGTGGAGGCGGGAGTAAATGAGGTGATTGATGAGTTGAGGGTGAGAGGGGTGCCGGTGGTGAGATTTGTGAATATATTACCATACAAGATGAGAGGGAAAGAGGAAATGTTAAATGTTAAATGTTTAATGTTAAATGTTGAATGTGAAATGTTAGATGTTGAATGTTTAATGTTTAATGTTAAAGGAAAAAGGAGATGGGAAAAGACCACCCCACAAAGTCGCTTCGCTCCAACGGTGCAAGCAGACAACAGACCACCCCATAAAGTTGCTCCGCTCCAACGGGGCAAGCAGACCACAGACCGAAGAGAAGAGAGGATTGTTAGTGAAATGTTGATGGGGAGGTTGGATTATTTAGATATATCTAAGCCACAGGTGAGGTTTTATGTAACGGGAGAGGGAATTAGTGATACAGTTACAAGGTATTTTCAGGATGTTGGAGTTATTGCATCACTACCAGGACTTGATATCTATATACAACCGTTTATCAGGTTGGGAGAGTCTGATGAATATCCTATCTTTTTCTGGCATGATATTATAGGTGGAGACTTTAGAAGGACATATGGTAGTTTAGAATTCAGGGGGTTAGATATTTTAATTGGGAGAGAACCTTTAAGATGGGGACCTCAGCCCGGGAATTCTTTTATTTTGTCTGGGACTTCTCCAGCATTTGACCTAATCTATGCGTCTTATGAATACAAATTCTTCAAGGGGTCATTTTTCTGTACATCTTTAGAACCATACATCTTAGAAGAAACATTTGAGGCATGGTGGCGTAGAGAGACATTTCCAGCAGGAACCTATAAAAGATTCTTTTCAGGACACAGGCTCGATTTCTCACTTTTTGGTGATAAAGTTCTCATTGGCTTATCAGAGGTAATTATGTATTCTGGAGAAGATATCAACTTCATTTCAGGTTACTTGAACCCTTTTAATTTCTATTGGGCACAGAAACGGAACAGGGGAAAGGGTGAATATGAAGATAACATAGGATGGGGGTTTGATTTCTCTTATTATATTAAAAATGGAATCTGTCTTTATGGAGAATTGTTTATAGATGATGCACAGTATGGTGAGACTGAGGAGAATATTCCGAATATGCTTGCTTACAGGATAGGATTTAAGGGTGCAAGGCGTAAGAACTTCTGGACTATGCAGTATACGAGGGTCAATACTTGGACGTACATACATCAATTCTACTGGAATGATTATTTGTTCCTTGGTTATCCTATTGGTCATCCAAAAGGTCAGGACTTTGATGAGATATATGGAAGACTTGTCCATCATTTAAACTATAACTGGGATATTACACTTGATTTTTGGTATACGAGGAAAGGGGAGAATAGTTTCGATAACCTTTGGCCTGGTGTCTTTCCTGAACGTATAAAATTCCCATCTGGTGTCGTGGAGAGGTCGTTATTGGTTGAGGCGGGGGTGAGGTTCTTTAATTTACCCAGATTGTCGGTGGAGGTAGTAGGGGGGTATACGTGGATAGGGAACTATCGGAATGTAACCAACGAAAATAAATGGTTCCCAGCGGTGAGGGTCAGGGTTAGCTCTGTGATCTTTTAAAAACTTATTGCCCACGAAGGACACCCCGATATAGTCGTTCCTCCCTACGGGGCAGGCGAAGTTCACTAAATTAAAAAGATAGAAGATAAATTATAATAAAAGAACAAAAGAGTACCTACGAAGGACAGTAAAAATTTAACAAATGGCCCACGAAGGACACCCCGATACAGTCATTCTTCCCTACGGGGCAAGCGGAGTACACGAAAGATACTATGTTAAAAAGAAATTAAAGAATAAAGAATTTAAAAAATTTCGTGGGTTTTGTGTATTTAGTGGGAGAAAAAAATTTTGTGGGAGAGAGATGGCCCACGAAGGACACCCCGATACGGTCGTTCCTCCCTACGGGGCAGGCGAAGTACACGAAAGATATAAATTAAAAAGAAATTAAAAGAATTAAAGAATTTTCGTGAGTTTAGTGCATTTCGTGGGGAAAAAGTCTTACCTTTAGTGGGAGGTATATGTGGCTGATTTAATCTATAAAGATGAGAGTTACAATATAATTGGAGCAGCCATAGAAGTTCATAGAACCCTTGGTCATGGTTTCTTGGAACCCGTTTATCAGGAAGCATTAGCCTATGAATTTAATCTTTCAAAAATTCCTTATGAAAAAGAAAAGAAACTCCAGATACATTATAAGGATATTATTTTGGAAAAAGTATATGTTGCTGATTTTGTTTGTTACGATAAGATTATTGTCGAATGTAAAGCAATTGAAAAATTATTGCCAGAACATGAATCTCAGGTAATAAATTATCTTAATGCTACGGGGTTTAAATTAGGATTGTTAATTAATTTTGGACAATCTGAAATTGAAGTTAAGAGATTGGTTCATTAAAGAATTGCCCACGAAGGACACGAAGATCACTAAATTAAAAGGAATATTGCCCACGAAGGACACGAAAATCACTAAAATAAGTAAATAGAAAATAAATTATAATAAAAGAACAAAAGAGGACCTACGAGAGACATAGAGAATTAAAGAATTGCCCACGAAGGACACGAAGTTCACGAAAGATATAAATTAAAAAGAAAAAGAATTATAAACACTTAGTGGATTTCGTATATTTAGTGGGAAAAGAATTTTGTAGGAGAGAGATGGCCCACGAAGGACACCCCGATACGGTCATTCTTCCCTACGGGGCAGGCGGAGTACACTAAGTAAAAAGATAATGAGAATAAATAAGAATTTTCGTGGATTTCGTGAATTTCGTGGGGGAAAATTGTCTATTATCTTTGGTTTAATATCTGCGGCTTATATTGCCCTAATTTTCATTCTTTCTGGTATTCCCAGTCAGATTGAATTAATAAGTAAGTTTAATCCGCTTAGTCTGCTGCATATCCCATTATATGGTTTATTAACATTTTTTCTTATACGCACCTTCTGGAGAAAGGGAAAAAAGTCATTAATCCTTGCAATTTTTATTGCTCTTTTAGTAGCGGTTTTTGACGAGTTGAATCAGATTCATATACCAGGAAGAATGGCATCAGGATGGGATGTGGTGATGGATGCGGTGGGGATAGGAGGGATGGCGCTGTTATGCGTAAGGCGTAGAGCGTCCCAGTGAAATATGCTTCCCGACGAAATAGTTAGACAATTCACGGGACAAGTCGCATTTCACGGGATAAATAGGGCGATGAATTGAGAAACGGTGAATGGGAGAAATGGAGAGGATAAGACAATAGACTACAGACAGCAGACAATAGACTACAGACTAACTGAAAATGACTAATTATTAATTTCTAATTTCTAATGGAAAAGAGGAAAAGGGAAATCAATTAACAATGCAAAATTAGTAATGCAAGTAGTAAGCTGACAACAGATGAAATTACAAGACTGTTAGGACTGCTATGGGTGTTTTTATATTGTAGCAGATAAAAACAGTTGTAGCAGAACTGTTTGATAAAATTGTGCATAAGGAAGGTCGTTTATAGAAAGGAGAGATGATGCGAGTACCAATTATGGACTTGAAGAGACAGTATCTTTCAATAAAGTCTGTGGACAGGTAAGAGAGAATTCAGACAGATAGGTGAGGAGGATGCAAACGGATAAGAAAAGATGCAGACTGAAGACCAGAGACAAGGGGAAAAGGAAAAAGGGAAATTGCCCACGAAGGACACTAAGTTCACGAAATATATAAATTAAAAAGAAAAAGAATTAAAAACACTTCGTGCATTCCGTGTATTTCGTGGGGAAAGTTTTTTTGTCTTTAGTGGGAGAAAGTCTTCGTGGATAGTTTTTTCTTGACATTTTATCAACGGTGTGATATAATTACAATGTAATTTTGTCAAGGAGATAGTAACTCAGTAGGAGGAAAATTTTATGCCCCTTTGTGGGCTTTTTTCTTGACTTTTTTGCGAAATTATAGTATAATGCATTATACAAAATAGTATAACAACAATTACTATAATGAAAAATCCCTTCAAATATGGTGAAACTGTAAGTGGTGAATACTTCACCGACAGGAAGAAAGAGATAAGGGATATAACTGAGTGTATTAAGGCTTCTCAGAATATGTTCATTTACTCCTACAGGCGGATGGGCAAGACATCACTAATTAAAAATGTCCTGTCTCTGTTTAAAGACAAGATAACTCCCATTTATATAGACTTGGAAAAGTCGCCGACCATAAATCACTTTCTTAAGGATTATTCTGCTTCAATAAGTCAGCATTTTCTTGGCACAAAGGAGAGATTGAAGGAGATCGCCTCTTTCTTCAAGCGAGTTATTCCAAGTTTTGAACTTTCAGAGGGAAGATGGAAGGTGTCTTTTGACTTTTCAAGAACCACAGCAGGTATTGAAAAGGCGCTGGATGAGGTGATTGAAATACCCCAAAAGATTGCAGAAAGGTACAAAAGGCATGTTGTCGTGGTTTTTGATGAGTTTCAGGAGATAGAGCAATATAATGGTAAAGTATTTGAGAAGAGGTTAAGAGCGTCTATTCAGCATCAGAATGATGTATGTTATATCTTTATAGGTAGTAAGACCCATATAATTCTTAATATGTTTACCAATCCTGAGCGGGCGTTTTTCAGGTCTGCTATGGTTTATCCCCTTGATTATATCCCGGATAATGAACTAGTAGAATTTATACAAGGTCGTTTCGGTTCAACGGGCAAAGCTGTTTCTGAATCATCAGCAAAAAGGATTGTTCAACTCTCTAACAGAAGTCCCTATCATATACAACTACTTTGTTTCCATATTTGGTTAGTAAGTGGAAAGAAGATTGACGAAACACAGATTGATAAGGCACTTGACGAGGTTTTGAGCGCTCAGAATGAGTTGTATTACAGTTGGTATGATTCGCTCTCGTTGTATCAGAAGGCCGTCCTTTTGGCACTTTCGCAGGAGAGGGAGATATTTTCCCAGGATGTAATACTGACCTATGGTTTGAAAAATCCCTCTACAACCCAGGCATCGGTGAAGGCACTGTTGAGGAATAATCGGATTATAAAGACAAAAGAGGGATATGACATCTTCGATCCATTCTTTAAGTTATGGCTGATGAAGAGATAAGGGCCCACGAAGGAGATAGAGGGAAAAGACTGCAGACAGCAGACATCAGACGACAGACTAACTGAAAATGACTAATTATTAATTTCTAATTTCTAATTAAATCCTAATTTCCAAATGCAAAAGGAGAAAGGGTATAGCGTCCCAGTGGAATAGATACTTAATTCCACCACGATGTAATATAAAAAAACTAATTACATATGGCAAGCCCCGTACGCTATCGCTACAGGACAAGCACCCGATGAAATAGATACTCATTTCACGGGGCAAGCGGGATAAATAAGGCAAATGACCCTGATGAAATAGCTTACGAGTTCGCATTTCACAGGGCAAACAAATGTCAAATGACTAAAAGAATTAGGGTTTAAATTGAGTGATGGGTATCCCTTTTGAAATGAGATAGTTTTTTATAGCCTCTATCCTCTTTTTCGTTAAATCTCTTTGAACTTCACTTTCTTCAGGTAGTAAAGTAGTAATATCAATTATTAAATGAGGATTGTGTTTGAGTGTGAGAACAACCCTGTCAAGAAATTCCTTTGCAGCATAATCCAGAGAGGATTTACCCGGAGCGAATTTTATACGCAGCGACTCAATCTCCTCGAGTGAGAACCCTGCTTCAGGAATAATTGGACCCGGGGATAGCAAAAAATTAACCCACAATTCTTTTCCTTCCTCGATACTGACCTCTTTTACTGCAGAGATATAACCTTCGCTCTTTGCTTCCAACCGATATTTACCAGGATTTAAATAAATACTATAATATCCTTCTATGTTGGCAGCTACTTTAAATGTCGCTGTATCCTCTCCATCAATCAATATCGATGCCTGAATTGGTTTGTCTGTATCCTTATCCATTACCTTTCCTGCTAAAGTAATATTTTCAGGAGTAAGGGTGAATAAAAGATTCATTGTGGTTCCAGGTTTTAGAGAAACATCTTTCTCTAAAGTTCTATAACCCTGTGCTGAGAGAATTAAAACAACCGTTTCTTGTTTGAAAGACACATCGAATCTTCCATTATTATCAGTCTTTTTAGGTTTAACTTTAGTATTAGGAAATATTATATCCGCTAAAATTGGTTTTCCAGTCTCTGAATCAATTATTTCACCAACTAACATTGTTTTATCAACGATTGGCCTGCCAAATGTGTATTTTGCTCCTAAGGTTATTGCCCAGGGTTGGGACCTTCCTGGACCTGCAGTTATATAATTATCACTTATCCAGTCTATTGGGTGTGTTCCACCAAAATATTCCTCCCAGGATATTCTAATATCAACAGCAAAGAGTAGTGAGAGATTAGAAAAAGGATTGTAGACCAGTCCTGGTGTGCAATACATAATATCTGAACCATATTTCTCTGAATCGTCTGTATTAAAACCTGCTCTATCCTCTCCTATTACCTCTATAAATGGTCTAAACTCACCAAGCTCATAGCAAACTCCAAATTGTCCAATATATTTATCATCAAGACCATGGTATATGTAGGCACCGCCAGCAGTAAATCTTATATCTTTAACTTTGTAACTTAATGCTGCTTTAACACCTAAGTCTACCCTACCTGTGGTGAAGGACCTGAACTGTCCTTCCCCTTCTTCTGGACCTAATATACCCTTTCCCAGGGGTGTAATTATATATGGCTCGATGGATAGTATATCATTGATACTGTATTTTAACCCAATTCCAATATCACCAAAACCAATATCTCTGCAAGACCAGTTTGTTTTTATGTCAAGATAAAATGGCATCCATAATCTTGCGGAAAGATTATCCACTATGCCATAATCCAGACCAAGTGTAAGACTGCCACCTCTATAGGTCTGTGTTTCTTCTTCCGGGTCATAGTTAAATCCCCTTAAGGCAAGTCCGATACTGAAGTTTCCTTGAGGTATTCCAGTTGCAGGTTCTACACGGAGAAATCCTGAGTTGGCAATCGATGCAGGGGAGATGTCGAAGCCTGGTTCACTAAAAGTGGTGGGAGATAGTAGAACTAAGCTTATGGATATAAATAAGAGTTTTTTCATGATACCTCCTGGTATTGTTAGTTCTTTTTTTAACAGAGACTCTTAAGGGACTATATCTTTATTTAAAAGGCTTATTTAATAGGGACTCGGACGAGACTTTATCCTTATTTTAAAAGACTAATTATAACAGGGACTTGGATGAGACTTTATCCTTATTTAAAAAGACTTTTTTAACAGGGACTTGGAAGAGACTCGTAAGAGACTATATCTTTATTTAAAAAGACTTTTTTAACAGGGACTTGGAAGAGACTTTTAAGAGACTACATCCTTATTTAAAAAGACTTAATTAACAGGGACTTGTACGAGACTTTTAAGAGACTACATCCTTATTTAAAAAGGCTTAATTCACAGGGACTTGTACGAGACTTTTAAGAGACTACATCCTTATTTAAAAAGACTTTTTTAACAGGGACTTGGAAGAGACTCGTAAGAGACTTTATCCTTATTTTAAAAGACTAATTATAACAGGGACTTGGATGAGACTTTATCATTATTTAAAAGACTTAATTAACAGGGACTTGGACGAGACTCGTAAGAGACTATATCTTTATTTAAAAAGACTTTTTTAACAGGGACTTGGGAGAGACTTTTAAGAGACTATATCTTTATTTAAAAGACTTAATTAACAGGGACTTGGATGAGACTTTATCCTTATTTAAAAGGCTTAATTAACAGGGACTTGAACGAGACTTTTAAGAGACTATATCTTTATTTAAAAAGACTTAATTAACAGGGATTTATAAGGGACTTGTACGAGACTATATCCTTGTTTAAAAAGACTTTTTTAACAGGGACTTGGAAGAGACTTTTTATTTCAAAAGACTAATTATAACAGGGACTTGTACGAGACTATACATATTTTGATTCATTAATCAAGTCTCAACCCACTCTTTTCTATTTCATAAAAATTATCAAACCTTTTAAATTTCACTTCCTTTTTGCTAAAGTTTACAAGAAACCCAATTAGTATTTTACTTACTCGCAGCTGTGATATTATCTGTGCTTTATGGTCTTCACAAAATCCCTGTACTACTTTAACTTCAACTATAATTTTATGCTCTATTAACAAGTCAGGTACGTACTTACTAACTTTCTGAGTCTCGTATATAACAGGAAATTCTTTTTCAGAATCAACTTTAAAATATTTACTTAATTCAATTAAAAGAGCGTTGTGATAAGCTTTTTCTAACAAGCCTGGACCAAGAGAATCATGAACCTTGTAGAATGACTTAATGATTTTATCAGTGATGGGTCTATATTTAGAATCGTCCCATTTCATATTCCTCCTTTGACAGGAATTTTTAAAAGGCTTATTTAACAGGGACTTGGAAGAGACTCGTAAGAGACTTTATCTTTATTTAAAAGGCTTATTTAACAGGGACTTGTACGAGACTTTTAAGAGACTACATCCTTATTTAAAAAGGCTTAATTCACAGGGACTTGGAAGAGACTTTTAAGAGACTACATCCTTATTTAAAAAGACTTTTTTAACAGGGACTTGGAAGAGACTCGTAAGAGACTTTATCCTTATTTTAAAGACCTATTTAACAGGGACTTGTAAGAGACTCTTAAGAGACTATATCTTTATTTAAAAAGGCTTAGTTAACAGGGACTTGGAATTTACGATTTTAGATTTCTTTAGTGACCAATGACAAATGACTTTTAACTTAACAGGGATTTGGACGAGACTTTATCTTTATTTAAAAAACCTAATTAACAGGGACTTGTAAGAGACTCTTAAGAGACTATATCTTTATTTAAAAGACTTAATTAACTGGGACTTGGAATTGACCCCGATGAAATAGATACCCTGTTGAATAGCTCTGCTTCCACAGGGCAGGCTACATTTAACCATAATGTAATAAAGTGAAACATTACACATGGCAAGTAGGGTAAACGATTTACTTTTTTACTTTTTACTTTTGCCTTTTTACTTGTCTTTTAACCCAACGAACAGAGTAAACTGAGTAAACTCAAAAAACAGTGTCGACCCTAAGACTAATTATAACAGTGAACTTTTTTTGTGTATCAATACTCACGCCCAAAAAGGTATTCTTCAGTTGATTGTATTTTAAATGTATATTTAACTGCAAGATTAATTGCCCAGGGTTGGGATTTTCCAGGACCTGCAGTAATAAAGTACTCATTCCTCCAATCTGGAAGATATTCACCACCAAATAATTCTTCCCAATTTACTCTAATGTCAATTCCAAAGAGTAGTGAGAGGTCTGGATTGAGGTTGTATACAAATCCAGGTGTGAGATACGCAAGGTCAGGTCCACTTATAGTACTCTCGTCTGTGCCAAATCCCCCTCTGTCCCCGACAATTAAATCTATGAAAGGTTTAATCTTTTTGAAGTCAAAACTCAAACCAAGTGTCCCTATATATTTATCAATAGTACCGTGGTATATATACCCCCCACCAACTGTGAGTAGCACATTTTCTTTTTTATAGGTTATAGCTACCTTCACACCGATGTCTATCCTGCCTGTAGTAAAATATCTGAATTTACCTTCTCCTTTTTCTGGGCCGAATATTCCATTACCTGTTGGGATTATGATAATTGGTTCGATGGCAAATATGTCATCGATACTATATTTCAATCCAATACCAATATCACCAAACCCACTTTCTCTATGAGACAGGTTTGATTTCGCATCCAGGTAATGAGGCATCCAAAACCTTAAAGATACATTGTCCTCCATTACATAGTCCAGACCAATCATAAGACTCCCACCTGTATAATTACTGGACTCATTATTTGGACTATAATTAAATCCTCTTAAGGCAAGTCCAATACTGAAGGTGCCTTTTTTAATACCAATTGCAGGTTCTACCCTTAAGAATCCCATATTACCCATTATAGCAGGAGAGGTATTATAATACGTTTCAGAGAGTGCAATGGTAGATAAATGAGTTAATAATATTATGATGATGAAAATTCTATTCATAGAATACAAGTAGACCACCCCGTTGAAATAGATACTCATTTCACGGGGCAAGCAGACTAAAGGAAAAAGGATAAAGGATAAATTACTAATTGCTCTAATTTCTAATGCCTAATTAAATCCCAATGTCCAATGACTAATTTCTAATGACAAAAGGAAAAGACATTAGACTACAGACCGCAGACCAGTAAATAGTAAGCACTATGGACTAGGAAGTAGGCACTATTCAAAAAGACTTGCCGGGAGTCGGACTCGAACCGACACGGCTTCTAAAAGCCAGCAGATTTTAAGTCTGCTGTGTCTACCAATTCCACCATCCCGGCAATCAATTGACCCCGATGAAATAGATACCCTGTTGAATAGCTCTGCTTCCACAGGGCAGGCTACATTTCACGGGGCAAGTATGGCGAGTAGGGTAAACTAATAACGAATAACAAATAACGGTTGATTGATTTGGGTGTTATTTTAGAATAACAACTTTTTGGGTTTTTATATACTGTTCTGTTGATAAGTTTATAAAATATATTCCTGTAGGTATATTTTCTGTGTTCCATTCAATTGCGTGTTCACCAACATTGTATTTCCCTATGGTGAGTTCAGTCATTATCTGACCTAACATATTATAGACCTTTAATGAGATGGCGCTCTCTTTTGATAGTGTAAATGATATTTTAGTATTGTCTCTAACAGGATTCTCTATATTATTTAGGGAGATTAAGCAACGAGTTTCTTCTATTCCAACAGCAGTGAGGTCTCCCACATCTCTGGGTAGAATCTGGTAGTTTGAGTCATATGGTGCTGAGTTATCATATTGGTCCATTATACCTACTATGTCTATGGGCCAGCTTGGCTCTGGACTACCATCAATATCTGTTTTATAATATACTCTCAATGTAACCGTATCTGATTCTGTGTCATTTGTTATAAGCATATTAGCACTGCTACCGGTAACGGGCCAGGCATCACCGCCTGCATAGTATACATTTTCGACTCTTATTAGACTACCCTCATTGTCCTCACCAAATTCCGATAGAAGAACTGTTTGAGGTGATGGCACACCAGCCTGTCCAATTACTTCAAATCTTGCCAGGTTCTTTATTTCAGTTGTTCCTGTATACTGAGCAACCTCTCCCGCAACCCTTGCAATATCTCCTCTTAATATACCTGGATCAAACCCTGGGGTATAGATATTAATTCCCGCTGTAAGGTCTTGAATAAAGCAGGCACTTGATGATATAATATACCACTCAACAGTCGTAGTTCCTTCTACTGTTATTATATCTCCTTTCTTATCTGGGATAAAGTCTGAATCAAGATCTTCCCTTGCAGATGCAATAGTAGAAATACCACCCCAGAAGTAGGTTGTATCACCGGGCATAGGATTTCCAGCAACATCCTCCACGTTAGTAATAATCAGGGTGTAGAAAACATTGCTCTGGGCTGATGATGTAAGATGGACAAGTGCGGCATCAGTGGCATCAAGCTCTGCATTTGTTATACTAATACCCTGGTCTATGTTATAATTAAGTACGTTTTCTGCAGTTGTGGGATCAAGGGGTTCATTGAAAATTACCTCAATAGAATTTTGTCCCCATGAGAATGCACATTCAATATCTGGTGGGGTTACATCACCACCTCCACCTATCAGAGATGCATCATCTACATAGAATAGAGCATCTCCATCCCAGTTTGCTGATACATCATATCCTCTTATTTCTACCCTTAATGATTCAGCATTAGTAGGAGCAGTTCCTGTGTAAGAACATTGCTGCCAATTGGTATTATCTTCAGTATACAAATCCGGTCCCTCACTGCTTATGAAACTTCCCGATGCATCCAACCAGGTCAACCAAACGCGCATTCTACCTGCTGGGTCGTTATCATATGCCCAGAATTCAAATGTATAATCCGTATTGGAGGCTATGTTACCTATGGTTTGAGTAAACTTCTGAGTACTTGTAGAGGTAAGATAGAGTCTAACGCTGTAACTACCTCCATGGATTGTATCCGAATGCTGGGTTGCATCGAAATCATCAGTAAGTTCAACCCAATTGTCAGGTGGTTCAGTCGCTCCTCCTGACCAGGTCTCAAAGTCACCATTTATCAGGAGATTTTGGGCTCCTGCAATACCTACGGTGAATATTATAGAAAATAATATGATATATATTCGCATAAGACCCCCGGTAGTGATATTAAAAATCAAAAATTAAATATCAAATACCAAAAATTAAAAAAAAAATCAAAAGCCAAAGATCGAGAATATATAAATAAAAAATCAAATTGATTAGTTAATTAGTTGATTAGTTGATTAGTTAATTAGTTGATTAGTTGAATAGTTGATTAGTTAATTAGTTGATACATTACACCCTGTACGCTATCACTACAGGACAGGCACCCGATGAAATAGATACCCTGTTGAATAGCTCTGCTTCCACAGGGCAGGCTACATTTCACCCTGTACGCTATGCTACAGGACAAGCGGGGCAAGCAGACATAAGACCACAGGGAGTAAGCAGTAAGCACTAATAAGACCAATGACTGTTGACGATTTACGATTGACAATTTACGGTCAACTGATAACATTAAACATTTAACATCCAACATTTAACATCCAACATCTAACATTCAACATTTCACATTAAACATTCAACATTTAACATTCAACATTTAACATCCAACATTTAACATCCAACATTTAACATTCAACATTTCACATTAAACATTTCACATCCAACATTTAACATTTCACATTAAACATCCCACATTCCACCTTACGCTCTATCTCACTATTACCATCTTCCTTGTGTCCACAAAATCGCCTGTTTCAAATCTTATGAAGTATAAACCACCTGGTAGTGATTTATTATTACTATCTGTTCCATCCCAGGATGTTGTGTAAATACCTGGTTTTTCCTCTCTTTCTAATATAGTTTTAATAAGCCTTCCACCTATGTCGTATATCTTTAGAGATATATTTACACATTTATCACTATTACCACCGCTTATAAGCCCGGGAACGGTGTATCTTATACTTGTTTCGCCAATAAACGGGTTGGGATAATTAGTCTCGAGTCCGGGTTTTAGATGCTGAAACTCCGCTATGGCACATATAGGTCCAAACCAGGCAGTATCACCATATTCATCTATCGATGTCAACTTATAGTAATATATCTCCTGTGCCAGGACAAGCGTATCATCATAGCGATATTCTGTTTCATGGGGGATAGTACCCTGTCCAGTTAGTTCCGTTATTTTTGTGTAATTTTCTTCCTCTTCTTCTGTCCTGTATACAACCCATTTGCTGTTCTGTGTCTCGGATGCGGTTACCCATTGTAGGGTAATATATCCAGGTCCAGGTAGTGCCTTGAAATAAACGAGCTCTACAGATAAAGCACCTACACCACCAAGAGTAAATGGTGAAAATTCACTAATATTTGTAACCTCGACCCAATGAGGATTTTCTCCAAACCCAACACCATTGGTTGTATTTTCTTCAGGTAAAAGCTGCCAGTGAGAGATGGGGGTATTCCATCTATTCATCGGCATTTCGTCCGCAGGTGTGCTACCTCGTTCACCCTCATAGTAGTATATCCTTATTGTGGCAGTTCCTGTGTTGTCTGGTACAATGTTAGTAAATCTACTAACACTTGTTATACCAGGAGCACAACCGCTTCCAAATGCATTCTGTGGAATCATGGAACCGCATCGTGTATGAATCCTTACAGTATCTATACTTCCACTGGTTGGTGTAAATACAAGTGCATCTCTTCCAAATCCATCATTGAATGTAGCACTTTTAGTGCTTACCTTTTTTTTCTGTATCTTCTGTATAGAGCCCCAGTTATAACAGGTATCAAGGTTTGCTACCGAGATAAAACTGGTTATATCAGTTGAGTCAACATCCAATATAGTACCATCGACTATTAGGTCATAGAATTCTGGAGAGCCAATTACAGCAACTGTTGCCAGTCCACCCTTATTGAAGGTCACACACTTGTTATTATGATAAAATGTTCCGTTCTCTACTATGAAATTTTCCTTGATTGTTATGTTAGAATTGAGCTTAACACTATCACTGTTCTGAGATTTGTTTATTGTTATGTTATTAAAATAACTGCTGTCTCCCATATATACATTACTATTTATAGTACCATCGAATATCACAATTCCACCAGATGGCTGGAATCCTGCATCGGTTGTGTCATGTAAATCCCCGCCACAAAGTATCGTTCCATTTGTTATTTCTGTTATTGCTTGGTGGGATGGTCCTTTATTCAATATAATACCTTCATCTAAATCGAGTGTATCTGCAGCATTGTTCATTCTGAGTCCACCATTGGTTCCCACAAAAAGCACTGCATCTGTAACGGACGTCTTATGACCACCGGGAGAATAGACACCAGTGGTTATATTGAAACTATCTGCAGTTATATCAGTGAGTGCCGTAACACTATCCATTGAATCGGCAGCAGCAGTTGCCTCTATCTTGAGGAAATTGAAATAATTACCATTGCCGGATACGGATATTGTATTGTAGTCAATATTTCCGTTCATACGAACCTGACCACTGTCTGATGTAAAGATATTGTCTCCTGAGATGGAAAGATTGCCTGCACATTCCAGACGTGCCTGGGGTTTTAGGAAAATATAATGGGATGAAATACTTACACTCCCTGCAACATCTATCTCACCATTATTTCCTAACATCACGTATCTTCCACCAACAAGAGTAAAATCTGAGTCTACAGTAAAATCCTGCTGTTCTTGCTTGAATGTTCCCTGATTTATATTAAAGTTGTTTGCCCATATGGAGTCACTCGAGTTTGCCATTATCGTATCATTTATAGAAGATAATCCAATAACAAGGTTATGGAATCTTTCCCTTGCGCCAGCACCTGTATTCTTGTTTATTTCCTTATTGCCTGAACCCATGAATGCTACTGTTGAGCTTCCTCTGTTGAACGTGCCATCATTCTCCCAGTTTCCATATATAAACAATGTATCGTCGCTTCCACCACTGTATGTGAGAGTTCCATTTATGAATAAATCTTTACAATAGGCATCTCCTCCTGCATCTCTTATTGTAACTGTCTTGCTGGAGTTTATTTGAGCTCCAAAGTCCTTGGTAGGCACACCCTCTGGTGTCCAGGTAGATGTTTGGTCCCAGTAAGTTCCAGAATTTCCAGTAGTTGATATCCACCTGAAGGTTGAGTTTGTATCACCTGGTGTGCCATAGTTTTCCGTTGCAGCAAGCCAGTTTGCACCCTGTGTATTGTCGAGTTCTGGATTGATTAGCTCAAGAGACGGATCATTTCCATTAGCTTCTGTGGGCCAGGGAGATGTTGTCCCATATGAGAGACTGTCAATGAACTTATTATCTCCATTACGTACTACTACCTCATCACCACTGTTGCTTAATTGTAATCCTGATGCTGTAGTAACATAGTCGTTCCCAGTTCCAAGGTTATCGCTGTATTCACTCTCATTAATTATAGAATTAGGATTTGAGGGTATGATTATGAAATGCCAGGGAGGTATTATTGCACCTCCGGGGATATCAAAAGTATCTTCAACGTCAGTAATAGTCCATCCACTCACATCCATAGTATCTGAATCGATATTCCATAGTTCTATCCACTCAAAATTGGCATCACTGCCCTGAGTCAATGAGGGATTATACATTATTTCGTTTATCACAATGTTTCCAGAGTCCGTGCTTGGGTATGAGCTAAAATACACGTCGTCAATATAAAAAACTGCATCTCCATCCCATGGTGATGTATCATAAAACCTGAAAGAGGGTTTAGCCCAGGTTGCACCTGTTGGTGCGGTCCATTCATAGGATAGCTGCTGCCAATTGGAATTGTCACTACTGTAAATATTTGGCCATGATATCCCTATATTGGATTGTATATATATCCTTACTCTACCTGCAATATCGTTATCATACACCCAGGCAGTAAAGGAATACTCCTGGTCCGCGGTTACTGATATCTGAGAGGTATGCCAGAAATCTGTTTCTGCTTGTGTTTGTGTGGTGCAGACAACCTGTGCGCTGTAACTGCCTCCATGTATGGTATCTGTTTCCTGACTCAGGATTATTTTATTGTCGCTGCTCCAGTCATCAGGATTCCCTGCTGTCCAGTTTTCAAAACCTGGATTGTTTGCCAGATTGGCGGACAGGAGTATAGAGGGTGATGCAAACAATAAAGTGCAAACAATAATATAAGCATATTTTCTTATCATAATGTCCTCCATTTGTAAGGTAAGGAAACCTATATATGATTATAGCATAAAAATTGGGATTTTGCAAGAAAATTTTTAAAAAAAGAACTAAAAACAGAGACTTATTTAACAGGGACTTGTAAGAGACTCTTAAGAGACTATATCCTTATTTAAAAAGACTTATTTAACAGGGAATTTAAAGAGACTATATTTAGCAAGAATTAAAATAGACAATGACAGATTAATTTTAACTTTTTCCTTGACAGTGGAACGAATTTGTGATATAATTTGAATAAGTATAATTGATATTGACTATTGACTATTTACTATTGACCCTGATGAAATAGCTTACGAGTTCGCATTTCACAGGGTAAACTAATGACTAATAATGAATGTCTAATTACTAATGAAGGATTAAGATTGATAAAGAAGTAGCGAGTAGTGAGTAGGGAGAAAAAGAAAAAGGATAAAAATTATGGAAAAGTATGTAGTTATAATTGGAGGGGTTATATCGGGTGTTGGCAAGGGAGTTGCGGCTGCTTCTATAGGTAAGATACTCCAGGAATATGGTTATTCAGTAACTGCAATAAAAATAGATCCTTATATAAATTATGATGCAGGAACCCTCCGTCCTACTGAACACGGTGAGGTTTGGGTAACTTATGATGGTGGTGAGATAGACCAGGACCTTGGGAATTATGAGAGATTCCTGGGGATTTCTATTTCAAAACAAAATAATATTACAACAGGACAGATATATAGTGCTATAATCGAGGGTGAGAGAGGAGGTAAATATCTTGGTGAGACTGTCCAGTTTATACCACATATACCAGATGAGATTAAAAGAAGGATAAAAAAAGCAGGTAAGGGATACGATATATCAATTATTGAGATAGGTGGGACAGTTGGGGACTATGAAAATATACCTTTTTTATTCGCTGTGAAAGGCATAGAAAGGGAATTGGGTAAAGAAAATGTATGTTACGTTTTAATAACCTTTTTGCCAGTGCCAGACCATATTGGAGAAATGAAGACAAAACCAACTCAACAGGCAGTAAAGCTACTTCAAGAGAATGGTATTAATCCAGATATAATACTTTGTAGGGGTCATAAATCCCTTGATATGGTTAGAAAAAAGAAAATAGAGATATATGCAAATATAAAAAGTGATTACGTAATATCTGCACCTGACATCGAGATTTTATATGAAGTTCCTCTCAATTTCGAGAAAGAACATCTTGGCTTAAAACTTCTTGACAAACTCGATCTCTCTTTACGGAAGAAACCTGACTGGTACAGATGGAAGAATCTCCTATCAAGAATCAGAAATCCTAAGAAGCGTGTAAGTGTTGGAATTGTAGGGAAGTATCTAAAGATTGGGGACTACAGTCTCAAAGACTCCTATATTTCAATAAATGAGGCACTTATTCATGCTGGCGCAAAACTAAATACAGGTATAGATGTTGAGTGGCTTAACTCTGAAACTATAACTTCTAAAGACCTATCCAAACTCGATGGTATATTGGTGCCAGGAGGATTTGGTGAGGGGGGGACAGAAGGTAAAATAAGAGCAATTAAATATGCAAGAGAGCATAATAAACCATTTTTAGGTCTTTGTTTGGGGATGCAATTGGGAGTTATAGAATTTGCCAGAAATGTGCTGGATATGGATGCTGATTCAACAGAATTTAACCCTGATACAAAATGCCCGGTCGTTGATATACTTCCCTACCAGAGAAAATTATTAAAGGAAGATAGATATGGTGGAACCATGAGACTCGGAGCATATGCTGCTTTTATAAGAAAGGGAACTTTAGTTCAGCGTCTTTACAAAAGAGAAAAGAGGTTCGCAAAGGATATGTCAATTAGGATTGATCCTTTTCGAATTGGAAAGGTTATACCGGATGCAAAATATGTTCTGGAGAAACACAGACATAGATATGAGATTTCGCCTGATTTTATTCCAATATTAGAAAAAGCTGGAATGGTGTTCTCAGGTTTACATCAACCTCTAAATGGTCCAACTTTGATGGAGTTTGTAGAACTTCCAGAACATAAATATTTTGTAGCTACTCAGGCTCACCCCGAATTTAATTCAGATTTAACCGCACCAGCACCTCTCTTTATTGGTTTTATAGAGGCAATGGTCAATAAGTGAGACCACCCCATAAAGTCGCTCCGCTCCAACAGGGCAAGCAGACATCAGACCACAGACCACCCCATAAAGTCGCTTCACTCCAACGGGGCAAGCAGACCACCCCATACTATTCGCCAAATGCCCTATGGTCTATTGTTATTGGTTATTGGTTAATTGTTATTTGTCACCAAGCCACTAAGACAAAAAGTATTTAAAAAATTATATATATTTAAAAAATCAGTTATTGAGTATACCCGGTTTACTCAATTCATTGAGTTATTCGTTAATCGTTTACCCTGTGAAATGTGAACTTGTGAACTATTTCATCGGGGTCAATCTTCATTCGTTCTGATTGAATAATAAACATTCCATAGGATAAATCATTGAGTAATTGTGTTGTAGAGACGACACGGTTTATTGAGTCCCAGTGAAATATGCTTTGCATTTCACCATGAACACTATCGTTACATGGCAAGCGGGATAAATTTATTGGGTTTATTGGGTTCATTATGTTTATTTGGTTTATTTAGAAATTAGAAATTAGAAATTATTCGTTATTCTGTGTTCTGTTGTCTCTAATTAGTAATTTGTCATTAGAAATTAGTCATTCTCCCCTCTTCTCCCTTTCCCCTTGGTCTGTAGTCTGTGGTCTGCTTGCCCTGTTGCTCCAAAGGAGCTATACGGGGTAGTCTGCGGTCTTTTTCTTCTATCATTTTGCATTGCTAATTGCTAATTTTGCATTGTTAATTGACTTCTCTACCCCTACCCTCCTTTTATCTTCCCCCTAAAAAATTATTTTAGTGTTATTTTTTTCAGTTTTTTAACGTAAAAGTTGGCTAGTAAACAAATAAGGTGGAAATTAGCCATTAAGACCATTTTGAAAAAATTCTATAAATGGGTAAATTTTCTTTATTTTTTTCCTTGACAAATTGGGTTTTTTGGTGTAAATTATATATGAGTGGTGAAAAGTGGTGAAAAGTGGTGATTATGTTTAATGGTTTTGAGATACATAATATAGAAGAAAAAGGAAGGCTTGCTATACCTGCAAAGTTCCGCAAGACTATTGAGGATAGTATGGTGGTTACAACAAGGGGTTATGACGGGTGTCTTACAGTATATACATTAAATGAATGGCGTTCTTTTGAGGAAAGATTAAGCAGATTATCGATGGCTGATTCAAGAGCAAGAAGAATCAAAAGGTGGTTTTCAAGTAATGCAGAGGTCTTAAAAATGGATAGACAGGGTAGAATAAATTTACCGCAACATCTTATTGAATTTGCGGGAATTAAGAAAGAGGTGGTCATAACCGGTGTTCTTGACCATCTTGAGGTTTGGAGCGTAGAGAACTATGAGAAACAGAATCTTAGTGGCGATCCCTCAGAAATTGAGGGATTAGATGGATTGGAGGTATTATGAAAAAAGTAGAGGTAACAGATAGAGTGGTCAAGATTTTGATATCGGGTATGCTTACAGAGAAATGTTTCTATGGTGTAGAAGACCTAATTGAGGGGCTTATCACCATGGGAAAGAAATATTTCGTACTCGATATGCGTAAAACCACTCACATACACTATAAAATTGGTGAGTTGATAGACAGGCTGAAGGATACATTATATCTTTATGAGGCCGAACTACGTGTTGTATGTGACGACCCCTATCTTCTTGAAATAATGAAGTTTGCAACAGGGGAAGCCTATCCTTCAGTTTACACAAGTGTTAGAGAGGCAAGTAGAACCTTTTAGGATTGATGCTTCACACACCAGTTTTAGTCGATAAAGTACTCTGGTATGTAAAGGGTGGGATATGGGTAGATGCTACTATTGGTACAGGAGGGCATACAGAGGCTATACTTACCAGATATAAAGAAGTATTTATATATGGTGTCGATATAGATGGAGAAACGCTCGATGTTGCTCGGAAGAGGTTGAGAAAATTTAAGGGAAGGTTCAAATTAATCCAGGGGAACTTCCGCAATCTAAATAAACTCATACCCGGTTATTTTGATGGAGTGCTCTTTGACATCGGAGTATCTTCTTTCCAGTTGGATGATGCAAAAAGAGGGTTTTCGTTTAGATTTGATGGTCCCCTTGATATGAGAATGGATAGAAACAGTGGTGTAGCACTATATAGACGATTTAAATATCTTAGAAAGATGGAGATAGAGAAAATTATCAGGAATTATGGTGAGGAAAGGTATGCGAGAGTGATAGCAGGGAGATTATACGATTTAAAGGATAAGATTCGTACTACAGGTGAATTTCGAAGCCTTATAGGGAGGAATCCCAAAACACTCTCAAGGGTTTTCCAGGCTTTCAGGATATTCATGAACGAGGAATTAGAAAATCTTAAGGGGGGACTGCAATTTGCTGTCTCTAAGCTTAAGGAGGGTGGTAGAGTCACTGTTATATCCTATCACTCGCTTGAAGATAGGATTGTTAAGCAATTTTTTAAAGATAATGATAATCTTAGGATTTTGACGAAGAAACCAATAACACCATCTGATGAAGAGATTAGTTTAAACTCCCGTGCAAGAAGTGCCAAGATGAGAGTTGCGGAGAAAAGGTAAGAGTGTAGAGCGTAAGGCGTAGAGCGAAGGGCGTAAGGCGTAGAGCGATAAACTGAGAATGGGAGAAAGGCAGAGGATAAGACAATAGACTACAGACAGCAGACCAAGGACAGTAAGGCGTAGGGAGTAGAGCGTAGGGAGTAAGGCGTCCCAGTGAAATATGCTTCGCATTTCACGGGATAAATAAGGCGTAGGGAGTGAAACGGAGAAGAGGGGAGAAACGGAGAAGAGGGGAGAATGACCCTGATGAAATAGATATTCATTTCACCATAATGTAATAAAGTGAAACATTACACATGGCAAGCAGGGCAGGCTACATTTCACCATAATGTAATAAAGTGAAACATTACACATGGCAAACAGGGTAAACTAATTTCTAATGACAAATTACTAGTTAGAGACAACAGAACACAGGATAACGAATAATTTCTAATTTTTAATTTCTAAATAAATAAGATAGACACTAAGACTCTATGACTCTAAGACCCTAAGACTTTATTACTTAATTAGTTAATAACAAATACTTTAATATTATGCGTGCTCCTATGTACATATTAATAATTGCAGGGATATTTATACTTTCCTTTTTATATCTCTATTTACACTCAGTAACAATACAGCTCACACTTAGACTTGACGAGAAGCAAAAGGAACTCTCAAGCATCGATGATGAAGTAGAAGAATTGAGAGTTGGCATTGCGCGTCTTCTTTCTTACCCAAGAATTGAGGAAGTTGCCTTACAAATAGGCTTCAGGTATCCTTCAGCTAAAGAAATAATAGTTATCTATGATATAGATTCAACAGTTGTTGATAGCCAAAGCTTCGATAGCTTATGATAGGCAATTGATTTCGCAACAGCAATTTTAGTCCGCATCCCATAATAAAACATCGATTCTAACTTTTTAATTAATAATCTACAAATATCACTCATCCATTCTGCGGGTTGAGGATATTCTGTGTATATAACTATAATGGTGACTTCTTGTTTGAAGCTATTATCCGATGTAAAAAATATAATTTAATATAAAAGTTGTTATAATTATATTTTCCTTTTACTTGGTCTGCTTGCCCTGTAGCGTAGTGTACAGGGCCTGCCCTGAGACATTAGAAATTAGAGCAATTAGTCATTTTCACTTTATCCTTTATCCTTATATTTTATGCATACTCGTCGCTTATTCTTTACGATCTTCTGCTTATTAGCTATAGAGGGACTTCTACTTGGCAGGATTGTTTGGCTTCAGACTGCAAAGTGGGGAGAATATAAAAAGATGGTAGATGATCAAGCGACCTGTAATATAACATTTAGACCAAAAAGAGGGAGAATATACGACTGTAATTTTGAGCTTCTTGCCACGAGCATAAAAACAAAATCACTTTATACAATTCCTGCAATACTTGAAAACCCCAGAGTAACCGCAAGAATCCTGGAAGAAAAAGGCTTTGGTTCATACCAGGGAAATAGAGCCAGGTTCGAAAAATACCCTAAGTTTGTCTGGATTAAAAGGCATATCAACACAGAAGGTGATGAGAAGATTGAGGGTGTTTATATTTCTGATGATGTTAAAAGGGTATATCCTCTTGAGTTAGCATCATCTGTTATAGGTAAAACAGACCCATACGGAGTAGGACTTGCTGGTATTGAATATAAATTTAATAAGATGTTAGAGGGAGAGCCGTGTACTGTAACCATGGGAAAAACACCTGCTGGACGATTATACCCCCATCCTTTATATGTACTAAAAGAACCCAAGCGGGGCTATGATATAATACTTACCATAGATGCTACAATTCAGTCCACAATAGAGGAAGAGTTGAAAAAAGGGGTAGAAAAATTCAAAGCAAAAGGAGGAATGGCAATTGTGGTTAATCCTAAGACAGGTGAGATTCTTGCTATGACATCTATAGGTAAGAATGGTAACAGTACTGTTGAAGCACAATTTGAACCTGGCTCTACATTTAAAATAGTTACTCTTGCCAGTGTTCTTGAAGATAGTCTCGCATCATTTGATACAATTGTGGAAGATGGTACTGGAAGTTGTGTTGTAGGGAGAAAGGTAATAAAGGATGAAAGAAAGCATGGGCCTTTTACTCTTAGGCAGGCAGTTGCACGAAGTTCAAATGTTGCATTTGTTAATTTAGCAAATATGGTAGGGAATAAGAAACTATACGAAATGTCAATTATGTTTGGATTTAGTCAAAAGACTGGTATAGGTCTGCCATGTGAAGTGTTAGGAAATATTTATCCTTCTTCGGAGTGGACACCACTTAGATTGGCAAATGTCGCATTTGGTCAGGGGGTCTCATGTACATTCCTTCAACTCTCTATGGCGTATGCCAGTATTGCAAATTGGGGTTTGTTGCTCAAACCTTATATTGTGAAAGAGATAATTGATGGCTATGGAAAGGTATTATATACTACTGAAACAGAGGTAGTCAGAAGGGTTATTGATGAATCAACTTCCAGAGATATGATTGACCTTCTAATGGGTGTTGTAAGTGATACTGGAACAGGAGTTCTTGCACAGGTGAGGGGTCTCAATATCGCTGGGAAGACAGGAACAGCACAAAAATTTAAGAATGGGAAATATACAGAGGACTATATTTCAAGTTTTATTGGGTTTTTCCCTGCAAATGATCCATCCTTTCTTGTGGGGATATTGATTGATGAACCAGAGGATATACATTTTGGAAGTCTAGTAGCTGCTCCACTGTTTAAAAATATTGTCACGAGAATAATCTCCTCAGAGATGATAGCGAGAAACTGAGAAACGGTGAATGGGAGAAAGGGAGTAAGGCGAAAGGCGTAGAGAGTAGAGCGTAGGGCGATAAACTGAGAAACGGAGAAACTGAGGGTAAGTACTAAGCAGTAGGCAGTATGCAGTATTAAGAGAGATGGAATGGGAGAAACGGTGAATTGGGGAAAGGGAGAAGAGGGAAGTCAATTAACAATGCAAAATTAGCAATTAGCAATGCAAAATGTCATATTAACTTTTTACTTTTAACTTGTCTTTTAACTCAACAAACCCAATAAACACAACAAACACAATAAACTCAAATAGGAAAATGTTATGCTTCTAAAGGAAATTATACCAGATGCAATAGAAGAGTTGAAGATTGATTCAGAGCTTGCTAATATTGATATTAAAGGAATTGCATATGATTCACGTGATGTTAAACCCGGGTACGTATTTTTTGCCAGAAAGGGTGAGAAGTTAGATACGCATAATTATATAGAGGATGCCCATAATAGAGGTGCAGTTTTATTTATAGTAACAAAGGATGTTGACAATCCATATCCAAAAATAGTTGTAAAAGATTCAAGGAAAATGCTTGCTGTTCTCTCCGGCAGATTCTATGGTAATCCCTCAGAGAAAATGAAGGTTGTAGGGATAACTGGTACAAATGGAAAAAGCACAGTAACCATCATATTACATTCAATTTACGAAACCAGTGGTATTCCATGTGGACTTATTGGAACTATTTTTTATAAAATATCATCATCAACTCTTTCTGCGAATCTGACAACCCCTGAGTCACTTGATATTGCGAGGTTAATGCATAAGATGTTAAAAAGGAACGTAAATAATGTTGTTATGGAGGTATCCTCACATGGCATAGCACAGAGTCGTATAGAAGGAATAGATTTTGATATTTCAGGTCTTACATGTATTGGCAGAGACCATCTTGATTATCATCTGACATTTGAAAATTATCTTGAGACCAAACTATCTTTCTTCAGGGGATTAAAGAAGCAAGGCTTAGCTGTGTTACCACAGGGAGATTATTTTAAACTATTTAAATCCAGTACCGGTGCAAGGACATTAAGCTATGGTTACACAGGTGGATTGGATTATTGTGGAAATATAATCTCAATAGGAAGGGAAGGTATGGAGTTGGAGTTTGAAACGCCTTATGGTAAAGAAAAATTTCATTCAAGGATGACTGGAAGACACAATGCATTTAACATACTTCTAGCATATACAATCGCAAGAGAGGATGGTCTTCAGCCATCAGATATAATTGAAGGTATTAAAAAGGTGAGTATGATTCCTGGAAGATTTGAACGCATTGGAAATGTCATCGTGGATTTTGCTCATACGCCGGATGCAATGACTGCAGTTTTGAAATCGGCAAAGGGTTTTACAAAAGGAAAGTTAATTACCGTATTTGGGTGTGGAGGAGATAGAGATAAAGGTAAAAGACCCTTAATGGGAGAAGTTGCATCCAGTTTATCTGACTCCGTATTCATAACATCAGATAATCCAAGAACAGAGGACCCTTATACAATAATAAAAGACATAGAAGAAGGGATAAGTGGGAAAAATTATGAGGTTATCTTTGATAGAAAGAATGCTATAATAAAGGCATTAAACTTAGCTTGTGAGGATGATATCGTGCTTATACTTGGTAAGGGACACGAAACATACCAGATAATTGGCAAAGAGAAAAGACCCTTTAATGATAGGGAAGTTGTTAAGGAAATATTGGGGAAGATGGAAATCAATTAACAATGCAAAATTAACAATTAGCAATTCAAAATGTCATATTAACTTTTTACTTTTGCCTTTTTACTTTTAACTTGTCTTTTAACTCAATAGCCAATATGGGTTTGATATGCAACTTACAACAAATGAGCTTATCAAGGTTGTAGAAGGAAAGGCAAGAGGAATATCCTATGATAAAATTGAAATCGCTGGGATTTCTGTGGACTCAAGAACAATAAGGAAAAATGAGGTCTTTTTTGCCATAAAAGGGGAAAGATATGATGGACACGATTTTCTTAATGAAGTTCAGGAAAAAGAGGGAGTGTTTAGTGTAATCGAGAAAGACGAGAACTCAAGGGGTGTATTGGTTAAGGATACTAAGTTAGCTCTTTGTCATCTTGCCCGATATTATCGAAGTAAATTCAAACCCTTAACCATAGCTATAACAGGTTCGAATGGCAAGACTACAAGTAAATGTCTCACCAATCTTGTTCTTAGACAGAGATTCAATGTTCTTTCATCTCCCCGTAGTTATAATAACGAGATTGGCGTCCCGCTTACAATATTTCAGCTTCAGAAAGAGAATGAGGTTCTTCTTCTTGAATTTGGCATGAACCACAAGAATGAGATTAAACACCTATCCGATATAGCGAAACCAGATATCGGGGTAATTACAAATATCGCTCCTGTTCATATTGCTAATTTCAGTTCCATTGATGAAATACTACGAGAAAAAATCAAACTTACAAGGTCTTGCAATACCGTTTTGTTAAATGCAGATGACGATATGCTAATGGGAGCTTTAGAGGATATAAATTCAAAAAAGGTTATAACCTTTGGAATAAAGACAGGTGATATTAGAGCAATAGATATTACCCTTGACAAAAGTGGTTCTAAATTTAAATTAAATAATAATGATTTCTTCCTACCACTTTTTGGAAAACATAATATATATAACGCATTGGTTTCTATAGCCTTAGGTGATATACTTGGGGTAGGCAGAACAAACAGTATGTTCGCTCTTATGAAAGCAACCCCAGAGAATGGAAGGGATAAACAGATATACATAAATAACTCCATAATTGTAGATTCAACATACAACTCTAATCCTGTGTCGCTTATATCATCACTTGAGGGTATAGGGTTAATAAAGGGAAGAAAAATAGCAGTTATTGGTGACATGCTTGAATTGGGTAAAAAGGCGGCTCAGTACCATAGAGAAGTTGGTAAAAGATTAAAAGAATTAGATATTCAGGCGCTTTTTACTTATGGAGAATTAGCAAGAGAAATTGCAGAGTATGCAATGCTTCCATTCGTCTCTTCATATCATGACATTGATAAGCTTATAAGAGAACTAAAGAAATTCATAAGAGATGGGGATGTCATCTTAGTCAAGGGTTCAAGGAAGATGAAAATGGAGAGAGTGGTGGAGGAGCTGTGTGAAATGTGAAATGTTAAATGTTAGATGTTGAATGTGGAGTGTGAAATTTGGAATGTTTAATGTTGAATGTGGAGTGTGAAATGTTAAATGTTAAATGTTGAATGTTAGATGTTTAATGTTTAATGTTATTGATCAATTGTCAATCGTAAATTGTAAATCGCCAATTATCAGCTATGCTTTATTATTTCTTATATCCACTTGCAGATAAGGTTGGGCTATTTAACCTCTTCAGATATATAACCTTCAGAGCGGCTTACGCTGGTACAACTTCACTTCTTATCATGATTTTGTTGGGGCCGCATATCACGAGATGGCTCAAAAATAAGGGGTTCGTTTCAGGTATAAGAGAACCTTCCCTTAAAAAACATGAGGTTAAGAAAGGTACTCCACTTGCGGGACCCCTTATTATTATGTCAATAATTGTCTCATCCCTCCTGTGGACAGATATACAAGAACCCTATTTCTGGATTATGATGTATACTGTTATTACGTTAGCAATTCTTGGGTTTTCAGATGATTTAAAGAAGATAAGATTGGGTAAAGGTGTATATGGTAGATACAAGTTTTTGTGGCAGATTCTAATCGCTATACCCATTGCAGTATTTATGGTGGTTTTCCCCAAAAGACCTGATTTTGCTACTATGACCACACTTCTATTTTTAAAGAATATGTTCTGGAATTTAGGAATCTTTTACATACCTTTTGTAATAATTGTCTTAGTTGCAACTACAAACAGCGTTAATATTGCTGATGGAATAGATGGTCTTGCCTGTGGTCTTGTTGGAATTGCTACGGTTGCGTATGTAGTACTCTCATATTTGACAGGGCATTACAAATTTGCCTCTTATCTGAATATTCTTTTCATTCCTGGCAGTGGAGAGGTTGCAGTTGTTCTTGCATCCGTTGTGGGAACAGCTATAGGATTCCTGTGGTTTAATGCACATCCTGCAGAGGCATTTATGGGTGATATGGGGTCACTTCCACTTGGAGGATTATTGGGAGCTTCAGCCATTCTCATAAAACAAGAGATTTTATTGATAATTGTATGTGGAGTTTTTGTGGCAGAAGCATTATCCGTTATAATACAGGTTTTATTTTATAAAAGAACGGGTAGAAGAGTTTTCAAAATGGCTCCACTTCATCATCATTTCGAGCTCATGGGAGTGTCTGAGTCTAAGCTTGTTGTTAGGTTCTGGATAGTGGGGATAATATTTACACTGATTGCAATATCTACTCTAAAGATTAGATGAGTTGCAAGATGTTAAATGGGATAAAAGTTGATTAGTTGATTAGTTAATTAGTTGAATGGGATAAGAGTTGATTAGTTGAATAGTTAATTAGTTGATTAGTTGAATAGTTAATTAGTTGATTGGTTGAATGTTGGATGGAATGTTAAATATTACATGTTACATGTTTAATGTTGAAGGTGGAATGGAATGTGAAATGTTACATGTTACATGTTTAATGTTGAATGTGGAATGAAATGTTGAATGTGGAATGGAAAATAATGAAGGTGTAAGGAAATAGATATGAATCTTGTAGATAAAAGAGTATCTGTGGTTGGGCTTAGAAGAAGTGGAAGTGCGGTTGTATCTCTTCTTAAAAGGCGAGGTGCATTCGTGTTTGGTAGTGATACTGATAAGACATTGGATGTGTCATCTCTTGATATACCACTTGAACTTGGTAGGAATACGAAAAGGATACTTGGTGCAGACCTTATCGTTGTGAGCCCGGGTGTCTCTTTAAATAATCCGATAATTAAGGCTGCCAAGAAAGAGGGTATCAAAATTATTGGCGAACTTGAGCTCGCATCCTATTATATACAATCTAAAATTATAGCTGTAACCGGCACAAACGGTAAGACTACAACATGTCTGTTAATAGATAGTATAATGAAGGCTGCATCAGTTGATTCTGTGGTGGCTGGTAATATATATCCTGGAACACCTCTTTCTCTTATAGTTGATAAAATATCCCCTGATACTGTGGTTATAGTTGAGGTTTCTTCTTTCCAATTGGAAACAATTGAGAAGTTCAGACCATATATTGGTGTTTTACTTAATGTAACACCTGATCACCTTGACAGACACCCATCTATGGAGGAATATATAAAAATAAAGTCGAGAATTTTTGAAAACCAGACAGAGGAAGATTTCGCTGTTATGAATTATGACGATATAAATATAAGGAATTTACAAATTAGAACAAGGTCAAAGAGATATAATTTTTCAATTACTGAAGGTCCACAGATGAGTGTGTATACGAAAAATGGTTTCATTTGTTTTAATGACAAACAACTTATGGAGATCCCTGCAATTGATATACCACTTGAGGATATACTTGCAGCAATCAGTGTGGTAGGTATATGTGGTATTAAACAAAATTCAATAATAGAAGGGCTTAACTCATTTAAGGGAGCACCTCATAGAATGGAACATATAGGAGAGGTATACAAAAGAACATTTATAAATAATTCGATGTGCACAAATCCCTCATCCTTTGTAAAGTCACTTGAGGTTCTTACCAAGAGACCCGTCTTGATTATGGGTGGTAAATCAAAAATGGTTGATGTTGAACCTATTCTCGATTCGATAGTTAAGGAAGTAAAATTTTGCGTTGTTGTAGGTGAGATAAGCAAGCTCATTATAAGTGGTTTAAAGAAGAAGAATTACTGTGATTTCTATGTTGCGAAAGAAATGAAGGATGCTGTTAGAAAGGCATATTCAGTTTCCTTACCTGGTGATATAGTTATACTTTCACCAGGATTCGCATCATTCGATATGTTTGAAAATTTTGAGGAGAGAGGAAACACCTTTAAAAAAGAGGTAGATAATTTATTTGAGGATTGGTGAACATATGGAACAAGCCAAAAAAGGATTAGACGTAACTCTATTACTTGTAACAGTAACCCTTCTTCTCCTGGGGTTACTTGCAATCTATTCTTCAAGCTCATTCCATGCTATTAGGAGTAAGGATAACAGTCTATTTTATATTGTAAATCAGTTAAGGCCACTTTTTATAGGAGGTCTACTTGCATTAATAATAAGTAAGATAAATTACAAAATTTGGGGAAAACTTTCGCCGGTCTTTCTGTTATTTGCATTGTTTTTACTCTTCTATGTTGTATATTTCAGCAAACCAATAAATGATGTTCAGAGATGGATAAAAATTGGTGGTGTGTCTATACAACCCAGTGAATTTGCCAAGATAGCAATTATTCTCTGGATTTCCTATTATCTCACCAGATACAGGGAAAAGATAAAAAGGCTGCGTTGGCTTTTACCAGTGGTTTTGGTCTCTTCTGCTGTTATTGTTTTACTTATACTTGAGCCATCTTTTGGTGTGGCGTTCACAATCTGCCTCTCTGTGTTAATCCTGATGTTTGTTGGAGAGGTTAAAATGAAATATATAATCATCTTTACAGGTCTTGTTGGAATCATGTTATTATTAAGTATGTCAAGAACTCCATATGCAAAAACACGGTTCTCTAATTATTTATCAGGTGAGGTGTATCAGGTAACCCAGTCTATGCAAGCCATAGGCTCGGGTGGAATTTTTGGTGTGGGTCTTGGACAGGGTAAAGAGAAATTATTCTTTTTACCTTACCCGCATACAGATTTTATCTTCGCAAGTTTTGCAGAGGAAATTGGTTTGGTTGGTTCTATTCTGATATTTGGTCTTTTTTCTATATTCTTTTTACGAGGGATAAGAATATCCGCACATGCTCCAACAAAATTTGGGAGTCTTCTTGCATTCGGGCTATCCTTAAACATATTTCTCTCAGCGCTTCTACACATAGGTGTGGCTTCTGGTTTAATTCCAACCACCGGGATTCCTTTGCCGTTTATATCATATGGAGGAAGTTCACTTGTAGTCAACCTTGTATCTGTAGGAATACTTCTAAATATATCAAAACAGGGAAAGATGTTGATTAGTTGATTGGTTGAAGGTGGAATGGAATGTTACATGTTAAATGTTAAATGTTTAATGTGGTAGGAGTCCGTCGTTTGACGGACGATAATAGGTAGGAGAGACTTCTCTACCTGTCGGTAGACAGGCAAGTCTCGATAAATTCCCATACTGGTTAATCGGGGTTGGGAAACCCCTCCTACAAAAAGGAAGGTAGGAATCCGTCGTTTGACGGACGATAATTTGGTGAATGTTAGATGTTACATGTTGAATGTTTAATGTGGAATGGGATAAAAGTTGATTAGTTGAATAGTTAATTATGAAATGACCCAATAACCCGATTACTCTGAGACCCTATGACTCAAAGATTTTATGTGTAAACTCAACAAACTCAATGAACCCAATAAACTCAATGAACTAAATAAACCAAACAATTATGAAGGTTCTAATAGCAACTGGGGGAACGGGTGGACATATATTTGTAGCTCTTGCATTAGCTCGTGAGTTGAATAAGTATGGTATTAATACAGTTTTTACGGCATCAGGTAACCAGGATGATTTTAAGGAATGGCCTTGCTATTACATACATATGAAAGGGCTTTTGGGGAAAAATATTTTGAAGAAGTTAATGTTCCCATTCTCATTTTCTTTATCGATGGTGGAGTCATTTCTTGTAATTGTCAAGGAGAGACCACAGGCAGTACTTGGTACGGGTAGCTATCCTTCGGTTACACCGGCTCTTGCATCGAAATTCTTTCTCATACCTTTATTTATTACAGAGATAGATTCTGTACCTGGTATGGCAACAAGATTTCTCTCATTTTTTGCCTCAAGGATTTACTTGTGTTACAAGGATGCAACAAGATGGTTGCCAAAAAGCAAAACAAGGGTGTTTGGCTGCCCGGTGAGGGCGTTAAGGTTCATAAATAACAATACAGCAAAAGAAAAGCTCGGTTTTAATTCCAGTTTACCTTTGGTTTTTGTATTCGGAGGTTCAAGCGGAGCAAGAAGAATAAATAATCTAATGGTTAATTTAGTACCCCAGTTAGGGAGTATTCAGTTTCTTCTATCTACAGGTATAAGGGATTATAATGAAATAAACGAAAAGTTGGAAGGTTATAATAATGTGAAGATATATCCATTTATTGATGATATGGGACTTGGTTACAGTGCAGCAGATCTGTTAATATCAAGGGCAGGAGCACTAACCCTTGCAGAAATCATTAAATTTAAAAAACCTGCTATTTTGATACCATTTCCCTATGCGACACTACAACATCAATATAGAAATGCCAGGTCTCTCGAGGAGATGGGTTGTGTAAGGGTAATAACTGAAAAGGTTCTTTCAGCTGAGAAGTTGAAAGAAGTGATAGAAAATTTGATAGAGGATGCTGACCTAAGAAAAACTATGACCAACTGTTTTCCTGATGCAAATAATGGGGCAAAGAATATTTCCAAAGATATAGCTAAATGTTTAGGCATATAAATCATATACATTTGGTTGGTATTGGCGGCTCTGGAATGAGTGGAATTGCAGAGGTACTTATTCGTTCAGGTTACAAGGTTACAGGGTCTGATATAAAAAGGTCAGCTGTAACCGATAGACTTGAGAGACTCGGTGCAGCTATAGTGTACAGGCATAGAGGGGAAAATGTAAAGAATTCAGAAGTGCTTGTTTATTCATCCGCTATAAAGGATTCCAACCCTGAAATCGTGGCTGCTCAAATGAAGGGAATACCAATTATACCAAGGGCAGAAATGCTTGGTGAGTTAATGAGAATGAAACAGGGTATAGCCATTGCGGGAACGCATGGTAAGACAACCACAACCTCGATTGTTGCCAGAATACTTGAATTTTCTGGTTATGACCCTACTGTTGTGGTTGGAGGTAGAATAAAGAATATAGGAACAGGTGGAAAACTTGGAGAAGGCGAGTATTTTGTATGTGAAGCAGATGAGAGTGACCGGTCTTTTTTATGTTTATCTCCAGTAATATCAATGATAACATCAATTGACGCTGATCATCTTGATATGTATAAGGATATTGAGGAAATAAAAGCTGCATTTGTTGAGTTTGCTAATAGAGTTCCTTTTTATGGATTTTTAATACTTGCCTATGATGATGAAAATGTTAAGGGTATAATAGAGAAGGTAAGAAGAAGGACCATTACATATGGTCTTTCCCGAGGTGTGAATGTGCTGGGATATGACTTGTCTCTTGGTGTGACCTCAGAATTTAGTGTAAAGAAGAATAGGGATAAAATTGGTAGGTTCTCTTTCCCCCTTCCGGGTAAGCACTATGTAACAAATGCTGTTGGTGCAATAGCCCTTGGTTTAGAATTGGAGATTCCGGGAGGTTGTTTGAGAGATGCAGTTGCAGGTTTTGAAGGAGTGGAAAGGAGATTTGAATTCATCAAGAAAGACAATATAAGAATTATAGATGATTATGCCCATCATCCAAAGGAAATAGAGGAAACTATAAAAGCCGCGAGACTTATACAGGATAAGAGGATAATTATTATATTTCAACCACACCTCTACTCAAGGACCTTTAAGCTTCTTGATGGTTTTGCAAAAAGTTTGGGTATGGCAGATGAGGTTATAGTAACGGATATATATCCTGCCAGAGAGGAGCCAATTCCCGGGGTAACTGGAAAGATTATTGTAGATAAGATGATTAAAAATGGAAAAAAGGCTTTGTATATCCAGGAAAGTAGGGAGATAGCGAAACATGTTAAAAAAATGGTAAAGAAAGACGATATGATTCTAACACTTGGGGCAGGTAATATCCGAAAGGTGGCATTAGAACTTAATAAAATCCTATGAAATTACTTCAGAATGAACCACTAAGACATCACACGACTATGGGTGTTGGGGGAAATGCAAAAATATTCGCATATCCTGAGACATTCGATGAATTTCTCATGCTCCTTAAGGAAAGATATTTCATCATTGGAAGGGGTAGTAATCTTATATTTACTGACAATAATTTCGATGGTACAGTTATATCTTTGGAAAAATGTTTTAATGCACTTTCTTTTGAACAAATCGACAGTAAAAGGAAACTTGTAAAAGTTGGGGGTGGAGTTTCCCTTAAGAGACTTCTTAGAGAGTGTGTAAGAGAAGGGTTACAGGGGCTTGAATTTCTATGGGGAGTTCCTGGAAGTGTGGGGGGGGCTTGTCACACAAATACAGGTGCATTTGGTTCTTCATTTCTTGAATATATCAGGGAGATACAAATCGTAAATCAAGATGATAAAGGCATTAAATCCTTAAGAAGGGAGGATATTATCTTCTCAGATAGAGTTGGCATTAAGTCTGTAATTGTAATAGATGCCCTACTCATACTTGAAAGGGGGGAATCAGAAGAAAGATTGTCAGAATTTCGTAAATGGCGACGCGGACATCAACCAATTGATAAGAAAACAGCAGGATGCATTTTCAAAAACCCTCCAGGAGATTATGCAGGAAGGCTAATTGAGAAGGCAGGATTGAAGGGGAAAAGAATTGGTGATGCTGGAATATCCGAAAAACATGCAAATTTCGTAGTCAACTTTGGGAAAGCGACATTTAGAGATATTTTGTCTCTAATAGAAATGATGAGTGAAAAGGTTTTCGAGATGTTTGGAGTAAAATTTGAGTTAGAGGTTGAGATTGTAGGGGAAGAGGGAAAGACATCAGACTACAGACCACTGACTACAGACTAACGAAAAATGACTAATGTCTAATGACAAATGACTAGATTGTCAATCGTAAATTGTCAATCGTAAATAGTCAATCGTAAATAGTCAATCGTAAATTGTCAATTATTCAGGGGGAATTATGAAGAATGAAATTATTGCTGGGCTTGATCTCGGCACAACAAAGGTTGCTTGTATTATAGCCAATGTTATACAAAAGAACAATGTCGAGATAATAGGATTAGGAATTAGTCCCTCAACAGGTTTGAGAAGAGGAATAGTGGTCAATCTCGAAAGAACTACAGAGTCTGTCAGAAATGCAGTAAATGAGGCAGAGAAAATGGCAGGGATAAAGCTCACACAGGCATATACCGGTATTGCAGGAGACCATATAAGGGGTCAGACCTCAAGAGGGGTTATTGCAATATCAAGACCTACAAAGGAGATTAGTAAATCAGATATTGATAGGGTGATAGAACAAGCAAAGGCAGTTTCTATACCCATGGATAGGGAAATAATACATGCAATCCCGCAGGGGTTTATCGTTGATGACCAACCTGGCATAAAAGATCCGGCAGGAATGTCAGGAGTGAGACTCGAGGCAGACGTCCATATAGTAACTGGTGCAGTTACATCTGCACAGAATATATACAGGTCGGTTGAGAAAGCTGGAATTCAGGTAAGGGATCTTGTCCTGCAACCTATTGCCTCAAGCTATGCTGTAATAGACCCTGAAGAAAAGGAGCTTGGTGTAGCACTAATTGATATAGGGGGAGGAACAACAGATACTGCACTGTTCTATGATGGTACTATAAGAGATACTTTCGTTATTGGACTCGGCGGTGTAAATGTAACAAATGATATTGCTGTAGGATTGAGGACACCCAGGATGTATGCTGAAGAGATAAAGATAGGTCAAGGTGTGGCGAGAAATAACCTTGTAGGTGATACTGAGACAATAGACGTTCCTGGTATCGGAGGAAGGCCAGATAGAAAAATAAAACGCAAGCTTCTTGCCAGCATAATACAACCCAGGCTTGAAGAGATATTCACACTCGTATATAGAGAACTTCGTAGAAGTGACTATATAGATCTCATATCAGCAGGTATAGTATTGACAGGTGGGGCTGCCAAGATGGATGGCATAGAAGAACTTGCCGAAAGTATCTTTGGATTACCAACAAGAGTGGGGATTCCCAGTGGAGCAGGAAGTATGGCAGACATGGTTAGGGACCCCATACACTCTACAGGCGTTGGACTCGTTCTATATGGATATGAACACAGAGGAAGAGCTGGTATAGGAAGACCTGGGATAGATGGCTCTTTATTTACAAAAATCCTTGAGCGAATGAAAAGATGGCTTTTGGAATAATTAGTTGATTAGTTGAATAGTTGATTAGTTAAATGTTGAATGTTAAATGTGTAATGTTAGATGTTGAATGTGGGATGTTGAATGTTAGATGTTAAATGACTAATTTGAGACCACAGACATCAGACCACACCATAAAGTCGCTCCGCTCCAACGGGGCAAGCAGACAACAGACTAAAGACAGTAAGGCGTAGGGAGTAGAGCGTATGGCGAAGAGCGTAGGGCGAATGACTATTTACGATTGACTAACGACAATTGACGATTTTCGATTGAAGATTAGGAACAAGGCAAATGGCAAATATAAAGACATTTCGGATTTTGAATTTCCAAATCAACTAAACAAACAAGATAGACTCAAAGAATTTCTATAATTTAAAATAAATAAGGGGGGAATATGCGGTTTTTATTTCCAGATGATGGTTCGCGAAAGTGTAAGATAAAGGTTGTTGGAGTTGGAGGGGGTGGTGGTAATGCCGTTAACAGGATGATTGATGCAGGATTGAAGGGTGTAGAATTCGTCACCTGTAACACAGACATGCAGGTTCTCTCGCTTAATAGGGCTCCAATAAAGGTTCAAATCGGAGCTAAACTCACCTGTGGGCTTGGTTCAGGTGGTAATCCTGAAATAGGGAAAAAAGCAGCAGAGGAGAGCCGAGAAGATATTAAGACCTCACTTAGGGGAGCTGACTTAGTTTTTATAGCATGTGGAATGGGAGGAGGAACCGGCACAGGCGCATCTTCTACCATTGCTGAAATAGCGAAAGAGGAGAATGCATTCGTTGTTGGAGTTGTAACCAAACCTTTCCAGTTTGAAGGAAAGAAAAGGATGCAGCAGGCTCTGGAAGGCGTACGAGAGCTAAAGCAGAGATTATCTACTGTCATTGTAATACCAAACCAAAAGTTAACAGAGGTGGCTCCAAAGAATGTAACCTTTGCAGAGGCATTTAGGATGGTTGATAATATACTGCTGCTTGCAACGAGGAGTATTTCTGAATTGATTACGGAGGCGGAGCTAATAAACCTTGATTTTGCAGACATTAAGAGTGTTATGGCTGAACAGGGTAATGCAGTTATGGGTGTTGGGAGTGCTGTGGGTGAAGACAGGGCTATTCATGCAGCTGACATTGCCATAAATTGTCCCCTTCTCGAAGACTCAGACATAAGGGGTGCACGTGGAATACTTGTAAATGTAAAAGGTGGGTCTGATATGACATTACATGAGGTAGAGGATGCAGTTTCTCTTATAAAAGATACTGCGGGTGGTGATGCAAATATAATATTTGGCGCAGCTGTATCAGATAAGGAAAAGAAGCAAATCGAGGTAACAGTGATTGCTACAGGTATTGAAAGAGAATCCAAAATCGAGGGTAAGATACTGAAGAGTTACAGTCTTGAAATTCCAGCATTCCAGAGAAGAGAGACAAGAGAAGAGTTGACAGGTGATAGAGAAAAACCCTCAATATATAGCAATGAAGACCTTGAAATACCGACATTCATACGTAGACAGATGGATTAGATAGTTCATGGATTGTAAGTATGTTAGATATAATATAGAGATTAAACATCTATATGATAATATATTTGGTTCATGTCCGATTTAGTTGACAAAATATAGGGATAAATCTTGTTCAATTCTTATTACTTATATACTTGTATTAAGTAAAGATGATTTAAGATGAACAATTGCTTCTGCCTATCACCAGGTAGATGAGACAATATATTCAATTGAAATTGTACGACAAAGCTAAATGAGATTGCCACGCTCTCGTTGGTCGCTCGCAATGACACCTCCATTCTCGTCATTGCGAACCGTAGGTGAAGCAATCGCATTCAAGGAGGGATAAGTAATAAAGGATGAGATTGCCACGTCCGTCAAGAAGTGCGACGGACTCGCAATGACACCTCCATTCTCGTCATTGCGAACCGTAGGTGAAGCAATCTCATGTTGGCAGGGAATTGGAGAAGCACCTAATTATTTGATGTAAACTGGATTTAAATTTTCGTTGACAAACGATGCATTTTATGGTATAATAGGTTGCCGAAAAAAACCAAGACAACAGACCACAGACAACAGACCACAGACCACAGACAACAGACCACCCCATAAAGTCGCTCCGTTCCAACGGGGCAAACAGACAACAGATAGTAGAAAGTAAAGAGGAAAAAAGGATAAAGGATAAAGTAAAAAGGAAAAAGTAAAAAGGATAAAGTAAAAAGGAAAAAAAATTGAAAATAAGCAGTTGAAAATTAACAATCGAAGGACTATGTATACGTCAAATCAATTACGCAGGATATATATAGAATTTTTTAAAGAAAGGGGACATACACCTGTACTATCCTCACTTCTTGTACCAAAGGACGATCCAACGTTGCTTTTTACATCTGCAGGGATGGTTCAGTTTAAGAATCTCTGGCGAGGGGATGTGCCACTTCCCTATAAAAGGGCAGTAAGTATACAGAAATGTCTACGGGGTAGTGATATTGAAGAGGTCCAGGTTAGCGGTAGACACCATACATTTTTTGAGATGCTTGGTAATTTTTCATTTGGTGATTATTTTAAGGTTGAGGCAATAAAATGGGCATGGGAATTTATAACTGAGGTTTTGGATATAAACAAAGACAGACTAAGTATATCTGTGCATTTGTCGGATGACGAATCATATAATATTTGGAAAGATGTGATAGGTATACCCGTAGAAAAAATTATAAGGATGGGAGATGAGGATAACTTCTGGGGTCCTGCTGGTGGTTCTGGTCCATGTGGACCATGTACAGAGATACTCTATGAAAACTCTAAAGAACTAATCGAGATCTGGAATATTGTATTCCCACAATATTATCAGGATAAAACAGGAAGAAAGAAATCCCTGAAGAATAAAGGTGTTGATACAGGAATGGGCCTTGAGAGGTTGACAATGATATGTCAGTTTAAAGAGACTACATATGAAACAGATCTGTTCTGGCCAATTATAGAAGATATAGAGAGACTTCTATCCTGTCAGTATATTGAAAGAAAGGAATCTTTCCACATCATTGCCGACCATATAAGAGCACTTGTTTTTGCACTCTCCGAAGGTGTATATCCCTCAAATGAGAAAAGGGGTTATTTTGTAAGAAAAATTCTAAGAAGGGCATTGCTGGAGGGAAACAGATTAGGGGTGGATAAACCTTTTCTCTATAGTCTTGTACCTGTAGTAACAGATGTTATGAAGAATCCCTATCCAGAAATTTTACAGAAAAGAGAGAATATTGCTATTTTGATTAAGAACGAGGAAGAGAAGTTTCTTGCAACACTTAAACAGGGAATAGATGAGCTAGAAAAAGTGATTGATGAGTTAGAAGGGAAAAAACTTCCTTCTTCTAAGGTTTATAAATTGTACGATACACATGGTTTTCCACCTGAACTTGTATTAGAAATTGCAAGAAAAAGAGGATATAATGTAGACATAGAAGAGGTAGAAAAAATAGCTCAAAGTGAAAGAGAAAAGGCGAGACAATCCTCAAGATTTAAGATGGGGGAAAGGGAAGAGTGGAAAGAGTTTATAAAGATTGAACAAGATGAGTTTGTAGGATATGACAACCTCAATGTGACATCAGAGATTGCCAGGTTGAGACAGGATGGACAAAACGTTGAGCTTATTCTCATCAATACACCATTCTACGCAGAATCAGGGGGACAGATTGGTGATAAGGGCATAATATATTCGGATAACTTTGAGATAGAGGTTATAGATACGAAACTTGAAACTACTTTTCATATTCATATAGGTAAGATAAAAAGAATAGAGTCAGGGAAAGAGATAAAAGGACATGTCACCTGCCGAGTCGATAAAAAAAGCAGGAGATTCATCGAGGCAAACCATACAGCAACACATCTTCTTCAGGCTGCACTGAGAAAGATTTTGGGCGAGCATATTCATCAGGAAGGCTCCTGGGTTGGTCGAGATAAAATGAGGTTTGATTTTACACATTTTTCTCATCTATCAGAGAGTGAAATAAAAAAGGTTGAGGATACAATAAATGATTGGATCCTTCTGAATATACAAGTGAATGTACGTCACACCAGCCTTAAAGAGGCAAAGGAATTAGGAGCAATTGGATTATTCGGGGAGAAATATGAGGAACCTGTAAGGATGATTGAGATTGGTAATGTATCTCGAGAATTATGTGGGGGTACTCATGTGAAAAATACCAGCGATATCGGAATGTTCAAGATAATATCTGAAGCAGGTGTACATACCGGTATCAGAAGGATAGAGGCAGTGACATCAATGGGAGTTAGAAATTATTTATTAAGATATGAATCTTTAATTGGAGATATTAAGCAGTTGTTGGAAACCCGGGACATAAAAGCAAGTATAAATAAATTGTTAATAGATAATCAGGAACTTAAACACAGGATTCGGGAGCTACAGAAAAATATGATTAGAGGTGGAGAAAAAATGGATGATAGGCTAAAAAAGGAAAAAATAGATGATATTGAGATAGTCACAGGATATCTACAGGGTTTTGATATAGAGGACCTTAGAATATTTAGTGATGATATAAGGAGTAGACCTAAAAAAGTATGTGTTGTTGCAACGAAAAAAAAAGGAAGACCATTTTTTGTTGTATCAGTAAGTGATGATATAAAAAGTTATATCGAAGCAGGTAAAATTGCTGCATCGATTGGAAAACTCACAGGTGGAGGTGGGGGCGGAAGACCTCATATTGCAGAAGCAGGTGGAAGACCAGATATAGATATAGATGATATATTAGTAAAGGTTGGTGAGATTGTCCGAGCCCTGAGGAGTAAGAAAGGAAAGTAGATATGATTAATAGAAAGATAATATTGTATGTCTTTATTGCTGTTCTGGGTATATACCTTTTAGTAGCTGGTTTTTTTATGGGTATATTGACCACCCTGAAGAAAACACTCCCTGCAGTTGAGGCTGTGCAAGAATACAAATCCCCTTTAGTTACTTATGTATATGATGAGAATGGTGAGGTTCTAACGGAGTTTTATAACGAGTTACGAATTCCTGTTGAATTAGAGGATATTCCTGAGCTGGTAAAGAAGACGACAATTGCCGTAGAAGATAGAAAATTTTATTCGCATTGGGGTATTAATCCTTTTGCAATTTTCAGGGCATTTATAGCAAACGTTTTAGCAAGGAGAACAGTCCAGGGAGGCTCAACCATAACTCAACAGCTTGCAAGAAGTATGTTTTTATCTCTTGAGCGTACATATATGAGAAAGTTAAAGGAACTTATTCTAACCTGGACCATTGAACGTACCTACTCAAAGAATGAGATACTGAATATGTATTTAAATGAGATTTATTATGGTAATGGCTGTTATGGAATAGAGGCGGCTTCAAGGAAGCTATTTGATAAAAGTGTAAAGGTCTCAAACCTTTCTGAATGTGCGCTTCTTGTAGGGTTACCAAGATCACCTATTTACTATGATCCCTTGAAACGTCCTGAGAATGCATTACGAAGGAGGGCTGTTATACTTGGGGTAATGGAAGAGACCGGTGTGGGTGATAAGATCGAAATAGTGAGGGCAAAGAATTCTCCATTAGGTATTGAGCCAGATAGACATAGATACTCAAAGATAGGACCCTACCTTGTTGAAGAGATAAAGAAACAGATAGGGGAAAGGTTTGGCAGCGAGATTTTTTATCGTGGAGGTGCTTTTGTATACACATGTGTTGATAAGAAAATGCAGCGGATAGCTGATGAGGTGGTTGTTAGAAAGATTGAAGAATTGGAAGAACTCTGGGAAATTATGCCTGATTCTACAAATCCTCTTCAGGTTGCTCTATTTGCAATGGATCCTCGCACAGGAAGAATCAAGGCAATGGTAGGGGGAAGGAATTTTGGTGTTTCACAATTTAATCGTGCTGTTCAGGCATACAGACAACCTGGTTCCGCATTCAAACCCTTCGTTTACACCACAGCTATCGATGAAGGATATACAACCACATATAAACTATTGGATCAACCAATAGTTATAGAAGTTCAGGATACTATATACAGCCCTTCTAATTATGATAGCACATTCCGCGGTGAAATGACATTAAGAGATGCGCTTGCATTTTCAAGAAACCTTGCTTCTGTGCGTCTTATATTGGATGTGGGCCCCGAAGATGTAGTAAATCATGCAAAAAGGATGGGAATAGAAACGAAACTTTTGCCGGTAATCTCCCTTGCTCTTGGTTCAAATTCGCTCACGCTGCAGGAGTTAGTTACAGGTTACGCAACCATAGCAAACGGTGGGTACAGGGTAAAACCGTATACAATAGACAGGATTATTGGTCAGAATGATGAAGTGTTGTATGAGGCAAAACCCTACAAGGAACGGGTCCTGAGAGAAGAGACTGCATATCTTATGACTTCGCTTCTTGAAAGTGTTGCAGATTATGGTACAGGAGCAGGGATGAGGTGGAGAGGATTCTTAAGACCTGCTGCTGGTAAAACCGGGACAACTAACGAATGGCGGGATGCCTGGTTTATTGGCTTTACACCGGAGCTTATTTGTGGCGTATGGCTAGGACGTGATGAACCTGATACGATTATGAAGGGAGGGTCTGGTGCAGCACTTGCATTGCCAATATGGACTGAGTTTATGAAAAGAGCACTCTCTGATGAAACTGTAAGTAATTTCATTATGCCATCAGGAATAGTAAAGTGCACAGTATGTAAAGAATCTGGTCTGCTTCCAGTTGAGGGTTGTAAAGAACTTGTAGAAGAGCTGTTTATAAAAGGAACAGAGCCAAAAACAACCTGTGATATCCATTCTAACAAAAAGGAATTTGATTTTAGGAGATTGGATGCAGAAACCAGGGAAAAGAGACTTTAGATATTAGATAGAAATAGAAAGGTCTTTTATATCCCTTCCAAATGCATTCCTGCCGCATCTTATCTGTCTTCCAACGATAAAAGCAGGTTGACTTTTAGTGATAATCTTATCATCCATTGTTTTATATTCTACCCTGTAGTTTCTTTTAGACACTCCCCAGAGATAAGGAAATAATCCAGTTGCTTTAAAAGCACAAAGTAGATAGTCCTCAGTACGTTTAATATTATCCTGAATTTTTACTGTTCTCCATGATGAAGGTGGTCTAATACCAGGAGTAAGTGCGTATATCTTCCCAGTATCAAGTGAAGTGACATCTTCTACTGAAGTAAATGGATTTACTTCAATCAAGCTGCTTCTGAAGATTTTAGAACCTAAATTTCTCATTTTTTCAACTGCGCTTACTTGCCAGCCTGGACAGAGTGGAACTGCGCTTCTATCAGTAATACTCAAATCTGCTGGATGAGTATCGTCTATAAGAATGCTATTTCCTCTCGAAATTGAATGCATTATAGGGAAATTATATCCTCTCAGTGAAATCAGGTTCGGTAGTTCAGTATATTTTTTTATCTTATCGAATAATGCCCTGTCAAATTCTACTCTTATATTGAATCTTTTAATAAGAGAATCAGAATTATTTGTGTCTATAAAAAGGCTCGTTTCTCTTGTTGGTTTTGAAGATACGGGATTGTAGTTCTGCCTGTACCATGTATTAAAATCCATAACTACAAGAGGGAGCTTAAACTCTAAAGCAACCTCCTGTGCTCTACATTTCTTTCTATTTGTAACGATAAGCGTATATCTTACTGGAGACCATCCTAATTCCTTTTCAATCAGTCTAGCAATGTATATCTCATATCTACCAGTTGAGAAACTACCAGATCCGAAGACAGCACAGGTCAGGGGTGTATCATTAAACTCGTACAAAGGTTGGAATTCACTCTTCCATAATTCATCAAGTCTTTTTCTTAAATCTCTCAGTGAATAGTATCTCCATAGATCAAGTGCACTCCTGATTATTCTATCTATGCGGGATTTTGATATAGCAGATATATTCATATTATTATTATCTAAAGATCCGTATTTACAGGGATTTAAAGAGATTGTAAGAGATTCTTGATTTTAACACCTCTATTATAACATAAAAAGTCATAAAAATCAAGTCTTAAAATTTTTTGGGGGAGTATCGGGGTCAGGCTAAGAGATAAGAGATAATTACTAGACATTTAATCAAAAAGGTAATAATAAGTGACCCCGCCAAATGACTTGACAAATTGAGAATTTTATGGTATAATTGTTCTGGAAATGACTATTGACCCTGATGAAATAGCTCACAAGTTCGCATTTCACAGGGTAAACGATTGAAGATTAAGTTAATTAGTTCATTGGTTGAATAGTTAAATGTTAGATGTAAAATTTGTAATGTTGAATTCGAAACGGAGAATCGGTGAAAGGGAGAAACGGAGATATGGGGAAAGTACCGAGTATCCAGTCCCGATGGAATAGTTTAAACATTCAACGGGATAAATAGTAAGTAGCGAGTAGGATGAATCAATGACTCGAAGATACAAAGACCTATAAAAATAAACGTTTATAAAGTTATTGGAGGGTTTTTTATGCGAAAAATAATCAAAAAAATATTTGGGACGGCAAACGATAGAGCGCTTGCAAAGCTTAGACCAATTGTAGATGAGATAAACCAACACTATGAGAAGTTACATTCACTTACTGATGAGGAGTTAAAGAATAAAACAGAGGAGTTTAGAAAGGGGATAAAAGAGATACTGAGACCCTTTGAGGAGAAGATAGATAAACTTGAGGTAGAAAGGGATAAATCTGATATGGAGACGAGACAGAGAATTGCCGTAGAAATAGATACGCTCAAAGAAAGATTAGAAAAAGATGAGCAGGCTTATCTTGATGAATTATTACCTGAGGCATATGCGGTTGTTAAGGAAGCCTGCAAGAGATTAATTGAAAAGAAATGGATGGTTACGGAGCATGAATATACATGGGATATGATACCTTTTGATGTACAGCTTGTTGGAGCGATTGTATTACATAAAGGAAAGATTGCCGAGATGGCAACAGGTGAGGGAAAAACACTTGTCGCAACAATGCCGCTCTATCTAAATTCTCTTTCAGGCAAAGGAGCCCATTTGATTACTGTAAACGATTATCTTGCAAGTAGAGATGCAGAATGGATGGGTGGAATTTATGGATTCTTAGGGGTATCCTGTGGTTGTATTCAGACAGGCATGAGTCCAGAGGAAAGGAAAGAACAGTATAGTAAGGATATAACATATGGAACGAATAATGAGTTTGGTTTTGATTATCTCAGGGATAATATGACTTGGAGAAGTGAGGATATAGTTCAGAGTGGTCATCACTATGCTATTGTAGACGAGGTTGACTCCGTTCTTATAGATGAGGCAAGAACCCCGTTGATAATATCGGGTCCTGTAGAGGTTTCTATTAACAAGGAATACGATGCACAAAACTTGAGAGCAAAAAGAGTTAATCAACAACAAACAAAACTTACCAACTCACTGATTGCAGAAGCAAGAAGACTACTCAGCGAGGAAAAGGATAAGGAGGCCGGGGTAAAACTCCTTGCTGTTCAGAGAGGAGCTCCTAAGCACCGTCAATTAAGAAAGCTTATTGAAGAAGAACCCAGGGTTAAGAGATTAATTGACCAGACAGAGGCAGAATACATGAGGGATAAAAAATTACATGAGATTGATGAAATGCTTTATTATTCCATAGATGAAAGAGGACATACAGTAAATGTATCAGAAAAGGGAAGAAATGTAATTGCGCCTGAGGATATAGATTTCTTTACCCTACCAGACCTATCGCAGGAACTTACAAAAATCGATGAAAATGAGGCTTTATCGCCAAGGGAGAAGATAGTAGAGAAAGAAGCGGTTCAGAGGGAATATGCGGAAAAATCTCAGACGAATCATGTTATTCAACAGTTATTAAGGGCATATGAGTTGTTTGAAAAGGATGTTGAGTATGTTGTCCAGAATGGAAAGGTGATGATAGTCGATGAGTTTACCGGAAGGCTAATGCCTGGAAGAAGATACTCCGATGGATTACACCAGGCAATAGAGGCAAAGGAGAGAGTTAGAGTCGAGGCAGAGACTCAGACGCTTGCTACAATCACAATCCAGAATTATTTCAGGATGTATGATAAGCTTTCTGGTATGACAGGTACTGCTGCCACCGAGGCTTCAGAGTTTTATGATATTTATAAATTAGAGGTTATATCAGTACCGACAAATAAACCAATAAGGAGAATTGATTATACTGATGTTATATATAAAACAAAGAGGGAGAAATATAATGCCGCTATCAATGAGATAGAGAAGCTTCACAAATCAAAAAGACCAGTTCTTGTAGGGACAGTGTCAGTAGATGTATCTGAAACGATTTCAAGAATGCTACGTATGAAGGGAATTGCTCATCAGGTTCTTAATGCAAAACATCATCAGAAAGAAGCAGAGATAATTAAAAATGCCGGAGAGGGTGGAAGAGTAACGATATCAACAAATATGGCAGGAAGGGGTACAGACATAAAATTGGGTTCGGGTGTAGTAGATTGTGATAAGTGCTGTATAAAGTGTGGAGAAGATGGTACATGTAATGAATGTGGGAATGGAGAAAATAGGTTAGAGTGCCTTACGGATCCTCCTTGTGGTCTTCATGTAATTGGTACTGAGAGACATGAATCAAGAAGAATTGATAATCAGCTGAGAGGTAGGTGTGCAAGACAGGGAGACCCGGGTTCCTCAAGTTTTTATCTATCGCTTGAAGACAACCTTATGAGACTTTTCGGGTCTGAAAGAATTGCCGGTGTCATGGAGCGATTTGGGGGAAAGGAGGGTGAGCCCATACAACATAATCTCATTATGCGTGCAATTGAGGGAGCACAAAAGAGAATAGAGAGGATAAACTTTGATATAAGAAAGAGACTTCTTGAATACGACGATGTTATGAATCGGCAAAGAGAGGTAATTTATTCAATGAGAAGGGAAATTCTCACAGGAAGAGATATAAAGGTAAGAATAAATGATATAATTGATAGAGTGCTTTCTGATATTATAGATTCTTATATAACTGATTCACATTTTGAAAAAGAGAGCCTTGTTGGCTTGAGGCAAGAAGTAAGAGACCTTTACCTTCTTGATATGCAGATTCCCGATGATGGTATAACACCGGAGATATTGCATGAAAGAATGAAAGAGGCTGTATTTGGATTATATAGCAGAAGAGAACAGGAGCTCGGTGACGAGGCTATGAGAGATCTTGAGAGACAGGTTATGCTTCAGGTTGTTGATGGGAGGTGGAGAGAGCACCTTTATGAACTCGATGCCCTGAAGGAAGGTGTATCTCTACGTGGTTATGCTCAGAGAGATCCTCTTGTAGAATATAAGAGAGAGTCTTTTGGATTATTTGAGGAAGTTCTTGATGAAATAGACAGAGATGTGGTGAGGTATATGTATGGTTTAAGGCTTGTAAAGAGGGAGGAAACTGAAGACACCAGGGCCAGGGCTTATAAACCTGGAGTTACTGCAGTAGAACAGCAGGCACCAAAAACACCCCAAGAGGGAGAAACCCCTCAGAAGCCAAAAACATTTATGAGAAATGGCAAGAAGGTGGGGAGAAATCATCCCTGTCCATGTGGTTCCGGGAAGAAATATAAAAATTGTTGTTGGCCCAAATATGGGGCATAGGACTTATCTCAAGGTATGTAGGCACGAATTCAATTCGTGCCCGATACATTCGCACAGTTAAAAACTGTGCCTACAACTGTCATTCCTGCCAATAAGTAAGAAATTTTGATTTTTTATATTTGATATTTAATTTTTCTACGTTATTCCCATACACCATAAATTTCATAATCACAATACTTACATCTTCCATTAATCACATTGTTTTGCAGAATTGTATATCCCCTTCTTTCTATAAGAAGCCTTCCACAGTTAGGGCAGAAGGTATTTTCCCAATCACCTCCTGGATAGTTACCAATGTAAACGTAGTGCAAACCCTCATCCAGTGCAATCTGTCTTGCAGTCTGTAGGGTCTGGACTGGTGTTGGTGATAGATGTTGAAGTTTGTACATTGGGAAGAATCTCGAGAAATGAACCGGTATGTCAGGACCGAGATTTTCTTTTATCCACCTGACGAGTTCTCTAATCATATCCTCGTCGTCATTTAATGTTGGTACAATGAGATTGGTTATTTCAAGATGAACATTATTTTCAATCAGTGTTTTACAGGTTGAGAGTACAGGTTCAAGACTTCCTCCAGACATTTCTCTATATAGGTCTTCTGTAAACCATTTTATATCAACATTTGCAGCATCTAAATATTTACATAACTCAAGAAGAGGTTCTTTATTCAGGAAACCATTAGTAACCCACACGTTTTTTATGCCCCTGTCCCTGGCAATCTTTGCCATATCCAGCATATATTCATAGAATATAGATGGCTCCGAGTATGTGTATGCAATTATAGGGATATTGTGCACATCGGCGCTATCTACCAGCTGCTCTGGTGAAAATGAATAGTTTTCTGTCTCATCAGGACTTTTCTGTGATATACTCCAGTTCTGACAGTATCTACATCGGAAATTGCAGCCAGCAATGGCGAGGGATAGTGCAGAATTTTCAGGGAGAAAATGAAAGAGTGGTTTTTTTTCAATCGGGTCTATATGAATGGCACAGGGATTGGAATATGCATGTGTATATAGTTTACCATCTATATTTTCACGTACACGGCAAATTCCTATCTGCCCTGGGGAAAGAACACACATATGCGGACAGTTGAGACACCTCACCTTATTCCCATCTAATTGTTCATAGTAATATGCTTCTTTCTGTGCTTCTCCATATCCCATGCTGGGAAGTAATAGAAAGAGAAATACAGGTATAATTATAAATGTTATATTTGTGATTTTCATTTTCAACCCCTATAGATTAAGAAAAATCCCCTCAGTAATATGGATTATCTTTTGAGTATTTTAAGAGATGAATGAAAATATATGTTGATAATAGTTTCCCATCATTTTTTAAGTATAATACAGAAAAAGAATTTTGTCAAGAAATTTGTTAAATTTTTCTTCTCTTTTTGTCTGTGTAGTTTCTATTGTGATTTTTTTCTTGACATTTTGGTTGATTTGGTTTATAATTTCCACGTGGAAGAGTTTAATGTATATATAAAAGAGAGAGCATTTCTCGCTATGATTCTTTCGGTTATTGAGGTCTACAAAAGAGAAACTCTTGGGCTTTTGCTTGGGCACAGGGGAGAAAATAAATTCGTTATTGAGTATGCAATTCCTTCTCAAACAGCAGAAAGGATGTTTTCCTGGAGTGAGCCAAAGACAAGTGCTATTGAGAGGATGACTGAAATAATAGAGAACATGCCCATTAATGTAATTGGTGATTATCATTCACATACCGAATTTAGAGGGGATAGGGCAAGGGCAGTTCCAAGTGGTGAAGATATAGCAGATATGCGGATGGGAAATGTTCATATTATTATTGCAGTTAATCAAAAATCAAAAAGTAAAAGATGGAGACAGAATAAAGACGGGACAATTTCTGGAACACTTTCTGATTACCATATAAAAATATCTGCCGCAACACCAATAAGTGATTATAAATTCAAACCCGTAAGGATAATCTGTCCCTCTGCAACCGGGATTTTTGACTGAGCATATTTTAATATAATGCTATGAAGGAAATTGAGGCATGGATAAAACTCTCATTAGCAAGAGGAGTTGGTGATGAAACACTTAAGCACCTGATTAATAACCTTAGTTCACCTGTTAATGTCATACAGGCAGATGAGGAAAGAATTAAAGAACTTACCAGCAGTGAAATTGCAAAAAGTATAAGAGAATGTGTAAATATAGATGTTGATAAAAGTATTTCTCTTATAGAGAGTTTGGGGGTTAAACTTATTCCCTTTACAAGTGATGAATATCCAGAGCGCCTTAAGAATCTTCCCTATTCTCCACCACTTTTGTATATTAGAGGAGAATTGAAAGATAATGAACCCTCCATTGCAATTGTGGGTTCCAGAAGGGCTTCACATTATGGTAAGATTGTCGCCGAGAGGTTTGCACGAGACATTGCAAGAGTAGGCTTGACAGTTGTATCTGGTCTTGCAAGGGGAATTGATACTTGCGCACATAAAGGAGCAGTTGATGAGGATGGAAGAACGATTGCAGTTCTGGGTTGTGGAATAGATAGGGTTTATCCATCTGAAAATGTTAATCTTTTGGGAAAGATAATAAATAATGGCGCCTGTATATCTGAATTTCCAATTGGAACTCAACCATTTGCAGGTAACTTTCCTCGCAGAAATCGAATAATAAGCGGATTGTCTGATGCCATACTGGTCGTCGAGGCAACAATGCGCAGCGGTACGTTTTCAACAGTACAGTGGGCTCTTGAACAGGGCAAGGAGGTATTTGCTGTTCCCGGAAATATAACAGAGGAAACATCAAAGGGTACAAATAAATTGATAATGGATGGAGCAAGACCTGTTACAAACACACAGGATATAATTGATGGTCTGAAAATGGATAGAGTAATTACAAAGAGGCAACTACCCAAAATGACTGAAGAGGAGATGAATGTATACGAAAGACTGGGTAATCAAGCGCTTCATATTGATGAATTGGCAATCTCTCTATCAATACCAGTCTCCAGGTTGTCAGGTCTTCTTCTTTCACTTGAGTTAAAATCGATAGTAAAAATCCTTCCGGGTAGGTATTTTATGAGAGAACAGTGAAGAGAGAAGAGAGAAGTTGAAGTCAATTAACAATGCAAAATTAACAATGCAAAATGGCCCTGATGAAATAGATGCCCTGTTGAATAGCTCTGCTTCCACAGGGCAGGCTACATTTCACCATAATGTAATAAAGTGAAACATTACACATGGCAAGCAGGGCAGGCCACGATGTAATATGAAAAAACTAATTACATATGGCAAGCAGGATAAATAGAGCGTCCCGATAGAATAGCTGCGCATTCTACCCCGTACATTGTTACTACAGGGCAGGCGGGATAAATAGGGCGTAGGACGATAAACGGGGAACCGGAGAAAGGGAGAAACGGGGAAGGGAGAAGGGAGAATGACTAATGTCTAATGACGAATGACTAAGGAAAGGTAGGAGCCCGTCGTTTGACGGACGAAAAGGGAAGAAACAAAAGCTAAAGTCATCGGTTATCAGTAATCAGTAAATAAAAAAAACTTTGTGCCTTTCCGTTAGCTAACAGACTTGGTGGCATTAGAAGAAATGTTTAATGTTAAATGTTAAATGTGAGATGTTGAATGTTTAATGTGATGGTAGGAGCCCCGCCTTTGGCTGGGCGAAGAGGAAGGAGGTAGAGTAAGCAGTATGTAATAAACAAACTAAGTAAACTAAATAAATTTATCCCGTGAAGTGCGTAACATACTTCACTGGGACCAGATAAATATGATAGACTCAATAACTCAATGAACCCAACAAACTCAACAAACTCAATAAACCAGATAGATTCTATGACTAAGATGCAAGCAGTTTATAGATATAAGGTTATATAAAAAGAAAAATGGAGGTGTTATGGCAACTACTACTGACTTTAAAAGGGGTATAACATTAAAGATTGACGGAGAGTTAATGACACTTTATGACTTTCAGCATGTGAAACCAGGAAAGGGTGGTGCGTTTGTTCGCACAAAATTGAAAAGGATGAAGAACGGAGCTATCATCGACAAAAACTTCAGGGCAGGTGAAAAAATCGAAATTGTGTGGATAGAAGAAAGAAAGTTTCAATATCTTTATAATGATGAACATCTATTTTTTTTCATGGATACACAAAATTACGAACAGATATCACTACCATCATCTCTTTTGTCAGATAAAATCCTTTATCTGAAAGAAAATGAGGAGATTTCTATTATTTTTGCAGAAGGAAAGCCAGTTGACGTAGAAATTCCTACATTCTGTGAATTAAAGGTTGTTGAAACCGATCCAGGGGTAAAAGGAGATACAGCACAAGGAGGGTCAAAACCCGCAACACTTGAAACAAGTCTTAAGGTTTCTGTTCCTCTTTTTATTAATATTGGGGATACAATAAAGGTTGATACAAGAACTGGAAAGTATATGGAGAGGGTTAAATAAGGGAAAAAGAGGAATTTTAATAAGCGCCTCGACCAGATATGATAGCGGGAATAGTAAATAGGAGGAGTTTTAAGTCCAATAGTGGTGACCAGTTGTCTATATACTCGAGATCCAATTCCATCCATCTATCAAAATCAATCTCGTTCCTACCAGATATCTGCCATAAACAGGTAAGACCAGGCTTCATAGAAAGTCTTCTTCTTTCTTGAAGGGTATAATTTTGAACCTCTTCTGGGATAGGGGGTCTTGGTCCTACTAAGCTCATATCTCCCTTTATACAATTTATGAGTTGAGGTAATTCATCGAAACTTAGCCTCCTCAATAATTTACCCACCCTGGTTATTCTTGGGTCATCTTTCATCTTGAAAACTACCCTATCCATCACATTCAGGTCTAAATAATTGTCCTTTATTTTATCTGCCTTTTCCACCATAGTTCTGAACTTATAAAGGTTAAATATTTTACCGTTTAAACCACATCGAGTTTGTTTGAATATAATGGGACCTTTTGATTCCAATTTTATGAAGAAAGAGATTATAGTAAGTAATGGGAATAATAACAACAATAATGACAGAGAGATTAGACTGTCCAATGCATATTTCACAATGAGGAAAATAGATACCTCTGGTGCAGTAGATAGTGTTAATATCGATAAATCATTATATGATTCTATATCAAATCTTGTTCTCATAAAGGTATGTTTTTCATTTATGGCGTATGATACAGGTATCCCCATTTCCCTGCAGGATCGCACGACATTCTCATATCTTGAGAATTTCTCTGGTGTTGATGCTATTATTACCCAGTCCATCCAGTCTGAAATAAGTTTGTTAAAATGTTTTGTATCGTCACGAAATTCTTTTATGTGGAACTTAAATGGAGAGTATGATAAAAAGACCTTAACAAAATCTCTATCTTCTTTAGAACCTAAGATTAATACCCCCTTACTCTCCCTTGAGGCGAAGGCAGGGAATATCCATATACGAAGAGAAAGTAAAAGAATGGTATCCAATGTGGCAAAAAGTATTACAAAGAGTCTTGATTGAGTAATCGCCTTCATTATGAATATTGCAGCCAATAGAATTAGCGTTCCGAAGAATATGGCTCTTATAACCGGGAGATATGTATCACGAGGTTTCCTTTCAATTGTAATATATGCATTCTCATTGGAGAGAAGTACAAACCAAACAGGTATTATAATAAAAAGCAACCAGGAAATTGAAACAAACTCAAATGGAGCGTTTTCAGGGAGTGGTATTACGAATGCTCTTAAAAGATATGCAAGATAGAATGCAACAACCGTGAAAATTATGTCCAGAAATAGTCCAATCTTAGAGTGTATGAGTAATCTTTCCTTAATCATATTATTTAATTAGCTTGACCTTGTTTTTATTTTATTAATTATCACTCTATTGTAATTAATGGGAGAATCCCATCTCTTTTAATTGTTCTTTAATCATATGAAACGTTAGGATATATAAAACCCTTAATGCAAGGCTAAAAAATAACAGGTGTTGTAAAAGAAAATTTGGATTGTAATGTTTTTCAAAAAATTTAAACATTCCGACGTTATGAGAGAACAAAGAACGTTGCGGGAGCTTGTTTGTGGCTGCTCCAAATAGATGTGTAACCTTTACTTCTGGAATATAGAAGACCTTATATTCATGTTCTTTCAGCCTATAGCAGAGGTCAGCATCTTCAACGAATAGAAAAAACTTCTCATCGAGAAATCCAATCTCCTCAAGAGTGCTCTTTCTTGTCATAATACATGCTCCCATTACCCAGTCAACTTCTTGTTGTTTGGTATGGTCAAGGTCAGTTAAGAGATACGACCTTGTAATCGGATTGTTAGGAAAAAGTCTTGTAAACAAAGATTGTCTTCCACAAAAAACCTTTAGGAAAGTGGGGAAGCTTCTAACTGAGGGTTGAGGGTTCCCATCAGGGTAAGTGATAGCCGGCGCAACACAACCTGCTTCTTTTTTATTTTCCATGAAATCTAAGAGAGTTTGAATGGTATTATCTTCAACCTTGGTATCAGGATTCAGAAGGAGAATATAGTCTCCTTCTGAGCGATATATTCCCTGATTAACAGCTCTGGCAAATCCAACATTTCTGATGTTGTGTACAATTCGAATGTTAAACCTCTTTTTTATCTTATCAAGACCGTCTCTATGTGAGGCATTGTCAATAAGGATTATTTCATAGTTCACTTTAATATTGCTGTGGAAAATACTCAAAAGACATTGAAATAACTCCTCTTCCGTATTGTAGTTTACGATTATGATAGAAAGGTTAGTATTTTCTTTAGGACTCATCTTTAATATATTTAATAGCATCTCGAACCCAGCGTACTTCTTTTATCTCAATAGATGTATCATTTCTAATCCTGGATACTGGAATTATTGCAGTCTTAAAACCAAGTTTTTTTGCTTCCATAATTCTCTTTTTGATTCTTGGTACTGCCCTCACTTCACCGGTCAATCCAACCTCTCCAAGTACTAATAGTTTTTCGGAAATATTGAAGTCCTTGAGTGAGGAAGCAATTGATGAAATAACAGCAAGGTCACACGATCGCTCTTCTACTTTTAGTCCTCCAACTACATTAAGAAATACGTCCTGGTTTGATACAGGAATACCCAATTTCTTTTCGAGAATTGCAAGTAACATTGATAACCTTCTCTGGTCTATACCACTTGATACCCTTTGTGGATAACCATAATATGTAGGTGATGTAAGTGCTTGAATCTCTACAAGAAAAGCTCTTGAGCCTTCCAGGACACAACTAATTGATGTACCTGGCACACATACACCTTCCTCCTTAATAAATAACATGGATGGATCCTTTATCTGTTTTAAGCCCTTTTCTTCCATTTCAAAGACTCCTATCTCGTTGGTTGAACCAAATCTGTTCTTAACAGCTCTAAGTATCCTGAAGTAGTGATTGCGGTCTCCTTCGAGATATAATACTGTATCGACTATATGTTCGAGCATTCTCGGACCGGCAATTGCACCGACCTTTGTAACATGACCAATTATAAAGACAGACAAATCCTTATTCTTGGCAATCTTTAACAGCCTTTGTGTACATTCTCTAACTTGTGAGACAGACCCAGCTGTTGAATCTATATCCGGAGTATACATGGTTTGGATTGAATCAATGATAAGCAGTCCTGGAGAAGTTTCATCCGTTTCTTCATGAATTCTTTCGATATCTGTTTCACTAAGCACGAATACTCCCTCATCTTTTATACCCATCCTATTTGCTCGCATCTTTATTTGATAAGGGGATTCTTCACCAGATACATACAGGATTTTTATTCCCTGTTTGACAAGGTTTTTTGCAACCTGTAAAATTAATGTTGATTTTCCGATTCCCGGCTCGCCCCCAAGAAGTACAAGTGATCCTTTTGTAATACCTCCACCAAGAACCCTATCGAACTCATCTATATTAGTCTTGTGTCTTTCTCCCTTTCTGATCTTTATATCATGCAGAGATAATGGGGATTGTCTTTCAGATGTACTGTGTTTTCCCTTTACAGCTCTTATCTCCTTGAAGGTATCCCATTTGCCACAAGACGGACATCTACCCAACCATTTGGGTGACGAATAACCGCATTCACTACATACAAATCCAGATTTCATAATATAGAATTAAAGTTTGAGTATCGAGAAACCCTTGTTCTATTTAAGGAAGATTATAGCTGTAATCATATTGTGAACAGTACTGAAAGAGGTTTTAAAGATTAGAAGATACTCAGATATCTTTTTGGGTGTTCCTTTATGTCATCGACCAGTTCTTTTGTTGCCCTTAATGTATTTTCAATCTCTAAATAAAGAGAATCGTTGGTCATCAATTTGCCTAAAGTACCTTTTCCCTCTTTTAGTGATATAAGTATTTCATCTATTCGGTGTGTCGTTTCCTGTAGATCTTTTGAAACGGCTGATATATTTTCTGCACCTTCTCCAACTGAAGTTAAGGTGTTTTTAAGATCATCTTTTATATTTCTTATTAGACTCTGTAATTCATTTGTCGCTAATTGTATATTTGAGAGAGTAGTAACAATATTCTCCACATTTTCAGTAGAGAGTAAATTATCCATTTTAGTAGCTAACTTAGCCAGAATGGCGTAGGGCATACCGATGCCTGCTTCTCCCTTAATCGTATCAGATTCAGTAAAAAGCTCTCCTGAAATGCCTGGTGTTATCTCCACGTATTTCGTCCCAGCTATCATAGCTACATCTTTAATAGACGCACTTGCACCTTTGTATAAGACGACATCTTTGTCCATCCACAGGATTAACTCAATATGATCAACTTTGAATTGTATATCCTGAACCAACCCCTTTTCGACACCATACACCCTAACAGCATCCCTTTTTTTTAGACCTGTAACACTGGGGAAGGTGGCAATTATTGGATATCCCTCAGACCTCATTCTGAACTGACCCATCCATAAATTTAATAGGATAAGGGCTAATACAATTAATGTAACGAATATACCTGTTTTCGCAGCCTTACTCATAATACCTCCAGAAGTGAATTAAAATAATAAATTTCCATTTAAAGGTTCGCTGAAATACCAATATATATCTTTCTACTTTCCTCATTGCAACCCTTCCATAGTATTGTTTCACCAAATGGGAGGGCTAAATCAGAAATAAGTGAAAAATTTTTAAGGATTGAATACTTGAGTGATACTATGGGCATAAAAAAGATTTCACCTGGTTCACGTCTGAATAGAATTGGTGAGGATAATGTGAAATCAAACATACCCCATTCCATCATAAGAACAGGCGAAATGTGAAGATAAGGCATGTAATCTGTTACATTAAATCTATATCTCATCTCTAAAGAAAGACCTCCAAATTCGATTAGACCCTCAATGAAATATGATGTAGTATCCTGTATTGAATAATTAGTTGTATCATATTTGAATATAGGATAGTTCATTTGATAGCCAGCCTTTAATCTACCATGGGTTGAAATTAGAGAAAGTTCTACTAATGGTCCAGTGTTGAGATTATATGGGATATTATCTGAGAAGGGGTTTTGGTTTAAAATTTCCTCTCTTGATAATATGGTAGTATAAGGTGAAAATGATATCGATGTTAAAAATTTACTAAATGTACCTTTAATGTAGAGAATAGGATATACTCTTTGAAGATTTTTTGTGTTACTAATGGCTCCCAATACACCCGGGGAAAACGTAATACTGCCAATTTGCAAGGGAAAACTAAGTGATAACGAAGATAGATAATTATGGTTTATGTAAATCTTTGTCTTATTCAGGACGTGTAAATTAATTATGTCATATTTTGCTCCAAATGTAATTTTATCATACTCATCCCCAGCCAATGAGTTTTTTTCGTAGCCCCAAGCTAAAGAAAAAAGTTTTCTTTTACAATACAATCTGAAGCCTGCTTGATTATATCGTCTGTTTTTAATTTTTTCCCCTCCCTTAAACGAGACATTATAGTAATAGGCTCTCACGTATGGTATACCAATATTAAATTCTATCTTTTCATTTAGCCCAATTACATCTTTCTCATATAGAGCATTCAAGGAATACTGGTTGAATCCACTGTAAATTGCTACTTTACCAGATGAACCAATCTCTGTAAAAAGTCTGGTTGTATAACTCTTCTTATAGATAATGTCTCTCGCCCTCAATTTCACAGTTTTTGGAGTGTATTCACCGAGTAAGGGAAGAGGATATACACTATCGGGTAACAAACTCTTTTTAAGGGCCTCGATTGTTTCCCTTTCACCATATACAGTGATATGAGGAAGTTCAAGCTCTGGTTGCTGAGAGATTAAAATAATTAATAGTGACCACATTTAATTATTCACTTTTTATCTTTTCCAATTTAAATTTTGCTTGATTTACAAGCAGTGAGTCATCTCCCCTTTTGACCACCATTGTATAAAATTTTCTTGCTTCATCTATATTTTCAAGATTGATATAACATTCTGCAGCATAAAAAAGGGATTTAGATATAAAATTATTTTCACCATAGAGATAGTTTACCATAAGATAGGACCTTGCTGCAGATTCGTAATCTCCTTCTTTGAAATATGAATTAGCCTCCAGAAACCTTGCTTCTGGTTTTAAAAGTGGATTATTTCCCTCCAGAACAGCAGATAGATAAACGCGTGAATTCTTTGTATCTTCTCTTCCAATATATATGCTCGCTAATTTTATTCTTGCCCTGTTTGTGGTATTTTCATTACCTTCTATCACAAGTCCATTGAGAATTTTTTCTGCATCTGAGTACCTATCTTCTACTATGTAAACCTCGGCAAGTTTCAAGCGAGCCTCATCACTTTTTATCATTAAAAGATAATCCTCAGCCTTTCTATAATTCTTTTTATCAATATAGATGTCCGACAATATTATGAGCGCCTTTGCAGTAAATTCTGTTTCACTGAATTCTTTACTGAGTCTTATAAATATTTCCTCTGCCTTATTTATATCCTTAAGTAAGTAATATGACATACCTAACCAATAGAGAGCACGTGGTATGAGTTTCTCTGACTTCACTAATTGATAGTATTCTGCTGCTCTTGAATATTCTCCATTCTGGTATGCAAGATCGCCCATTTTTATATATAACTCATCTGAGATGTGTGGATTGGTTTTTATAAAATCCGATGCCAGTGATAGACTACTCATAAGTCCCCTAATTCTGTATTCTGCATCTATAATTCCATAGAGTGCTTTAACGGCATCTTTAGGTAATGGTCTTGGCAGTAGAGATAGAGATTTCATGTAGGTGACAATGGCATCATCATATTTCTCCATGTCAAAGTAATTATCACCAATATGAATGGCTGCATCATATGTATAGTCAGTTGAAGGATAGAGTTTTAACAACTCATTGAATACGATTGTCGATGTAGAATAGTTTTGCATGCGTCTTTCAGCAATACCTATTAAAAATAACGCCTCTTCTGACTTCTTATTCATTGGATAATTACTAACAAACTTTTTAAAATAAACTATCGAATCTTCATACTTTCCCATATCAAAGTAAACCTTTCCAATGTTATAGTCTGCACCTTCTATCCTATTATAATATGTTACTGCCATTTCATACTCTTCCATGGAGTAGGCAATCTCAGCCGACTTATATAAGACGTCATTTTCAGGGTAAAGCCTTACAAGTTCGGTAAGTGTATTTATTGCATTCTTCTTGTCATCTATTTTTTGGTATGAATATACAAGACCAAGAAGTGCCTGCTTCTCATTTGCTTTGTCCATACTGGCTTTAGTGTACTCATTAATCGCTTTTGTATAAACTTTTCGTTCATAATATAACTCACCAAGAATTAGATGTATGTGAGATTTATATTCTTCATAACCCATATTAAGGTATTCAAGAGCAAGATATTCAGCATCACTTAGACTGCCAGCCTTGAATGAAGAAAGTGAAGCACGATATAATGCCTCTTCATGCTTAATATCTTTATGTAAATTTATGTATCTTTCACTTGCCTCCTGGTATCTTCCCATCTCAAATAATGTATTAGCTGCCATCAGTCTTGCTTTCGGTGTTGTAACTTTATCAAACCACTGCTGCGCCTCGTCATACTGCATCATATCAAAATAGGTTCTGCCAATCCTGATTAATACTTCTTCCCTTAAAGGCTTGTTATCTTCAATCTTTTTGTATTCTTTCAGGGCTTTATCCAACTCTCCAGTAGCATAGTATATATCACCTATGCCAAGTATTCCAGCAGCAATGTATTTTTTAGAGATAAGAGATTTATATTCTTGTTTTGCCTGTTCGTAAAAACCTAATTTTAGGTAGGTATGTCCAAGTAATAATGATGCATCCTCTTCATGACTACCCCCAACTTTGATGAGTCTTTCCTCTGCACTTTTGTAATCCTCTTCTTCATAATATATCCTTCCAGTATAATATAATGCGGCATTCCGAAGAGGGGTGTTCGGGTATTCTTTTATTAGTCTATTAAAGGTAAGAATTGCTTCTTCAGGGTGTCCGATTTCCATTTCTATAAATCCTACTGAGTATATTGCATATTCGATGTACCTTGATTCTGATAAGACGGATTTATAATAGTGGAGAGCAGTATCTATTTCGTCAATTCGGTAATGACACTCGCCAAGCCAGTATCTTGAGTCTGGTGAATCAAGGAATTTGTAAATAGAGATTGCTTCAATATATTCACAAAGCTCAAAATGGGCTCTCCCAAGTTGTTGATTTGCCTCATTTATGAGGTTTGATGTGGGATGGGTGGATATGAATTTTTTGAATTCATCCCTTGCCTGTGTGTATTTTTCAAGATAGAAATCAGAAGACGCAATATAATATTCTGCTTTCTCACTGTATAGACTCTCCGGGTATTTGCTTGCAAGGTTTACAAATTCCTCTCTTGCAAGGTTATATACACCGTCACTGTAGAGTCCGAAGGCAAGGTCGAAACATTCCTTTGGTGAGCCAAGGAGTGATAAAAATAGGAATATTATCAACATCATCGATTATTATACAATCATTTTATATAAATGTCAAGAAAAAAATGAGCTTTATGAAATTGCCAGCGGATTTGTTGAATTAAATGAATGAATAGATATACATGTAAAAAAACCACTTTAATATTTAAGAGTAAATCTTATTCCCTCGAATATAAAATTATGAACATTTTTAAATTTAGGGAATGTCCTAAAGTTACGTGATACGGGTCTTTTTTGTCATTGCGAATCCGTCGTCCGTCAAGAAGTACAACGGATTGACGGATGAAGCAATCGCTTTTTACTGAATTATGTCACATATGAGATTGCCACGTTCATTTCATTCACTCGCAATGACAGACGTTGTGATGAGATTGCCACGTTCATTTCATTCACTCGCAATGACAGATTGAGTAGATAAGATTGCCAAGTCCATAGAAACTTGTAATGACAGTTGCCCTCTTATTAGTCATAACAACAATTTGGGACAACGTTTAAATTTAAGGCATATAAGAAATAGATTTGTTTGTTGAGTAAAATTGTGTTATCCAAGAAAAAAAACTTGCAATATTTGAAAATTTGTGGTATAATATTTGGATATGGGAATTATAATTTGTATTATACTTGCTGCTTATCCCTCGGTAGTAGGGTATGTAAACGATTTTGCAGATTGCATACCCGCTGATTACGAGCAGAGGATAATATCAGTTATTTTTGAGGTTAAACATAAGACAGGTGCAGAGATTGCAGTAGTAACTATCCCCACGACTGGTGGGGAAGATATTACCTCCTATTCTGTAAACCTTTTCACTGAGTGGGGAATTGGAGAAAAGGGTAAGGATAATGGTATTCTTATAACTGTTGCATTAAATGATAAAAATACATGGATTACTACTGGATATGGCTTAGAAGGTATACTCCCGGACGCAACTACAGGACATATATGGAGAAATATAATGCGACCACTCTTTAAAGAGGGAAACTATGGGGGCGGTATCCTTAACGGAGTGATTATAATTGCTGAGACGATATTGAAGGAATATGGTCATATTCTATCTGGAGAAATAAAACCAGTTCAGCAAGAAAGGCAGCGAGGTTGTGGTGTACTTGGAATCCCCATTATAATTTTCCTCTTTTTAATCTTTGGATTTAGGATAATACCGTTTTTGATTTTTGGTAGAATGATAGGGGGATACTGGTCAGGCGGTTCTTTTGGAGGCTCAGGTGGATTTAGTGGTGGCTTTGGAGGTTTTGGAGGAGGAGCAACTGGTGGTGGAGGAGCAGGAGGAAGCTGGTGAAATATCCCTTTTTTGTAATTCCATTTATAATATCCTTTTTAGGTTGTGCTACTACTCCCGTAATTAGATTGAATTCCCCGAAAAGACCACATCTTGAGATTGAATATACATACGAGAGGATAAAGATTAAACACCCTTTAATTCTTTCTTACCGTGGGATATACCTCAACTGTTACGCTGCTCGTAATGTTGAAAAATATATTGAACGAATGAGTGACACAGAACTCAACTGTGTTGTAATTGATTTTAAAAATGATATAGGACTTGTAACATACAACACAAATGTACAGTTTGCAAGAAGAGTAGGAGCAGTTAAAAATATTCTTGATTTAGAAGGTGTAATAAAGGTATGTAATGAGAATGGGGTATATTTGATTGGAAGAATAGTTGTATTTAAGGATTCAATATTCTCAAAGTACAATGGTGGTGAGTTTGGTGTTAAATATATAGATGGAAGAATGTGGAGGGATAGAGCAGGCAATTTATGGCTTGATCAATACTCCATTCAAGTTTGGGATTATGTAATAGATATAGCAATAGATCTCGCTGTAAGGGGTGTGAGAGAGATTCAATTCGATTATGTGAGATTTCCTTCAAGAGGTGATATGGAGGCAATGTGGTTTTCACACAAGACTGAGGATATACCGAAAGAAGACCTTATTGTTGAGTTCTTAAAAAGGGCTTATATCGCTTTAAAACCCTATGAAGTCAACGTTGCTGTAGATTTATATGGTTATACGATGTGGCTCGAAAGTATGGAGCAGGAAGGGCAGAACCTATCAAAGATAGAAAAATGGGTAGATGTTGTATGTCCCATGCTTTATCCATCACATTTTCATGATGATTTTAAAAAGGACACAAATCCAAGGGAATATCACATAGTTTATGAAAGCCTAAAAAATGGTTATAGAAAGATAGGCAAGGAGAAGTTCGTTTCTTATATACAGGGTTTCAACCTAAAGTCACCGAATTTTGGTCCTGTATATTTCGAGAATCAGATAAGAGCCGTAAAGGATGCGAGAGCACGAGGTTATATTTTCTGGAACGCAAGAAGTGATTATAGCATACTTTTTCAATTGTTAGAGGCAGAAAATTAAATCATTATTTCCAAACGGGGTTTTATGGAGCTTATATTTGAATTGAGTTCAGCTGGTAAAAGAGGAGATTCATTACCAGAATCAAATTTTAACATTAAAAAAAGAATACCCATTGAGTTTCTACGTAAGAAACCTTTACAGTTTCCTGAGGTATCGGAATCTGAGGTGGCAAGGCATTATACAAACCTCTCATCCCTTAATTACCATATAGATAAGGGATTTTATCCACTTGGAAGTTGTACCATGAAATATAACCCCAAGATTAATGAGAGAATAGCATCACTTGATGGTTTTAATAGTTTACATCCATATGAGCCAATTGAGATGTGCCAGGGTGCTTTGAGAATAATGTATGAGCTTAAGGAATATCTTAAGGAAATCGGTGGTATGGATGAGGTATCTCTTCTTCCAACAGCTGGTGCACATGGGGAGTTGGTAAGTCTTTTTATAGCCATAAAGTATTTTAAAGAAAAAGGTGAAAAGAGACATAAAGTACTTATTCCAGATTCGGCACATGGAACGAATCCTGCTTCTTCTGTATTAGCAGGATTTGAGGTAGTTCCTATTCCATCAAATGAATATGGATTATTATCTATAGATTCACTGAAGAAACATATATCCGACGATGTAGTCTGCCTTATGCTTACCTGTCCTAATACACTGGGTCTTTTTGAGAGAGAAATTGAAACAATTAGTAGGATAGTGCATGAAAAGGGTGCAATTCTATACCTCGATGGTGCAAATTTGAATGCGTTTCTTGGATTAGTAAGACCTGGAGATATGGGTTTTGACATAGTTCACTTCAATCTGCACAAAACATTCAGTTCACCACACGGTTCTGGAGGTCCTGGAGGAGGAGGAATTGGGGTTAAGAAATTTATAGAGCCTTACCTTCCCATACCCAGAATTGAGAAGAATAACAACAACTACTATATGGATGAGAGAACCGGTAGATCCATTGGAAGGATTCATTCCTTTTATTCGAACTTTGGTGTAATGGTTAGAGCATGGGTCTATATAAGAATGATGGGTAGTGATGGATTAAAAAAGGTTGCACAGAATGCTGTCATTAATGCCAATTACCTTCTTTCGAAAATAAATAAATATTATGATGTTCCCTATGGTAAAGGAAGATGTATGCATGAATTCGTTGCCTCCTGTGAATTTATGAGGAAATATGGTATAAGAGCCCTGGATGTTGCAAAGAGATTACTTGACCTGGGTTTTCATCCCCCAACGATTTACTTTCCCTTGATTGTTAAGGAAGCATTGATGATTGAGCCAACAGAAACTGAATCCCAAAAGACACTTGACTCATTCGTAAAGGCTATGCTAAGAATAAGACAGGAGGCAGAGGAATCACCTGATACACTTCATAACGCACCAGTTAAAACACCAGTAACCAGGCTTAATGAAGTAAAGGCAGCCAAAGAACAGAAGGTTAATTGGTACTATCAATAGTTAATAAAATTAGATTGCCACGCTCACATCGTTCACTCGCAATGACGGACGCAAAGGATGAGATTGCCACCCTCACTCGTAATGACAGAATTCTTTGGTCATTGCGAGGAGTCCGTCGATTGACGGACGACGAAGCAATCTCATATCTCCATAATAGTACTTTAAAAGAAAATATAGCCGTGTTTTAAAAGTTTTTGTGTTAAAAATTTAATGCCATAAATTATATGAGTAAATTTCGCAATTTCATAAAGAATGCATTCGCTATTAAAAAAGAGACATATGAGGATCTTTCAAATGAAGACAAACAACTTATCGAAAGACTTGCTAATGGTATAGTTAATAGGGGATTAAGTGTTCCAAGCGTAATGTTTCTCGAATCTATTAAACCTCTTAATTTTCTTAGTTCTCAGGTAATGCTTTTTTTCCGCCCCATAGTTACTGCTGTGTTTCCAATCTCATCATATGACAGAATAGAGTCCTTACTCGAAAAACGTCAGAGTATAGAGTGGTTACTCAGAGTGATTGAGGAGTATACATCAAAAAAGAAGACATCCTAATAAAGATCAGGATGTCTGATTAGAAAGATTAAAAGAGATTGCGCAGATGAAAGATAGAGTTCCTCATTTAGGAATTTGATTTTTATAGGGGATATATATGGATAGATTGTGGGCACCATGGAGGATGGAATACATAAAGAAACAGCACTCTGATGAGTGTATTTTTTGCAAGGCAATAGAAACTAAAGATAAAGGGTTTATTCTTTATCAAGAAAAACATGCCTTTGTTATTATGAATACATATCCCTACAACAGTGGACATATAATGGTTGCACCGACTAGACACACAGGGGATATACAGGATTTGTTAGATGATGAAATGCTTTCCCTGTTCAGGTTGGTTAAGATGAGTATTGTAGTACTGAAGGATACAATGGAACCTGATGCTTTTAATGTTGGTTCAAACCTTGGTAAGATTGCAGGTGCAGGAGTGGAAGACCACATCCACATCCATATAGTACCAAGATGGTCCGGAGATACAAATTTCATGCCCATTGTTTCTGATATGAAAGTTGTATCTCAGAGTCTGGACCAAACATATCGTATATTAAAAGAGGGTTTTAGTAGGTTAAAAAATTAATTGTTTAATATGAAATGGACATCATATCCCTGTTTAGAGAATAAGAGAAGGACAGTATTACTTATAGTATTTCTTGCTGCCTTGTTTACAGGATTGTATATATGGTTTGGGCTTTGGGGACTAGTAATTGGTCTTATACTTGTGGGTACTTCTGTCTATTCATATTTCATTCCCACAAGATACGAGATGAATAATGAGAAAATATTAATAAAAGGTCTTTTTATGACCAAAAAGAAACAGTGGATCGAGTTCAGAAGTTTTTATCCAGACAGGAATGGAGTTCTTCTATCACCATTTGTAGTTCCCTCAAGGTTAGAAAATTTTAGAGGAGTATATATAAGGTTTGGAAACAAGCATTATGAGGTGATAGAATATATAGAAAAGAAGATTAATAAAAAGAAACAACAGGAGGAGTAACAACCTGAAGGTGAAGCAATTGCAAGTCAATAAAAAGAGAAAAAATAATTAAAATTAATAATAGTTTAATTGGGTAAACTTTGAATATGCGGAGGTTTTATGATAAAATTAACAGACCTTAAGGCAGAATACAGTATGATAAAAGATGAAATTGACGAAGGTATCCATGAGCTGCTGGAGGCACAGCATTTTACAAATGGTGGACATATTAAAAAGTTTGAGGAAGAATTTGCTAAATATCTTAACATAGGAAATTGTGTGGGTGTCTCATCTGGTTCCACTGCTCTTGACCTTTCGTTATTCGCACTCGGTATAGGTAAAGGTGACGAGGTGATTTTACCAAGCTTTACCTTTATTGCTACAGCTGAGTCAGTATCACATGTTGGCGCAAAACCTGTGCTTGTTGACTCTGATTATGAGACTCAAAATATAGATGTTATCAAGATGCGAGACCTTCTAACTGATAAGACTAAAGCTATAATTCCTGTACATCTTTATGGAAATTCCTGTGATATGGATGCTATAATGGATTTTGCTCAAGAGCATAACCTCAGGATCATAGAGGATGCTGCTCAATCACAGGGAGCAGTATATAAGGGGAAAAAACTGGCAACAATCGGTGATATAGGGTGTTTTAGTTTTTATCCGGCAAAAAATTTAGGGGCATATGGGCATGCGGGAGCAGTAGTAACAGATGATGAAAAGATTGCAGAGAAAGTTAGACTTCTTACCAATCATGGAAGATGGGCTCACTATGACCACCAGATAATCGGTTATAACTACAGGATGGATTCCATTCAGGCAAAGGTTCTTAGTATAAAACTAAGACATCTTGATGATTGGAATGAGAGAAGAAGAAAAATTGCAGCAATGTACTCAGATGCTCTTTCAGAACTACCCATTGGTCTTCCCAAAGAGATTGAGACTCCTGTGTACCATCTATATGTTATTAGAGTGGCTGAGAGAGAAAAGCTTGTTGAATGGTTGAAAAAGAACGATATTGAGACAAGAGTTCACTATCCACTTCCGTTACATTTACAACCTGCCTATAAACATCTTGGGTATTTCAAAGGAGACCTACCAGTTTCGGAAAGACTTGCTAAAGAGGTTGTATCTCTTCCTCTTTATCCATATATTGAGGATGATAAGGTGAAGAAGGTAATAGAGAATGTGAGGGAGTTCTACAGTTCATCTGGAAAGTAATAGTCGTAGTACATATATAATTCAGGACCTTATAAAAAATATAAGAAGGTATAATAGTGAATCAGATAATCAGGGTATCAGCATGAAGGTTACCAGAGAATCAGTATATCAGGTTTTTAGAAGCTCGTTCCTGATCATCTGGTATCCTGATATTCTACCTACTGATATTCTGGTATTCTGATATGCTTTTATATCTATTTGGTATTAATACAGATGGGGATATGAGGTTGTAT
>JAUWGP010000050.1 GCA_030606335.1 Caldifarciminota bacterium
ATACAATATACTTGGTCAGAGGGTTATCCAGTTGGTTTCAGAAGTTAAGGAACCTGGATACTATGATGTGAGATGGGATGGTAGAGACTCAATGGGTAAGAAGGTATCAGGTGGAATATATTTTGTGAAATTCTCATCAGGTGACTTCTACTCGATAAAAAAGATAGTAAAGGTGAGATAGAATGTTTATTAATGTTAAATGTAAAATGTCAAATGTTAAATGTGAAATAAGATAAGAGTTGATTAGTTGAATAGTTAATTAGTTAATTGTTGAATGTTTAATGTGAAATGTTAGATGTTTAATGTTAAATAGGATAAGAGTTGATTAGTTAAATAGTTAATTAGTTTATTATTAAAGGATACCAAGACTCAATAAACCGTGTAAACTCAATAAACTCAACAAACCCAACAGACTCAACAAACTCAATGAACTCAACAAACCCAACAAACTCAATGGTTATTACATTCATAGGCACTGGTTGTGGAGTTCCTTCAAAACAGAGGAGTTCTCCATCAATTTTACTTTCTCTTGACCAGGAAAATTTACTCTTTGATTCGGGGCCTGGTTCACTTCGAGAACTCCTTAAAGCAGGCTACACATATAATGAAATAGATTATATCTTCTATACACATTTTCATGTCGACCATATATCCGACCTTGCTCCCTTCATCTTTGCATCGAAATATCCACTTGCACCTCGAACAAGAAATATCAGTATAGTAGGACCTTCAGGTATTGAAGATTTCTGGAAAGGTCTCCTTTCGCTATATGGAGAACAAATAATTCCTGAGCATTATAGTGTTAATATCATGAACATCACAAGGTTTAAATCAGAGGGATGGAGATTGAAAACTGCAAAACTTCCTCATGCAAAAGAATCCATTGGATACAGAATAGAAAAGAATGGAAAGGTCTTTGTTTATTCTGGTGACACTGAATATTCAGAAGAACTTATAGAATTAGGAAAGAACGCAAATGCTCTCATCCTGGAATGTTCGTTTCCAAGAGAGGTGAAGGGACACCTGTACCCTGAAATTGCAGCCAAAATTGCCCAGGAATGTAAGGTAAAACTCCTTATATTGACCCATTTATATCCAATTATGGACAAGAATGAAATTACCAGTATAGTAAGTAAGAAATTTAATGGAAGATTTGTGGTAGCCCGGGATGGAATGCAGATTGTGATATGATAATATCCGTATATTGGTAACCAGTGATCGGTTATCAGTCATCAGTATAAAAGAGCATATCAGGATAACAGTGTATCAGTAGGTAGAATATCAGCACATCAGAGTATCAGACATAAAGCAGTTATCAGTAACCAGTAATCGGTTATCAGTATAAAAGAGCATATCAGGATAACAGTGTATCAGTAGGTAGAATATCAGCACATCAGAGTATCAGACATAAAGCAGTTATCAGTAATCAGTTAACTGAATACTGATCACTTATCTTTAATAACAGCAACTGCGACTGCAAAAGTTTTTGTATGACTGATGGAAATCATTATTTTGTTCTCCAATTTATCTCCTACTTTTATATATGGTTTTTCCTCTCCTAAGATTTCCATTCTCTTCCATGGAATATAATGACCAAAAGCCTTTATGACTGCCTCCTTTGCAGCAAATCTTCCTGCAAGGAATGAAGCTCTCTTTTTATGTTTATGATATAACTCTATCTCTCCTGGACCAAAGACCCTCGATAAGAACCTATCTCCATACCTGTCCATAATATTTGATATTCTTCCTATATCAACTATATCAATACCTATCATAACAAGACCACAGACATCAGACTACAGACCAAAGACCACTGACAAAAGTAAAATACCTACGCCTTACGACCTACGCCTTACGACCTACGCCTTATTGCTTGTATCCAATCTTTCTCAGAAATTCTTTCCTCTCTTTAATTTCTTTTTCGCTCTCTTCACCAAGTGGAGTTTCACCATCTATAACCCCAATAATTCCTCGTCCCTTTTCGGTTTCTGCCACAATAACCTGACAGGAATTTGCGGTTGCACAGTAAATTCCAGCGATTTCCTGTACCTGTTTTAATCTAGGTAAAATATTTATTGGGTATGCATTTTTTAATAATATAAGAAGAGAATGCCCTGCGCCTATACGCATAAGGTTCTCCCTTGCAAGCTTTACAAGTTCGTCATCTGTACCAGAATATCTTATCAATCTGGGACCAGATGATTCTACAAATGCAAGTCCAAACTTTATACCTGGAACAGTAGTAACAAGACATTCATAAACATCCTCAACAGTCTTTATGAAATGCGATTGTGCAAGTATAAGATTTACATCATCTGGCTTTTTTATATCAATAACCGTTAATTCCATAAAACCCCCGGTTAAGAACGAAAAATCACAAATTACAAGCACCAAAGTCCAAACAAATCCCAATTCATAAATTTTAAAAAATAGTTCCTCTATGTTTAGTTTATCTGGTTTATTTGGTCTGTTTGGTTCATTGTGTTTACACAGTTTATTGAGTTTGTTGAGTTTATTTGGTTTATTTCACATTCAACATTTAACATTAAACATCTAACATTTCACATTCAACAATTAACTAATCAACTCTTATTCCATTTAACATTTAACATACAACATTTAACATCTAACATTAAACATACTTACCATTTCCTTGTGTATCTTTCCATTTGTAGCGAGTAAGTTGGGTCTATAAGGATCAAATCTTTCACCATTAATTTGTGATACAGAACCTCCAGCACACTCAACTATTATTTTTCCAGCCGCTGTATCCCAGGGTTTCAGTTTAAGTTCCCAATATCCATCCGCTCTTCCACAGGCGACATAACAGAGGTCGAGTGCAGCAGAACCATCCACCCTTAACTCAAGTGCGTCAACGGCTAACCTCATAAAATAATCAAGATTGTTATCTTTCTTCATATTATAAGGAAACCCTGTTAAAAGTCTCGATTTTTTTAATTCTTTAGTTTGTGTAACATATATTTGCCTACCATTTAGTCTTGACTTCTTATCCTTTTCTGCTTCAAACAGCTCTTCTCTTATTGGGTCGTATACAACACCGAGTATAATTTCGCTATCTTTCTCAACAGCGATTGATACAGAAAAGAACGGATAAGAATATACATAGTTATTAGTACCATCAAGTGGGTCTATTATCCATTTATAATTAGAACTACCTTCTTCTAATGATGATTCCTCTGCAAGTATGGAGTGGTCAGGGAAGTTCCTCTTTATAATACCAACTATCTTCTTTTCGGCATCCTTGTCTGCTATTGTGACAAATTCTCTTTCGCTCTTTAAATCTTTGTCTACACTACCAAGATAGGAAAGCAGAATCTTACCTGCCTCTTTTGCTGCCAAAATTGCAATATTTCTCATGATATTATCTAAGAATATGCATTAACCACAGATATGCACAGATGTTACCTTGCCCTAACCTTCGGTTCACGGATTACAAATTTTGATAGAAGACCACCCTGTAAAGCCCCTTCGGAGCAACAGGGCAAGCAGACTGTATAAGTTAATTTTGAAATGATTCCTCTTGGTCTTAAGTCTCTGGTCTTTCATTCTTGTGACAATCTCGTGAAATCTTATGGTTTCTAAAAACATATTTTAAGATTATACAACATAGAAAGCAAAAAGTCAAGTATTTTCATTAGTAATATTTTTTATTATTTAATGTGACGCTGTTTTAGGCTTGACTTTTTTATCTTTATATGTTATAATTCAGGCATAATATGGAAGAGACTTGTGGTGATAATTTTGATACTTGATTTTTTGATTTTACTATGAGACGGATAGAAATAAAAAGGAAGGATAAAATAAGGGGAGAAAGGATAAAACAGGATATGCATGACCTTGGGCTATCAGCTAACAGTGTAGAGGTGATGGATGTATACCTTCTCTATGGAGATATTACTGATAAGCAATTTGAAAAGATTGTAGAGATAGTTATGGACTCTGTTTATGAGGAGTGGGGGTTATTTGAGTTTCCTGAAAATGCAAGAGTTATTGAGATAGCCCTAAATCCAGGCGTTATGGATCCAGTTGCAATTGATAGCTTAGAAGTAGCAAGAAAATTGGGTATCAAACTTGATGGTATAAAGATCCTGAAGAAGTATATCTTTTATGATACAGACGATAAAACCATAAATCTTGCAAAAGGTCGAATTTTATTCAACCCGCTAATTCAACATGTAGTTAAAGGGAAAGAAAAATTAGAAGGGGAAATAGAATCTAAACAAAAAACACCAACAGTAGATTTACCCTCAATGAATTCAGAAGAACTACTTCAACTAAGCAGAACTATGGGTCTCTTCTTAAATCAGGAAGAGATGAAGGTAATCTCAAGTTATTTTTCAAAAGAAGGGAAAAATCCAACCATTGCAGAATTAGAGACATTCGGAATTCTCTGGTCTGAACACTGCTCACATAAGACAATGAGAGGGAATGTTAAAATCCTAAATCTTGGAGCGGAGCGGAAACCCCGCACCTTTACAAAGGTGCGGGGCGGGTCTGAAATCCGAAATCTTCTAAAATCCACTATAATGAAGGTAACAGAAGAACTAAAAAAACCCTGGGTACTTTCAGCATTTAAGGACAATGCTGGAATTATTGAATTTGATGATAAATATGCAGTTTGTTTTAAGGTTGAGACACACAATCATCCTTCCGCACTTGAGCCCTTTGGTGGTTCAGCAACAGGGATCGGAGGAGTCATAAGAGATATACTTGGCTGTGGACTCGGTGCAAAACCTATTGCAAATACTGATATCTTCTGTGTCGGCAATTTAGACCAACCCTATTCATCACTATTAAAAGGAGTACTACACCCAAGGAGAATACTGCGCGGTATAGTAGCAGGTGTTGCTGATTACGGTAACAAGATGGGAATACCTACTATAAATGGTTCTGTAACTTATCATCGTGATTATACTACCAACCCTCTTGTTTATTGTGGATGTATAGGTATGATACCAAAAAATGCGGTAGATAAACAGGTAAATAATGGAGACCTTGTTATACTGGTAGGTGGCAAAACAGGTAGAGATGGAATTCACGGTGCAACATTCTCATCTGGTGTAATGGATGAAACGACACAGAGTGAATTCGGTTCAGCTGTCCAGATAGGTGACCCATTGAGAGAAAAGAACCTACTTGATGCACTGCTTATAGCAAGAGAAAAAGCACTTTACAATTCAATTACAGATTGTGGTGCAGGAGGAATCTGTACATCAGTTTCAGAACTTGCAGAAGGTATTGGTGTAGAGGTTCAACTGGAAAATGTTCCTTTGAAATACAAGGGGTTGAGTCCCACTGAGATATGGGTTTCTGAATCACAAGAAAGGATTGTACTTGCAGCTTCAGAAATAAATTTAAAGGAACTTAAAAGAATCTTCGATGAATATGGGAGCGAGCTTACTGTAATAGGAAGATTTGTTAACTCAGATAGAATAAAAGTGAGGTATAAAGAAAAAGTGATATGTGATATAGACCTTAAATTTTTGATTCATGGCATGCCAAAGACAGCAAAAAAGGCTTTACTACCCATAAAAAAGGATAGGAGAGAGGGTTCAGAGAGAATAGATAAAAGATTTGACAAAAATCTTGATGTAATCCTTATGAAGATGCTCTCGCATCCTGATATAGCAAGCAAAGAATGGATTGTTAGACAGTACGACCACGAGGTTCAGGGTGCAACAGTGATAAAACCGCTTCAGGCTGATGCAGCAGTCATAAAACCGCTATTTATAGAAGGAGATAAAGGGATAGTAGTAGCTCATGGACTCTCACCATTCTATGAAGACTCATACAAGAATGCTGCATCAAGCCTTGATGAGGCAGTACGTAACATATGTGCTACAGGTGGAGACCCATCTCGAATTGCACTTCTTGATAACTTCTCATGGGGGAGTCCTGAGGATCCGAAAAATATGGGTAAACTTGTAAGAGCCTGCGAGGCACTCTATGATGTAGCTATTGTATATGGTATGCCATTTATATCTGGTAAGGATAGTCTTTACAATGAGTATGAATCAAAAAATGGAAAACAGTCTATACCTCCAACGATACTTGTATCTGGCATTGGTATTATAGATGACGTAAATAAGACAGTTACACAAAATATAAAATCCTTGGATAATCCTGTTTATATAATTGGTCATACATATCCTGAACTTGGTAATTCTCTTCTAAATCGTATACTTCAATTTTCAGATGGAAAAGAACCCGATATACGATCAGAAAGAGCAATAGAATTATATAAAATACTGTATAAGTCCATAAAAGAAGGTATGGTAGTTTCCTGTCACGACTGTTCTGAGGGTGGTATTGGAGTAGCTTTAGCTGAAATGTGCTTTGGCTCAGGTTTGGGGTTAAAAATTAACCTTAATAATATACCAAGTTCAGGTTTAAGAGAACCTTTCTCCATTCTCTTTTCTGAATCAAACTCAAGATTTATTTTAGAGGTAGATATAAAAAGGAAGAATGAATTTGAGGAGGTTATGACTGGGATTAGTTATGCTCAGATTGGAGATGTAATCTCTACCAATAAGCTAATAATTAACAATCTCCTGAATATTACTATATCCAGATTAGAGTCTGCTTGGAAAAGTAAGAAATTATAAAGGGGAACTTATGGTTATGAAGATTCCATTTAGGAGTGAAAAAATTGAACTGAATATAACGTCATCTTCGGTATATTATCTTAATGATGTTAAATGTGATGATGAAATAAAGACAATATTAGATGCACTTGAGAATCCAATCGAATCAAAGCCCTTAGAAGATTTTATACAGGATGGGACAATTATTATTGTTAACGATGATACACGTTCTACACCCACATCCAGGATACTTGAAATTATTTATCCTAAAATAAGTCAAAGAAAAATAAGATTCGTTGTGGCGTGTGGTTCTCATCCTGCTCCCAAAAAGGAGGGATTACAATTCATATTCGGTGAACATCTGAAAGACCTTCAGGATAAGATCCATATCCACGATGCAAAGAATGACCAATTTGTGAGTCTGGGTAATGATAGATATGGAAACCCTCATAAAATATCTAAAATAGTCTACGAGGCACCCCGTATAATAACTATTACATCTGTTGAACCCCACTACTTTGCCGGCTTTATGGGGGGTAGAAAATCATTGCTTCCAGGTGTAGCATCTTATTCAACAATAGAATCAAATCATTCTCTTATCCTTAAACCCCGAGCAACTGTTCTAAATCTAAAAGACAATCCTGTCCACCTGGGAATGCTCGAGTTAACAAGAAAGTTTGGAGAAGAGAGGATTTTTAGTATACAGGTTGTAAAAGATAAAAATAGTAAGATTTATAGGGCGTATTCAGGGAATATAGAGAAGGCTTTTGAGATGTGCATCAAACCCTGCAAAGAGGTGTCATGTGTAAGACTTGATGAACCTGTGGATATTGCTGTTACTGCTGCTGAATATCCAACCGATATAAATTTCTATCAGGCACAGAAATCAATAGATAATGTCAAACTTGTAGTCAAAAAAGGTGGAGCGATTTTGTTGGTTTCAGGTTGTAGAGAGGGGGTAGGAAACAGGGATTTTATTGATATATTTGAAAGAGCAGGCTCTCCAGATAAGGCATTGAAGCTTGTGAAAGAAAACTTCAAACTCGGCTATCAGAAGACATATAAACTTGCTGAGATACTAATTGAAAAGGAAATATGGGGTTATACGGGTATTAATCCCTCTGTTCTTAGGTCATGTTTTATGAAACCTATTTTAGATCTTAAAAAAACATTAAAAGAGGAAATAAAAAAGGGGAAGAAGATTGCCTTCTTCCCCCAGGGAAATGCCACAATTCCATTTGTGGAATAAATATAAAACCATAAAAAGTCACTACCAGTTGTCCTGTCCTCTAACCTCAAAATGGTATAAAGTCCGTTTTCTTGCTTAATCTTTTAATAAATGCTGCAAGTAGTTTTGAGGCATTAATTAAGTCTTCAGTCGATACAAGTTCTATAGGAGTGTGCATATATCTATTGGGTATCGACACCAACCCTGTTGCAACACCCTCCTTTGTAAGCTGGATAACATTTGCGTCAGTACCTGTCCCTCTGGGTATTCCCTCTATTTGATGTGGTATCTTCTCAGCCTTTGCTGTTTCTACTAACTTATTGAATACCTTTGGATTAATGTTGGGTCCTCGTGCAATTACAGGTCCTTTTCCAATATTAATATCACCAATTTTTTCCTTTTTTGTTTTAGGATAGTCTGTTGCGAATGTAACATCAATGGCAATACCTACATCAGGTGATACCCTAAAGGCAGATGTTTTTGCTCCTCGTAGACCAATCTCTTCCTGCACGGTTGCGACGCCATATACACTCGCATTCATTTTTTTATTAGAACAAAGCCTTAATGTCTCAGCAACTACAAATGCACCTGCTCTATCGTCAAATCCCCTTGCTATTACTCTGTCTTTTTGCAATTCTTCAAATGATACAGCAGGAACTGCTGGGTCACCTATAGAAACAAGTTTCTCTGCCTCCTTCTTGTCCTTAACCCCTATGTCAATGAAGAGGTCATCGATTTTTGCCAATCTTTCCCTCTCCTCTTTCTCTAATGTATGTATAGGAGCCCTTCCTATTACTCCAAGTACTTTACCCTTATTTCCTTTTATTAAAACCCGTTCTCCAGGCATTATATGTATATCAATTCCACCAATGGTTGCAAAAAATAGATACCCATTTTTATTTATATACTTTATCATATAACCAATTTCATCAATATGCCCGGAAAGCATAACCCTTGGTCTTCCATCGGGATTTATCACACCAATGGAGTTACCATGAACGTCACCAGTTACATTATCTACAAACTTGGATACATAGTCCTTCCATAACTTTGCTGCATCCTCCTCGAATCCAGATGGACTCATAGCACCTACTAAAGACTTAAGAAACTCTATTGAGTTTTTTTCCATATGCCCTCCAGTAAGAGATTAACAGCTAAATCAAATTTCAAAACTATGTGTATCTTAACATATGTTTACAAAAAAGTCAAGAAAAAAACTCTTGAGTATAAATATTTGAATGTTATTGATATATCCTGTTTATCTCCGTACATTCATTGAATATATAAACAATTATAATAATAAATATTTTATATTTTTGAAGAAAAAACTTGACAAAAGTGAAATTATGATATATTATATAATACATGA
>JAUWGP010000036.1 GCA_030606335.1 Caldifarciminota bacterium
CACAGAGAGATAATATTTATTTTTCTCTGTGTACTCAAATTCACTATCAGTGTTTTTCTTGCTTGTAGCTCACCTCTGGCAAACTTTGGGTTCAATAGAAGAGAGCACAGAGGTTTTTTATTTTTTTCTTAATTTTCTACCTCAAATATACTCTGTGTTCTCTGTGGTTTGTCATATTCTTTCATATTCTATTTGACCCTTTACATTTTCTCTGGTGCACTTATCCCAAGAAGTGAAAGACCAATACCAAGAACATTCTTTACTGCTTGGGTTAATGCGAGTCGTGCACCTGAAAGGTCAATGTCATTGCTAACCACTCTATGCATTTCATAAAAGGTATGGAAGAGTGATGCAAGTTCGCTTAGATAATTTGGAATATGGTTGGGTTCAAGTGTCTTTTCTACATCCTCTACAATCTCAGGAAAGTGGATAAGTTTCTTCAATAGGTTGAGTTCCTCTCTATTACCAAGCAGGTGAATCTTAGAGTAATTTGTATCGATTCCTCTCTCTTTCGCAACTCGCTCTACGCTTGACATTCTGGCATATGCATACTGGATGTAATATACAGGGTTATCTTTGGACTCCTCCTTAGCAGCATCCATATCAAACACAAGATGACTGTCCCTCCTTCTTGTTAGAAAGATAAATTTTGTTACATCTTTTCCTATACTCGATATAATATCATCTAAGGCTATAAACCTACCTTCACGCTTGGACATTCTCTTCTTTTTTCCTCCCTCGAGAGTGGTTACCCACTGTGATATCAAAATAATTAAATTTTTTGATGAATATCCAAGTGCCTCAAGTGCACCCTTTAGAGGTGGAATATGTCCAAGATGGTCAGGACCCAAGATGTCAATAAGTGTATCATATCCTCGTTTGAATTTGTTTATATGATATGCAATGTCTGGTGTGATATATGTATACTCACCATCCCTTTTTATTAATACCCTGTCCTTATCATCTCCAAATAATGTTGCCTTAAACCATAATGCTTCGTCTTTTTTATATATTAAGTCCTTCTTTCTGAGATCTTCGATTAATTCGGTACACATTTCTATTATCTTGCTCTCTCTTACCCAGTTATTAAATTCAACACCAAAGTCACTGAGTGTTTTTTTCTGCCTGGAGACCATTGTTGCGACTGCGAATTCTTCAAGGTTATCGGATTTAACAGACTCAGCCATTTTTGCCAGCTCATTGACATATTCACCTTTGTAGCCTCCTTCAGGTACATCCTTCCCCATTATTCTTGCTCTAATGGATTGTGCAAGTAGTTTTATCTGTCTCCCACAATCATCTATATAAAACTCTTTATCCACAGAGTAACCCATGAAGCTGAGAACACGCTGAAGACAATCACCAATACTTGCAGCTCTACCATTTGGAACTACAAGAAGACCAGTAGGATTTGCACTTACAAATTCCAAAAGTATTTTTTTACCTTTTCCCTTATTGTATGAACCATATTGATCACCTTCTATTCTCACAGAGTCTATAACTCCAAGGAGAGCTGACTTTGAGAGGAAGATATTTATGAAACCATTTTTCGATTCAATTTTATCAACTATATCAGGGTTGTGGTCAATGTTACTCAATATTTTATTTGCATTATCCTCCGGGTTACCTTTTATAGAGAATGCAATGTTGGTTGTGTAATCGCCAAAAGCAGGATTTCTGGTAGTAGCAATATAAAAGGACATACCAGTACTCTGGTTTAACCATTTATTTATTTTTTCTTTAATACGCATGGGGTCTTCAAAAGTGACGACGTGATTTCTGAAATTGCTTCACTCCTTATACCAGTGCTGTGTAAAGTAAGGTATGTAATATTTTGGAAGTAGCCACAACCTTCAGGTTGCGTTGTAATTTGCATGCTGAAGCCTGCGCCTACCATATTCATAAAAAAAAGCGAAATTACCTTTGCTAACACAGCAATAGTAAACGTGGTTCTTTTATATTTTTAGACAGTATCTTTTAATACGGTTTAGTATACCATAACTTACAAAGTTTGTCAAGAAAAAAGTAGGTCTTGCATAGTAGTACAAGGATTGTTTATTATAATCCAAAGGAGCAATCTGGTAATGGTAAAATATTTCTTGACTTTTTATCTTTTTCGTGTTATAATAACTTCCTTGAATAAAATACAAAAAGTATTAGGAGGAGGGTCGTATGAGAAGGGCTCTGGTATTGGGGTTTATGCTAATTTTTGCATTTCCACTTTTTTGTGAAACACCAGAAGAATTGATTGAACAGACAGCGAAGGAAATACTAACTGACTATAGTAAACCTATAGTAACCGCATTTGGGACAGCAATGGGGACGGATTTTATTAATAGAAGGAGTCATGGAATACTTGGCCTTGATGTAGGTGTTAAACTCGTGTGGGTTATAATTCCTGAGGAGGCTAAGACAACAACTTATGAGATTGATACAATAATATGGTTTGACGGAACACCGTTTACGGATACTGTGTTTACAGGAAATACAATCTTTGGTGATACTTCAGCTGTTGAAGGTGATCCTTTACATATAAAAGGACTGGGCTTCCCAGGGGTCTTTTTCGCTGTTCCGCAAGTAAATATTGGACTTATACAAGGTGTGAATGCAAGCGTGAGATGGTGTCCATTCAAATTCGAGGAGACTTCTGGACAGATCTTTGGTGTAGGACTTAATTATGCCACAGTCGACTTTCTTCCAGTTCCTATACTTTCGTTGAAGTTTATTATAGGTTGTGGATACCAGCACATGAGTTTTGGAGATATAGCTTCAGCAACTACTATAAATGGTGCAATTCTTGCAAAAGTGGGTATTTCGCTTCCAATGTCTCCTGTTTCCTTGTCTCCATTTGCCGGAATAGGTATGGAGAAGACAAGTATAAACTTTAAATACGACTACGACGAAAATATAGAAATTGATGAAACAATTGGTGGAAAGAATAAGTTAAGAGGAATTTTTGGTCTTGATGTAGACTTTTTACTCTTCGATATAGATTTATCTTATAATGTTGGAAAGATGAATTCTGTGGGATTGAGTATTGGGGTGGGAATAAGGTAGGAAAATTAAATATTAAATATCAAATATTAATAATTACTAATAAAAATTAGAGAGTAAGAGAATTATGTTCTAATAAACCAGCTTGGCTACTAAAAGCATAAAGGAAAAATGGAAATTGCCCACGAAGGACACTAACAATGAAAGAATAAAGAATTTAAAAAATTTCGTGGGAGGAAATAATTTATTGACAAGGAGAGGTATATGCGTCTTGATGATAAGCTTTCACTAAGGGCAAAGGCGATGAAGTGCTCTGAGATAAGAGAGTTGCTAAAACTGGTTGCAAATCCAGATATAATATCCTTTGCTGGTGGAATGCCTGACCCAAGACTATTTCCATCGAAGATGATTGCAGATATTACGTCTGAAGTATTGGAAAAAGAACCAGGACGGGCTCTACAGTATGGTCCCACAGAGGGAGATTCCCAGCTGAGAAAGAAGTTGGCAGAATGGGATGGTGTAGATATAGATAATATCCTTATAACCACAGCATCACAGCAGGGGTTGGACCTTGTAAGCAAGATACTAATAGATCCTGGAGATACCATTATAGTAGGTTATCCAACATATTTAGGTGGACTTCAGGCATTCAATTGTTATGACCCAGAATTCATCGGTGTACCATTGGATGATAACGGCATGAGGGTGGATATCCTGGAAGATAAACTGGGAAAATTATCGAGAGATAAAAAACTTCCCAAGTTCATCTATATAGTTCCCGATTTTCAGAACCCAAAGGGTGTGACAATGTCCCCTGATAGGAGGAAAAGGGTGCTGGAACTTGCAATTAAATATGACCTTTTGATTTTATCAGATACTCCATATAGACCCTTGAGATACTCAGGGGAACCTTGTCCAAACTTTTTTCACCTTGAAGGGGGTATAGAAAGGGTTATCACACTCTTTACTTTCTCAAAAATTCTCTGTCCGGGATTCAGGCTTGGATATATTGTTGGTCCTGCAGCTATTATAAACAAACTTGTTATAGCAAAACAAGGTACAGACCTCTGTACACCATCCTTCAACCAAGCGATTGTGAGAGAGATAATAAAAAAGAATAAACTCAAAGAACACATAAAAACCTTAGTCTCTGCATATAGAGAAAAGAGGGATAGAATGCTCGATGGATTGGAGAAATATATGCCTAAGATCGAGGGGCTACAATGGACGATACCAGATGGTGGTCTATTCTTATGGGTAACTCTTCCAGAAAAGATGGATGCCAATATAATGTTTAATAAAGCAGTTAAGAACAAGATTGCCTATGTCGTGGGGTCGGCATTTTATTATGATAGCGGGTGTAGAAATACAATGAGATTGAACTTTTCTTTTCCTACATTGGAGGAAATTGATGAAGGTATGAAGCGACTGGGAATGGTAGTAGGGGAGGAAGCAAAGAATCTTAGGATAAAAGTTTAATTATAGAGATATTTTTATTTAATTATTATTTCGGGAGGTATCATGTCAAGAGGAATTGATGCCCTTTTAAAACTCGGAGAGGTAGCGATTACTAACCGATATGCAAGAAGGTTTCTTTTAAACAGTGTCGAAAAACGTATCTATGAAGATCTTATAGAGAAAAATCCTGATAATAGACCGCTCAAGGTTCAGGAGGATAAATGGATGCTTGGAAAGGCCCTTCTTCATTCTGTAGAAAGGGGTTTTAATAAGGGTTTAATTTCAAAAGAAGCAGCAAAGGGGCTTTTACAGGTTTTTATCGGAAATGTATTTTTTGGTGGCTTCTATAAGAGAAGAAAATTTATTGAAAAACGTGGGTTTAAACCTCCCATGTTTATAACTATATCTCCAACAAAAGCGTGTAATCTGAAGTGCATAGGTTGCTATGCTAATGCTGATCCAACTACACTAAGCAAGCTCCCATATGAAGTATTTGATAGTATAATAAAAGATGCAAAGGAATCGTGGGGAGCCAACTTCTTTGTTATATCTGGTGGAGAACCTCTCATGTATAAGGATAGTGGAAAGACTTTACTGGATATATTAAAGAAACATAGCGATTGTTATTTTCTCATGTATACAAATGGAACACTTATCGATGATAAAATGGCGAAATCCTTAACATCAGTGGGAAATATAACACCTGCTATTTCTGTTGAGGGTTTTAAGGAAGAAACTGATGCTAGGAGAGGAAAAGGTGTATATGATAAAATACTCACAGCAATGGAAAGTCTTAGAAATTATGGCGTTCCTTTTGGTATATCTGTAACAGTCACAAAGGATAATGTAAAACGTGTTGTTGACGAAGAGTTTATTGATTTCTATTTTGATAAACAGGGTGCTATATATGGATGGTATTTCCATTATATGCCTATTGGAAGGGGTTATACATTAGATTTACTTCCTGAACCAGAGGACAGAGTAAAGCTTCTTAAGGAAGAGTGGAAATTGGTTAAGAAAAAGAATATATTTCTTGTTGATTTCTGGAACTCAGGTACGGCTTCTGATGGATGTATATCTGCTGCAAGGGGAGGAGGTTACTTCTATATAGATTGGGATGGTAATATATGTCCTTGTGTATTTGTCCCATATTATTTGGATAATATTATAGAACTTTACAAAAAAGGTAAAAAATTAGACGATGCTATACAATCTAAACTATTCAGGAGGATAAGGAAATGGCAGTCTGAATACGGTTATGAAAAGCCCGGTAAAGAAGTGGGAAATTGGTTCAGACAATGTCCAATAAGGGACCACTATGGAGTAATGCATGAAATTCTTACAGAGACGAAGGCAAAAGCAAACGATCCGTCCGGAGAGAGTGCTTTAAAAGATGATAAATACGAGAAAGGACTTATAGCATATGGCGAGGCGATAGGTAAACTCACAAAAGAAATGTGGAAGAAGGACTATCTATCTTGAGGTGATAAGAAGTAATATGAATAGATTATAATTAAAGAAGAGATTTCAGCTAATAAATTAAGGATTTGGAAAGGGATATAGTTTCAACCTGGAATAGGAGGTAAATGTGGTTAAAATAAGGCTATTACGAATGGGAAAGAGACATTCACCATTTTACAGGATAGTTGTAATTGATTCTCACTCTAAACGTGATGGTAAATACATAGAGGAGATTGGTATATATAATCCCCTGAGGAAGGAGGAGACGAGACTCTCTCTGGAGCGTGTATCCTACTGGATCGAGAGAGGAGCAAAACCTACAGAAACAGTAACCCGGTTAATAAAGGACTGGGAAAGGAGGTCACATGGATCTAAAAGAGCTGATAGAGTTGATGGCAAAGGCACTGGTTGATCAGCCCGACCAGGTTAGTGTATCCGAAATAGATGGTGAGCGGACTATCGTTTTTGAGCTTAGGGTTGATAAGACCGAACTTGGCAAGGTGATAGGAAAGGATGGGAAGACTGCCAGGGCTATGCGAACGATAATTACTGCTGCATCAATGAAGGCTGGAAAGCGTGCTGTACTTGAGATACTTGAGTGATGAGAGTAGATATTTTCACTGTAGCAAAGGATATATTCTCTGGTGCTATATCTAAAGGTAATATAAAACATGCTCTAAAAAAGGGGTTGTTGGAATTAGATATATGGGATTTAAGAGATTTTTCTACTGATTCACACCGTAGAGTTGATGATTATCCATACGGTGGAGGAGCAGGAATGATTTTAAAGCCTGAGCCCATATTCTATGGAGTTAGAAAGGTACTTACACCTCAAACGAGAGTCATTCTCCTCTCTCCTCAGGGGAGGATTTTTAACCAGGATATAGCAAAGGATCTGTCTACACTTTCTCACTTAGTGTTGATATGTGGTCATTACAAGGGCATCGATGAGAGAGTAAGGGAATATCTTATAAATGATGAGATATCCATTGGTAAATATGTATTGTCTGGTGGAGAAATACCTGCACTTGTGGTGTTAGATTCAGTTGTAAGGCTTATTCCTGGGGTGATAGGTGATCTTGAATCAGCGAAAGGTGATTCGTTTTTTTCAAGTAGTTTAGATGCGCCTTATTATACTAGACCTGCTGATTTTGAGGGTATGAAGGTTCCTGATGTTCTGCTGTCTGGTAATCATGAGGCAATACGTAAATGGCGAGAAAAGAGAAGGAGGATACAATATGGGAGAGATAGAGGACTTTAATGTAGGAGATAAGGTCAGAGTATTTATGAAGATGAAAGAGGGAGAGAAAGAGAGAACACAGAGGTTTGAGGGTTTAGTAATTAAACAGAGTGGAAAAGGAATAAGTAAAACCTTTACAGTAAGAAGGGTTTCTTACGGGATAGGTATTGAGCGTATATTCCCGTTACTCTCACCAAATATAGAAAAAATACATGTAGTTAGACATGGTAAGGTTAGAAGGGCAAAATTATACTACTTACGAGGTAGAAAGGGTAAAAGTGCAATGAGGGTTAAGGAGGTATAGGAACAATGGATAATAGACGGGAATTTGGTAAGGATGGCGAGGAAAAGGCGAGTATATTTCTAAAAGAAAAGGGTTATTGTATTCTTGACAGAAATTTTAAGAGAAGAGGTGGTGAGGTAGACATCGTTTGTGAGAAGAGTGGTGTAGTAGTTTTTGTAGAGGTAAAGAGAAGAAGGTCAGATTTATTTGGTAAGCCATTTGAGGCAGTTGATGGGAGAAAAAGGTTACATATCGCAAAAAGTGCGAAGAAATGGTTATATGAAAGGAAACTTCTTGGCAATTGTGATGTAAGATTTGATGTAGTGAGTATTTTTCTAAAAAACGGAATAGAGGAAATATCTCATATTGAGGATGCCTTCAGGCCTTAATTACTAATACCTTTAATAAAATTTTTTCGATTCTTGTTTTTATCAAATTCCTTACTGATAGAATAAAACCTCAATTTTTTTCATTACCTCCCTTAATGGCGGAGTGCTTTCAAACCATGTCCTCTTTGTTATGTCATTGGCAATGCTCTTATAAATCTGTGAGATTAATTCAACCACATTATCTGGTAATTTAGGTGGAGAAAATCTCACAATCTCTTTCCAGTTCAACCTATTTTGCTTTTTAGCAATTTCAGTCTCTTTATACCAGGATGTTTTACGATAGAATATTCTGGCAATCTCCTTACTTAATGGTAACTCATTATAGGTAAATCTACATTCATCAGGTGTGCCAAATACGTCTACGAGCACAGGGTTTCTAAATTCATCAAAACCGTACTCTACCTTTCCATCAAGATTTATCAGTTCCAGACGTTCAGTTTCTTTGGTAATAATTTTATTTACCAATAATGTGATTCTCTGTATTTCTTCCTTTTCGCTCCATGTGAGTCCTGCTATTTCTTCAGCCTCTTTCCAATCAAGATATCTATCCGAGGCTTCTAATTTTGTAGATGCTTCAATAATAGGGTTTTTTAGTCTCTCTCCCGGCTTTGGGAGTTTTTTAAGTCCTATATCTTCAGGTTTAATTTTACCGTTATTTAGTCTTTTTAATAAACTTGCTCCTTTGGGAATATAATTACGATATATAACCTCGAGTGGGATGAGATAATTTGACCTTTCCTTTTTATAAATAGAGTAATCATAATAGCTTTCTTTTTTTATCGGATGTAACACCCTGAGCAACCTGAATTCCATACAGTTAGTCGAAGATATTAGCTCTGATAGACGTTTTGTTTTCCCATCCTCTACTAAACCAAGATAATGTGTTTTAAATCCTAATTCTTCAAACTTTTCAAAGAAGTAAGCACCAATTAAACAAAGTGTCTTTCCCTTATCTATTATATGATCAGGCATTTCTCCCCAGTCGAAAACAGAGTATCTATCAGAAAATATAAATTGCCCGATTCCAGCTTTGTCCTTTTGTGGTTTTTTAATGACTTTTATATCCTTTACACTACCCATTCTGCATTACCTCTTTATCATCTCTTTTAATAAGTTCCTGTTTTTTCCTGTGGTATTCTTTTATTTTTTGTGTAAGGGTTTTATCCCCAATTGCAAGAATTTTAACTGCGGCAAGTGCCGCTTCTTTAGGTTCTAAAATGACCATCGGGGAGACACCAGATGGCGTTCTAAGGCTTGAGAATATATCAACACTGGCGAATATGTTATCATAAGTTGGGCAGGCAATTACAGGTTTAGTTGTGTTAGCATCCACAAACCCACTTAGTGCATTACTCCTACCTGCAACTGTTATGAATATTAATTTTTCATCTCTATATTCTTTGATTATTTCAAGAACTTTTAGAGGTGTTTTATGTGCAGAAGCAATTCTTAATACATAATCGATACCAAATTCATCAAGAACTCCTGATATAACTTTCGAGTGTTTAAAATCTGATTTTGAACCCATTATTATTATAACTTTACTCATATTTATTTGGTTTGTTTAGTTTATTTGGTTTATTTAGTTTATTTGGTTCTTTTAGTTTATTTAGTATGTTGTGTCCCAGTGAAATATGCTACGCATTTCACCATGAACACTATCGTTACATGGCAAGCGGGATAAATTTATTGAGTTTGTTTAGTTGATTTTGTTATTATATCTAATAACCAATAACCATTAACTAATAACATCTAATCCTCAAAATTCAACTAATCAACTATTCAACTAATCAACTATTATTCCATTAAACATTTCTTTCGCCCCGCCAAAGGCGGGGCTCCTACCTTGTAATTAGTCCTTAGTCTATTGTCTGATGTCTTCTGTCTTGCCTTTTTTATGTGTTTTCATCACCTTTATAAGTTCCTTATCGAATTTCTTTGCAGAATCGACACCACTCAATTTAAGCAGCTTATTAAGTGCTATTCCTTCAATAAGTGATGAGATGTTTTTCCCAAAGGTCACTGGTATACGTATCTCTGGCAGTTCTACACCCAGAATGTTACATTTCCTGGTTTCTATTCCAGTTATTTCAGTGAGAGTTTCACAACGTCCTTCATAAAGAGTAACTATAAGCTCTAAGGCTTTTCTCTCCCTGACTCCCCTCATTCCAAACATACTCTGAATGTCCAGTATACCTATTCCTCTAATTTCGATATGATACTTAAGTTTTTTACTCTCCTCAATTCCTTCACCGACCAATCTTCCATCCCTCAATTTTATTACCTTCACTACATCATCGGTTACAAGCCTGTGTCCCCTGAACACAAGATCCAGTGCCCATTCTGTTTTACCGACGCCACTTTTTCCCTGGATTATTACACCCATACCAAAAACATCTATGAGCGTTCCATGTATATGAGTTGAGAGAGCGAATTCTCTCTCTAATATATATTCGATTCTATTCCTTGTATCAATAGGAGTAAGGTATGTAACGAGTAAGGGAATTCTATGTTCTTCACATATATTTATAAGTGCTTTTGGTGAAGAATAATCATGAGGTATTATTATACACGGTGGACTGGTTTTAGTCAGGTTCTTGAAATTATCCAGGTTATCACCAGCAAAATCCAGGGCATCAATAGTAAGTATTTGTATACTATCCATTCCACTAGTAACAGATATACCTGTTATGAGTAATTCAGGGAAGTACATAAAATCGTTTTTTATCTCGTTATCTATACCCGCTTTTCCTGCGATAAGTTCAAGAGGTACCTTCTGTGTTTCTATTAGTTCTATTACTTTCATTTTTTACGCACCTTACCTTTATAGTCTGATATTTCCCTTTTTATCTTCTTAAAAACTTCATTAATTGCGACTCCCATTTTATAAGATTCCTTTTTTGCCATTACAGTTTTATGTTTTAAGTTTATCTTTAACTCCGCAATAAATCTACTATTATCCTTTTCCAATAAAAAATTGGATACCAATATTTGACTCGAGAGTTTCTCTAACTTATCAATCTTTTTCTCTATTCTCTCTTTTGTTATGGGCGTTATCTGGACATCCTTCAGGATAAAGTTTTTCTCCATAAGACCTCCATCAAGTTGATAAAAAAATAGAAAAAATAGGTTATATGTTATTAATTATAAGTTATTTGTTATTAGTTTACCCTGTGAAATGCGAACTTTTGAGCTATTTCATCAGGGTCATTCGTCAATCGTATCCCTTTCATATGCTGGGTCTTTATATGGGTAATCCTCTACCCAGTGTAGTCCCCTTGATTCCTTTCTCTTTAATGCACTTGTGATTATGCTCCTTGCTACAGTTATCATATTTCGTAGATTTGAAAACTCAACAGTAGGCTTTATTTCCTTTTCCCATTTAGTGTTAAATTCCTTTGCTAGTAAGGAGATTTCCGTTTCTGCATCAATCATTTCGCGAACATTTCTTATCACACCAAGTTTATCCCACATAGTTTTTTTAATCTTTTTTCTTATTGCTTCAATATCTTTAGATTGCATTGTTTTTTTGCCTGTCTTGTACTCAGGAGGTTGAAACCTTTCATTTGATATATTGTTAATTGAACGATAAGCTGCCCTTTCGGAGAATACAATACTTTCAAGAAGTGAATTTGAGGCAAGACGGTTAGAACCGTGGACTCCCGCACATGAGGTCTCACCTGCTGCATACAGACCATCAATACCAGTAAAACCGTTTTCATCTACCAATATCCCACCACAGAGATAATGAGCAGATGGTATACATGGTATTGGTTGCTTGGTTATATCTATACCATAGGCTTTACAGTTATTATAAATATTTGGAAATCTATTTATAATTCGTTCAGGTGATATCTTTGAGAGGTTTAAGTAGACACATTTATCCCCTGTCATCTTTAACTCTTTTGTTATAGAACGAGCAACGACATCCCTTGGGGCGAGAGAACCTGATGGATGGTATTTTTTCATAAACGATTTACCATTTTTCAAGACCAGTATAGCACCTTCTCCTCTAACTGATTCAGATATAAGGAACGATCTTTCAGAAGGAAATTCAAGATAGAGTGATGTGGGATGAAATTGTATAAATTCCATGTTAGCAACCTTAATTCCGCACCTCTTTGCCATTGCAATTCCATCTCCAGTGGATACTGAGGGGTTAGTAGTATGTAAGTAAAGACCACCAACTCCACCTGTTGCGAGTAATGTGGTCTTGGATGATATAAACTCAATTTTATCTTTTAAGGAATTAAGTGTCCATATACCAATACATCTATTATTCAAGATAGCAAGATCAAGTGCTAATCTGTCCTCAATAATTTCAATGTTTTCAGATTCAATGACTTTTGTGAATAATGCATTCTCTATTGCTTTACCAGTAAGGTCTTTTGCATGTACAATCCTTCTTCTTGAGTGGGCTGCTTCCCTACCTAAGTCAAACTCTCCCTTTTCATTTAATGTAAACTGTGTACCCAATGTATGAAGTTCCTTTACAAGTCTTGGGGCTTCTTTGACCATCAGTTCTACTCTTGTCGGATCTGAAAGTCCCTCTCCAATCCTTAATGTGTCCCGTATGTGTAACTCAAAGGAATCATCTTTAGCAAAAACCGCTGCAATTCCACCCTGTGCAAGATTGGTGGAGGTGTCTTCCTTCCCCTTTTTTGTGACAATTGTTACTTTATACTTAGATGGTATTTTTAAAGAGAAGAAAAGTCCAGCTATTCCAGTTCCAACAACGAGTATATCTGTGTCCATAAATAATCCTGAATTACGAATCAAAAACGCTGGGAAACACCCAAGTAAGCGATTCTATAGGGCATTCACATTCCCAATAAACCACATATTGGTTATCGGTACCCCCCAGAGCATATCAGTAGAACAGTGGGCAGATTATCAGAACAGACTTGTATTCGGTTATCAGTAATCGGTAGGTTTACGAATGTAGACATTATTATTCGTTGAATAGCCAATGACCTGACCACCGATGACTGATTACTGGTTACCTGATCTGCTGATATGCTTCCTACTGATATTCTGAACATCTGATGCGCTAAAGCACAAACACGAATTGTATTTTCAGTAATCTATATATCGAAAATAATATCAACTCTATATCCTTTTTTTTCCTTTTTTATTTTAAGTTTATGATAGGTAACTGCCTTTATCTCTGTTTGGGCATTCTCTGGTTCTATTACCTGTCCGTATGCAGTTGCCTCAAGGTGTATTTTGTCAAGCTTTTTAAATTTAAATTTTGAAAATGATATATTGTCTGTTTCGTATATATATAGAAGCTCTGTAAGCCAGTCATGCATGAGGTCTTCAAGACTTTCAGTTGTTAGATTTATATGTACCTTCTGGTCAACTCCATGGCTGGGATTGCCAATTATTTTGAACATCCCTTTGGCTGAATCTATAAAGAGACTATCAAGACTATCAGCCTTCACCCTTATAGCGACATCTGCAGTATGATCAATCAATTGATATGGCATAGAGTATGGTGTGATTTAAGAAGAAAGTTTAAGATATAAGGTGAATATTTTAACCAATATAATTTAATGAAATGAATCATATTTTACAATTATACAATAGAATATTTATTTTGTCAACCAAAAAGTGCTCCTATATTTCAGCTTGTTTTATAAGTTTTTTCTTGACAACCTTATCATCTTATGTTATCATATATCTGTTTTTTAGATGTCCTTAGTGACTATGAACCTGACATATCTACTATCGAGATAATAATTCCAGTATGATCCTGCATAATAACGCGCAAGTGCTTTCTCATAATCATAATCGGATTCTCGTAGAAGTAAAGAGAGGAAAGCAAAACCAAGAATGAGATTGTCATCTTCATTAAGTAGATTATATCTTGGATATTTAATTACATCTGCTATTAGTTGTGCAGTCGGTGGCATCAACTGACATATTCCGACTGCACCCTTTGGGCTGATTGCCTTAGGATAGAATCTACTTTCGGTATACAACCATCGCATAACTATATCAAAATTCAGTCCATACTGTGTTGACAAACCATATATTTGAGTTAGAAAAGACTCAGTATCATCTCCTCTATATGGAAATACGAAATCTCTGTACTGCTCTATTTTTTCTTCCATTGCTTTATTATATGGTTGGAATGGATAGATATTATCCGCATGAGAATAGAAGAGCATTATTAAAATACCTATAATTAATACTTTATTTATATTATGCTTCATAATTATTTCCATGTTTAAGGTTAAAATATCTAAATAAAACTATGACATCAATCATGCTTGATATAGTATTACTTCTCATTATAATATGGAGTTTTATATCTGGGTTAATTAAAGGTGCATTGGTCGAAATATTCTCTATGATTGGTATAGTCATAGGTGTTTTCATAGCAGCAAGAAGTTACATATTCCTTATTCCATTATTTGATTTTCTACCATCTAAAACAGCTGCCATTTTAGCCTTTATTATTATAATAATCATTGGGATACTCATATTCTATATTATAGGGAAATTACTTCGTAAGTTTTTGCGTTTTCTCTATATAGGCTTTGTGGACAGACTATTTGGATTGATTTTCGGATTTCTTAAAGGCAGCATAATCGCTGCAATAATTGTTCTCATACTCTCTTCATTCAGTATTTCAAATAAATGGGTTGAAAAATCAAAAGTATCACCATTTCTGATTATAGAATTAAATACTTTAAAAGGATTACTCCCCCAAGATGTCAAAGACATGCAACATTGGAAAAACCCTCACAAAAAGCAGCCTGGTTTATCTCAAGGGTCTTCTTGGGAACCCGTCTGTCAATCACTGAAAGCCACGTTTCCTGCTTAAATGGCAGATATTTTGCAATTACACCTGATAGTACAATATTGGTACACCTTATATTCCCTAATTTCAATGCGATCTTCACACAATTTACATGAACCAGATTTTCTGTTTTGTCTTTTAGGGTCTGAATAATATCTATGGGATATACAGCCTTACCACTTGCAACTGTAGAAGGAGGCCACTCATAGTCATTAACAATTAATAGCCCTTTCTTTTTAAGATAAGGTAATCTCCGTAATGCTTCAAGTTTCTCAAATGCAAGAAGGATATCACCCTCTCCTTGTCCTATAAGTGGTGAATAGACCTTCTTTCCAAATATACAATTTGAGATTACACTTCCTCCTCTTTGAGACATACCATGAACCTCGCTCTTTTTTACATCATATCCCTCATCCATTGCAACCAGGGAAAGTACGTCGGATGCAAGGATGATCCCCTGTCCACCTACACCACAAATGACTATCTTCGTCATAACTCCTCCGTATTTTTTCCTTGGTAGTGTGCAAAATCTAACCACAGATTCACCCTGTTAAATATTTACAAAATTAAGTACAAGTAATCATCTCTGGTACTTTATTTAACAGGGGAGCCACAGAGAATCTTTAGTATTAAGGGATTAAAAGATTTTTATTCCTCACCTCTGTGACCTCTTATCTTGACTCTCGGTAGACAGATAAGACTAATCGCTATAACTTATATTTCTCTGTTTTTTTAGCGCTGATTTACACTGATTGTTTCTTACTTCAAAGTTTTTATTTATCTTTGAACATCTGTGTTTACCCCGTGAAATAGATATTTCACAGGGTGAATCTGTGGTTAATTTTAGTCCTTGTTTTTTTGAGAGCACAGAGAATTAAATTTACTCTGTGTCCTCTGTGGTTTATTTCATATTCTTTCATATTATTTTTCACAGTATTTTTTCCTTATTCACAGGGTTTCATAAGACTATCACAGAAAAAGAAAGAATCTTTATAATCGTCTTAAATAAAATTACACTATTGCATTTTTAATACATACCTCTGCACATATACTGCATCCTGTACAAAGGAATTTGTCTATCACTGCTTTATCATCCTTTATCGATATGGCAGGACAGCCAAGCCTTAAACATAATTTACAACCTGTACACTTATCAGGAATTACACGGAAGGGTTTATCAGGTTTTATTTGTAATGCACATGGTCTCCTTGCAATTATAACTGATACTTCTCTCCTCTCAACCTCTCTCTTTATAACCTTTATTGTCTCTTTCAGATTATAGGGATCAATTACATATACATGTTCTACACCACAGCCTGTTACAACATTCTGTAAGTCTATCTTCTTTGTTGGTTCACCCATAAGAGTTATGCCTGTACCAGGATGGTCTTGATGTCCGGTCATAGCTGTTATTGTATTATCGAGTATTATTATTGTGGAAGTACCCTTGTTGTATATAATATCTATCAATCCTGTTATTCCTGAGTGAAAAAACGTTGAATCTCCTATCACTGCAACTGTTTTATTACTTATCTTATCTCCTAATGCAAGTTCAAGTCCAAATGCATTACCAATTGATGCACCCATGCATACACATGTATCCATGGCATTCAATGGAGGAAGTGCACCAAGAGTGTAACAACCAATATCCCCAGTAGCAATAAGTTTAAGTTTGGATATTGCATAAAACACACCTCTATGTGAGCATCCTGCACATAGAACAGGAGGTCGGGATGGGATGTCGGGAATATCTAATAGTTCTTCAGTTGGAATCTCAAATGCTTTCCTTAATTTATATGTATCAAGTTCTCCTGTAATTGGAATTCTTTCCTTCCCAATGACCTTTATTCCCATAGCCTTTATTTCTGTCTCAAGGAATGGGTCATTCTCTTCTACAACGAACAATTCTTTGACATTATTTGCAAAATTTTTGATAATCTTATCAGGAAGTGGCCAGGTAAGTGTAAGCTTGAGTATACTTGCCTGGGGAAATACCTCCTTTACATACTGGTAGGATATTCCTGAGGTTATGATGCCCAGGTCCTTTTTTTGCCATTCTATCCTGTTAAGTGGAAATTTATTGCTGTACTCCTTTAATTTTTTCAGTCTCTCCTCTACGATTTTATGTCTTACCCTTGCATGTGAAGGGAGTATCAATCTTTTTTTTATATCCTTATTATAACCCTTTGGTGGATGTTCTTCACGCTCCTCTGTATTTACAATACTATAAGAGTGGCTGATTCTTGTAGTGAGTCTTAGAAGAACAGGTGTATCAAATTCCTCTGATATATCAAATCCAATCTTTGTGAGCAGTCTTGCCTCTTCGGAGTCTGATGGCTCAAGTAACGCAATCTTTGCTGCTCGTGCATAATTCCTATTATCCTGCTCATTTTGTGATGAGTGCATACCAGGATCGTCTGCTGTCACTATTACAAATCCTCCACTTGCCCCAATGTAAGCCATTGAGAAGAGAGGGTCTGCTCCAACATTCAGACCTACATGTTTCATGGCAACAAGACTTCTTACACCGGCAAATACAGAACCTGAAGCAACCTCTAAAGAGACCTTTTCATTTATTGACCATTCACAGTATATCTTATCCTTGTATTTTACTATATTTTCTAATATCTCTGAAGAGGGTGTACCTGGATATGCACAGGCAACCCTGCATCCAGCCTCATAGGCACCTCTTGCCACTGCTTCATTTCCTGCCATAAACACCTTCATACTTTTCCACATAAGAATATCTTGAGGTTCCTTCCCAACCAAACATATTTGTATATCAGATAATATCTGTCCTGAATGGAGAGGTTTTTTATAGAATCCAGAGATTTGATTATATTCATGAGTTATTTCTTAAGGAATAATCTCTCTCTGTTATCAACTAAACAACTCAACAACTTCGGTAGAAGTGACCCGATGTTGTTTACACCTGTTCCATGGACATATGTATATTCAAGTGGTTGTGAGGAGAGAAGAACCAGACCTGATCCATATTGATAAAGTAGTAGAGTAGGTTTTATAGTTGTGTCTGATTCTGGAGATGGGCATACAGTCAGTATATGACCAAAGGAGGGATAATCTTTAAACCAACCATAACTTGCGTAATATCCCTTTAGAGTGTCAAGACCCTCAAGGACAGGATGGTTTCCAGTAACTATATTTATTGTATCAGTGTGGTATATCGTGTCCAACATTACACTCGAAGGAAATAAAATATTGCTGGCATTTATATCTCCGTTATTCCAGCCCTTATGGCAAGCAGAGAAGAACATTACACCACCATCAAACACAAAGTTATTAAATTTAGTGATGTATGTTTTATAATTGTTATAAAATTCCTGTGGCTGGTCTGAGGGAATTATAATGGTGTTTTTATAAGGATCAAGGAGAAGGTCTGAAAAACTATCTGAGTTAACCACAATTGTATTTATCCCTAAACTGTCAAGAATGGAGTCTGTGCAACTAAGTCCCCAGGGTAGACTATCTCTTAATATGATAATACTATCCCCTGCTGTTGCAAGCAATGAAGTAAGTTCTATTGTTAGCCTTGTTGTATCTTCGTTTGATATACTGGTATCTTTTCTTCCCCAAAAATATGCTGTCCTATTTGTATCTATTGCAAATGCTGTAAAAATCCTATCTTCTCCAGTAGGTACCTCTAATGAAAAAGTTGTCGAGTCCACGCTTTGCGTATCTACAATGGGTGAAAACTCCAATCCAGATACCCTGAGCACTATATTATCAACTTCTTGCCAATAGGTTGAATCTTTATCTTGGTAAGAAATCTCGACTATAACGGGTGCATAAACCAGAACATCTGTTGGTCCATCATTACCGCAACCAATAAAAGAGAGAGTTAAGAGTATTGACCCTACTGTGAAAATATGGAATTTTTTTAATTTAATCTTCATAAGAGAAGAGTTCTATTATTAGAAAATAACTTCAGGTGATTTCGGGGTGAATTATAACATATAATTGTAGAAATGTCAAGTAAAATTTCAAGTAGAAGATATCCATCCTCCACCAAGCAATATTTCTCCATCATAGAATGCGGCAACCTGACCGGGTGTAATTGCCCTCTGGGTCGAGACAAATTCTACCATATTATGCTCAGGATAGAAGGTTGCCCTGACTGGTTTATGTCTATATCTTATTTTGACATAAAGATTGATTGGTTCTTTTGAAGGTTTTATACTCAGCCAGTTTGGACGTTCAACAAACAATACTTTTGAATAGAGGTCCTCATCTTTACCTACTATCAATCTATTATTCTGTGTATCTATTTTAATTACATAGTATGGGTGTTTATAAGGTTTTCCTATTCTCCTTCTCTGTCCTATTGTATAGTGAATTATTCCATTATGTCTTCCAATAACATTTCCTTCCATATCAACAATGTTCCCTGAGGTTTTATCTGTAATATTACTAATAAATTCCGAATAATTCCTATCTATAAAACAAAGGTCCTGGCTTTCTGACCTTTCATCAGTGTATACATTTATTTCTCTTGCCATAGTTTTTACTATCTCTTTTTTGAGGTTGCCAAGAGGAAAAATCAGATTTTTAATTCTTTTTTTCTCAATCATGGCGAGAAAATATGACTGGTCTTTATCCTGATCGATTCCCTTTTTTAATACCCAACCATCTTGAAAAGATGTTCTTACATAATGACCTGTTGCAAACCTTTCAAATTTTAATCGTTCCATTGCCAATCCAAATTTTATCCTTCTATTACATATCACACAGGGATTTGGAGTCTTGCCATTAATATATTCGTTTATGAGATACTCGATCACACCTTTCTGGAAATCTGCTCTCACATCAAGTACTATATGGTTTATGTTCAGTCTTTTTGAAATCAGCTTTGCCTTTCTTATGCTTTCTTTACTAAAGGGATGCATGTCAAGTGTGACACCTACAATATTATATCCCTCTTCTTTAAGGATAAAGGCAGCTACAGAGGAATCGATTCCCCCACTCATAAATACTGCAACGTCCATATGATTCAATAGAGGTTATTCATTTAGAACTGTCTAATTTTAACATAGATTAATTAAAAAGTCAAACAAAATTTATCCTATATTCATAATCTCTCAGAACGTTAATGATTCATTTCTGACTGCTGTCTGAGGGGTGAGGAGAGATTTTAGTTTTTGCTTGACAAAATTGAGAAAATGTGTTATACTAAAATACGAATTTTTACAAGGATACTGTGGAAAATAATTCGAAAGAAACCACAGAGAACACAGAGAAGACAAAGGAGAAGAGAGATGAGTGATGAGAGAGAAGAGATAGAGGATTTGTCACCATTCGCTTTTCCCTCTTCCCTTTTCGCAAATCACTCTCTGTAGTTATATTTTGCACAATACTAAATATTACTTCAGGAGGGAATATGGTATATAAGAACTATATTAGTGGTAGGTGGGTTTCTGGACTTTCAGAAGAGACTTTTGTAAAGAAAAATCCAGCTCAAATAGACGAACGAATAGGAGAATTTCCGAAATCAGGACCTCGAGATGTAAACCTTGCCTGTCAGGCAGCAAAAGAGGTTCTCCCAAAGTGGAAAGCTCTACCCTTTCCTACAAGGGGAGATATAATGAAAAGGTTTGGCGATCTTCTTACCGCACATAAGGAAGAACTCGCCGCCATTGAGACGAGAGAAATGGGTAAAGTGCTTAAAGAGACAAGGGGAGATGTTCAAGAAGGTATTGATACTGCTTATTATGCATTTGGAGAAGCAAGGAGATTTTTTGGTCACACTGTTCCTTCGGAACTACAAAATAAACTCTGCCTGACATTTAGACGTCCAATAGGGATAGCAGGTCTTATATCACCATGGAATTTTCCAGTTGCAATTCCCTGCTGGAAATTGGTCCCAGCACTTTTATCAGGAAATACAGTTGTATTTAAACCATCAAGAGAGGCTCCTCTCTCCGCGACAAAGGTTGTTGAACTATTACTGGAGGCAGGTGTTCCTGAAGGCGTAGTAAATCTTGTTCATGGTTCAGGTTCCATTGTTGGAGAGGCTATTCTTTCACATCCAGACATAGGTGTTGTCTCGTTTACGGGTTCTGTGGAGACAGGAAAGAGGATAGCAGAGGTTTGTGGAAAGACACTAAAAAGGGTATCGCTTGAACTCGGTGGGAAAAATGGTCAGATTGTTTTGGCAGACGCTAATCTGGAACTTGCAGTTGAAGGTGTTCTCTGGGGTGCATTCGGAACCACAGGACAGAGATGTACAGCAACTTCAAGACTTATCGTCGAGGAAAGTATATATGACAGATTGCTCTCCATTTTGAAAGAGAGAGCAAAAGATATAAAGATAGGAAATGGGCTAAACGAAGAGATACAAATGGGACCACTCGTGTCAGAAAAACAGCTTACAAAGGTAAAAGAATATATAAAAATTGGTAAGAATGAAGGTGCAACATTAGTTTGTGGTGGCGAACAATATACTGAAGGAGAATGTGCAAAGGGATATTTCTTCAAGCCAACAATATTTTCTGACGTTACACCAGATATGAGGATAGCTAAGGAGGAGATATTTGGTCCTGTACTTTCAGTTATAAGGGTAAAGAATCTTGATGAGGCTATAAGGGTTATAAATGGTGTTTCATATGGATTGTCATCATCAATTTATACACAGGATATTAATAAGGCATTGAAAGCCCGTGAAAGGATTGAGGCTGGTATTACCTACATTAATGGTCCTACGATAGGAGCTGAATGTCATCTTCCATTTGGTGGGCTAAAAGATACTGGTAATGGACATAGAGAGGGAGGATGGACTGTGTATGAAATATTTACGGAGATTCAGACTGTCTATATAGACTACTCGGGTAAACTTCAGAAAGCACAGATAGATACAAATGAATGTTAAATGTTTAATGTTTGATGTTAAATGTGTAATGTTGAATGGGATAAGAGTTGATTAGTTGAATAGTTGAATGGTCTATTGTTTAATGTTGAATGTTT